>JAHYYP010000022.1 GCA_019424905.1 Collinsella sp. | reverse complement strand
GAACTGAGAAGGGGGAGGCCTCGCGGCCTCCCCCTTTTTCGCGTTTGCGGGCTTTTGTCTCACATAGTAGCTGTGTTTTATAACCCTCGTTTGTCGCATCTTCTGTGAACGGGCTACAATAACTTAGTCTGTGCGATATGGAGGTGAACATGGCTGAAGCTGGTATCGGCGTTGATATCGTCGAGATTTCCCGTATGAAATCAATTCTTGAAAAGACGCCGTCGTTTGCTCGGCGTGTGTTTACCGAAGAAGAGCGTGCGTATTGTGATGCATCATCGCGTCCCGCTGCTCACTATGCGAGCCGCTTTGCTTCGCGCGAGGCGGTGCTTAAAGCTCTTGGCACGGGTTTTAGTCAAGGCGTGGGTCGCAAGGATGTTTCGGTAACGCGTGATAAACTCGGCAAACCGAAGGCGCTGCTTTCGGGCCGTGCACTCGAGATCGCTCAAGAGCTGGGTGTTATTGAGGTCGCTCTTTCCATTACGCTTACAGGAGACTTAGCCGTTGCGAATGCCATCGCGATTACCGAAGATGCTCGACCTAAGCCTAAGGAAGAAAAGGTGAGCACCAAGGAACGCGTTGCGCAGACATTTAAAGAGGCTCGCTCTGTTTTAGATGAGCTTGAGCAGCTGCAGAATTCAGCATTGACGGAGCACCTGGGCGATGCTTCGCAAGATACGCTAGGAGCATAGATGAAACCGGTTTTGAGTACCGAAGAAGTCGTTCGTCTCGAGGATATCATCGAACGCGAAGGGACTTCGAAGGCCGAGCTTATGGAGCTGGCGGGTGAGTTTGCCGCCAACGAGGTCTTGAAGCTCAATCCCGATCGGGTTCTCGTTCTGGTCGGTTTTGGTAATAATGGCGGCGACGGTTGGGTTGCCGCCGATATCCTGAGCCATAAGGGTGTGGACGTGGATATCGTTTCTCCTGTTGAGCCGGATGAGATTCCTGCTGCTCTGGCACGTCATGTTGCTCGTCGTACTGCCGGCCGCGATGTGCACGTTTGCGTCGGCCCCTCGCGTGACGAACTCGAGGTTTTGATCGATAAGGCCGATGTTGTTGTCGATGCCATTTTTGGTACCGGTTTCCACGGGAATCTGCGTGCGCCGTTCTCCATCTGGATTCCTACGGTCAATGAATGCGCCGATTGTGTCGTATCCATTGATGTCCCCTCGGGCCTGAATGCCGAGACGGGCGTTGTTGATGACGACTGCATTCGTGCCGAGCATACGGTGACGATGATTGCGCCCAAGATTGGTCTGTATAGCGCTGATGGCCCTGAGTATGCTGGCGATTTGATCTGCGGCAATCTTTACGACCGTCTTGACGAGGTCATCGATGATGTCGACCACGCCGCCGAGATTGTCGAGCCCGGTGACTTAGTTGATTACTTTGCTCCATTACCTACGAATATCGATAAGTATTCCCGTGGCTCTGTGCTTATTGTCGCCGGATCTGCGCAATATCCTGGTGCTGCCATTATGGCGGCCAAATCTGCAGCTCGCGCGGGTGCTGGTTACGTGGCAGTCGCGGCTCCTGACGCCTGCGCCAATCTTATTCGCATGGCACTTCCTTCGATTCCCGTCTTTGCTATTCCGTCTGATTCCCGCGGCTCCTTTGGCGCCGCTGCGCGCATGACTGTGTGCGAGATTGCAAAGAAGTACAGCTGTGTACTGTGCGGTCCCGGCATGACGACATCTGCCGGCGCTATGCAGGTGGTTTCGGGCTTGCTCGAGCTTGATGTACCGCTTATTTTGGACGCCGATGCACTCAACTGCCTTGCTAAGATTGCCATTGACGGTATTGATAGTAATCCCGAGATGTATCGTCGCGAGCAGCCGTTGGTTATGACGCCGCACTATCGTGAGCTTTCGCGTCTGGTTGCCGGTGACGAGGTGAACGACCTTGGTACCGCGATTGCGGCCGCGCAGAAGGTTGTCTGGGCTGCAGGCTCCGACAATCTGGTGGTCATTGCCAAGGGGCCGACGACGGCTATCTGTGGCGTTGAGCGTGTGCTGCTGCCGCTCTCGGGTCCGGCTTCTCTGGCAACTGCCGGTTCGGGTGATGTTCTCGCGGGTATTTTGGCCGGCACGCTTGCCACCATGCGCGACGAGATGGATCGTTGGGAGTTGCTGTATTCGTACGCCGTCGCACTTCACAGCTACGCCGGTTTTGCCGCGGCGACGGAGTATGGTGAGAAGAGCGTCATCGCGACCGATCTTATCGACTTGATCGGTCCTGCCATGGAACTGGCGGCAAAGGATGCGCTCGAAGATCTGGGAATCATGGACGAAGGGTCGGATGACTAATCATGAATAAAGCCGATTTGACGCGCTGGTCCTGGGTCGAGATCGACCGCGGGGCGCTCCGTCGCAACACGAGGGCCTATAAGAACTTGCTGAATCCACGTCAGCGCCTGTGCTGCGTGGTCAAAGCCGATGCTTATGGTCATGGAGCTGTTGAGTGCGCCAAGATCATGTATTCGGCCGGTGCCGACATGTTTGCCGTGGCGACGGTTAACGAGGGCGTTGAGCTCCGACAGGGCGGGATTACGAAACCCATCCTCATCCTAAGCGAGCCGCCTATCGAGGCCATTCCGACGTTGCTCGAGTTTGATATCATGCCCTCGGTCTATACGTCTGACTTTGCTCTTGCGTATGGCGAATGTGCCGTCGCGGCGGGCAAAGTGGGCAAGTATCATCTCGCCATCGAGACGGGCATGAATCGTATCGGCGTTCACTACACGCAGGTGCTCGACTTTGTCCGCGGTATAAATTTCCATCGCGGTATTCAGTGCGACGGCGTATTTACGCACTTCGCCACGGCCGATGAACCTTCGGGCTGGGACTACAAGCTGCAGTGTCAGCGCTTTACCGAGGCCGTTCAGGCCATTAAGGATGCGGGTTTTGAGTGCGGTATCGTGCACTGCGCCAACACGCCGTCCTCGATGCTCGACCCCTCGATGCATTTTGATATGATCCGCGCCGGCGTTGGCTTGTATGGCATGCAGCCGTGCGAGCTGAGTGGCCGCGTGATGCAGCTTGATCCCGTTATGAGCGTCCATGCGCGTGTGACGCGCGTGGCACACCCTGCGATGGGTGAGGGCGTGGGCTACGGTTTTACCTACCGCGTACCGCGTACGCGCGTTCAGATCTGCACGCTGCCGATCGGTTATGCCGATGGCCTATCGCGTACGCTTTCCAATCGTATGGATGTGCTGTATCGCGGCGAGCGCGTGCATCAGGTTGGCAATATCTGCATGGACCAGTTTATGGTTGCCATTCAGTCCAACCCGGCACACGAGATTCCCGAGGCCGAGTATGGTGACGAGATGATCATTGTCGGCCGCGATGGCGATGCCGAGATCACTATGGACGAGATGGCCCGACTGCGCGGAACGATTAACTACGAGGTCGCCTGCGGCTTTGGCATGCGTCTCGACAAGGTCTACGTGTAGGAGCCGCTATGGGCGTCATGCACATCCCCGGCCATACCCATCAGGCACCACGTGAGGTCGCACTCGAGGAAATTGAGGCCGTTCTGGGCGATTGTCACCTCTGCCAGCTCTACCAGTCGCGTCACAATATCGTGTTTGGCGTGGGAAACCCCCGCGCTCGCGTGATGTTTATTGGTGAGGCGCCGGGCCGCAATGAGGATTTGCAGGGCGAGCCCTTTGTGGGGGCGGCAGGCGAGGACCTCAACGGCATTTTGTCGCTGGCGGGGCTCAAACGCGAAGACGTCTACATTGCCAACGTGCTTAAGTGCCGCCCGCCGGGAAACCGCAATCCGCGTCCCGAGGAAGTGCTGGCTTGCTCGCCGTTTTTGCGTGAGCAGATTCGAAGCATCTGGCCTGATATTATCGTGACGCTCGGCAACCCCGCGACGCACTTTGTGCTTAAGACCGAGATTGGCATTACTAAGCTGCGCGGCAGGTTCCACCAGATGGGGCATTTTGTAGTAATGCCCACTTTTCATCCGGCAGCAGCGCTACGCAATCCGGCGTGGCAGGAGCTGCTGGAGGAAGACTTTAAGATGCTGGGCGATTATCTGGAGCGACATCCCGCACCAGAGGACGCCTCGGAATAATAAGGAGCATATATGTCCCTGGAGCGCCTGGGGGTAGGTACTTACAAAACGACTTGCGCTGCCGATACGGAGTACTTTGGCGAGCTAATTGCACCGTGCCTTGAGGACGGCGATGTGCTCATCCTGACCGGTGGCCTGGGAGTGGGCAAAACTCACTTTACCAAGGGCGTCTCGCGCGGGCTGGGCGATGGGCATATGGTTACGAGCCCTACGTTTGCGCTCATGGCCGTTCACGATCAAGGTCGTATTCCGCTGTTTCACTTTGATCTATACCGCCTGGAGCATGCCTACGAGCTCGAGGATACGGGCATTTTCGATGTGCTGGGCTATGAGGGTGCTTGCCTGCTGGAATGGGGCGAACAATTCCAGGACGAGCTGACGGATGAGTATCTTTCGGTGACGCTCAAGCGTGATGAGGGCGACAGCGATGTGCGAACGATAACGCTTGAGGCGCACGGTGACCGTGCAATGGAGCTTTCCCATTTGATTGATAAGGCTGTACAAGATGAGCTTGCATAACGACAACGCGCTGGTGGTGGCGCTCGATACCTCGACCGACATGCTTGCCTGCGCGGCAAGCTGGATTGATGGGCAGACGGGCGAGACGAAGCTCGTGAGTGGCGACCACATGTGTCGCCGTCACGCCAACGTTGAGCTCGTGAATACCGTTGATGGCGTGCTGGCTCAAGCCGGTCTGGATCGCAGCGATGTTGGTTGCTATGTGGTCGGCCGCGGCCCGGGGTCCTTTACGGGTGTGCGCATCGGCATCTCCACTGCCAAGGGCCTCGCGCGTGGTGCCAATGTTCCGCTGCTGGGCGTGTCGACGCTCGACTCTTGCGCTTGGACGGCGTGGAAGGCTGGCGTGCGCGGCAAGCTTGGTATCTTGGCCGATGCTATGCGCGGTGAGGTATATCCGGCGCTGTATATGCTGGTCGATGAGGGCCCCGAGCGTCAATTTGAGCGCGAACACGTGGTCAAGGCCGCCGTGGCGCTCGATGAGTGGCGCCAAGCAGCGGACTGGGACCAGGTTCAGCTGACCGGTGACGGTCTCGTGCGCTATGGCAAGCTGCTGGGTGAGGACGAGACCGCCCGCTGCGTGGAGCGCGACCTGTGGTGGCCTTCGGGCGAGGGCTTGCTGCTCGCGCACGCTGCGGGTGACGGCGATCCGGCTCGCGTCCTGCCGATTTACACGCGCCTTTCGGATGCCGAGGAAAACGAGCGCAAGCGTCTTGGTCTTGCCGAGAGTGCGCAGAGCGAAATTACGGGCGTTGCCGATGAGCTCGCCGGTCGTCATCTGCAGTTCCGTCCCATGGGCGCGGCGGATGCCGAGGGCGCGAGCGCGCTGGAGGCTGCCTGCTTTGAAGGTGCCGGACACGAGGCGTGGACGCCGGGCATGTTCCTGTCCGAACTGGGCGAGGACGTTGCTGCGCCGCGTAGTTGGTGGGTGGCACACGACGACGGCAAGCTACTGGGCCTTGCCGGCGGTATGGTCGTGGACGGTGATGTGCAGATTCTGGATGTCGCCGTCGACCCGGCACATCGCCGTGAGGGCATTGCCCGCAAGCTGCTGTCGCATGTGAGCTATGATGCCCAGATGCTCGGCTGCACCACGGCTTCGCTCGAGGTCGAGGACGGCAACGAGGGAGCGATTGCGCTCTATAACGCTCTGGGCTTTACCGAGGCTGGCCGTCGCCGCGGCTACTATGGTGCCGGCAAGGACGCCATCGTCATGACGGCCCCGCTGCCCCTGGTACTTCCGGTCGACAATGCTTCGCCCGAGCCGACGGCGGCAGAGCAGCGCGTGTGGCCGCTGCCTGCGCCTGGGCGCTCCGAGGGGGAGCGTGCCGAAATTGAGCGCCGCCGCCTAGTGCTCGCTATCGAGAGCTCCTGCGACGAGACGGCCGTGGCGATTATCGATGCGGATGGCAATATGCTGGCCAACCAGGTGTCGACGCAGATTGATTTTCACGCCCGCTTTGGCGGCGTGGTGCCCGAGATCGCCTCGCGCAAACACGTCGAGGTGATTGTGAGTGTCGTGGATGCGGCGCTTGAGGATGCCGCAGCATCGCTTGGTCTTGAGGATGGAGCCATTGCCCCCAGCGAGCTTGCCGCCGTGGGCGTGACACAGGGTCCGGGCCTGGTGGGCGCGCTCGTGGTTGGCGTCGCCTTCGCCAAGGGCTTTGCCTACGCTGCCGGCAAGCCGCTCGTGTGCGTCAACCATCTGGAGGGGCACCTGTTTGCCAACCTGCTGGCGCAACCCGACCTCAAACCGCCGTTTATCTTCACGCTTGTCTCGGGTGGGCACACCATGCTCGTGCACGTGAAGGCGTGGGGCGACTACGAGGTGCTCGGTGAGACGCTCGACGACGCTGTGGGCGAGGCCTTCGACAAGGTAGCCAAGGCATTGGGTCTGGGCTATCCCGGTGGCCCCATCATTTCCAAGCTGGCCGAGACGGGCAACCCCAAGGCGATCGATTTCCCCCGTGCGCTTAACAGCAGAGGAGACTATCGCTTCTCGCTTTCGGGCCTTAAAACCGCTGTGACGCTCTACATTGAACAGGAGACCAAGGCCGGGCGCACGATTCACCTGCCCGATCTGGCAGCTTCGTTTGAGGCAGCTGTCTTTGACGTGCAGTACAAGAAGGCCAAAAACGCATTGCACGCTACCGGATGCAAGGAATACTGCATCGGTGGCGGCGTCTCGGCCAACCCGCATCTGCGCGAGATGATGATCAAGAAGCTTGGGCGTCAGGGGATTCGCGTAACGGTGCCGCCCTTGTCTGCCTGTACCGATAACGCAGCCATGATTGCGGAGGTCGCTCGCCGTAAATTCGACCGAGGTGAAATCTCGCCGTTCGACGTCGACGCCGATCCAAACATGACGCTGTAGCTGGTACGGCGCGGTCCCCGGACGGAGGGGCCGGATATAAGGTTTCCTGCTCTACAGTCCTGCGCAAGACGAAGGCCACATTAAGTGGCCTTCTTTGCGTGCGGAACTCGCGATAAACCTTATATCCGGCCCCTCCGCCCGGCTCCCGCGGCTCTCAGGGGCATCTCTCATGCAAAAACTGTCGTGGGGTAAAGTCCGAGGTCAGTGACGTTTTATACCGAGAATTTCAAAAAAAGCTGAAAATTCATTACATATTTGCGTTGACTTTAGGTAACTAAAGTTTCATACTCCTTTTCAACCACTGGGGGATGTGAACACGCACGGATCGTTCACATCATGATTGAAGAGGATTTCTTAGACATGTTCACGCATCAGCTAAACATTATCAGCGTAGTAATTATCTGATGCGGGTTAGCACATACAGCTAGCCCGTACGATAACGGGCGGCTGATGAAGATGAGGGCCGTCGAGCGCAACCGACGGCCCTCATTTTTTATGTCTAGGAAGTTCTTTTTAGAGGAGGAAATGTAATGAACGGAGTTTTGCTCATGGTTGTGGCCGCGGCGGTGCTCGCCTGCGGCTATCTGGGCTACGGCCGCTGGCTGGCCAACAAGTGGGGCGTTGACAAAGAGGCCCTCACGCCGGCCAAGCGCATGAAGGACGGCAACAGCTTCTCGCCCGTCTCCGCCTTCACCGCGTTTTCGCACCAGTTCAGCTCGATCTGCGGTGCTGGCCCTGTCACGGGTACGATCGTCGCCATGGCCTTTGGCTGGCTGCCCGTCGTGCTCTGGGTCCTCGTCGGCGGCATCTTCTTTGGCGCCGTCCACGACTTTGGTGCCCTGTACGCTTCGATGAAGAACAACGGCAAGTCACTCGCTCAGCTCATCGAGAAGTATATCGGCAAGACCGGCCGTCGCCTGTTCCTGCTGTTCTGCTGGCTGTTCTGCATCATCGTCATCGCCGCCTTTACCGACATGGTCTGCAAGACGTTTATGTTCACCCCGGCCGTTGACGCTTCTGGTGCTGCTACCGGTGCCATCGACTTCACCAAGTCCTATGCCGCCGGCTGCGCTGGTACCATCTCCATCCTGTTCACCTTCGTCGCTATCGCCTTTGGTTGGGCCCAGAAGAAGTTCAACCTCACCGGCGCTGCCGAGTTCGTCACCGGCGTGGTCCTCATGGTTCTCATGTTCGCCGTCGGTATGCAGTTTCCGGTCTACCTGGATAAGTTCCAGTGGTTCGCCGTCGTCATGGTCTACCTGGTCTTCGCTGGCGCTATGCCCATCCAGATGCTCAAGACCCCGCGTGACTACCTCACTTCCATCATGATGATCGTCATGATCGTCTGCGCTGTCCTCGGCATCGTCGTCCTGGGCGTCAACGGTCAGGCCACTATCACCGCTCCGGTCTTTACCGGCTTCTCCACTGCCTCCGGCATGATGTTCCCGGTCCTGTTCGTCTCCGTCGCTTGCGGTGCTCTCTCCGGTTTCCACAGCCTCGTTTCTTCCGGCACCTCTTCTAAGCAGGTCGAGAAGGAGCAGGACGCCGTCAAGGTCGGTTACGGCGCCATGATCGTCGAGTCCTTCGTCGGCATCCTTGCCATCATCGTCGCCGGCATCATGTTCTCCGACATGAACACCGCCGGTACCGGCGCCCTCAACGCCGGTGTCGCTTCCACCCCGTTCCAGATCTTCGCCGCTGGCATCTCCCGCGGTATGCAGGCCTTCGGTGTTGACGGCACGCTCGCTACCGTCTTTATGACCATGAACGTCTCCGCTCTGGCTCTGACCTCGCTCGACGCCGTCGCCCGCATCGCTCGCACCTCGTTCTCCGAGTTCTTTGCCCAGACCAACGACGCCCTGGCCATCGAGTCCAAGGCCGGCTACATGAAGGTACTCGGCAACCCCTGGTTCGCCACGGTCGTTACCCTGCTTCCCGGTCTCGCCCTCGCTTTTGGTGGCTATGCCAACATCTGGCCGCTCTTTGGTGCTTCCAACCAGCTGCTCGGCGGCATGACCATGATCACCCTCGCCGTGTTCTGCAAGTGCACCGGCCGCAGGGGTTGGATGCTCTACGTGCCCGTCGTCTTCCTGCTCTGCTGCACCTTCACCTCGCTGGTCCAGAGCGCAATGGGCTGCATGGCCGCTGTCCAGGCTTACGGCTTCTTCGGCACCATCCCGGCTACCGCCACCACGGCCGCCGTCTCCGTCGCCGCCACCAAGGGCCTGCAGCTCGTCTTCGCCGTCCTGCTGATGGTCCTGGGCCTCATTGTCGCCGTCAACTGCCTCAAGGAGTTCTTCGGCAAGGAGGCTGGCTCCATGCCTGACGAGGAGCCCGAGTGGTCCGAGATGGGCAAGGCCGAGTACGGCCGCGCCGCTGCCGCTGAGGCTCCTGCCGACGCCGAGGCCGCCAAGGCTTAGTCGACCTGACGAGTTGAACGTCACATCTATATGACTCGGAAAGACCGGGTCCGCGACTTCGCGGGCTCGGTCCTTTTTTCATGCAAAGGCAGGTGACGCTCGAGTGTTCTCGCAGATGTTTTGCGTGGATAAGGGCGCGCGTTGTACCATATAGACGTATATGTGTACATATGAAAGGGGCCCCGTGGCCAAGACGGTATATTCCGATAACCAAAATAATGTCGATGCCCTGGCTGA
>JAHYYP010000021.1 GCA_019424905.1 Collinsella sp. | reverse complement strand
CTGCGGAAACGCGGGGCCCGTTCAGGCTGTTGCGTTGAGATTGAAAATCAACCAACGAGGCCGGTAATAGCCTCGAAATAATCGAGCGTTTCTGACGCACGGACGCATGCGAGCGTCTAGCATATCCATTCAAACGAGTTCGCGGATAAAGGGAGTCACGGGGCATATGAAGCAATGGGTTGGACTGGGAAAGTTCCTCGCGGGGCATATGCAGGTCATCGTTCCGATTTGCGTAACGCTCGGCGTGCTCTTTCCCCAGCAGATCGGCGTACTCAAGCCCATCGTTCCCGCCCTCTTCGCCTTTATGACGTTCCAAGGTGCGCTCAGCAACACCTTCCACCAGGTCGCTGAGGTGTTCCGCCGTCCCCTGCACCTGATTTTGGCGCTGCTCGTCTCGGCGGTGCTTATTCCCATAGCAGCCTATGCCATGGGATCGCTGTTCTTTGGCTCCAATCCCAACCTTGTCTGCGGCATCGTGCTCGAGTACAGCGTACCCGTGGCGGTCACTGCCTTTATGTGGATTAGCATGTTCGGCGGCAACGGCCCGCTCGCGCTCACCATCATCCTGACGTCCTCGGTTATCTCGCCTGTGACGATTCCGCTCACGCTGAAGCTCTTGCTGGGTGCCACCGTCTCGATCGATGTGCCGAGCATGATGCAGGACATGGCCTTTATGATCGCCATCCCCGCCGTGCTCGGCATCGTGATCAACGAGCTCACACGTGGATGGGGACACGAGAAGCTCTCCCCCGCGCTCTCGCCCGCCTGCAAGTTCATGATGATGGGCATTATCGCCTCCAACTCCACCGCCATGAGCGAGTACGTCCTGCACATGAACGCGATGCGTCTGGAAGTCGCCCTCTTTATTTTGACCTTCGCCATCAGCGGCTTTGTCGTCGGTTTTCTGGTCGCCCGTGCGCTGCATCTGCCATATAGCGAGACGACTACCATGTGCTTTACCTGCGGCATGCGTAACATCTCTTCGGGCGCCGTCATCGCCACACAGTACTTTCCAGGCGAAGTCGTGTTTCCCGTCATGTGCGGAACGCTGTTTCAGCAGATACTCGCCTCGTTTATCGGGCATCTCTTTGAGCGTCTGACCGGCGAGGAGCGCGCCGCCCAGCGCAAGCGTGTCGAGGCCGGCCGCGACGCCATGGCGCGCTAGACTGTCCGCATTACACGGGTGTTAATCTTGCTATACGAGCGTTTCCAGATGCGCACGCAAGCGCTCAGCATCGATATCGAGCGTTGTCTCGGCATTGACCTGGGCCAAACGATAGCCGACAAAGTAGGGCGAAACCACCCAACGCGGCAGCGCCTTGGCAATGGTCCGACCGCCCAGGTGATAGAAGAACAAGTTGTACGACTCTGCGCGACCACCGTGGTGCTCGTTCAGGATATAGCGCAGAGCCACCTGGATCGCATCGGCGAAGAGATCTGCCTCGGCTTGGTCTCTTGTGTCATCGCTGGCGGCGATTCCCTGCGGGGCTGAAACGTTGACCTCAAAGAACCCCATGATCGGTTCGGTTGAGATGTTGGCCGCGATTCTCCCCTGTTGCCAGACATTGATGCCTTCGAAATTGGCGGAAGTCAACGAAGCATAGCCGTCTTCCTGCTCCAAACCCACAATCTGCATGTGCGGATGAACGAGACTACCGCCCGAGAGAGGACCCTTGTTCTTGTACATGAGCACGCTTCGATACTGCCGTGAATCGATCATCTGCTGCCAGCAATCCAGGGCAAACCTCATCACATGGTGGAGTTCATCTGGCTCATAGGTCACCAGGTCGGCATCGTGATCGGCTGACTCGATCAGCACGGTTTGACGGGTGGCGCGCAGGGTTTTGAACTTATTCTCGAGCCAGATGCAGTCGCCGTCGCGCCGGATGATATTGGCGAGTCCCTCGGTATCGCAAAAGGGGCACGCGGTGCCAGGGCGCCGGTTGTCGTCGGGCTTGCCGCTCGCCTGCTGAACGTCAAATACCAGCGCCACGGGTTACGCCTCCAGCGGCACGATCTTGGTGCCATGGAGCTCGGAGACGCCCAATGCCGCCGCCACGGTATCGCGGTTGGCCGTGGAAATGCCGCCGCCGGGAAGGATGGTCAGGCGGTCGCCCGCATACTCGACAAGACGCGATAGGTGCTCCAGATTGTCCTCGATCGGCGTTCCGGCAGCACCACCATGCGTCAGGATACGCGTGATGCCGCAGTCGGCGAGTGTGTCGACGGCATCGAGCTGAGCCTCGGGCGAGAGCTGGTCAAACGCCATGTGGAAGGTGATGTCAAGGGACTCGCGCTTGCACTCCTCGGTCGCGCAGCCCGCGGCCATCACGAGGGCGCCCAACGTAAGCTCGTCGAGCGCCCAGCCGCCGGCACAAGGCTTGCAGCAGCCAAAGACCAAGCCATCGGCGCCGGCGCTCACGGCAAGACCCAAGTCCATCTCCATCATGCGCAGCTCGTCCTGGTTGTAGTGAAAGTCACCGCCACGCGGGCGAATCATGCACATCGCTCGTGCGTCATGCTCGTGAGCATAGCTGACCGTAGCGCTGATAACACCAGCCGAGGGCGTAGTGCCACCGACGGCAAGGTTGTCGCACAGCTCGATGCGCTTTGCACCGGCATCGATAGCCGCCGGCACCCGCTCAAAGTTCTCGGCACAAAACTCGTACAGCATAGATAGACCCCCAGATGGCAAACGTTTTCCGATGGGCATTGTCGCACGCCCCCATGAAGTTGCGGTGGAATAGGGACTGTTTTGGCCTCTGAGGCTCCCATTTAGTCCCTATTCCATCGCAACATAAAGGGGGTAGTCGTTGGCATCTGCCACAACGCCGATGTTTTGGCAACGACAGCGAAAGCCCGCCAGAGCGAGCAAGGTGCCTTGAAACAAGGCAGCATTGACCTTCTGGTCATGCCGCCGAAGTTGAAAGGCAGATTGCCGCTCTGGCGGGCTTGCAGCGTCGGCTGGTTACGGCGTTTGGCAAAACGCCGTAACTATCTAGCCGCCCAGGTAGGCTTTACGCACGTTATCGTCGTGCAGCAGTTCTTGGCCGGTGCCGGTCATGGTGATCTTGCCGGTCTCGAGCACGTAGCCGCGTGTGGCGATGGAAAGAGCCATCTGTGCGTTTTGCTCGACCAGGAGCACCGTGGTGCCGGCCTTGTGCAGGTCCTCGACAATTTGGAAGATCTGTTCGATCAGAATCGGCGCCAGACCCATGGAGGGTTCGTCGAGCATGAGCAGCTTAGGGTTACTCATAAGGGCGCGGCCCATAACGAGCATCTGCTGCTCGCCGCCCGAAAGGGTACCGGCGACCTGGCGACGACGCTCCTTCAGGCGCGGGAACTGCTCGTAGACGCGCTCGAGGCCCGGAGCCACCGTTGACTTGGGCTGCGTATAGGCACCCATTTCCAGGTTCTCCTCGACCGTCATCTGCAAAAAGGCACGACGACCCTCGGGCACCTGAGCCAGGCCCTTACCAACCAGCTTGTCGGCGGGCGTATGGGTAATGTCCTCGCCCATAAACTTGATGGAGCCGGTCTTAGAGCGCAGCAGGCCCGAGACGGTCTTGAGCGTCGTGGACTTGCCGGCACCGTTGGCGCCAATCAGGGCCACGATCTCACCCTCGTTGACGTTAAAGGAGATGTCCTTAATGGCGTGGATGGCGCCGTACCAGACGTTGATGTTGTAGACGGAAAGCATCGGCTCTGCCATTTAGTTCTCCCCCTTATCCTGCTTGCCCAGATATGCCTCGATAACAGCGTCGTTGTTCTGGATCTCCTCGGCCGTACCCTTGGCGATGACCTTACCAAAGTTGAGCACGCAGATGCCCTCGCAGATGTTCATAACGAGCGACATATCATGCTCGATAAGCATGATGGCGATGCCGAAGGTGTCGCGAATCTTGACGATGTTCGCCATGAGTTCTGCGGTCTCGGACGGGTTCATTCCGGCGGCAGGCTCGTCGAGCAGCAGTAGCTTGGGGTTGGTGGCAAGCGCGCGGACGATTTCCAGACGACGCTGGGCGCCGTAAGGCAGCGATCCGGCCTGCTCATTTGCCAGGTGCTCCATGTCAAAAATGGACAGCAGCTCCATGGCGCGCTCGTGGGCGGCCTTCTCGTGCTTCCAATACGTCGGCAGGCGCAGAACGCCCTCAAAGCCGGAGTAGCGCTCCTGGTTGTGCAGGCCGACCTTAACGTTGTCCTCCACCGTCATGGTGTTGAACAGGCGAATGTTCTGGAACGTACGGGCAATACCCATGCGGTTGACCTGGTAGACCGACTTGCCCGAGGTGTCCTCACCGTCGAGCAGGATGGTGCCGTGCGTGGGCTGGTACACCTTGGTGAGCAGGTTGAAGACCGTGGTCTTGCCAGCGCCGTTGGGGCCGATGAGACCGGCGATCTCGGTCTTGCCGATGGTCAGGCTAAAGTCGTCTACTGCCTTAAGGCCGCCAAACTCAATGCCCAAGTGGATGCACTCGAGCGCCGGGCGCTGACCCAGGTCGCGGTCGGGAACGATAGCGCCAGAAGGATACGGGACCATCTTGCCCTTGTTGAACTCAAACTTACTGGGCATCGGCTGCCACCTCCTTCTTGGAAGCAAAGCGGTCCTTAATGCGTGCGAAGAATGCCTTGAGCTGTGGGTTGTTAGTAAAGACCATGACCAGGATCAACACGATGGCGTAGATGAGCATGCGGTAGTCCGAGAACTGACGGAGCAACTCGGGGAGCACCGTGAGCAGCGCCGCGGCGATAACGGAACCGCGCATGTTGCCCAGGCCGCCCAGAACCACGAACACCAGAATGAGGATCGACGTGTTGAAGTCGAACTTAGTAGCGGAAAGCTGCGAGAAGTTACCGCCGAACAAAGCTCCGGCAGCACCGGCGAGGGCGGCGGAAACCACGAAGGCGATCATGCGGTACTGGGTGACGGAGATGCCCACGGACTCGGCAGCGATCTTGTTATCGCGCACGGCAATAATGGCACGGCCGGTACGGCTGCGAACCAGGTTGAGTACAATCACGAGCGCGACCATAACCAGGATGGCACCGGCGAGGAAGGTCGAGTACGTCGACACGCCCGAGGCACCCTGGGCGCCCTTGATGATGGCGGTGCCGTCCTCGAGCAGGTGCAGGTCGTCGATCGTAGAGTTGCCCGTGATGTTAAAGATCACGTGCAGGCCGCGGGAGTCGACACCCACAATGAGGCAGGTGACGATCTCTTTGATGATCTCGCCAAAGGCCAGCGTCACGATAGCCAGGTAATCGCCGCTCAGACGAAGGACCGGGATGCCAATCAAGAAGCCCAGAATGGCGGCAGCGATGGCGCCGACCACGATACTGATGATAAGGCGCACCGGATCGGAGGGAACGGCGCTCTCCAGCGCGACGGCGGTGACGATGCCCGTATAGGCGCCGACGCTCATAAAGCCCGCGTGGCCCAGCGACAAGTCGCCCGCGATACCGACGACGAGGTTGAGGGAAATGGCCATGACGATATAGGCCGTAATGGGGACCAGCTGACCGGCAATCATGCGCGGAATCATGTGGTTAGACTGCATAAAGAACACGATGGCGAACGCCACAAGGCACATGGCGTACGTAACAAAGTCGTGACGCGTCTGCTTGTCTTTAAGAAACTTCATAACGCTCACCTACACCTTCTCGGGGACGTACTTGCCCAAGAGGCCGGCAGGCTTGACGAGCAGGACGATGATCAGAACACCAAAGACGATGGAGTTGGCAAGGCTCGTGGAAATGTAAGCCTGTGCCATCGCCTCGATGATGCCGATAAGAATACCGCCAACAAAGGCACCGGGAATGGAGCCGATGCCGCCGAAGACGGCAGCGTCGAAAGCCTTGATACCAGGCATGGCACCCGTGGTGGGCTGCAACACCGGCGAGTAGGAGCACAGGAGTACGCCGGCGATGGCGGCGAGGGCGGAGCCGATGGCGAACGTCATCGAGATGGTGCGGTTGACGTTGATGCCCATGAGCTGAGCAGCGGCCTTGTCCTCGGACACGGCTCGCATGGCCTTGCCCATCTTGGTCTTACCCGTAAAGAACATCAGGCCGGCCATGATAACCAAGCAGGCGACGATGGTGACGAGCGAGACGGCGCTTACGTTAAACTTGGCCAAGAACTCCGGCACCGGAAAGGTGACGAGCGAAGTGAAGTTCTTGGGTGTGGCGCCCCACAGAAGCTGCGCGGCGTTCTGCAGGAAGTAAGACACGCCGATAGCCGTGATCAGAACGGCCAGCGGACCTGCTTGGCGTAGCGGCTTATAGGCCAGACCCTCAATGAGGACACCGAGAACCGTGCAGACCACACAAGAGAGAACTACAGATGCCCAGCCCGGGAGGCCGAGATACGACGTGGCGCAGAACGAGACATAGGCACCGACCATGATGACATCGCCGTGAGCGAAGTTCAGCATCTTGGCGATACCGTAGACCATGGTGTAGCCCAACGCGATGATGGCGTAGACGCTGCCCATGGACAGGCCGTTGACCAGGTATTGGATAAAGACCGTCATGTTCCACATCCCCCTTTCGAATAGGTTTCCAGTTGATGTATGAAACAGGGACGTTACATCGTCCCTAGATACCAAGCAAGCAGGGAAGGCCACAACCTCCCCTGCTTGGGATTAAAACCGCTCTATGTAAGGCGGCCTATTATGCCTGTACGTACTTGCCGTCGGTGATGACGTACGCCGTGGGCTCCTTCTGGACCTGCCCCTTATCGTTCCAGGTGAGCTTGCCGGTCAGACCGTCAACGGTAATCTTGAGCATAGCCTTGGGCAGCTTCTCGGAGACCTCGGTCGGGTCGGCGTCGACACCAAGACCGGCCTCCTTGAGGGCCTCGGCCACCGCGTGCACGCCGTCGTAGGCGTCGGCGGCAAACTGGTCGGGGGTATCGCCGTACTTATCCTTGTAAGCGTTGACGAAGTCGGCGTTCTTCTCGTCGTCGGCGGAGAACGGGGTCATGAGCAGCAGACCTTCGGCAAGAGAGGTGTCGAAGCCCTCAACGCCCAGGATGCCGTCCATGCCGTCGCAACCCATCATCTTGACGTCGTAGCCCATATCCTTGGCGTTCTTGAGCAGGACGGACGCCGGCGTGTAGTAGATCGGCGCGAAGATCATGGTAGCGCCGGCCTGCTTGGCCTTGGTCAGCTGGTTGGTAAAGCTCGTGGCAGAATCGTCCTTAAAGGTCTCCTCGTCGACAATCTCGAGCTTGGACTCAGCGGCCTGGGCCTTAAAGGAATCCGCGATACCCGAAGAATAGGCGTCGCCGGAGTTGTAGAACAGCACGAACTTCTCATCCGCATACTTCTGCGCCAGGAACTTGGCAGCGTTGACACCCTGGTTGGGGTCGGTGAAGCAAACCTGGAAGACGCAATCCTTGCCGTCAGTGACGTCCTCGGAGGACGCGGACGGGGTGATCATGAACGTCTTGGGGTCGTTACCACACTCAGCGGCAACGGCAACCGACGCACCCGTGGTGGTCGGGCCGACGAGGGCCTGCATGCCCCAGTCGAGCAGGGTATTAAAGGCGTTGACGGCCTTCTCGCCGTCGGCCTGGTCGTCCTCGGCCTTGCTGGCAAGCGGCAGCTCCTTGGTGGAGAAGTCCTTGCAGCCAAGCTCGACGCCCTGGGTAACGGACTTGCCGTAAGACGCGGCGGCACCGGTCAGCGGGCCGATGGTGCCGATCTTAAACGAAGCGTCGCTCGAAGCGGAACCGCTGTCGCCGCCGTTGGAGGAGCAGCCAGCTAGAATGGACATCGCCCCCAGACCTGCTGCGCTCGCGATAACGCTCCTGCGATTCATAACAGGGTTCAATGACTTACCGGTGAGGCTCGACATGCGGCTCTCCTCTCAAATCTCGTCGGGTTTTGGTTACCCGACAGGCCATCCTTCGCCGTGTTCGGCGTTCGCAAAATAGTAGACGCTTTAGTTAGGAAAAGTGGCGGTTATTTCGACTTTTCTTTGGATTTGTTCATTTATCCATATTTCTGCGTATTTCTATTACTTTATGCAGTAAAGCCACTTTATTGTGTAAAAGCAATGTTTCCGTTCTGTTACAAGCGTCCCCGCCCTGAATAAAACAGCCTCACCGGTCGCGCTTTATGCGCGCTTAGGCGGCGATGTACTTGCCGTCCTGGATCACATAGGCCGTAGCGGGCTTTTCGACTTGGCCCTCGTCGTTCCACGTGAGCTCGCCAGTCAGGCCCTCGATCTTGATCTTGCGCATGGCCTTGGTCGGCTGGTTGATAAAGCTCGTGGAGGAGTCGTCCTTAAAGGTCTCGGTATCGACGATGTCGAGCTTGGATGCCTTGGCCTGCTCGGCAAAGGCATCGGCGATCTCGGCCGAGACGGCGACGGCGGCACCAGTGGTAACGGAGTCGACGAGCGCCTGCATGCCCCAGTCGCACAGGGCGAACCTTATGGTGTAAACGTTGACAGTTTGTTACGGAGTTCCGTTTGTAGCGAGCATGTTTCCAATGTTTCCGCAGCGTTTCGGGGGGTGCCGTTTTGTGCGACTCCTGTTGCCTGGCGAGCACGCGCCCTCGGTTCACGCTAGAATGCACTCAACCTTTAAGCGGTAATCCATCCATAAGATGCACGAAGGAGCTATCTATGAGCGAACCCCTGCGCACCGTGAACGTCGGTCTGATCGGTCTGGGAACCGTCGGCGGCGGCGTGGCCCGTCTGATTAAGAGCCACCACGATGAGTACCTGGCCGCCTACGGCATCGACCTTAAGCTAACTCGCGCCTGCGCGCTTGCCTGGGAGCAGGCCGAGGCGGCCGGTATTGAGCGCGAGGCCTTTACGAGTGACTGGCACGACGTCGTCACCGACCCCGCTGTCGACATCGTCGTCGAGCTGATCGGCGGCGAGCACCCCGCGACCGAGATCTTCACCACCGCCTTCGAGAACGGTAAGCACGTCGTCTCTGCCAACAAGGCCCTGTTGGGCCGTCATGTCGAGACACTCGCCGAGAAGGCGCGCGCGTGCGGCGTGCAGATTAAGTGCGAGGCCAGCTGCGGCGGCGGCATCCCCATCGTGAGCACGCTTGAGCACGATCTGGTGGGCAACAAGATCCTGACCATCGCCGGCATCCTCAACGGCACCACCAACTACATCCTGTCGCGCATGGACGCCGAGGGCGCCGATTACGCCGACGTGCTCGCCGATGCACAGGCCAAGGGCTATGCCGAGGCCGACCCGTCCGCCGACGTCGACGGCTTCGATGCCGCCAGCAAGACGGCCATCCTCGCCTCCATCGGCTTTGGCACCCGCGTTACCACCGATGATGTGTACCAGCAGGGTATCCGCACCATCGGCGCCGAGGACATCGCCCAGGCCCGCGAGCTCGGCTACACCATTAAGCTGCTCGGCATCGCCCGCAACACCGACGCCGGCGTCGACGTCCGCGTGCATCCCACGCTGATCCCCGCCGACCACATGCTTGCCAAGGTCAACGGCGCCATGAACGCTGTTTACGTAGTGGGCGATGCCGTGGGCGAGACCATGTTCTACGGTGCCGGCGCAGGCTCCTTCCCCACCGCGAGCGCCGTCGTGGGCGATATCCTGTCGCTCTCCGAGCAGATCAGCCGGGGCGTGGCTCCGCTGCCCGAGATTGAGCCCTATGGTCACAACCTCGCCTTTAAGCCCATGGACGAGCTCCAGACCAAGTACTATGTGCGCCTGAAGGTCGCCGACCGCGTGGGCGCCCTGTCCGAGACGGTCGACATCTTTGCCAAGCACAACATTTCGATCTCGCTCATCAACCAAGTCGAGGACGGCAAGTCGGGTGTCAGCGATGCCTGCTCGGTCATCTTCCTGACGCACCGCGCACTCGAGAAGGACGTCCAGGCTGCCGCCGCGGAGCTTGCCAGCGTCGACTGCGTGGCCGAGGTCGCCAACGTCCTGCGCATCGAGGACGTTGAGGCCTGGACCGAAGGCGTCATGGCCAACTAGTTCGGTTTACACCCCACAACGCATTTGCTCGAAGGGCTCCCGTCTGGTCTTGGACGGGAGCCCTTTTATTTGCACGCTCGGGGCGCATTGACGCGATCCGCGTTTGAACAATTTGACCGTTCGGTGTCAACCAGGGATACCGCTCACCGATAAGCAGGCATGTTTGCTTTTGTCCGCCGCTATCCTGTGCTGCGTACGTCCACCCCCGAAGAATGGAGGCACCATGTTGCTCGAGGGCAAGAAAGCAATCATCACCGGAGGCACGCGCGGTATCGGCTATGCCATCGCCTGCCG
>JAHYYP010000020.1 GCA_019424905.1 Collinsella sp. | reverse complement strand
CGCAACGCGTTGCGCTGAGTCCTGAGGCTGTTGCAATGAAAATGAGAATCAAGGTACCGGCCTCGTTTACCGAAACCAGGGCGTGCCGCGAGGCTCTGCGTCCGTGCCGCACGGTATAATAAATCCGTTCAACAGATCTGCCTGCCGAAGCGGGCATACACAGAGGACTCATCGCTATGAACCGTGAGAGGTATCGCGGCGACCTGCCCCTATCGGGGGTGGGCGCCTATGTCATCGCTTAAGACGACGCATCGCTGGGCGGTCGCTCAGCAAAATCCCGAGCTCGAAAAGGAGCTTTCGGCTGGTCTGGGCATACCCGGGCTGGTGGCGCGCATTATGGTTGCGCACGGCATTACATCCATCGAGGAAGGCCAGCTGTTTTTGACGCCTTCGCTCGATCGCGACTGGGCGGACCCGCTTGTTATTCCGGGCATGGCGGTCGTCGCCGACCGCGTTGAGCGTGCTATTCGCAACCACGAGCGTATCGCCGTCTTTGGCGATTTTGACGTCGACGGCATTACGTCGACTTGTCTGTTGACCGAGGCGCTACGTTCGTTTGGCGCCAACGTCACGCCGTTTATTCCGCACCGCTTTGACGAGGGCTACGGCCTGTCGCGTGCGGCGCTCGACCGCGTCAACGAGCTTGCTCAACCCAACCTGATTGTGACCGTCGATAACGGTATTGCTGCCAAGGAAGAGGTCTCCTACCTGGAGAGCCTGGGGATTGATTTGGTGGTCACGGACCATCACGAGCCGTCCGACCAGGTGCCGCAGGGCGTGCCCCTGACCGACCCCAAGCTCGAGGACGAGGGCCCCTCGCGCGAGCTTGCCGGTGCCGGTGTGGCGCTTAAGCTGGTACAGGTCCTGGGCGAGCGTTTGGGCAAGCCGTCGTATTGGCGTTCGCTGATAGAGGTCGCGGCGCTGGGCACCGTGTCCGACATGATGCCGCTCACGCCCGAGAATCGCGCACTGGTCGCCGAGGGCATCCAGCAGATGCGCGTGACGGCCCGCCCCGGTTATATCGCGCTTGCCGCACTTGCCAAGGCCGACCTTTCTACCATTACGGCCGACGGCCTGTCGTTTTCGCTCATCCCTCGTCTGAATGCTGCCGGCCGCATGGCTGATCCCAAGCTGGCGCTCGACCTGCTGCTTGCCCGCGACCCCATCGAAGCGAGCGCGCTTGCCGCCGAGCTCGAGGAAATCAATCGCCAACGCCGCGAGATCGAGGCCGAGCTTACGCGCGATGCCATGGCGAAGGTCGAGGAGACTTATGACGGCGGGCGCGCGATTGTCGTGGGCGGCGAAGGTTGGCACGAGGGCGTCAAGGGCATCGTGGCGAGCCGCCTGACCAACCGTTATCACGTGCCGGCGCTGCTGTTCTCGATCGAGGACGGTATCGCTCGCGGTTCGGGTCGCTCGGTGGGCAAAGTCAACCTGTTCGACGCCGTAGAACGCTGCTCCGACCTGCTGATTCGTCGCGGCGGGCATGCCGGTGCGGTGGGCGTGACCATCGAGGCATCCAAGCTCGATGAGTTCCGCCGTCGCCTTTCGGCCGTGCTATCGGAGCTTCCTGCCGATGACTTTGAGGACACTGACGAGGTTGCCGCCACCGTTGACCTCTCCGAGCTGAATATCGAGACCATCGAGCAGATTTCCCGTCTTGAGCCGTTTGGCCAGGGCAATAAGGTGCCGCTTCTGGCCGCCGAGGGCGTGACGATGTGCGATCGCGCCGTGGTGGGCAAAACCGGCGAGCACATGCGCTTTGTGGCGACCGATGGCGCCGCGAGCGTGCCGGCCATCATGTTCCGCGTGCCGCAGATCGATAAACTCATCAATTGCGACAGTGCCGTCGACTTGGTGTTCGAGGCCGTGGCCGAACATTGGCAGGGACGTGTGAAGCCCAAGCTCATGATTAAAGATGTCTTGGTGCGCGATACCGCGGCGCCCAATATCGACGATCCGGCATGTGAGCTTCGCCGCGGCGTGCAACCAGCGGATTCTGGCCTGCGCCTGGAGTCGCGTAAACGTGAGACGCTCGCCCAGCTTTCTTATACCGAGCTCACGCGCTCGCTTATCCATAGCTTTATCGGCTCGAACCAGCCGCATCGCGCGCAGGTCGAGGCACTCGACGCGCTCGCCGACCACCAGAGCGTCTTGGCCGTTATGGGGACGGGGCGCGGCAAGTCGCTCATCTTCCATGTGCACGCCGCGCGCGAGGCGGTCCTTCGTGGGCGGGCGAGCATCTTTGTCTATCCGCTGCGCGCGCTCGTTGCCGACCAGGCTTATCACCTCTCGTCGACGATGGCTGCGCTCGGCATTGGCGTGGGCGTGTTGACCGGCGAGACCGTGGAGGCAGCGCGCGATGACGTGTTTGCCGGCCTGGCTTCGGGCCGCACCGGCATCGTTCTCACGACGCCGGAGTTCCTGTCTATCCATCGCGATCGCTTTGCACGTTCTGGACGTATTGGCTTTGTCGTTATCGATGAGGCACACCATGCCGGTCTTGCCAAAGGCGGCGACCGGAGCGCCTACCTCGACATGCCCGATATTCTCAAAGCCCTGGGCGACCCCGTTGTCATGGCGGCAACGGCTACCGCGACGGCCCCGGTCGTGGCGGAGCTTGCTCGTGTATTGCCGATTACCAGGACGGTGGTCGACGAGACCGTTCGCGAGAACCTGCAACTCGAGGACGACCGTGACCTTGCGAGCCGCGAAAATCGCCTGGTGTCAATCGTGGCGACGGGGGAGAAGACCGTCATCTACGTCAACTCGCGCGACCAGTCCGTGGCGCTTGCCAAGACGTTGCGCAAACGCGTGCCCGACTGCGCGACCCATATTGCGTTCTATAACGCCGGGCTTGCGCGCTCCGATCGCCGCCGTGTCGAGGAAGCGTTTCGCGACGGAAGCCTCAGTTGCATCGTTTCGACCTCTGCCTTCGGTGAGGGCGTCAACCTGCCCGATATCCGTCATGTCGTGCTCTACCACATGCCGTTTGGTGCGATTGAGTTTAACCAGATGAGTG
Source organism: Collinsella sp. (assembly GCA_019424905.1). Taxonomy (GTDB): domain Bacteria; phylum Actinomycetota; class Coriobacteriia; order Coriobacteriales; family Coriobacteriaceae; genus Collinsella. The sequence continues at coordinate 7,973 of JAHYYP010000020.1, read as the reverse complement.
GCCGTGCCGGCCGCGATGGACAGCCCGCCGTGATTCACCTGCTCTATTCGTCGCGTGACGCTCGTATTAATGAGCGCCTGCTCGATTGTTACGCGCCCGAGCGCGATGAGCTTGTCACTCTCTATCGAGCGCTGCAGACCATGTGGCGCTCCAACCGTGGCAAGACGGGGGACGATTCATTCTGCGCGAGCGATATCGACATTGCGCAGATGTGTCTTGCCATCGATGCCCGCACGCCGGTCGACGAGCGCTCGGTGGAAAGCGGCCTGGGAATCTTCGAAGAACTCGGTTTCTGCCGCGTTTCGGGGTTTGACGATACGCGTCGCATCGCGATGGCGGAAAACCCCGGTCGCGTGCAATTAAGCAGGTCAATTCGCTATTTGGAGGGCTTGCGCTCGCGCATGGAGTTCACGGCTTTTCGGAGCTGGGCACTCGATTCGTGCGCTTCTGATATGCTAGCCAAAGTTAACCGCCCGATCGTACCGCGGGCCTAGGGGAAGGGGACCTCGATGGACGCCGCAGCCCGTACCGCCCATGATTCCACCCTCCAGCCGTTTTCGGAGATGGAGCACTATAAACATGCCGATGAGCTGCCGCCCGAGATTATGGCGGACAGCTACGACAAGCTGGAGCGTCTGTGCCTCAAATATATGAACGAGGACGACTTCTCCAATGTGGAGCAGGCCTACTGCTTTGCTGCCGAGAAGCACTGCAACCAAAAGCGGCGCTCGGGTGAGATGTACATTAACCATCCCGTCGAGGTAGCTATCATTCTGGCTGACCTCAAGATGGACTGCGATGTGGTGTGCGCCGCGTTGCTGCACGATACCGTCGAGGACACCGAGACCTCGCTTGCCGATGTTTCGGGTCTGTTTGGCGAAACCGTGGCAGGGCTCGTCGACGGCGTGACCAAGCTCACCAACATTGAAGTCGACAGCATGGACGAGAAGCAGGCGCTTACGCTGCGCAAGATGTTCCTCGCCATGTCCAAGGACATCCGCGTCATCATCGTCAAGCTCGCCGACCGCCTGCATAACATGCGCACGCTTGCCGCTCTGCGCGAGGACCGCCGCCTGTTTAAGGCACGCGAGACCATGGACGTGTACGCGCCTTTGGCCGACCGCCTGGGCATGAGTTCAATCAAGTGGGAGCTCGAGGACCTGTCCTTTTTCTACTTGGAGCCCGATGCCTACCAGCGCATCGCGCGCATGGTATCCGAGTCGCGCGAGGTTCGCGAGCGTTATCTGGCCGAGACCATCAAGACGCTCACCGATGAGCTCAATCGCATTGGTCTTGAGGGCTTTCAGATCAACGGTCGTTCCAAGCACTATTGGTCCATCTATCAAAAGATGAAGCGCAAGGGCAAGGAGTTCTCCGAGATTTACGACCTGGTGGCGCTGCGCGTCATCACTCATTCGGTGCGCGATTGCTATTCCACGCTTGGTGCCGTGCATACCCTGTGGCATCCCATGCCCGGTCGTTTTAAAGACTATATCGCCATGCCCAAGGTCAATAACTACCAATCGCTTCACACGACGGTTATCGGCCCCACGGCCCGTCCGCTCGAGATTCAGATTCGAACCTACGAAATGCACGAGCAGGCCGAGTATGGCATCGCTGCCCACTGGCTGTATAAGAAGTCGGGCGGATCGTCTGCCTCCAAGACTAACGATGCGCAGCGTCTGGACGACCAGATCAACTGGCTCAAGCACTCACTCGACTGGGCGGCGTCTGACGAGATCACCGATGCCAAGGAATACCTGCATTCGCTGAAGGTCGACTTGTTCGACCAGGAAATTTTTGTCTTTACGCCCAAGGGCGAGGTCATGGCGCTTCGTGCCGGCTCTACACCGCTCGACTTTGCCTACGCCGTTCATACCGAGGTCGGTAACCACTGTGTCGGCGCCAAAATCAACGGTGCGGTGGCGCCGCTCACGCACGAGATCAAGACGGGTGACCGTGTCGAGATTCTGACTAACAAGAGCTCTAAGCCGTCGCGCGATTGGCTCAAGATCGTCAAGACACCTTCGGCCAAGTCAAAGATTCGCCGTTATTTCACCGCCGCGACCAAGGATGACGACGCTGCCGCCGGCCGCGATATACTGGCCAAGGACCTGCGTAAGCGCGGGTATGGCATCTCTACGCCACGATCCACGCGTGCGCTCAACGCCGTGGCGGAGCAGTTTAACTTCAAGCAGCTCGAGGACCTTTTTGCAGCCGTTGGCGCGGGCAAGGTCGCCCCGCGCGCTGTGGGCAATAAGGTCGAGCAAATCTTGGACCCCAAGCCCGAGGAACAGCTCACCAAGGCCGAGGCTATCGCCGAGGTCGTAAAGCAGCCCGCTCGCGGCTCCAACCGCAAGCCGCAAAAGCGCGGTAAGAGCGCCAGTAACGGCATTATCGTCAAGGGCGAGAGCAACAGCGGCCTGCTGGTCCGTCTGGCTCATTGCTGCAACCCCGTGACGGGCGACGACATCGTCGGCTTCATCACGCGCGGTCGTGGCGTTTCGGTGCATCGCGCCAACTGCCCCAACGTCAAGGGCCTTATGGAACATCCCGAGCGCATGATTGACGTAGAGTGGGATGGTGCTGCCGATACGCTTTTCCAGGTCGAGATTGTGGTCGAGTGCCTGGACCGCATGGGCCTGCTCAAGGACGTCACCATCGCCATTGGCGATGCAGGCGGCAATATTCTTTCCGCCGCCACGTCGACCAACCGCGAGGGTATTGCAACCTTGCGCTTTATGGTCGAGATCTCGGACGCGAGTGGTCTGGATCCGCTGCTGGCCTCTATCAGCAGCGTCGACTCGGTCTACGACGCGCGCCGCCTGATGCCCGGCGAGGGTGGAGCCCAGCTTAAGCGCCGCGTTTAGTCGCGACGAACGTGTCACATTATCGATATTCGCTACACTCGAGGCATCGTTTGATGCCTCGAGTTCTATAGAGAGGAGAGGGACATGAGTGCTGTGTCCTTGGATTTAACTCCCAAGGGATCGGTCGAGATTGAGACGCTCGTAAACGGTCCCATTCAGACCAATAGCTGTGCTGTTATTTCGGACAATGAGTGCGTGATTATCGACCCCGCATGGGAAGGCGAGCGTTTGGTGGAGCATATTCGAGCCGAACATGCCGGTGTACGCGTGCTTGGCGCCGTATGCACTCATGGCCATGCCGATCATGTTGGTGGTGTTGCCGGCGTGCGAACCACCGTTGGCGAGGGCTGCCAGTATGAGCTGTGTGCCAAGGATGTGGCGGTGCCGCATGCGAACATCGAGGAACAGCGAGCTATGTGGGGCATTGAGACGCCTGACCCCGGGGAGCCGACGCGCCTGCTCGCCGAAGGCGATGCTATCGAGGTGGGCGATATCTGCCTGCAGGTGATCGAGACGCCAGGGCATACGCCGGGCGGGATCGTCTTGTTTGCTGCCACCGAGCAGGGGAACATTGCCTTTGTGGGCGACACACTATTCCCGGGCAGCCACGGCCGCACCGATCTTTCTGGAGGAGACGAGGCGGCGATTCTGCGCTCGCTCTCCAAGCTCGCCCGGCTTCTCCCGCCCGATACCGTTTGCCTAACCGGCCATGGCGATTCGACCACCATGGCACGCGAGCTCATGCAGAACCCTTTCATGCAGGTGTAGCTTTATAGTCAGCTCCTGAAGCACGAGAAGCGTCCAAACGTCAAGCTATTTTTCCCCAACGGGTCGATTCCGTAGGGCAAACGGTCAAAAAAAGTCTGTTTGGACGATATTCGTGAACAAACGAACGTTTATGCTCGGGTACGCCGTGGTAAAATCTCAGGCGTTATCGGAGCAACCTTACAGGAGGTTTCTTTTATGCTCGTCAACGCAGCAGACATGCTCAAGAAGGCCGAGGCCGGCAAGTACGCTCTCGGTGCCTTCAACACCAACAACCTCGAGTGGACCCTGGCTATTCTCCAGGCCGCCGAGGAGGCCAAGTCTCCGCTGATCCTTCAGTGCACCGCTGGTGCCGCTAAGTGGATGGGCGGTTTCAAGGTCTGCGCCGACATGGTCAAGGCTGCCGTCGAGGCCACGGGCGTTACCGTTCCCGTCGCCCTTCACCTCGATCACGGTTCTTACGAGGACTGCTTCAAGTGCATCGAGGCCGGCTTCACGTCCATCATGTATGACGGCTCTCACGAGGAGACCTTCCAGCTTAACCTCGACCGCACCAAGGAGCTCGTTGAGCTTGCCCACTCCAAGGGCATGTCCATCGAGGCCGAGGTCGGCGGCATCGGCGGCACCGAGGACGGCGTGACCTCCAACGGCGAGCTCGCTGACCCTGCTGAGTGCAAGCAGATTGCTGACCTGGGCGTCGACTTCCTCGCCTGCGGCATCGGCAACATCCACGGCGTGTATCCCGCCGACTGGGCTGGCCTTTCCTTCGAGCGTCTGGGCGAGATCAAGGCTCAGACCGGCGACCTGCCCCTCGTTCTGCACGGTGGTACCGGCATCCCCGAGGATCAGATCAAGAAGGCCATCTCCCTGGGCATCTCCAAGATCAACGTCAACACCGACCTGCAGCTCGTCTTCGCCAAGGGCGTCCGCGAGTACATCGAGGCTGGCAAGGATCAGCAGGGCAAGGGCTTTGATCCCCGCAAGCTCCTCAAGCCTGGTCGCGACAACATCGTTGCCCGCACCAAGGAGCTCATGGAGGAGTTTGGCTCCGTCAACAAGGCGTAAGCGTCGTTAAACTTCCCGCCGGAAGCCCCGTCCCCCTACACTGTTTCCTTTGCGCTCACCTGGCTTTGCCAGAAGTCACGCCAAGGAAACAGTTCCGGGGGACGGGGCTTCCTTCGTTTAACGCCGCAGGGTTACGAGTCTGAATTAAGGTGGCTACTGGCTTCGCCAGAAGTCGCGCAATGGGAAAAGCTCCGGGTGAACGGGGCCTCCTTTGTTAACTCGCTACAGGGTTACTGGGCTGAATTCATTTTTATAGGTACCGTTCAGCGGCGTTGATGGCTCCCTTGTTGGGGCTTTCTTTCTATCTCGTTACAATGGACTCCAGGAGTTCGAATGACTTGGAGTTTGGTGTGGCTGTTATTGATGTGCTGCCTTCGGATGGGAAGGTTATTGACGAGGGTCCTGTTGGTTGCTCTGTTGATGTTTGCTGTGATGATTTTCGCCATCTCGATATTGGGCTACCGCCTGAGATTCTTCGTCTTAAGGATGCCGGGTATTTGACGCAGGCTGTTGCCGCCTGCGATCGCCTTTTGGAGCAGAACCCTGAGCCTTCGCTGGCTGCCTGCGTTCGCGCCGAGCGGTATCGCATGATCGAGACGCCGCTTCATTTTTCGGTGTCGCGTGATCGGGCTATCGAGATGATCCGCGAGGAGTGGCCTGAGTTTACCGAAGAGCAGTTTGACGACCTGATTGACCGCAAGCGTATCGATTGGCGCTTTATCGATGGCGAGCTGTTCGTTCTTGACAACTTCCTTGATTCTTTGCGCGTGTATCCCAAGGAGGTTCCGGGTCTGCGTCCCGATTCTGCGGATGGAATTGCGCTGCGCAACCAGATGCTCGAGGAGATGGAGTCGCAGGGCGGGCTGTCTCGCACCATTACGCTTAAGGCATGCGTGTCTGTCCCCGGTGCTTTGGAGGGGGAGACCGTTCGCGCGTGGCTTCCCGTTGCCGCCGCCTGCCGCCAGCAGTCCCAGGTCGAGATACTTGATATGACGCCGGAGGGGGCCATTGCTCCTGCGAGCGCCTCGGCGCGTACTGCCTCGTGGGTCTCCTCGACCGATCGCACATTCTCGGTGACCTATCGCTATCAAATCGATGCCGCTTATCGCGATATCTATGGGGGTGCACTTCCAGCGCATCCCTGTATGGACGCGCCGTTGCCCGAAGATATTTCCGAGGACCGTCCGCACATTGCATTCACGCCGTATCTGCAGCAGCTGACGGCCGGTGTTGTTGACGGACTCGAGGATCCGCTCGATCGCGCCCGTGCTATCTATGATTACCTGACGCAGCATATCGACTATCGCTATCAGCCGCCGTACCTGCTTTTGGGATCTATTGCCGATGACTGCGCGCATTCGCTCCGTGGCGATTGCGGCGTTATGGCGCTCACGTTCATCACCATGTGCCGTATCGCGGGCGTGCCTGCCCGTTGGCAGAGCGGCCTGTATGTTGCGCCCGATTCGGTGGGGCCGCACGACTGGGCAGAGTTCTATACGCCGCAGACCGGTTGGCTCAACGCCGACGTGTCATTTGGATCTTCTGCTCGCAGGATGGGGGAGGAGTGGCGCCGCCATCACTACTTTGGCAATCTCGACCCGTGGCGTATGGTGGCCAACAATCGATTCCAGGCAGAGTTTGAGCCCTCTTTCGACGGCATGCGCGAGGACCCTTACGATAACCAGATGGGTGAGGCTTCGGTCGACGGTCGCGGATGCCGTCAGCGTGAGATGCTCCGCACGGTCGAACTCATCGAAATGCTCGAAGTTCCATTTTCGGACTAATCAACAGAAAGCTGTGATAAACTAACTCACGCATTACGTGCCCGAGTGGCGGAATTGGCAGACGCAGTGGACTCAAAATCCACCGTTGGCAACAACGTGCGAGTTCGAGTCTCGCCTCGGGCACCATACATGCAACTGAGCGTTCAAGGGGGTCAAGACCCCCTTTTTCGTGTACGTAATGTGATAGCGCACTATACGTGTTATTATTCGCAAGGCGTTGTTCCCGCAATGCCCTAAAGAGGAACCCGAGGGTTCCCACCTTTTGGCGCCAATGAGCAGCTGACTGGTCATACAACTTAGATTCCCTTCCTCGTATCGAGGATGTCTATGTGTACGACCTGGTTGCAAAGAAGCGCCGGGTTATTTTTTTATGAATGGAGGTAGGGAAAATAGCTAAGTCTGATGACACCCGCATCAACGACGAGATCACTGCATCTTCGTGCCGTTTGATTGGCGTCGATGGCTCTCAGCTCGGCCTGTTCGCCATCCGCGATGCCCAGCGCGTCGCTGACGATCAGGGTCTCGACCTGGTCGAGATCGCTCCCAACGCGGAGCCGCCGGTCTGCAAGGTCATGGACTACGGTAAGTTCAAGTACCAGCAGGCCATGAAGGCCAAGGCCGCTCGTAAGAACCAGTCTAAGGTCGAGGTCAAGGAAATGAAGTTCCGACCCAAGATCGACGTTGGCGATTACGAGACCAAGAAGGGCCACGTTCTGCGTTTCCTCAAGAAGGGCGCACGCGTTAAGATCACCATCATGTTCCGCGGCCGTGAGATGGCTCACCCGGAGCAGGGTCTTAACGTTCTCGAGCGTCTCGCCGAGGATCTCAAGCCTTACGCTACGGTCGAGTCCAAGCCTAAGATGGAAGGCCGTAACATGCTTATGCTGCTCGCCCCGATTAAGGGCGCCTTCGATGAGGATAAAGCGGCAAGCGATACCAAGTAACTAGTGTTCTGTAACCGATTAAGGAGTATTTCATGCCTAAGATGAAGTCCCACAGCGGCACCAAGAAGCGTTTCCGCAAGACTGGCACCGGCAAGCTTATGCGCGCCAAGGCTTTCAAGAGCCACATCCTGAGCAAGAAGTCCACCAAGCGTAAGCGTGGCTTCCGTCAGGAGACCGAGATCGCCGCTGCCGACCGCAAGGTCATCAAGTCGCGTCTCGCCTAAGTTCGCGTTCCCGTTTTTCGTTTTACCGTCTAGGAGTTGATAGAACATGGCACGTATTAAGCGCGCTGTTGCCGCCAAGAAGAAGCGCCGTACCGTTATGCACCGTGCGAAGGGTTACTACGGTGCCGCTTCGCGTACTTACAAGCATGCTAAAGAGCAGGTCCAGCACTCCCTGCAGTATCAGTATCGTGATCGCCGCAACAAGAAGCGCGAGATCCGCTCTCTCTGGATCACCCGCATCAACGCTGCCGCTCGCCTGAACGACATCTCTTACTCTCAGTTCATGCACGGCCTGAAGGTTGCCGGCATCGAGCTCGACCG
>JAHYYP010000002.1 GCA_019424905.1 Collinsella sp. | reverse complement strand
GGTGCGGGAACGGCCTATTTGCTCAATGTGTTCGGCTGAGATCGGAAATCAACCCCTGATATCGAAGCCTTAGACTTTTATCCGGGCAAATCCGACAGATTGGAGCTTGGAACATGAGGGATATGCACCTCATGTCGCTCAAAATACGTCTCCTGACCTCGAAGGAGAACGTTTTTTAGCGATAAAAGGAGACATAAATATGATCTGGTTTACCAGCGACACCCACTTTGGGCATGAGAACGTGCTGAAGTTCACCGACCGCCCGTGGGAGACGATTTGGCAGATGAACGACGCCATCGTCGACAGCATCAACGGCAGGGTTGCCGTGGACGACGAACTCTACATCCTGGGTGATTTCTCATTCAAGATGACCGCCCAGGACGCCTATGGGCTTCGCAAGCGGATTGCCTGCAGACGCATCCACCTCGTCCCGGGAAACCACGACAAGGACTGGACCCAGCCGGCGGTCGCAGGCGCCTTCACCGTGGAGCCGCCGATCTGCGTGCTCAAGATCGACGGGCAGAAGATCGTCCTGAGCCATTACCCCATGGCCGACTGGCAGGGCATGAACCATGGATCGTGGCACCTCCACGGGCACATCCACAGCAGCGGCGGCGCGTACAACGAGTTCAACCGCAAGCAGGGCCTTCTGCGCTACGACGTCGGTTGCGATGCCAACGGGCACTCCCCGGTGAGCCTCGACGAGCTGAGGGAATGGTTCGCCGGAGTCGACGAGCCGTGCGGCCGGGTGAAATGGCCCTGGTGGGTCAACGAGACCGGCGACAGGCAGGTCGAGCGCGAGCTGGCGGCGTACAAGAGGGAAGAGGCGATTCGATGACGGTCTATGTGACGGGCGACATCCACGGCGGGCTCGACATGCAAAAGCTCCGCGACTGGGAGCTTGGCGACAGCCTTACCAGCGACGACTATCTCATCGTTTCCGGTGACTTTGGCTTTCCGTGGAACTTTTCTGCCGAGGAATGCGCCGACATCGCTTGGCTGGAGTCGCGCCCCTACACGGTGCTGTTCGTCGACGGCAACCACGAGCGCTTCGATCACTGGGCGGAGCGCCCCATGGAGTTATGGCATGGCGGGCTGACGCAGCGCCTGTCGGACGCCTCGCCCATTCGGCGCCTGACGCGCGGCGAGGTCTTCGAGCTCGACGGCTCGATGGTCTTCACCATGGGCGGTGCCACGAGCGTGGACAGGGAATACCGCGTGCCCTATTCCAGCTGGTGGCCTCAGGAGCTCCCGGACGAGCGCGATTTCGATACCGCGCGGACAAAGCTCGACGAGGTCGGCTGGAAGGTCGACTGCGTCATCACCCATACCTGCGCCACGCGCATGCTCTCGCCGACGCTCTACCCGGACCTAGGCTGGGAACGCCCTGATGTGGACCGGCTGACCGGATTCCTCGACGAGCTCGAGGACCGCCTGGACTATAAACATTGGTATTACGGCCATTTTCACCGAGACGGCAACCCGGACGAACGGCACACGGTGCTGTATGACCGGATCGTGAGGCTCGGGGACAAACTCCTGCCGTGGGGTGCGTACTGATGACGGTCTATGTGACAGGCGACGTGCACGGCAGGACCGAGTACGGGTTCAGCAGGTTCGCCTTCAAGTCTTGGCCACTGGGCCGCACGCTGACGCGCGATGACGCGGTGATCGTGGCCGGCGACTTCGGCTTTGTCTGGGATGGATCCAACGCCGAGAAATACTGGCTCGACTGGTTCGAGTCGAAGCCGTGGACCACGTGTTTCGTAGACGGCAACCATGAGAACCACCGGATGCTGGCAGAACTGCCGGTGCGGGAGTGGAACGGCGGGCTCGTCCATGAGGCGCGACCGCACGTGCTGCACCTGATGCGCGGTGAGGTGTACGACATCGCGGGGACCACGGTCCTCACCATGGGAGGTGCCGCGAGCAACGACAGGCAGTATCGCAGGGAGGGGAGGAACTGGTGGCCCGAGGAGATACCGAGCGAGGAGGAGATGGGGCACTGCCGCGCCTCGCTCGATCGCGTGGGCTGGAGGGTCGATTGCGTTGTGACTCACGAGGCCCCTGCTGCCCTTGCTGAGGTGCTGTGCCGCGAGCATGGACGCGGGTATCGTGGCGACCGGCTGCAAACTTTCCTGGGCGAGCTCGAAGGGCGGCTCGACTATCGTATCTGGCTCTTCGGGCATTACCACGGCGACGAATGGCGCGACGACAGGCATCGCCTGGTCTATCGAGACATCGTGCCGATCGAAAGTGCTGCGCCCGGTTCTCAGTTCTAGAAACCCCCTAGAAATGCTCTAGAGGGTTTCTAGAAAATTAGATGCTATGCGGCCTACTCGCCCCTCATCTGGGTCATGACCTCGACCTTGGCCTCGGCCACGGCCGCCCGCTGTTCGGTTGCAGCGAGGCGGTCCTTGAGGGCGGCGACCTCGCCCATCAGGTCGCGCTGGGCCAGGAGCGCGTCGTTCAACTCGGCTTGGGCTTTCAGCGCGGCGTCACGCTCGCCGCGCAGGCGCTCGATCTCATCGGACATGGCCTCAGCCTCGGCGTGGAGCTGGACGACCTGCCTGTCGAGCTCCCTGGCATCGGCGAGGTATCTGACGCTCGCGGCGTGGAGCTCGTTGTTCTCGAGCTCGAGGCTCGCGGTATCGAGCTCGAACTTCTCCTCGATAAAGGCGACCCGCTCATTGCAGTCGGCCTCAAGTCTTTCGTTCCGGTCTCTCGCCTCGACGAGCTTGCGGTTGAATTCGTCGAGCTGGGCCCTGAGCAACGCGTTCTCGGTCCTGAGGTCGCCCGTCTCGTGCAGCAGCTTCTCCCGCCACGTCGCCTCGATCCGCTCGGCGGCCTCATCGAGGACGGACTTCACGCCGTAGATCTCCCTGATTTTCTTCTCGTTTGCCATGGTGCGGCACTCCAATCAACAACGGGCATGGCTCCGCCATGCCATATGGCTGGGAACAATGCACGGCCGCTGTTGAGTTGTCTTTTTCCTGCGATCGGTGAGTTCTAAAAGGCGTCTCAAGTCATGCGTTCACGCAGGTTTTCGGTTGGAGAAATACCGCACGTTTTCATGGTAACACGTGCCTTAAAGAACGGGCGGCCATATCGATTCGTTGTAAATAGCGTCTACGACGTGTTGGTGGCAGGAGGTGAGGGCGTTAAAGATGTCGAGAATGATTGTGGGAGTATTTTAGATACAGGCATGAGAAAGGGTCGAATCGAAGTGTCTGGCCGGACGCCAATTGTCCGGGAACTGTTTCGGTTCGACCCTGCTTCATTTTACATCCGCGGCATGTTCTTGTGGGCATCCTGACGGTGACCGACTCTCACGATCTCGATAGTCGGTTTGTGGGCTTAAAGTTTCGGAGGCTCCCAAGCGTTTTCAATCGCGGCGCGGTAGATTGCGGCGTAATTAAGCATCCAGCTGCCATCACCAACTTTTTGAATATACCCCTTATCCTTCAGAGAGGTATAGGCCCGGGATATCGTGTTCTTACTCAGGCGGTAGTGATCCTCAATCCATTTGCTTTTAGCGCAGAAGCCCATGGGCCGTTTGTTTTTGGAAGGTTTTCCAAACTTCCATACAAGGCCGAGGATGAGACGCTCGGCGGCAACGGTGGTGACGCAGCACGCCCACTCGGGCACTGAAATAAAAATAGCCTTATCCATTTTTCCCGTAATCTCTCGTTGCTCAGTAGCATCATCGCTAAATATGTCGGAAATCGACGGTAGCTCGCTCATGTTTACCGCCTAGTCAAGGTGGGCGGTACGACCTTCAAGCTGCTTGAAAAGTTCGTAGAACGAACTTTCTAACATGTAATTCGAGCGATGGATTTGGATGAGCTTGCCGGACTCGCGCATAAACTTGCGCGCGGTGTTTTCGCTCCAGCCAGTGAGTTCGCGGATATCGTTAACGCGGAGCAACCGATCGCACTGAGCGGCACCAGTGGGGAAAGTCGGTGTGGACGCCTGAGTGCTAATCTGTGGAGTAGCCATGATGAGCTATCCTTTCAATGAGGGCCCTCCCTGTGCTTGTAAGACTTACCAGGTTCATAAGCACTTGGGGGGCCGGTTTTTATGACTACATGCGTAGCCATCTGACAGCTTTAGAATCTATTAAAACTAATTAGATGTCAATCAAATAAAGCGTCTACCTGCGGAAATAGTAGTATAGTACCGTAATATTATTGATGAAACGATGAATGAATAACATGCTATTTCTCGCTTTTCTGTATATAGGCGTTGATGAAGTCTTCGTAGCCTTTAACTGCTTTTATTTCTGATTGTTGAACGAGGCTTGTATACGTTTTGAGCGTGATATTGGGGTCCGCGTGGCCAAGAATACCTTGCACGCTTCTAACGTCCGATCCGTTCGCCAGCATAAAAGTGCTTACACAATGCCTGAGCTGATGCGGGCAGATGCCCTTATATAGTTTTCCGCCAGTCGAATTGTTCGGCTCATAGATTCCAAGGTTGCAGCTAACTGCGAAATCGCGAAACCAATGGTTGAAGATGTAGTTTTTCATGTGACAGACAGTAGGGACCCCCTGCTTGACAGCAATATCGCTAATGATGGGAGTGCTGCCAGTCTGGGACAGCCCCAGAGAGGCCAGGAGCTCTTTTTGTATGGCTGACCATGATTGAAGACGTTCGGCCAAGGTTTCTCCGACGGGGATTTTGCGTTGGCTTTCTTGTGACTTGGGTGCCCTCAGTTCATGGTCGTTGGTGTACTGCCTGTCAATTTTCAAGGTTTTATTGGCAGGGTCCCAATCGCGCCATTCGAGGCCCAGCATCTCGCCTTTCCGCATACCCGTATACACTAGTACTAGCGTACCAACAGCTTCGGCGGTGAGCTCAATGTGTTGAAGATGTGTGCATAGGGTAGCTACTTGGTCGATTGTCAGTGATTCTCTTTTGTTGCGTGGTCTGCGAACATGAACGGTAGCGCAGGGGTTTCGGTCAATTATTCTCTTTGCGACTGCATTCGACAGAATTTGACGCAGTTTCGAATTGATTCGTACAAGCTCTGATGGTTTGTATTTTCCCGTACGACGGGCTTCGGCATATGCTTCTTCGATTAGATCGGGAGTTAGCCCTTCAATTGTCTGAAACGCACCGAATAGGTCTTCGATATGCCTGCAATCGTACGCTTCTCTTTCATAGCTCGTTGGCGCAAGCTCGGTGTCCCTATTTTCATGAAAGGCCCAGCAGTAGGACGCAAGCAAAGTGGGCTTTTTAGTTTTAGTGATTGTGCCAGAGGAGTTGATTTCAGCCAGCTTGGCCTGCATTGCAGCCTTAGCTTCTGTTTTAGTCTTGCAGCGAACCGTATAAGTTGGGGATCGTTTGTAGCGCCCCGTCTTAGGGTCCTTGACTCCAAGGGAAAAATAATAGCGATAGGTGTTAGGTGATCTCTTGTCTTTCCAACACGTGCCTCTTCCGCTAATTAGTAGCTGTTCTGACATCTTTACACTCCGTTTCTTTGAATAGTTTTCAACAATTCATTGAGTGCAGTTTAGCTAAAGCGGTTAGTAATATGTTTGTAAAAGCATAGGCGCAGCTACCGGAGGCAAAAGACACAAACTGCTATGTTTATCTGCGGTTATATGATGTTCAATGATGCTTGATGAATGGTAGGGGGTAGCATTAAATCATATCTCCTAAAGCGGGTGTCGACGGTTCGAATCCGCCCGGGGGCACCAGAGATTTGTCGAGCCCGGTACACCGCCACGGTACCGGGCTCTTCTGGTTCATGTCATGTCAAAAACGAAGCGCCCGCTTGCTGGGGGAGCAAGCGGGCGCCTGTGAGCGAATATGTTTGCGGCGGGAGCCGTAATGGGCGGTGGGGCGGCGACTAGTTGGTCGTACCAGAATCGTCGCCCGTGCTCGTGCCCGAGCCAGAGCCCGAACCCGAGCCAGAAATCGAAACCGTCAGCGTAATCGTGTTGTCGGTGGACTGCTTGCCGGTGGGGGAGACGCCCGTAACGGTGGCGTTTTCGTTGCCACTCACGGGGTTGCCGTTCTGATCGCAGAACGCGATGTTGTAGAAACCGGCGTTGTTGAGCGCGGTAACGGCGGCTGAAATGCTCTTGCCGTACAGGTTGCCCGGGACGGAGGCCTTGCCGGACTTCTTGGCAATGACGACGGTAATCGTGGCACCGGGCTTCTGCTTGCCGCTGGGGTTCCAGCTGATCACGGTGCCCTCGGTAACCGAGTCGTTCTCCTGGTAGCTCACGTCGACGCCAAAGCCTGCCATATCGAGGGCGTTGCGCGCCTGGGCCTCGGTCATGTCGGTCAGGTCGGGGACGGACGTGGTATCCGGGCCGCTCGAGACCTTATACGTGATGGTCGTACCCTTCTCGACTTCCTTACCGGCGTCGGTGCCCTGCTCAAAGACCTGGCCTTCGTCGGCCTCGTTGGCCTCCTCGGTGGCGTTGCCCTTTAGGCCAACGCTTGCCAGTGCCGCCTCTGCCTGGTCCTTGGTTAGACCGACAAGCTGGGGAACCTCAACCTTCTCGGAGGGCTTGGGGCCCTTGGAGATCACCAGGTTCACCTTGGTGCCTTTGGGCTTCTTGGTGTTGCCGTTGGGGGTCTGCTCGGCAACCTTGCCCTCGTCGACATCGTCGTTATAGCTCTGGTCGATGGTGCCGACCTCGAGGCCGGCTTCCTTGATCAGCTCGACGGCAGTCTGCTGGTCCTTGCCCAGCACGTCGGGCACGGGGACCTGCTCGCCGCCAAAGAGCCCAGTAGCAAAGGCCAACACGATACCGATGACGGCAACGGCTGCCACCACAGCGGCGATAATCTTGTTCTTGTTGGACTTGGGCTTTTCGACCTCGTAGGAGCCGGTGGAGCCCGAAACCGAGCTACGGGCGGTATTCTGGCCGCTCACGCCCGAGACGGGACGCACCATGGCGCGCGTCTGATCGGAAAGCTCGCGGGTCTTGGTGGCGCCCAGCTCACCGGGGGCACCGATGATGCGCGTGGGCTCCGAGATGTTGACGGCACGGCCCGACAGGTAGCTGTTGAGCACCTGACGCAGCTCGTCGGCGGTCTGGAAGCGGTTTGCCGGGTCCTTCTCCATGCACTTGAGGATGATGCGCTCAAGGTCGGCGTCGACACCGGAGTTAATCTGGCTCGGCGGAATAGGCAGCTCGTTGACCTGCTTGAGTGCGACCGAGATGGCGTCATCACCGTCAAAGGGCACGCGGCCGGTGGCGCACTCGTACATCACGACGCCCAGCGAGTAGATATCCGAGGTGGGGCCGAGGTCCTGACCACGGGTCTGCTCGGGACTGACGTAGTGGGCGGTTCCCAGCACGTTGTTGTCTTGCGTGAGGTGGCTGTTCTTGGCGCGCGCGATGCCAAAGTCCATCACCTTGATGTTGCCGTCGGGCAGCACCATGATGTTCTGCGGCTTGATGTCGCGGTGGATGATCTCGTGCTTGTGGGCGACCGAAAGCGCGGAGCTGATCTGCGAGCCGATCTGGGCGACCTTCTTGGGGTCGAGGGCGCCGTGGCTCTTGATGCCGCTCTTAAGGTCGGTGCCGCGCAGGTACTCCATGACGATGTAATATGTGTCGCCGTCCTTGCCCCAATCGTAGACGCCCACGATATAGGGGGAGGAGAGACCGGCTGCTGCCTGGGCCTCCTGCTTAAAGCGTGCGGCGAAGGTTGCGTCGCCAGCATACTGCGGCAGCATGATCTTGACGGCAACCGTGCGGTCGAGGACCTGGTCCTGTGCACGGTAGACGGTCGCCATGCCGCCTGTCCCCACCTTATCCTTGAGGAGGTATCTTCCCCCGAGGACCCTCTGTTCCATTCCTGCTCCTAACATAACTATTCGCTCAACGATGTGTGTAGTACCTACGATGTGGCCGCTGGGGCCGTGTGGCGCGTTGCCGCTAACTCTTCGGCCGCGGCGCGCCTCGGGTGTCCGATTCAATCATGGGCATCACGCTCCCTGTGCGGCGAGCGCCGCGGTCAGGACGATGCCGGCAATCTTGGCCGCCTTGACGTCGTGTTTGTCGTAATCCTCCAAGGCCACCGAGATGGCGACCGTGGGTGAATCGTAAGGTGCAAAGCCAACGAACGTCGAGTTGACGTTGGTGCCGCCGGTCTCGGGCGAGCCGGTCTTGCCGGCGACCTTGACGCCGGGGACCTGGGCATCGGTGCCGGTACCGGACTGGACGACGGCGAGCATGGCCTGCTTGACCTGGTCGGCCGTGGCGGAGCTGACGGCCTGACCCAGCGAGCGGGACTGCGTGGTCTTGACCACAGTTCCGTCCGGGGCGAGTACCTGGGCTACAAAGTACGGGTCCATGACCACGCCACTGTTAGCGATGGCGGCGGCAATCACGGCGCTTTGCATGACGGTGGTCTGCGGGCCGGGCGTGTGGTCCATGCCGACAGGCTGGCCGGCGCCGGCCCAAGCGGTCTCCCACTCGGTCATGAGCGACGGGTCTGCCATGATGGAGGCCGCGGAGGTCAGGTCCTGGCCGAGCTTTTGGCCGTAGCCAAAGGCGTTGGCAAACTGCACGAGCGTGTTTGCGCCAACTTCGTTTGCCACCTGGCCAAAGACGACGTTGGAGGACACGGCAAAGGCCTGCTGCAGGCTGATGGTGCCGTAGCTCTCGTTGGCATAGTTGGTGACCGGTGCGTTGCCGATGTCCATGGAGCCGGGCGCCTGGTAGGTGCTGGTAAGGCTGGCGGCACCGGTCTCGAGTGCCGCGGAAAGCGTAACGACCTTAAACGTTGAGCCCGGCGTGTACAGCGCGTCCATGGCGCGATTGTACATGGAGCCGTCCTCGCCGCCGCCCGTCTGCAGCAGGGCATCGATGTTGGTGTTGTCGTAGGTGGGCGAGCTGGCACATGCGAGCACCGCGCCGGTACGCGGGTCGATGACCACTACAGCGCCCTTAAAGCCCTTGAGTGCCTGCTCGGCAGCCGTCTGGATGCGCGAGTCGATGGTGAGCTTGGCGGTGTTGCCCGGCTGGGTCTGGCCCGCGAGCGACGCGATGGCGTTGTTCCAGCTGGAGTAATCCTTAGAGCCGGTGAGCGTGTCGTTCATGACGCTCTCGATGGCGGTGGTGCCATACTGCTGGCTCACGTAGCCAACCACGTGCGCTGCCAGGTTACCGTTGGGGTAGGAGCGTACGTAGGTGCCGTCCTCCTGTTGCAGCGACTCGGCCAGCGTCACGCCGTCGGACGTGATGATGGAACCGCGCTGGATGTACTTGGAGCGGGCGATGGTGTGGTTGTTGGTCGGCATGTCCTGATAGTCCTTGGCCTTGATGACCTGGACATAGGTGAGGTTGCCGATAAGGATGGCGAACAGCGCCGTAAAGGCGAGCACCGCGCGGGTTAGACGGTTGGCGAGCGCCACGCGGCCGAGCACACCGGATTCAGGTGTGTCGAGCAGGCGACGGCGCATGCGCGAGCCGACGGAATGGCTGCCGCTGCCGTAGGAAGACGAGGTGGCAAAGCGCGTGCCCGTCGGGACGGCGGCAGATGCGACCTGATCATCGGTGATGGCGGCCATGGTGCCGGTGCCGGTAAGCTCGGCCTCGCGTCCGGTCGCCTCGTCACCGGCGCGCAGCAGGAGCGCGACGATGATAAAGCTCGCCAGCAGCGAGGAGCCGCCCTGGCTCATAAAGGGCAAGGTGACGCCGGTCAGCGGGATCAGGCGGGTAACGCCGCCAACGATCAAGAAGGCCTGGAAGCTGATGGCGGCCGTAAGGCCCGTGGCGCTAAAGGCGGCGAGGTCGGATTTAGCGCGGGCAGCCGTGGTGAGGCCACGCACGGCAAAGAGCATAAACAGGATGAGCACGGCGCCACCGCCCAAAAGACCCATCTCCTCGCCGATGGCCGAGAAGATAAAGTCGGACTCGACGACGGGGATGTTGTTGGCCATCCCGTTGCCGATGCCAACGCCGACCAGACCGCCGTCGGCAAGCGAGAAGAGCGACTGGACGATCTGGTAGCCCTGGCCCTGGGCGTCCTTAAACGGATCGACCCAAACCTGGAAACGCACCTGAACGTGCGACAGGAACTTGTAGGCGCCCACGGCTCCAACGGCTAAGAGCGCAAGGCCGATAACGACATACGAAAAGCGCCCCGTGGCAACGTAGAGCATCAGCAAGAAGATGGTGTAGAACAGCACGGCCGAACCCAGGTCGCGTTCGAAGACGACGACGAGCAGGCACACACCCCACACGGCAAACAGCGGCAGCAGCAGTCGCAGGCGAGGGATCTTAAAGCCCAGGATCTTGCGGTTGGAGATGGAGAGTAGCTCGCGGTTCTCGGCCAGGTACCCGGCCAGGAACAGCACGATAAAGACCTTGGCGAACTCGCCAGGCTGGATGGTAAAGCCCGCGATGCGAATCCACAGCTTGGAGCCCGAGATCGTGGTGCCGATAAAGATAGGCAGCATCAGCAGAATGATGCCGATGATGCCAAAGGTGTACTTGTAGCGCATGACCACGTCGAGGTTTTTGACTAGTGCAAGCGTTCCCACCATGAGCGCCACCGAGACAAACAGGATGATGAGCTGTGAGATGGCGAGAGCGGGGGCGAGACGCGTCACGAACGTGATGCCGATGCCCGAAAGTATAAATACGATGGGCAGGATGGCGGGGTCGGCACCGGGCGCCAAGATGCGCACGGCAATGTGGGCCGCGGCAAAGGCGGCAAAGAGGCCGATCGGTACGGCGAGCGTCTCAAAGGAGATGGCAGCGCCCGCGGTGAGGACGTACATCGCATACAGCAGGATGACGGGGAACGCCGAGGCGATGAGCAAGAGCAGCTCGGTGTTGCGGCGACTCATAAGCGGCACTCCCTTTCTAATTCTTATCGGAGGCTTCGGCCTCGGCGGACTGTTCGGCGGTTTTCTCGGAATCTGATTCGGAGGTCGATCCCTGATTGGTGTTGTCGCGAATCGTTTGCGCGTCGATCACCTGGCGGGTCTGCTCCTCGTCGATCTGGTGGCGGTACTTGGATATCGTGTCCTGCGCATCGTCGACACTTGTTTGCGGAATGCCCGCCTTGAGGCGGTTTTGCGTGTCTTCGGGCAGGTCGGACAGCTTGATGCTGGTTTCGCTTTCGAGCCAGTGGAGCTTGAGTCCGAGTGGCTTGCCGGGCAGGCCGCGCCAGACGGCGACATTGCCCTGGTAGGTACCCAGGTAGTACGAGCCGGTGACACCCGTGTAGGCCCAGATGCCAGCTGCCAGCACAAAGACGAGGGCCAGGATGGCGGCGATAGTAACGTTGCGGCGACGCACGCGTTGCGCCTCGCGCATGACGCCATCGTCAACCAGGTCAACGACTACTACGGTCACGTTGTCGTGGCCGCCGGCGGCAAGCGCCGCGTCCACTAGGTTGTCGACGCAGATTTGCGCGGTTGAGGACTGCGTGGCGATGTTCTCGATATCGCTATCGGGAATCATGCTCGAAAGGCCGTCGGAGCACAGGATCAGGCGGTCGCCTTCCTCGATATGCAGAGTGAAGTGGTCGGCATACATGGCGGGGTCCGAGCCCAGTGCGCGGGTGATGACCGAACGGTTGGGGTGGACGCGAGCCTCGTCTGCCGTGATCTCGCCGGCGTCCACGAGCTCCTCCACGTAGGAGTGGTCGCGGGTCACGCGGATGAGCGTGCCCTCGTGGAGCAGGTAGGCGCGCGAGTCGCCCACGTGGGCGATGGCGAGCGTATCGTTTTCGATATAGGCGCAGGTGGCTGTGCAGCCCATGCCGGGCTTGCCCAGGCCGTTCAGGGCCGCCTCGATTACGGCGGCGTTGGCTGCCTCGACGGCTGCGGCCAGGCGTGCTGCGTCGGCGGACTGTGGGGCCGTCTTGGCTATAGTCTCGACAGCGATAGAAGAGGCTACCTCGCCGGCGGCGTGACCACCCATGCCGTCGCATACGCAAAAGAGCGGCGACTGCACCAGGTAGGAATCCTCATTGTGCGGGCGCACACAGCCAACGTCGGAGCGGGCGCCCCACATGAGTTGCGTGGTGGTACCGGCATCATAGGTCGAGTCGGTCTCGATGCGCTCCTCGGTCAGGGGCTCAAAGCTCATGGTCGAGCCGGGGTCTTTGAGCTTGGCCTCAACGGCAGCAACGTCGATCTCGGCGGTGTCACCGGGAGAGACGGTGTCGGTCTCGGCGTTTGATTCGGAATTGTCGGTGTCCGGGGAGTCGGGCTCCTCGGACACGCGGGCGGTCGACTCGTCGTCTTGCGGGCTGACGTCTATAGGCTCGGGCGCCGGCGTAGACACGGGCGCAACCTCGGATGCCGGGGCTATGGGAAACGCCGGCGCAGCGGGCTCGGGTGCCGCAAACACCGCAGCGCTCTCGTTGATTGCCGCGGCGACGGGCTCTGCAAAGTGAGCCGGCGCCGGGGTTGCTTCGGGCGCTGTGGGCTGTTCCGCAGCATGTGCGCCGATGGGCGCCGCTACGGCATCCTCTTCGTCCTCGTTATCGGCGAGATCCGAAATATCATGCGTTACATGCGAAAGAGGCAGGGAGAACACGGTGTCCTCGGGCTCCACGGGTGCGGAGCCCGCCGGAGCGGCGTGGGCCGGTGCAGCTACGGCGGCAGCCGGTGCCTCGGTCATAGTTGCGGACTTGTTCTCCTCGTCGATCATCGACGGTTCACCTTCATGACCACGTCGCCAATCTGGACTTCGTCGCCCTCACGCAGCGTCGCGGGCTCCACGAGTTGGCGGCCGTTGACGAGCGTGCCGTTAAGTGAGTTGAGGTCCTCGATGATGAGCGCCGGGCCCTGCAGCGAAAAGCGCGCGTGCGAGGCTGAAACGAACGGTTCGTTGATGCAGATGTCCGAAGATGGCGAGCGACCGACGATGACGGGGCCGAGCATGTCTACGTGGATGCCGCGGATACCGCGCGGACCCTTGTCCACATCGATCGTCCAGATAGCCGAGTCGCGGCGCTGTCCACGCACAAGTCCCACGCCGGTCTTCATGACGGCGAACAGAAAGATATAGAGCAGGGCGACCAGGACGATGCGGCCTGCAAAAAGGACGATATCGATGTTCATAAGCGACTATCCCCTAAATTCAAAGGTACTCAGGCCAAACGTCAGCAGATCGCCGTTGCGCAGCGGGCAGCGCGTAATGCGGCGGTTGTTGACGAGCGTGCCGTTGGTGGAATTGAGGTCCTCGATCGACCAATCCGAGCCCGTAAAGGTGAGCTGGGCGTGGCGGCGCGACACGTTGGGGTCGCGCAGGGCAATGTCGGAAACTGAGCGCTCGCGACCGATGGTCACCTGTGCGGAGGTGATGCTATGGCTCTCGCCGCTCACGACGTCGACGAGCTGGGCGAGCGGGCGCTGCGGGGCGCGAGTGCTCGCCATGTTGGAGGCGATGCCGGCTGCGGCGCCTAGGCCCACGGCGGCACCGGTCGCGGCGGCTCCGCCCATGCCGGCAAGCGCGTCGCGCGAGACGGTCTGCGGCACTGGGATGGGTGCGGCGGCGGGGTCGGGGACGCTAGGCGCGAAGGGGTCTGCCACGGCAAGCGGGTCGGGAGCGGCGGCGCGAGGCGTCGGCTGCTGCTGGGGCATGGCGGCGGGGCGCTGCTGCTGCGGGGCGGCAAACTGCTGCTGGCCGGCGCGCGGGGCGCTGGCGGCACGGCTTGCCGCGGAGTTGTTCTGGCCCAGGCCGTTCTGATAGGCGCGCTCTTCTTCGTACAGGCGGCCGAGCGTGGGGGCATCGACGTTCTCGGCAAAGACCGAGAACTTGCCGGCGCGCAGCTGTGGATCGATCATAAAGCGCACGAGGGGCTCGCCGACAAAGACATAGCGGCGCTTTTCGGCCTGCGCCTTCACGAACTCGCGGACCTCGCGCGAAAGCTCGGGGTAGAACGGGGCGAGCATGGGATCGTCGTCGGCGGCGATAAGGATGGTATAGAGTGCCGGCGCCGTGTTGACGCCGTTAATCACCAGAGTCTGATCCTCCATGTCGCGAGCGGCCTGCTTGGCAAGCTTCTTAAAGGAGAACGGGGCACGGGTGGCACCGAAGATGCCGGCCACGTGGTCCTCGAAGATGTTCAGGAAGTTCACGAAAGATCACTCTCCGTATAGGTTCTTTGGTATCCGAGCAAATATAGGCATATCCCAACGATTATAGAGGATAGGATTCCCGCAACCGCCGCCTTGGCGATGACCGCGGCTGCAAGGCTGGCAATTTCCATATGGTGTGCAAGACAGGACGCCGCTGCGCAGCCGATGCCGGTGACAGCGATGGCGGCGATTGCGGCAAGGTTTGAGCCCTGATTGGCACGCTTGGCATGGACATTGAGCAGCGCAGATGACGCCGCGGCAGTTGCCGCGACCAGCACAAAGGCAGCCCAAAGGAGCGGGTCTCCCAGCGCTGCAGCAACGTTACCGAGCCCCAGCACGCCTCCGGCTGAAAGCGCGACCGTGGCCAGACGGGCAAAAAGCGCGCCCATGCCCGTTGCCGCGGCGGCGCTTGCCGGGCCGAGCCAAAATGACGCGACGCCGGCGGCGACCCCAGCTGCCAGGAAGGTATTGCCGGTCAGACAGCCAAGCGCGAGTGCACAGGTGAGCGTGGCGCTCGCGGCAGTCTCGGTGCGACCCCAGGCGATCCACCAACCGGACATGGCGGCGGCAAAGATCACCGCGACGGGCAGCATCGACAGGATGCCCTGTGCCTGCATGGTGGCGTTGGCCATGAGCACCAAAAAGCCCACAGCCGAGATGGCCGAGCCAATCTGGGGGGCCAGGCCAGCCGCCGCTCCGATCGCGATAGCCGCAATGACCAGGCCGGGAAGCGCCGCGACCCCGGCCGTTTGCATCAGCAAAAAGCTAAAGGTGCCGCACGTTAGCGCCGAGATAGTGCGCATGGTGTAGTCGCGCGCATGGCTCCAGCGCGTGCCCGCCCAGCCGAGTGCGGGGTCGACCTCGATGGCGTCGTCCTCGTAGTGCGACGGCTCGATATCGTCGAGCTCCTGCTCGTCATCCGAAAGCTCGCCAACCATTTGCTCCAGGCTGCGACGGCCTTCGCGCACGCTGCCCAGACCGGCAAGGAGCTGGTCGCAAAATGCCTCGATGCTGTTGGGGCGGTCCTGCGGCATGGGGGAGAGCGCGCTCATGAGCGCGCTCTCGGCTCCCGGGGGAAAGTGTGGTATCAGCTCGCTGGGATAGGTGGCGCCGCCGATGATGTGGCCGAGCGAGTCGGCGGGCGTGGCCGCCATAAAGGGGGCGCTGCCACACAGGCCCTCGTAGATCACACAGGCAAGGGCAAAGACATCAGCGCGTTCGTCGACCGTGCCGGTCTCGATATCGAGCTGCTCGGGCGGCATGTAGCCGATGGTGCCGCCGCGCGAACCGCCAAAGCCACCGGCGGACGACAGTCGCGCCATGCCAAAGTCGGTGAGCTTTACATTGCCCGAGTGGTCGATGAGCACGTTGGCGGGCTTAATGTCCAGGTGGAGTACGCCATTACTATGGGCGAAGGTGAGCGCCTGGCCCAGGGCATCGGCAATAGCTGCGGCCTCGTCAAAGGTAAGTGAGTGGCCGTCCACGCGGTGCAAAAACTCGGCCAGCGACATGCCATCGACATACTCCATGACTAGGTAGGCATAGGCTGTGTCGTGCGTAAAGTCGATGACCTGCACGATATTGGGATGTTGAAGCATGGCGGCGGTGTGCGCCTCGCGCAGGACATCCATGATGTCGCTGGCGGGCATGCCGGCACCGTTGATAAGGGGGATACGCTTAATGGCGACGCGGCGGCGCAGGTGCGTGTCGCGGCAGATCTCGATGGAGCCAAAACCGCCGGTCGCAAGTGTCTCGAGCGGCTGGTACCGCTTGAGCAGCTCGCGAGAGCTGGTGCCCTCCAAAGGAACGTCCGGCGAGAACCGGGCGGTATGTTGCGAGAAAAGCGGCATGGCCAACCCTCGTGCGTTTAAAGTTCGTTTGCGAGCGGCGGGCGCCGAGCCGAGCCGTTCGCGGTGGCATAGATGCTGCTAGTGTAGCACGCTCGGGTGCATGGGGAGGATAGCGGGATGCGAGGTTGCCTGTCTGGCTTGGCTCTGTTTTGGCTCGCTCGGAAAGCGCACCCCACTTTGCGACCAAATTAAGGGATGCACTTTCCGAATGGGGTGGTCTGCGGAAACTGCGTCCCAGAATATTGGCGTAGAGCGGGATGCGCTTTCCGGATGGGCGCTCAAAAGGAAACCGCATCCCACTTTGGAGCGCCAAAACGGGATGCGGTTTCCGCTGTCAATCTAAGTTACGCCTAAGCAGGCGGCCGGAGTTTGGACCCCGGCTCGGGTTAGCGCTTCTTCTTGTTCTTCTTCTGCTTGCGCTGCTTGCCCTTGTTGTCCTGGGGCTTGTCGGCCTTGTCGCCCCGCTTGGCCTCGGCGGCAGCCTTCTCGGCCTTCATTTTCTTCTTCTTGGTCTCGATGCGGAGCTTTTTGTTGATGCGCGCCTTAAGGAAGGGGCCAAACTGCTCGGCATCGCCGCGGATAAAGGTGTCCTTAGGGATAGTCACGCCCTGGTCGGCGAACATGGCTACAAAGATGCGCTCGCCGTCGAGTACGTGGTCGAGCTTCTCAAACGGGAAGAACTGCGACTTGCCGCTCTTGCCCCAAACCATCAGGCCGTCCTCGTTGGCAGCGACGCGGCGATAGCGGCCACCCATGGACTCGTCGGCCTCGACGGCGTCGATAAAGTCACGGGCGAGCGTGTGGTGCAGGTTTTTGCTCCACCAGGCCAAAAAGGCGCCGAATACGATCAGGACGACGCCAAACTTGATCCAGTTACCGCCGGCCACCAGCATGCCAATGCCGATCAGCGCGGCAATTGCCGCGGCGACATACAGCGAACCGCGACGCCTGGGCGAGGCGACCAGGCGGGCGAAGTCGGTGACCAGGTCGTTTTCGTACTGGTACTCGTTGAGGTACAGGATGCCGTCGTCGGCTGCGGCCTGCTCCTCGAGCGCGACCTCGACCTGGTCGGCTGCTTCGGAGGGGACGAGGTTGCTCTCTGCGTCTGCCATGCTCTTTGGACTCCTATCGCGGCGGGCTCGCCGTACGGGTTATTATGAATGCAGTATGCCGTGCGACCGCATGGCCGTCGCGGCAACAAGACTCAGTATACCCGGGGGAGCACCCATGGAATCGTTGTACCGAAAGTATCGCCCGCTCACCTTCGACTCCGTGGTGGGCCAGCAGCATATCGTCTCGACGCTCGAGCACGCCATCACCGAGGGGCGCCTGTCCCACGCATACCTGTTCTGCGGACCGCGCGGCACGGGCAAGACCACCATGGCGCGCATCCTTGCCAAGGCGCTGCTGTGCCGTAATGCCGAGGCAGCGCGCGCCGAGGGCGCAAGCGGGTGCATGCCCGACGGCACCTGTGAGGAGTGCGAGCTCATCGCCGAGGGCAACCACCCCGATGTCTACGAGCTCGATGCCGCAAGCCGCACGGGCGTGGACAATGTGCGCGAGGAGATCATCAACTCCGTCAACTTTGCCCCGGTGCGCGGCAAGTACAAGATCTATATCATCGACGAGGTTCACATGCTCACGACGGCGGCGTTCAACGCGCTGCTCAAGACGCTCGAGGAGCCGCCGGCACACGTGATCTTCGTGCTGTGCACCACCGACCCGCAAAAGATTCTGGAGACCATCCTCTCGCGCTGCCAGCGCTTCGATTTTCATCGCATCGGCAACGAGGATATTGAGCATCGCCTGTCCTACGTGTGCGAGCAGGAGGGCTTCGATTACGACGACGAGGCGCTGGCTATCGTGGCGCGTCATGCCAAGGGCGGCATGCGCGACGCGCTCTCCACGCTGGAGCAGCTGAGCGTCTTCGGCAACGGTACCGTGCACGCGGACGATGCCCGCTCGCTTTTGGGCGAAGTTTCGGACCAGATTCTGGGCGAGTTTGCGCGCGCCATCGCCGAGCGTGATATTGCTGAGCTCTATGGGCTCATTCGCGCACAGGTCGAGGAGGGCAATGACCTGCTTGAGCTGACGCGCGACCTGGTGGCGCATGTGCGCGACGTGTATGTGGCCTGCGTTGCCGGTGCCCGTGCCGAGCTGTTTGAGGGCGGGATCGAGCAGGCCGAGGCGCTTGCTGCCGAGGCCGCTGCCTTTGGCGAGCATCCGGCCGACCGCCTGGCCCGCGTGCTGACGGTGCTTGACGATGCCGCGCTGGAGATGAGGGGCGCGAGCGACGTGCGCCTGGTGCTCGAGATCGCCTGCACGCGCCTGGCACGTCCCGAGGCCGATCTGACCATTGAGGCCCTGGCCGAGCGCGTGGCACGCTTGGAGGCCATGGTCGCCAACGCCGCGGTGCCGGCGGGTGTGGCTGCTGCTCAAACGAGTGCGCCTGCTGCATCCGCACCCGCTGCTGCCCAGCAGCCGACGCTGATTTCGGGTGCCCGAGCCGCTACTCCCGCGGCGACTGCCGCCCCCGCTGCTACGTCCGCGCATCAGGGTGGCATGCCTTGGGACCGCGGCACTGCTGTTCCGGCGGCCCAGTCTGCGCCCAAGTCCGCGGTTCCTGCGTCGGCGCCCAAACCTGTAACGCCTGCACCTCAACCCGTTGCGGCTCCCGCGCCTGCGGCATCGACCGTGCCGGTGTTCAAGCCCAACAGCGCCGCCCAGGTTGCTGCCGCCGGCGCCGCCGAGACCCCCGCGGTCGAGGATGCCGGCGAGCTCCAGCGCAAATGGGCCGAGGTCGTCGAGCGCGTCAAGGCCCAACAACCTTCTTATGCGGCTCTCCTGTTGAACGCCCGCGCTACGGCAGACGATGGTTCTAAGCTCACGGTCTCGTTCCCTACGGCATTTGCTATCAAGATGCTCGGGCGTGCTGATACACAGGCGGTGTTTTTGCCGACAGTCA
The DNA here is from genome assembly GCA_019424905.1 of Collinsella sp. Lineage (GTDB taxonomy): Bacteria > Actinomycetota > Coriobacteriia > Coriobacteriales > Coriobacteriaceae > Collinsella. The sequence continues at coordinate 118,046 of JAHYYP010000002.1, read as the reverse complement.
GTGCAGTCTTCGGTCGTCGCACCGTCGACTATGTCCTGGATGGGGGTGGCACGCCGGCTCCTCAACATGAGGAGCATTCTCCATCTGCACGGGCTGCGGCATCTGCGGACCCGCAACCCGTGTCCTCGGCGGTCCCTGCATCCTCGAGCGCCAGCGCGACGCAGCCAAAAGCGGCACCGGTAGCGGCACCGACTCCGTCGGCGCCTGAACCTGCTGCGCCCAAACCGGCTGCTCCGACCCCCGCGCCCAAGCCCGCTGCCACACCCGCACCCAAGTCATCCGACCTGGCTAAGGCCCCCTGGCTGCGCTCCGACAACCCTGCCGGTGCTCCTGCCACGGGCAAGCTCCCGACCGAGCCCGCGCCCCGAGCGCCCAAGCGCGCGTCCGCTCCCAAGGCTCAGCCGTCTGCGCAGGCTGCGCCTTGGGAATCCGAGCAGGTGCCCTACGACGACGCCATGGTCGGTGGCTTTGCCGGCGATGCGGGCGGGGAGGATCTTCCTCCGTTCGACGTGCCTGCCGCGGTGCCTGCGCCCAGCCCTGCCGCCTCAGCCGCGGCTCCCGCAGCTGCGACGTCCGCTCCCGCAAGCGATGACGCCCCCGCTGCCCCTTGGGAGTCCAACCCCGGCGCCGGCAGTCCCTTCGGCCACCAGGGCGCAGCCCCGAGCATCCCGCAGACCGAGGACGAGGCCAAAGCCCTCATCCGCAGCGTCTTTGGCCAGGCCACCATCTTCAAACCGGTGGAGTAACCGTGCGGGCGGGTACGCTGCTCAAGAAGAGATCTCTTTGTCCGGGCGCATCTGTATTTCGGACATGTGTAGTGTGGTGCCGCGTATATCGCATTCGAGCAGACAGGCACGTGACGGTCGGCCTAGGATGCTGAGGTCGATACGATATGTCGCATGGCTGTCCGTGTACTCGACTTGCTCGGCGTTGACGGTTGCTCCGATTGTAAATAAAGAGCCCAGTTCGGCATCGACAATCTTGGAGTCCTTTATCTTGACCTTGAACTCTTGGTAGAGGGACGGGCTGTTGTAGTAAATGGTTCGGGTTCCGTCGGTGCATTCATCGGTCGTCTCCCATTTGACGACGGGCTGGTCCGAGCTGGCTATCAGCAGTTCTGCTCCAAAAGCTATGGCATGGGTGATGATAACCAGTAATACCCAGACGACAAAGAGATAGAGAACCACATATGCAACGGGGTGTTTTGAGCGGATGTTTTGGAGTACGGCTGGGACATTCACGAGGGCACCTCCAAATCGTCATCTATGACAATCAAATTATACCCAGCCGCCATGCGTGCCGCCTCGAGCAGCGGCTCGGCATTTTGCCATGTAGCCTTGTAGCCCTACGCATAAACTGCCTGGTTCCAGCTCTGCTAGATGTAGCTTGAGATAATTATGCAACCTTGCATAATTCGACCTTGCATAATCTTGGGCGTGCGTCACGCTCAAGGACATGTATATCGACTGAGGTAGCGTGTCCGCCCCGCTTGCTTGCCCCGCGCCGTGGTACGATTTTTGAGTTTGAAAGTCCCGTCGCGCTCCGGCTGCCCTTGCAGCTTGTCGCGCGGCCGCACGTAAAGGAGCCATCATGGCCGGTATGAACATGCAGCAAATGATGAAGCAGGCTCGCAAGATGCAGGAGCAGCTTGCCGCCGCGCAGGAAAACCTTAAGTCCCAGACCGTCGACGCCTCTACCGGCGGCGGCATGGTCAAGGTGACCGTTAACGGCGAGATGGAGCTCGTCAACCTCACCATCGACCCCGATGCCCTCGATCCCGAGGACGTCGATATGCTGCAGGACATGATCATGGCTGCCGTCAACGAGGCCGTCCGCGGTGTCAACGAGCTCGCCAACAAGCAGATGGGCGCCATCACCGGCGGCCTCAACATCCCGGGCATGCCGTTCTAAGACACGCATATATATGAGTGCCAACCATAGTCTGCAAAAATTGCTCGATGAGCTGGGCCGTCTGCCGGGCATTGGTCCCAAGTCGGCCCAGCGCATCGCCTATTACCTGCTCGAGGCCGATGCCGAGGAGGCGCGCCGCCTGGCCGAGGCTATCCTGGAGGTCAAGCAGGAGGTTCACTTTTGCAGCCGCTGCTTTAACTACGCCACGGCCGACGAGTGCTCCATCTGCCAGGATTCGATGCGCGATACCACTCGCATTTGCGTGGTGGGCGAGCCGCGCGATGTCCAGGCGATTGAGCGCACGGGCAGCTACCACGGTCTCTACCACGTATTGGGCGGCGTGATCAGTCCCATGGACAAGATTGGTCCCGAGCAGTTGCACATTCGTGAGCTGCTGGCACGCTTGGGCCACGAGGACATCCACGAGGTCATCATCGCCACCAACCCCAATATCGAGGGCGAGACCACGGCGAGCTACCTGGCCCGCACTATCAAACCGCTGGGCGTTGAGGTATCGCGTCTGGCGAGCGGCCTGCCCGTGGGCGGCGACCTGGAGTATGCCGACGAGCTTACGCTTGGGCGCGCCATCGAGGCCCGTCGCACGATTTAGGTGGCGAGCCTGCTCCTGCCGTATGTCTTCATCGCGACGCACGGGGTAGCCATAATTTCCCCGTGCGACTGTAAGTTTGTTGTGCAACAAAGATGCTTTGTATCCGCTTATCGCATGGATGCTTCCACTCGCATCCTTAATTTGCCCATTCGTTGCGCAACCTTTTGGGTTCGCTGATACACTCAAATATGGATTCGAATGAATGCGCCGCTCCCGAGCGGCGTGTTTTTGTTGGAGGAGAACGCATGCGGCCCGGTGGCACTCAGACAAAGCGCGGCGCCGCGGTGCGCATGCGACGCCGACTGGGCTTGGCGCCGCGGGCGTACGCACTGCTGTCTTGCTCGCTGGTGCTGGTCATAGCTGGCGTTTCTGCCTATGGCATGACCGTGCCGTCCATGATGCAGGCACATGCCGCACGCGAACCGCGCGTGGGGCATGAGGTCAAAAGTGACCTGGGGACCACGACTGGATATGCTTGGGCAAGTGTGGTCGCGCATATTGTGTTTGGCACCGGCGACGCGGACGGCGCCGAGGCCCCGGACAACGAAGTCACGCTTGCCAATGGCAAAACCATCGTGCTCACCAACACCAAGATCATCGATCGGTTGTCCAACAATAGCGTGGCGGCAACGGTGAATAAGGTCGAGCAGCAGAAGGAGCAGGACGCCCAGCAGTCCGGAAAGCCCGGTAGCTCGGATACTTCTGGCTCCGGCTCGGATTCGTCGAGTTCGGGCGGTGGCTCTGGGTCGGGTTCCTCTGCCGGAGGGTCTGGAAACGGCGGCTCGACGGGCGGCAACACTGACAACGATGCAAACTCCGGTGGCCTTTCCGCTGCTGAGGAAGAGAGCATTCACAGCTGGCTTGTGACCAAGTACAACATGCTCGACGGCTATGTTTCTCGTGCCAATGACGTGGTCTCGACCTATAACTCTACGGGAGATCCCAGGCCGTGCGACAGCCTGGTCGGGGAGATGTTTGTCATTCGAGCCGAGTTCGGTCGTCAGACATTCTCGCCCCGGTCAAAGTGGTATCAGCAGTATGCCAATCTGTGGGGCTGTTACACCAACCTATGTCAATGGGTCGGCCATTACGGCGATGATGACGTCGCGCTCGGTAACTTCAACAATAACGTGGCGGCGCTTGCCCTATGATGACCGATCTTGCATCCACCACACCACAATCGCTCGGTCGCGATCCCATGGTCGGCCTGCGCCTGGCGCGTGTCGACGGGTTTGAGCCGGCCATTGCGCTCGGTCAGGGCGAACTGCCTGCCTATCTGCGTCGTTTTACGATGCTGTTTGCCGACGATGCCACCATGCGCCGTGGCGGTATCGGCCGCGTGACGCGTGCCGTCAACGCCCAAGGCGAGGCCGTGGCACTCAAACAGCTCATCTTGCCGACGCGCGATGAGTTTGACGACGATGCCGCTCACGAGGCGCTGGTCGCCAAGTTCAAGGCGGCGTTTCGCGAGGAATACGAATGCCATCGCGCCCTTTCGGGCCTTAAGGGCTTTCCCCGCCTCTATGGCTGGGGCGAGGTCGACGGTGTGCCTGCAATTGTCATGGAATGGGTCGAGGGCGAGACGCTTGCCCGCTTGCGTTCGCGACTTGCCGTGGACGATGCCGGACGCCTGTCGCCGCTTGTGGCGGCGCGTCTGGGTCGCGACCTGTTCGATCTGCTCTGCCGTATGAGCCTGGTGGGCGAGGGCTTTGTCCATCGCGATATCTCGCCCGCTAATATTATGGTGCGTACGGCGCGTCTACCGCTTGACCGGCAGCTTGCCGAGGGCACCTTTGACCTGTGCCTGATCGACTTTGGCTCGTCGCTGGCGCTTGAGCCTGCGTCGGCCGTGGCCGGTACCGGCGGCAAGGCGTCGTTTACGGAGCGTTATGCCACGCTGCGTCGCGCGACGGTTGCCTATGCCCCGCCCGAGATGCTCACCGACGATATTCCCGACCTGCGCGCTTTGCGTATGTCGCCGGCGATTGACGTCTATGCCGCGGCAAGCACGGTTTACGAGCTCATTGCCGGCATCGCGCCATACGAAGCCGCGCCGAGCACTTCGGGCACCTCGGGTTCGCGCAAAAAGACGCGCGACATCGCGAGCCCCTACCGTCTCAAGATGGACACGCGGCCCGACTATCCCATTGGTGCCCATGCGCCCGGTTGCGATTTGACGCAGCTGCTTCATCGCGAGCCCGATGTGGCGCTCGCCGCGGCCGAGCAGGCCCAGCAGCTGGGGCTTGAGCCGGATTCCGAGGAGCTACGCGATGCGCTGGCGTTTGTCGATGCCCAGCTGTTCAACGTGGTGATGGCCTGTCTGTCCAGCCATCAAAAAGATCGTCCCGAGCCGGCGGCGGTCGAGGCGGCGCTCTCGGCGTTTTGTGACCACTATGCGCAAAATGTCGGTCGTTCGCTCCGCGGCGAGCCGCTCACGCCGTGCCCCATGGATGCGTCCGGCCGCGCGGTTCGTCGCGCGCTGATGGTCGGCGCGGCGGTCGTCTGTGGCGTGGTTTGGGCTGCGGTCGTGGTTTCGGCCGCGCTGCTGGCGTCGGGCGCTCGCGTGACGGCGACTTTGGGATCGCTCGTGTGGCCTGGGTCGCTACCGGGTGTTATTGCCGCACTGGCGCTGGCGCTGCCAGGCATGGCCGGCGTTGTCGCGGGGGCACTTGCGCGCGATCGACGCTCGGGGTTCCTGCAGGGTGTGCTTGCGCTTTCTGCCTGCGAGGTTCCGGTACTGGCTGTGGCTGCATGTAGCGTATTTTCCCAACGCGCCGTGATGGGCGGCCTTGTTGCCGCTTTGGTTGCAACCTATACGCTTACGTGGTTTTTGCTTGCGATGGGCTTTGCCTTTGAACTTCCCGTTTCGGCACCGCGACGCACAAAAGCCCAGATGGCGACTCCGCTTGCCGGTGGAGCCGCAGCTGCCCGTACTTTTGGCGGACCTGTCGAAGTATCGTCCGATTCTATTTCTACGACCAAGGAGGCCTAGGTCATGGCATCTCAAGTTGAGCTCACCCCATGCGGGGCCATGTTTGACATCTTTAAGCGCGCGGCGCATCTGAGCCATATCGAGCTGTGCGGCTTGGTGCTTTCGTCCCGTCCGCTCGCCGACGGCCGCAGCCCGCAGAGCCGAGCCGCCGATCGCTCTTGGGTTTCCCGCTTTATCGTTCGCGCGCCGGTCGGCACGCTTCAGCAGCGCTACTTTGCCGAATACGGTACCTCGGCTGCGCGTATTATGTCGCAACTGGCCCTGCGCCAGCGCAATCCCATGGACTCCACGGCTGTGATCAATATGGTGTGCGGTCCTGCAGGTGAACCGATGGTACGCGCGCTCGAAGAGTGCCATCAGGACACGAATCTCTATCGCAACGCGCTCGATCGCCTGTCCCAGGCGGCGGAACTCATGCCCGCCGAGCGCGCCGAGGCCGTGCTGGTGCTGTTTGTCGCCGTCGGTTGTTCGGCGGATGTGCGGTCCTCGGTGAACTATGCCATCGACTACGCGCACGCGACCTGTGGCGGAGGCACCTCCACGCCGCGTTCGCTTGGCATGTCGATGACCGCGGGCGAACGCGAACCCGCTCCGGCGCACCCCTTGGGCTTGCTGCGCGTACAAAACAGTTTTGTCGTGAGCGCCCCGCGCTGGATTCAGCCGAGTGAGCAGGGTGTTGAGATTGGTGCGCTGGCCACTGGTGAGGGCGATATTACCGACGTCGGCGACGATGTCTCGGCCCGCCATGCCCATATCTGGTGCGATGCTCAAAATATCTGGCACGTCGAGGACTTGTCGTCCACCAACGGAACCATGGTGGTAAACGGCGCGACGAACGTCTGCATCCAGGTCGAGCCCGGCCGCTCCGCTCAGCTCAACCCCGGCGACGAGCTCAGACTTGGCGAATCCACCACCTACGCTATCCTCCTCGGCGTCGGCGCCCTCTAGTCGGCAGATGGGGACGTTCCTTTTATGCCGGCACTCCGGGACACTCCATGGCGCGCCAGGGCCAATCGTCCGGGGACGAAGCGTTCATTTTGGCCCTTGGCGGTCACCCGAGGTAAACCTTTACCGCCCACCTATATTTGTCGAAATTACACTTGGCGGCGGGGTACAATAAACCCGCATGCGGATTTCCGTTGCGGGTGCCTCCCATCGCCGGGGCGTGCCCGGGAGCATCCGGCATGCGGCCTTTGCGGCGCTCGGTCATGTGCAAGACGGGCAGCTGGGCCTGTGGAGTGCGTGCAGCCCTCCTCGCCTCGGCATGCCTTCTCTCCACGCCATGTACCTGCTGCTGAGCCTGCCTGCCAGATGATTGGAAGCAACAGCGAAAATCCCATCACGCCAACATCCCGGCGATCGCCGGGGCCTGTATACCTATATGAGAGGAGAGGGGTATATGGCGCGTAAGTTTAAGTCTATGGACGGCAACGAGGCGGCCGCATATGTTTCGTATGCGTACACCGAGGTAGCGGGAATCTATCCCATTACGCCGTCCAGCCCGATGGCCGACCATGTCGACCAGTGGGCGGCCCAGGGTCGCAAGAATATCTTCGGCACCCCGGTCAAGGTCGTCGAGATGGAGTCCGAGGCAGGTGCAGCCGGTACCGTTCACGGTTCGCTGGGCGCCGGTGCTCTGACCACCACCTACACGGCTTCTCAGGGCCTGCTCCTGATGATCCCGAACATGTACAAGATCGCGGGCGAGCAGCTCCCGGGCGTCTTCCACGTCTCCGCGCGTTGCGTCGCTTCCCACGCCCTGAACATCTTTGGCGATCATTCCGACGTCATGGCCTGCCGTCAGACCGGTTTCGCCATGCTCGCCGAGGGCAACGTCCAGGAGGTCATGGACCTTTCGCCGGTGGCTCACCTTGCCGCCATCGAGGGCAAGACCCCGTTCCTTAACTTCTTCGACGGCTTCCGCACCAGCCACGAGATCCAGAAGGTCGCCATGTGGGACTACAAGGATCTGGCCGAGATGTGCGACATGGACGCCGTCCAGGCTTTCCGCGATCACGCGCTCAACCCTGAGCACCCGCATACCCGCGGCAGCCACGAGAACGGCGACATCTTCTTCCAGAACCGCGAGGCCTGCAACAAGGTCTACGACGAGCTTCCCGCCGTCGTCGAGGGCTACATGAAGAAGATCAACGAAAAGCTCGGCACCGATTACGGCCTGTTCAACTACTACGGCGCTCCCGATGCCGATCGTGTCGTCGTGTGCATGGGCTCCTTCTGCGACGTGCTCGAGGAAGTCATCGACTACCTCAACGCTCACGGCGAGAAGGTCGGCCTGGTCAAGGTTCGCCTGTTCCGTCCGTTCTCCATCAAGCACTTCGTCGACGTTCTCCCCGAGACCGTCAAAAAGATCGCCGTCATGGACCGCACCAAGGAGCCGGGTTCCATCGGCGAGCCGCTCTACCAGGACGTCGTCTCCGCTCTCTACGAGGCCGGCAAGACGGGCATCAAGGTCGTCGGCGGCCGTTACGGCCTGGGCAGCAAGGACACGCCTCCCGCGTCCGCGTTCGCTGTCTTCGAGGAGCTCAAGAAGGACGAGCCCAAGCGCGAGTTCACCATCGGCATTGTCGATGACGTGACCAACCTGAGCCTGCCCGAGGCCGAGGATGCGCCCAACACCGCAGCCCCCGGCACCATCGAGTGCAAGTTCTGGGGTCTGGGTGGCGACGGTACCGTCGGCGCCAACAAGAACTCGATCAAGATCATCGGCGACCACACCGACAAGTACGTCCAGGCCTACTTCCAGTACGACTCCAAGAAGACCGGCGGCGTCACCGTCTCGCACCTGCGCTTTGGTGATTCCCCGATTCGCTCGCCGTACTACGTGACCAAGGCCGACTTTGTCGCTTGCCACAACCCCAGCTACATCGTCAAGGGCTTCAAGATGGTCCGCGACGTCAAGCCGGGCGGCACCTTCCTGGTCAACTGCCAGTGGAGCGACGAGGAGTTCGCCGAGCACATGCCCGCCGTGGCCAAGCGCTACATCGCGAACAACAACGTCAACGTCTACCTGATCGACGCTATCGATCTGGCTGCCAAGGTCGGCATGGGCAAGCGCACCAACACGGTGCTCCAGTCCGCCTTCTTCGCGCTGGCCAAGGTCCTGCCCGCCGAGGACGCCCTGCAGTACATGAAGGACGCGGCCACCAAGTCCTACATGAAGAAGGGCCAGGCCATCGTCGACGCCAACCACAAGGCCATCGATGCCGGCGCTACCGCCTTCCGCAAGTTCGAGGTTCCGGCCGACTGGGCAACTGCCGAGGATGCCGCTCCCGTCGAGCTCTCCGAGGAGACCAAGTCCGCTATCGCCCAGCAGGTCAAGAACCTGCTCGAGCCCATCGATCGCATGGATGGCGACAGCCTGCCCGTTTCCGCCTTTGTCGATTGCGCCGACGGCCAGTTTGAGCTGGGCGCCTCCGCATACGAGAAGCGCGGCGTCGCCGTGGTCGTTCCTCACTGGGACGAGACCAAGTGCATCCAGTGCAACCAGTGCGCCTATGTGTGCCCGCATGCCACTATCCGTCCGTTCGCGATGACCGAGGACGAGGCTGCCGCCGCGCCCGAGGCTACCCGCACGCTCGACGCTATGGGCCCCAAGGCCAAGGGCATGAAGTTCACCATGGCTGTGTCCCCGCTCGACTGTATGGGCTGCACCAACTGCGTCAAGGTCTGCCCCAAGGGCGCCCTCGAGATGGTTCCCACCGAGCAGGAGATGGACCAGCAGCCCGTTTGGGACTACATGGTCGAGAACGTCTCCGAGAAGAAGGAGCTCATCGCGGCCAACGTCAAGGGCAGCCAGTTTAAGCAGCCCTACCTGGAGTTCTCCGGCTCCTGCGCCGGCTGCGCCGAGACCGCCTATGCACGTCTGGTGACCCAGGTCGCCGGCGACCGTATGTTCATCTCCAACGCCACCGGCTGCTCCTCCATTTGGGGCAACCCCGCTGCCACCGCTCCTTACTGCAAGGACAAGGACGGTCACGGCCCGGCGTGGAACAACTCCCTGTTCGAGGATAATGCCGAGCACGGTCTGGGCATGGCCGTTGGCTATGAGGCCGTTCAGAAGAAGCTGATCGCTGCTACGCAGGAGATCATCGCCGCTGACGGTCCGTCCGACGAGCTCAAGGCCGCCGGTCAGGCTTGGATCGACTCCGTCAACGACGCCGAGGCCTCCAAGACCGCTGCCGCTGCCTACGTTGCCGAGCTCGAGAAGTGCGGCTGCGATGCTTCCAAGGCGATCCTCGCCGACAAGGCCTACCTCACCAAGAAGTCCTTCTGGGTCTTCGGTGGCGACGGTTGGGCCTACGACATCGGCTTCGGTGGCCTGGACCACGTCCTGGCTTCCGGCCACAATATCAACGTCTTCGTCTTCGACACCGAGGTTTACTCCAACACCGGTGGTCAGGCCTCCAAGGCCTCGAACCTGGGCCAGGTCGCTCAGTTCGCCGCTGCCGGTAAGGTGACCAAGAAGAAGTCCCTGGCCGAGATTGCCATGAGCTACGGCTACGTCTATGTGGCGCAGGTCGCCATGGGCGCCAACCCGGCTCAGACCCTCAAGGCCATCCACGAGGCCGAGGCCTACGACGGCCCGTCCCTCATCATCGGCTACAGCCCCTGCGAGATGCACTCCATCAAGAAGGGCGGCATGCAGAACTGCCAGGCCGAGATGAAGAAGGCTGTCGAGTGCGGTTATTGGAACCTCTTCCGCTTCAACCCCGAGGCTGCTGCCGGCAAGAAGTTCTCGCTCGATTCCAAGGAGCCCGCGGGCGGTTATCAGGAGTTCCTGATGAACGAGGCCCGTTATGCTTCGCTGACGCGTTCCTTCCCCGAGCGCGCCGAGGAGCTCTTCAAGGAGAACGAGCAGGCCGCTATGGACCGCTACGCTCACCTGCTGAAGCTCAAGACGGTGTACAACGAGGCCTAGGTCTCTCACTGCAGGATCTGAGGGCTGACCTTCGCGGACGTCCTCGGACATGAAAGAACCCCCGCTGCGCACTACGTGCGGCGGGGGTTCTTTCGTCCTGCGGAGTGTCCGCGAAGGTCAGCCCTCAGATCCTGCTACGACTACGTCCTCGGATTGTGGGGCTGAATGAAGGACGTGGCTGTGGGGGTGCCTTGTCCCGGTCGCTGTTTCGCGGCGTGGCCGCGAAACCACGCGCCACTTTGGGCATGGAGGGCTAGCTGATTGTGGCCTTCTGCTGCCCCAGTGCTGTTTCGCGCTTTGCGCGAAACATCGCAGCACTTTGGGCATAGTGGGGGAGTTGGTTGTCGCTGCCTTCTATCCCCTTGCTGTTTCGCGCCTTTGGCGCGAAAGGCGCAGTACTTTGGGCGTGGGGGCTGGCTTGCGGACTCAGATGACCTAGAGAGATATGGGTGCAAACGAGAAATCGTTGTTGGGGTCGTCCTTTTCCATAAACTCATCGAGACAGAATGTCATATAGATTGGAACGTACAGGATCTTGCCCTCTTTGCAAAGGTTTTCGTGGCTCAGCACAACGGCCTCGGGAATTTTGTACTCGCCCACACTCATCAAACGGTCGAGGGCTGCATGTGCTCGAACTTTCTTGCCCGATTTGACTTCGATTGGGACAACATGCCCGAGGGCACCTTCGATTACAAAGTCGACTTCACCGACCTCACGCGTTTGGTAGTACCACGTATCTGCTCCGAGGGCAACGAGTTCCTGTGCGACCACGTTCTCATAGAGGCCGCCGAGGTTGGGGGTTTTCATGTCAAGGTAGACGGCGCGTGCCGTGCTGCCGGGATACCGCGATGCGAGCATACCTGTATCGGACTCGTATAGTTTAAAGGCTGTCGTTTTCTCCGTCCTCTTGAGAGGACTTCGTGCCTCCGTCACCTGGGGGGCCATCAATCCAACGCCTGCGTTCACCAGCCATAGGAAATCCTGCTCGTATTTTTGAAGACGAGCTCCCTCGCCTAGAGACGAGACGATAAAGCGATGGGACTCCGCCTCAAGCTGAACGGGAATTTGCTCGAAAATGGAGCGAACGTTAAACGCTCGAGTCGATGCATATTTAGAGATATCGCTTTTGTACTGATCGACTAGCTGAATTTGAAGCTCACGCGTTCTCACGAGCGAATAGCCCGAATCGATATAGTTCTGAACGACCTCCGGCATGCCGCCGCAAACGATATAAGCTCTAAAGTTTTTGAGCATCGCCTCATGAATAAAATTTTCGACGGGACGCCTCTCGACAAGGCAGCTGCGGATGTCTGCAAGCACATTCTCGCTGATGCTGTTTGCCCAACAAAACTCTTCAAAATCCATTGGCCGCATAACAATGTGCTCGACATACCCCACCGGGAAAGAAGAGATCCCCTTAAACTCAGTCCCAAGCATAGACCCCGAGAAGACATAGCTAAAGCGTCCGTCCTCGACCAGCGCCTTCATAAGTGTAACGATCTGCGGATACTCCTGAATCTCATCGACGAAGATAAGCGTGTCTCCTTCAACAAGCGGTGCATCCGCAAGAAGGGCCACACGGTTGATGAAGTCAATGGAGTTCTTAGCGCCAACAAGTACGTCTCTTGCCTCGGCATCAAGTAGCAGATTGACCTCATAATACGAAGCGTAGTTGCTCTTTCCAAACGCGCGAATCGCATAGCTCTTGCCAATCTGACGCGCACCGGTAACAAGCAGGGCCTTATGGGAGTTATTCTTCCAGCTCAAAAGCCTATCAGTGACCTTGCGGCGTAGCATTAAAACACCTCATTGACAAAAATTGGCAAATAGATTTGCCCCTAATCATACAAAAATTGACAAATAGATTTGACCCAAATCATACAAAAATTGGCAAATAGCAAAGCTCACTTAGGCCTCAAAGCCAGCGAACCAGCACGGTACTTTGCGAAAAGGCTGGCGGCGCCGTTGTTGAGGGTGGCCAGGTTGACAGTGGCGCCGTTAGCGTTCTCGGCTGCTTGGGCGCGCAGGAGCGAAAGGGCGTCGGCAGCGTTCATGCAGAAGCCGACGGTAAAGTTCCATACTGCGAACTCGCAGTCGCTTGCCGCGGGGTGAAGCGCGATCGGCTATCCCTTATGTTGGATGAAAAGCCCCATGTTTTTGCAGGGGTGCATACTCGTCAAATTAATGTATAGAATCGCGTATAGTGCGAGTAAGATATTGCGCTGTCCGTTTTGTGTTTAGCAAAGATATAGTTTGCATAATCTGGTCTAATCCCTGCTCTATTTAAATAAAGTTGCACGTAAATGGCGTAGATATGCCTGAACTGGGCTTCTTTACGCTGAGCGGGTAAAATCGACCGTTCGCCGCTTAGGTATTTTCAAAATGAATAAAATGAGCGATAAAGAGAATATAAACCTTAATAAACTCGCGTATCGCACGGACGCGGGTTATTAATGGGTTGTAGGCCTTTTACAGAAAGGATTCCAGCAATGTCTAAGCCTCTTGGCAAGCCCGATCGTATTGTCGTCGCCCTCGGCGGCAACGCCCTCGGCAACAACCCCGTCGAGCAGATCGAGGCCGTGAGCAACACCGCCCACGCTCTCCTCGGTCTCATCGAGCAGGGCAACGAGATCATCATCACCCACGGCAACGGCCCGCAGGTCGGCATGATCCAGAACGCCTTCGCTGCTGCCCACGATGCCATCGGCACCCCCGAGATGCCGCTGCCCGAGTGCGGCGCCATGTCCCAGGGCTACATCGGCTACCACCTGCAGCAGGGCATCGGCCGCGAGATGCACAAGCGCTATAAGCGTTGGCACGCCGCCACCGTCGTCACCCAGATCGAGTGCGATCCGGATGATCCCGCGTTCAAGAACCCGACCAAGCCGATCGGCCCCTTCTACACCGAGGAGCAGGCCAAGGAGTTCATGGCCGAGGATCCCTCCAAGGTCTTCGTCGAGGATTCCGGCCGCGGCTGGCGTCGCGTCGTCGCCTCCCCCGATCCCAAGAAGATCGTCGAGGCCGACTCCATCCTCAACCTGCTCGACAACGAGTTCATCGTCATCGCCTGCGGTGGCGGCGGCATCCCCGTCGTCCGCGACTACGAGAACAAGGGCTGCTACAAGGGCGTTCCCGCCGTCATCGACAAGGACCTGGGCGGCGAGCTGCTGGCCGAGGACTGCGACGCCGACGTCCTGTTCCTGCTGACCGCCGTCGAGCACGTCGCCATCAACTTTGGCAAGCCCAACCAGGAGGAGCTCGAGGACCTCACCGCCGACGAGGCCGAGCGCCTGGCCGACGAGGGCCAGTTCGGCAAGGGTTCCATGGAGCCCAAGGTCCGCGCCGCCATCAAGTTCGCCCGTTCCCGCAAGGGCCGCACCTGCATCATCGGCGCCCTGGACAAGGCCGCCGAGACCATGGCCGGCCTCTCCGGCACCCGCATCCACGAGTAGTCTCTACTCCATCGCCTCTCCCGTGGGCGCCGGGCAAGGCGCCCGCAAACTAGCCTCTCTTCATGAGCCCCGCGGTCCGCTCCGACCGCGGGGCTTTTGCTATTCACCTAGTCATTGGGGACAAACCCGGCACTTGGGGACGGTCCTTTCCTGCCGGCAGCTTGGGACAGTCCTTAATAGTCATTGGGGACGTTCTTAAACGACTAGTCAAACAAGAACGTCCCCAACGACTACTCATTTAAGTCTGTCCCCAATGACTGCCCAATGGCTGGGAAGGCGCATCCCACACCGACGCATTGCCTTCGGGCCCTCTCCCCAGGCTCTCCATAGCTCAGCTGGACTCCCCGCAACCTGTTCCGAGTTGGCGGTACGAGCGCGACGTGGAGTGTCATTCTTTACCGCGTTAGACTAGACGCAGGGAAAGGAGGAGAACATGGATGCTCGCGTCAAGCAGCTTGTAAATATGATCGAGGACGTTCAGCCTGTCGCTGTCGCGGTACTTGCCAAGCGTCTCGAGGTAAGCGAGCGCGCCGTGAGAAACTATATCCATCGCGCAAACGACAACCTTGCAGGGGTTGCACGCATCGTTGGCAGCAAGGGGCAGTATCGTATCGATGTTGCACGTGCAGATGAGCTTGCTCGCTTGCTAGACGGTGCGGCTCTGGCCCATCCGGGCATTCCTGATACGCGCGACGGCCGTGTGTCCTTCCTTCTTAACGACCTCCTCATGCGGTCCCAGTGGGTGACGATTGAGGAGTATGCGGATTTACTCTACGTTTCGGCGCGAACTCTGTCCAATGACATGCGTCTGGTAGAGCAGAAACTCGCCCAATTTGACTTAACGCTCGAAAAGCGCCCACGCTACGGAATCCGCGTTGCGGGCGGGGAGTCGCAGCGGCGCCTGTGCCTGGCCTCGCTGGTGAGGCCCGTGTTGCCCGACACCGACGATGCAAAGCTCGCCGAGCGCCTGCGGGCCATCGCCGCATGTGTGGACGATGCTCTGACGGCCTCGCCCGTCACGGTGAGCTCGCTGGCATCCCGCAATCTCATCATGCATCTTTACATTGCTCTTGGCCGCATCGAGCAGGGCTGCTATGTCCCAGCTGCAGAATCGGACGTTCAAAAACTGGAGGGAACGCGCGAATACGCCGCGGCTTTCCAGATTGCCGCAAACATCAAGGATGCCCTGGGCGTGAGCATGCCCCGAGAAGAGGTTGCCTTTATCGCAATCCATTTGCTCGGCAGGGGCACGGGCGTGCCCGAGAAGGGCTCTGCCGTTATCTCGGACGAGATGTGGGAGATTGCTTCCGAGATGGTACGTGCGGTCAACGATGAGTTTAGGTTTGACTTTAGCGGCGATCTTGAACTTCGCATGAACCTTGCTCGGCATATCGGCCCTCTGGGCTATCGCCTTGAATATCACATGCATATGGATAACCCCATGCTGTCCGATATCAAGACGAGGTTTCCGTTGGCCTATTCGATGGCAGCTGGCACCTCGCAGGTACTCGAGCGTCATTTTGGCAGCCAGCCCTCTGATGAAGAGCTCGGCTACATCGCCATGGCATTTGCCCTGGCCCTCGAGCAGCAAGCCGACCAGCCGCGTCGCAAACGCATCCTGATCGTGTGCGCCTCGGGAGCGGGAAGCGCCCGTATGCTCGAGCACCAGTACCGCAAGCAGTTTGGCATGTATATCGATTCGATTGAGACATGCGATGTCGCCCGCGTGGGAACGTTCGATTTTTCGCATATCGACTACGTGTTCACAACGGTGCCGCTCAACGTCAAGTTGCCCGTGCCCGTCCGCGAGGCCGATTTCTTCTTGGAGACGAGCGATGTCAACGCTATCCGCAAGGTGCTGAGCGACGACACTGCGCAATCGGACTCCGTGAGCTCTTTCTTTAGCCGTGCCCTGTTCTTCAACCGCGTTGAGGCGTCGTCGAAGCAGGCCGTTCTCCGATATCTCTCCGAGCGCGCCGTCGAGAGCGGCCGTGTCGATGCCCAGTTTGCCCAAGAGGTCGCCGAGCGCGAGAGCGCGAGCGCCACCTCGTTTGGCAATGGGGTAGCCATGCCCCATGGGATGCATCCCTTGAGCGCCGAGGCCTTTGTTACCGTGGGCCTGCTCGAACATCCCATTCTTTGGGACGAATACGGCCATGAGGTCGATATCGTCTTTATGGTGTCGTTTGCCCGGTCGGGCGGCGATGAGGCGCGGATCTTGAGCTCACTGCTCGCCGAGATCTTTATGGACCGCCAGGGGGTCGAGCGCCTACGCGAGCGCCGGTCCTGGCATGAGCTGATGGCGCTTGTGCAAGCGCATACGGCTTAAGACTTCTTTTGTCGATGACCCTGTCAGTCTACCTGCAATAAACCTCGAGGATTGCGGGCGGGAGATAGGCGTTTCGAATATTCAAGTACAAACCAAACATCACGGGAGAGGAGACCGTTATGGACGATCAGGGAACCGAGATGGTTTCGTTTCAGCTGGTCGCTGCAGCGGGAGAGGCACGCAGCCTTGCCTTCGAAGCCCTTGAAAAGGCAAAAGCGGGGGATTTTGACGCCGCCGCCAAACTCATGAAGCAGTCAAAGGATGCGGGAATCAAGGCTCACCACATCCAAACGCAGCTGCTTTCGACTGAGGCAGCGGGCGAGCATCTGTCGGTGGATGTGTTGCTGGTCCATGCTCAGGACCACCTCATGTGCTCCATGCTTGCTCAGGAGCTCGTGCAGGAGCTGATCTGCCTGTATGAGTGCACTGCAACCAAGAACGCCTAGCGGCGTGCGGTGACTATCCAACCAATCAATGCGAAGGGAATCCCTTATGAAGATCCTTCTTGTTTGCGCAGCTGGTCTGTCTACAAGCATTCTGATGAAGAAACTCGAGAAATATGCGGAGCAAAACGGCATCGAGCTCGATATCGATGCGGTGGGTATCGGCGAGTATCAGGAGACGTGCGCCAATTATGACGTGCTGCTCTTGGGGCCGCAGGTGTCCTACCAGCTCAACACCGTCAAGCAGGGGAGCGGTAAGCCGACCGCGGTCATCCCCGCACAGGACTACGGCATGGGCAACGCCGCCAACGTGCTGGCACTCGCCCAGTCGCTGTTGGGTTAGGAGGCAACCATGGAGAAGTTCATGACCCTGCTTCAGGAAAAACTGACCCCTATCGCCAATTTCTGCGGCACCGAGCGCCACTTTGCCTCCATGCAAAAGGGCTTTATGAGCGCGATCAGCTTCATCTTGGTATCTGCCGTCTTTATGATCCTCGCCAACCCGCCGGTCACGGCCGACCTGGTGGCGCAGGGCGGGTTCTGGTCCGTCTTTGGCCCTTGGCTCGATTTTGCGACGGCCAATAAGCTCACGCTGCTCATCCCCTTCAATATGACGATGGGCATACTGTCGGTGATCGTGACGTTCGCAATCGCCTATAACCTGGCGGGCACCTACAAGATGCCCAAGCTTAACGCCGGCATGACCTCGCTGGTGATGTTCCTGATCGCCGCGGCGCCGTCGTCCTACTACCAGCTTGCTGACGAGTCCGTGCTCCAGGCGGTCCCCTGCACCTATCTGGGTGCGCAGGGCCTGTTTACCGCCATCATCGTTGCCTTGGTCTCCGTCGAGGTCACGCGCTTCTGCCAGACCAAGGGCATCACCATCAAGATGCCCGATGGCGTGCCGCCGTTTTTGTCCGAAACCTTTGGCGCCATCGTACCTATGCTCGCCAACATCCTCATCTTCTTTGGCGGCAACCTGCTGATCCAGATGATCGATCCCGCGCTGTCCATCCCCTCGGTTATCGAGAAGCTGCT
Organism: Collinsella sp.; assembly: GCA_019424905.1. Lineage (GTDB taxonomy): Bacteria > Actinomycetota > Coriobacteriia > Coriobacteriales > Coriobacteriaceae > Collinsella. The sequence goes on along the minus strand of JAHYYP010000002.1, from coordinate 100,332 downwards.
CGCTGCCCCGCTTTCCGTCGCAGTTGACTCTGTGCCCGGCGCACTGCTTATCTGCTTCATGACGCTGCTGTTTTGGTGCTTTGGCGTCCACGGCAACATGATCGTAATGCCCATCACCGCCCCGGTCTCGCTTGCCGCCTTTGCCGCCAACGCCTCGCTCTATGCTGCCGGGCAGCCGCTTGAGTTCCACCCGGTGCTCATGTCGTTGGCCATCAACCTCATCGGCGGCACGGGTAATACGTTCTCTTTTGTGGCGCTCTGCGCGTTTAGGGCAAAGTCGCAGCAGCTCAAGGCATTTGGCAGGGCATCGATCGTGCCGAGCTTCTTCCGTATCTCCGAGCCCGCGATCTTCGGCGCGCCCATCATCTTCAACCCGATCCTCATGATTCCGTTTGTGCTAGGCGGCATGATCTCGGCCCTGCTGTATTGGGGTGCGGTCTCACTGGGTCTTGTCTCTAACTTCTACATCTTGGTGAGCGGCACGTTCCCCATCTTCGTTCAGGGCTTTGTCCAGTGCCTCGACCCGCGCATCTGGGTGTTTACGATCGTTTTGATCGTGGTCATGGCTGTGGTCTGGTACCCGTTCTTTAAGGTGTACGATAACCAGCTCCTGGCTCAGGAGCAGGAGAACGCCGCGGCAGCTTCTGCCGAGGATGCTGAGTAGCATGAGTTACTTTGACAGAACGTCTGCCGCCGGTATGCCCGAGGGCTTTTTGTGGGGTGGTGCCCTCGCCGCCAACCAGGCCGAAGGGGGCTGGAACGAGGGCGGCCGCGGCATGTCGCACTCCGACCTGATCCCACAGGGTTCCGACCGCTGGGATGTAATGTTTGGCAGGCAAAAGCCCGTGGACGATCCGGACAGGCTGTATCCATGCCGCTGGGGCAACGACTTCTTCCATCATTGGCACGAGGATGTCGAACTCTTTGCCGAGATGGGCTTTAAGTGCCTGCGTCTTTCAATTTGCTGGAGCCGTATTTTTCCCACAGGGATGGAGACCGAGCCCAACGGCGAGGGCTTGGAGTTTTACCGTCAGGTATTCGAGGCGCTGCGCGAGCATGGAATCGAGCCGCTTGTGACGCTGTCGCACTACGACTATCCGTTGGCTCTGGTCGAGCGCTATGGTGGCTGGCAAAGCCGAGAGATGATCGAGCGGTATGCGCACTACGTCGAGACCGTCGGACGCGCGTACCAGGGCCTCGTGCGTTATTGGCTTACGTTCAACGAGATCAACAGCGTGGCGCTGTCCTATCTCAACGCGGGTGTCACGCTCGAGGATGAGCGTGACCGTGCAGCCGTGACCGCGGCGTTCTCGCACCATATGTTTATGGCGAGCGCTCGCGCTGTCGAGATTCTGCACAAGATCGATCCCGCAAACAAGGTGGGTTGCATGGTCGCTGCCGGTGCGACCTATCCGTACCGTTGTGCGCCCGAGGACGTATGGCTTGCGTATGAGGAGGACCGCGGCCGCTACTTCTACACAGACGTGATGGCTGCGGGCGCCTATCCTGCTTGGAAGCTGCGTGCACTCGAGAAAGAGGGTGTTCACGTGCCCTTTGAGCCGGGCGATACGGAGTATCTGGCCGAGCATACCGTCGACTTCATCTCGTTCTCGTACTATTGCTCGCGCTTGGTGTGCGCCGATGACCAGGTGATCGCTGAGAAGGCGGAGGGCAACGTGTTCCCGACGCTGCGCAACCCGTACCTCAAGGATAAAGAGACTGCCTGGAAATGGCAGATCGATGCGCTGGGTTTGCGCGTGACGCTTGCCGGCTACCACGATCGTTACCATCTTCCGCTCTTTATCGCTGAGAACGGTGTGGGCGGACTCGATGCGCTGGAAGACGGCAAAGTCCACGATGCGTATCATATTGATTACCTGCGCAGGCATATTCTTGCGCTACGCGATGCAATTGTCGAGGACGGTGTTGACCTGATGGGATACACGCCGTGGGGCTGTATCGATCTGGTATCGGCCTCGACGGGGCAGATGAAGAAGCGCTATGGCTTTGTTTATGTCGATGCCGATGATACGGGCAAAGGCACGTTCGATCGCTACCGAAAGGACAGCTTCTGCTGGTATCAAAAGGTCATTGCATCAAATGGCGAGGACTTGAGTTAACTCTTGCAGGTCTGTTGCCCCCGCGGTCCGCTTCGGCCGCGGGGGCTTTTGCTATTGAGACGGCTGTTCATGAGGAGCATTGCAGACTTCGGAAACCCGGCACTTGGGGACGTTCCTTTCCTGCCGGCAGCTTGGGACAGTCCTTAAAGGCCGCATCGATCAACTGCGGAAAGCACATCCCAGAATGAGCGTCCAACATGGGGCGCGGTTTCCCTTGAGGCCCTCAATCGGAAAATGCATCCCGGATTTTTGTCGAAAAGCGGTCCCTAGTTTCCCAAACGGGCCGCTAACGGAAAGCGCATCCCGCTATTGGGTCCCAAAGCAGGATGCGCTTTCCGTGCTGGCAGTTCCAAGCAGTTCGGGATGGCCCTTTTCGTCTGCTCTCGGCTGGCGTCCGCAAGACCGTCCCCAACGACCACTCATTTAAGTCTGTCCCCAATGAGTGCCCAATGACTAGTAGTAGGCCCACATGGCTTCGATTTCGTTGAGGACTTCTACGACGCCCCAGCGGCGGGCACTACGGCTGGGCGAATTGGGATCGTAGACACCGATCTGGTCGGCGTCGTCAATGCCGTAGAGCACGATGTAATGACCTACGTTAGTAAACGTGCCGGGACGCACGGCGGCGATTACGGGAGCACCCGAACGCAGCGCCTGAGTCATCGAGTCGCGATCGTTATGGAGCTCCGTTCCGTTAAGTCCCAACTGCCACGCGCCGCTCGTCATAAACGACCATTCGGTTGCACCGGTGGGGGCGTAGTTGCCCGCCTCGGAAAGCGCGCACATATCGACGGGGGTCATATCGGTGCGTCCCGTCTTAAAGATATAGACCATGGTGAGGCACGTAGGCCCGCAGGCATTTTGGCGGATGGTACCGCCGGCGTAAGGCAGCTCCGACCATGCAGGGTCGATCTGATAGATATGGGGCATCGTGCCGGCTTGCCATTGCGAGCGCGGGGTCGAAAAGGCGAAAGAATAACCGGGCGCGACGGGGGCCTTGAGCAGCTTGTCCTCGGCGGTGGGCTCGAGACCGGCCGAGCCGTGGGACATACAGGAGCTCATAAGCACAAAGACCAGACAGATGAGGATAGAGCACAGTGCGAGGCAAAGTCGACGAGCCGGCAGGGCGGGGGCATTCACGTACGATGTCGAGCGGTAGGGCTTGCCGTCGCGTCCGCCTTGGGGATGCGAAAAGAAGCGGTTGATATGGATGCCGGGCTGACGTGCGCCGTTGCGGCGCAGTTGCGGAACCTCGGCCTGGCGCTGTCGAGTGCGCGCGCCCAGGCGGCTATCTTGCTGCGCGCTTGTGCCCGTGCTCGGACGGCCACTCTGCCGTGTTCTGCTTGTTTGCTGCCGAGACGAAGGCCTGGGTTGCTCTTGAGGGCGTTGCGGATTGCTGCTCGTGGCACTTCTAGGCGTCGGCGTGGTGCGGCCAGCAAGGCGAACGCTTTGTCGCCGTTGATCACCGTCGTTGTATCCGTATGCCATTCGTACCGCCTTGTCTCATGTATAACCTGTCTATCCTACAAAAAAGATGTGCAACAAATGGGTCTGCGCGTCAAAAGCTCGGTAAACGGTACGAAAGGCGCAAAACACACGGTCTCAAAAACATCTCTCTATGCGCCCGATGAGCGTACGCCCGTTGGGCGGGCGGCAACAATGAGCGGCAAACCGTGCCGTTCGTCCCAAAAACGGCGCCGCTCGTTTTGCAGTTCTGCCTTCGGTCGAGCCACAAGCGGCGCTGCTGTGCCAAGGCCGTATCTTAAAGCCACGAAATAAAAGCGCGCGACAAAACAGACCGCGCAAGGGGTGACGCCAAAGAGGCGTCAATAAGGAAAGGAGGGGAACAATGGCGGACAAGAACGCAGAAGTTGCAGTCGAAGGTAACGGCGGCATGAAGAAAACGCTTTCGCTCTGGAACTTCTTCACCATCGGTTTCGGTGCCATCATCGGTACCGGTTGGGTCCTGCAGGTCGGCGACTGGATGGTCGTGGGCGGCGGTCCCGTTCCCGCTATGATCGCATTCCTCTTGGGTGCAATCTTCCTCGTGCCCGTCGGAGCTGTTTTCGGTGAGCTCACGGCTGCTATCCCCATCTCGGGCGGCATCGTCGAGTATGTCGACCGTAGCTTTGGCCGTACGCTGAGCTACATCACCGGTTGGCTCCTGGCCCTGGGCAACGGCATCCTGTGCCCGTGGGAGGCCATCGCCATTTCGACCCTCGTGTCCGAGATGTTCGGCAGCCTGCCCGGTCTTGAGTGGCTGCGCGCCGTCAAGCTCTACACCATCTTGGGCGCCGACGTTTACTTGTTCCCGACGCTAATCGCGCTCGGCTTTGCAGTCTACGTCATCTTCCTCAACTTCCGCGGTGCCAGCTCGGCCGCCAAGCTCCAGGCCTTCCTGACCAAGGCTCTGCTCTGCGGCATGCTGCTCGCCATGGGTGTCTCGCTGTTCACCGGTTCGCCGGAACACGCCATGCCCGTGTTCTCCCAGGTCACCGGTGCTGGCGGCGGCAAGCCCGCTACCGAGGGCACCAGCCTGTTCGCCGGCATCGTGTCGGTCCTGGTTTTGACCCCGTTCTTCTACGCCGGCTTCGATACCATTCCTCAGCAGGCTGAGGAAGCAGCCGAGGGCCTCAACTGGAACAAGTTCGGCAAGATCATCTCCCTGGCCCTGCTGGCCGCCGGCGGCTTCTACATGGTCTGCATCTACTCGTTCGGCACCATCCTCGACTGGCATGAGTTTGTTAAGAGCCCGGTTCCCGCGCTTGCCTGCCTCAAGGGCATCAACATGCTCCTGTACCTGGCCATGCTCGTCATCGCCACGCTTGGACCCATGGGCCCGATGAACTCCTTCTACGGCGCCACGAGCCGCATCATGCTCGCCATGGGCCGCAAGGGCCAGCTGCCCGAGAAATTCGCCGAGGTCGATCCCAAGTCCGGCGCTCCCAAGCTTGCCTGCGTCGTCCTGGGCGTCATCACCGTCGTCGGTCCGTTCCTGGGCAAGAACATGCTCATCCCTCTGACCAACGTGTCGGCTCTCGCCTTCATCTTCTCCTGCGGCATGGTCGCCCTCGCTTGCCTGCGCATGCGCTTCACCGAGCCCGACCTGCCTCGTCCCTACGAGGTGCCCGGCGGCAAGTTTGGCATCAGCCTCGCTGTCGCTGCCTGCGCCGTCATCATCGGCCTGCTCGTGGTCCCGTTCTCTCCCGCCTCCCTCAACATGGTGGAGTGGAGCATCGTGATCGGCTGGCTGGCCGTTGGCCTGGCCCTCATGGCCTTCACCAATTCCCGCAAAAAATAACGCCTAGCCGGGGCGGATCGGGTGCGCGGACCCCTCTCTTCCGCGCACCGAACCCGGCACCACTTGGGTAGCTTTGTGAGGCCATAACCCAACATGGCCTCGCCCACTATATGGATCCATAAGGAGGAACCATGTCCACTAAGTACGCAATCGTTGGCGGAAAGCTCATCGACGGTACCGGTGCCGAGCCGGTCGAGAACTCCCTCGTTCTCGTCGACGACAACGGCAAGATCGAGTATGCCGGTGCTATGCAGGACCTTCCCGAGGGCGTTGAGGTTATCGACGCCGCCGGCAAGACCGTCCTTCCCGGCCTGATCGATACCCACCTGCACTTCTCGGGCAACCTGACCGACGATGACACCGACTGGGTCATGCAGCCGCTCCTCGAGAAACAGGCCGTCGCCGTCAAGCAGGCCTACGACTGCCTCACCCACGGCCTCACCACCGTCTGCGAGATCGGCCGCTTTGGTATCCAGATTCGCGACTGCATCGACAAGGGCGTCTTCAAGGGCCCGCGCGTTCTGGCCACTGGTCTTGGCTTCTGCCGCGTTGCCGGCCACGGTGACTCCCACCACTGCACCCAGGAGCTCAACAAGGAATCCCATCCCTGGGGCGACCAGGTCGATGGTCCTTGGGATCTGCGCAAGGCTGTCCGTCGTCGCCTGCGCGAGAACCCTGATGCCATCAAGATCTGGGCTACCGGTGGCGGCATCTGGCGTTGGGATTCCGGTCGCGACCAGCACTATTGCTCCGAGGAGATCCAGGCCGTGGTCGAAGAGGCAAAGATGGTCGGCATCCCCGTGTGGAGTCACTGCTACAACAACCACGCCGCCGCCTACGATTCCGTCCGCTTTGGCTGCGAGCAGCTGATCCACGGCTTCGATATCGATGAGCGCACCATGGACCTCATGGCCGAGCAGGGCACCTTCTTCACCCCGACGATCGCCTTCCTGCCCACCTGGTACGCCACCTATCCGCCCGTCTACGTCCCCGAGCTGCACGACAAGTACGAGGGCACCCTGGTCGAGAAGGAGCTGCAGCGCAACTACGACTGCCTGCGCGAGGCCAAGAAGCGCGGCGTCGTCATGACGATCGGCTCCGACTCCTTCTCCTTCGTCACCCCGTATGGCACCTGCTCCATCGAGGAGATGTACGAGTTCGTCGACAAGATCGGCTTCACTCCGGTCGAGACCATCACCTGCGCCACCCTCAACGGTGCCAAGATGTGCCACATCGAGGACGAGACCGGTTCCATCGAGGCCGGCAAGTGCGCCGACCTGCTGGTTGTCAACGGTGACGTCGCCGCCGACATCCACGTGCTCAACACCGACAACATGGACGTCATCATGAAGGACGGCTGGATCGTCGAGGCTGGCACTTTTGGTGAGGCTAACAAATACAGCGCCTAAGATACCGTTTGTCGATGGCTTGATGTAAAACACAGTTTTTGATTGCATAATGCAATGGAGAGGGTCGCTTGCGGCCCTCTTTATTGCTATGGGTGCTACGGACAAGAGGGGATGACGGTGGATTTAAACAGGCTGATTCTGGGCAAGAGCTACAACTCTACCAAGGTCTTTCGTACGGCCCAGCATGTGGTTCAGGCCATCCTGCTCGGTATTGTCGTTCCGGCGCTTATCCTGCTGCTTATCTGGGATTTAACCGATAATCCCAATCCCGTTCCGGGCGTTGTCGTTATTGCCGGCCTGGTCATGCTGTGCTTCTTTTTCTCGTATGTCTTTGTGGTCCCCGACGACCTCACATCGAGCGCAACCGACCGTACGCTCGCCATCGCATCAAAAATATTCGCCTACACGTCGCGCGGCCTTACGCCCGAAGCGGCCCTGGGCGCCTCTAAAATTATCCTGTCCGAGACCATCGCCTCTGCCATCTGCTTTACCGATGGCAAACAGGTGCTGGCAAGCTGGGGCGAGGACTCGGCAAAGTGTCCCGCCGGCACCCCGGTCGTGCTCAAGACCACGCTCAACGTGATCGAGTCCGGCGAACAGAGTGTATTTTCGCGCGACGCCTCCAATGAGACGGGCGGCTATTTTCCCCGTCTGCGCGCCGGCATTGTCGCGCCGCTGACCGTGCGCGGGCATTGCGTGGGCACGCTCGAGCTGTATTACCCCCGCCTGAGCAGCATCGATATGCGCCAGACGGCGTTGGCCTCGGGCTTTGCCGATCTCATTTCCACGCAGCTCGCCAGCTTTGAGCTCGAGCGCCAGGACGAGCTCACGGCCCGCGTGGAGCTTCGCGCCCTGCAGTCGCAGGTCGACCCGCATTTTCTATTCAATACCATCAGCACCATCGTGTCGCTCGTTCGAACCGAGCCCGACAAGGCGCGATCGCTGCTGATCGATTTTTCCAATTATTACCGTCAGACGCTTTCTGACTCCGATACGCTCACCACGCTCGAGCACGAGGTGGAACAGGGCACTCGTTATATCAATCTTATGCAGGCCCGGTATGGCGACGGCCGTCTGCGCGTCTCGGTCGACATCGACTTTGAGGTGCGCGACAGCCTGGTACCGCCGTTTATCTTGCAGCCGCTGCTCGAAAACTGCATCAAGCATGCGCAGCGCGAGACCGAGCCGCTTTCTATTCGTGTTAGGGCTTTTGAGACCGATGACGGCTTGGAGATTATCGTCGAAGATGACGGCATCGGTATGAGCGAAGAAGTCTGCGCGCATCTGTTTGAGCAGCATCGCCGAGAGGAGCCCGAGAGCATTACCGCCGACGGCTCCGTCAAGCGAGGTTGCGGCCTGGCGCTCTTCAACGTGCTTCAGCGCATCCATTTCTTTTACGGAGAAGATTCTGGCATGCGCGTGAAGTCCCAGGAGGGCGTGGGAACACAGGTCATCGTAGAGTTGAACGGCGAGCCGCATGAGCCGGCGCCGCTAACGGTGTAGCACGCGGTTGGATTGAGAGAAAAAGAGGGGAAGCGCATATGTCCGAAGGCTGGAACATCCTGGTGGTTGATGACGAGCCTCCCATTAGGGCTGAGCTACGCTATCTGTTGGAAAAGGATATGCGTGTGGGTCAGATTGCCGAGGCGGGCAATGTCACCGAAGCCGTGGAGTCGATTTTGTCGAACAAGCCCGACGTGCTGTTTTTAGACATTACCATGCCCGGTCGCTCGGGAATTGAGCTTGCCGAGACGCTGCAGAACCTAAAGACGCCGCCGGTCGTGGTGTTTGTGACGGCATTTGCCGAGTATGCGGCTGATGCCTATAACCTCGATGCCGTCGATTACATCGTCAAACCGGTCGAGGATGCCCGCTTGTCAAAGGCACTCGATAAGATCGAGACTGCCCTGGGCGCTCGCCGTGTCGTCCATGCTCCGCGCCAGCCTTTGCGCCTGACGGTGGATCGTGGGGGCAAAAGGGTGTTCATTCCCGTGGCGGATGTCTGCTACTTTGAGGCGCGTGCCGATTTTTGCAACGCCGTCTGCGCCGAGGGAACATACCTGATCAATGAGTCGATTTCCTCGCTCGAGCGGCGCCTGGCCTCCGAGGGCTTTATTCGTGTCCACCGCAGTTATCTGGTCAATTTGGAAGACGTGCATAATGTCGAGATCGGTTCCACAGGTCTTATGGAGCTCAGGCTCGATCGCGTAACCTCGACGGTGCCTGTGTCCCGTCGTCGCGCTGCCGAGGTCAAGGCGCATTTGGGGCTTGCGTAGACAGTCTGCATACCATCGTTTGCCGCCGCAGGTTTGGCATGACCGTGCGGTGGGCATAATGGGTGACATCGAATGAAATCGAAAGGATCATCATGCCCGCGCTCATTACGCATCATCTGTTTGGCGAGGAAAGCATCGACCGTCTTCCGCAGGGCGTTATTACGTCCGACGAGGAGCGCATCGCCTTTATCCTGGGAAACCAAGGTCCCGACCCGTTTTTCTTCCACATGCTCACGCCGCGCATTTCCGACTGTATGTCGCTTGCTCAGGTCATGCACCGCTCGCGCATGTCGCGCCAGTTCTCGTGCCTGCGCGACGGCGTGTCGCACCTACAGCCGCGCGATGCCAATCTGGGTCGCGCCTTTGCGCTGGGCTTGCTGTCTCACTATGTACTCGACCGTAATGCCCACCCCTTTGTCTACGAGCAGCAGTTTGGCATTGTAGATTCCGATCCCGAGCTCGAGGCTTCGGGCAGCCAAGTTCACGCCGTGCTCGAAAGCGATCTGGACGTGCTGATGCTACAGCTCAAGCGCGACGGTGCCACGGTCGAGGATTATCCGCCGGCGGGCGAGATCGTCACCACCGACCGCATCAACCGTGTGGCCGGCGTGCTGATGAGCTACATCGCCGGGCGCGTGTACGGTATCGACATCCCGGCGGGGGAGTACGCCGGCGCCGTCTCGGACATGCAGATGCTCTATCGCACCATTGAGCCGGCCGGCTCGGTAAAGACGCGCGCGATTGCCCTGCTCGAGGGCTTGGTGCATGACTACTCGCTGCTCGACGGCCTTGCCCATCGTGTGACGGCGGAGCTGCCCGAGCGCACCGGTAACCTGGGCCACCTGACATGGAAGAACCCCTTTACCGATGAGGTCTCGACCGAGAGCTTCCCCGAGGTCTTTGAGCGCGCGCTGACCGATTACGAGCTCACCGTTGCCCGCTTTATCGAGACCGGTGACATGGATGCCGTGACCGGCCATATCAACTATAGCGGCCGCGTACTCGACGCCGACGAGGAGTTCGACCGCGAGGAGTAGGACCCGTGCGTGCCCCTTTGCCGAATCCTTACCAGCGCTTCTGTGCAATTGGGGTACGATGAACTAACTGCATATCGGGCGAATACGAAGGGGCCCTGTCCATGAAATACACCAAGCTCGAGCGTAACTGGGTTATGTACGATGTGGGCAATTCGGCCCTCGTGTTGCTCAATACCTCGGTGGTGCCCATCTACTTTAACGCCATCAATACTGGTGCTTCCTCGGCAGACCTGGTGGTCGCTTGGGGCAACGCTCAGACGATCGCCTCGCTGGTCATTGCCATGCTCATGCCCATTCTGGGCGCGCTTGCCGATTACGCCGGCAACAAGATTAAGTTCTTCTTGGGCTTCTTCCTCACGGGCCTGGTTCTTTGCCTGGCGCAGGCTATCCCAATGTCCGCCATGGCATTTTTGACCGTGTACGTGCTGTGCACCATCGGCCTTAACTCTTCTATGACGTTCTACGACGCCATGCTGCCCGACATTACCACCGACGAGCGCATGGACGCCGTGTCCAGCTCGGGCTATGCCTGGGGCTACATCGGTTCCACCGTGCCGTTCATCATCTGCCTGGCGCTCATCATGGGTGGCCCCGCTCTTGGCGTCCCCACCATGCTGGCAACGCGTCTGTCGTTTATCATCACTGGTGCCTGGTGGCTCATCTTTACCCTGCCGCTCATTCGCACCTATAAGCAAAAGTACGGTCGCGAGCGCGGTCCCGAGGACACCATCGGCCACATCGTGGGCGGTGTGTTCTCCGAGGTCGGACACACCATGCGCGAGATCGCCCACAACAAGACCGTGCTGGTCTACATGATCGCGTTCTTCTTCTATATCGATGGCGTCCACACGGTCATTTCCATGGCTACCAGCTACGGCTCGGCTTTAGGCATCGACTCGACCCAGCTGGTGCTGGCGCTGCTCGTTACGCAGTTTGTGGCCTTTCCGTCCGCCATCATCTACGGCAAGCTCGCCGGACGCGTGGGCACGCTCAACATGATCCTGGTGGCCGTCGCCGCCTACATGGGCATTGTGCTGTTCGCCGCATTCTTCCTAAAGACCGCCTTCGAATTCTGGGTGCTTGCCATTATGGTCGGCCTGTTCCAGGGCGGCGTGCAAGCGCTCAGCCGTAGCTACTTTGGCCGCATTATCCCCAAGGAAAAGTCCAACGAGTACTACGGCTTCTTTGACATCTTTGGTCGTTATGCAAGCGTCATGGGCACTTTCCTGGTGTCGGTCGTCACCTCGCTGACCGGCAACCCGTCGCTGGGCGTCCTTTCCATTGGCGTGCTGCTGATCGTTGGCTTTATGCTGCTGGTTCGCCTGTCCCGCATGACTCAGGCGGCAGAGCAGACCGCATAGGAGCGAGCGGCTATTGGGCCTGTCCGCGGTACTCTTTTGGGGTTATCCGCAATAAACATTGCGACTTGCGAGCAATGATTTGCCCAAGTGGGTATGATGGAATCAGCTAGGTCGCGGGGCGTCGCCTGTGTTTGGCGGCGCCCCGTTTTTGTGTTGCAGGGAGGGAAGGCATGAACGCCACGGTTGTGATTCCAACATATTGGGCAGACGACGAGGCCCATGCAAACGCTCCCGGCGTCTATGACCACTCGACGAAGCTCAACGCCACCAATCCCGAGCTCGACCGCTGCCTGGCCTCGCTCGAGCAGGTGCGCGACATTCCGAGGATTATCCTTTTGGTGGTCTGCCCCATCTCGGTCACGGCTGATGTGTCGAAGCGCGTCCACGAAATCGTCGACGCGCACCCTACGCTCAAGGTCACCGTGGTTACCAACAACCAGGCATCGCGTATCGCCGACCGTGTGGCGCAGATTGCTCCCAATGGCTCGGGCGAGTGCGTGAGTCTGCGCGGATACGGCGCCATTCGCAATATGGGGCTTGCCTGCGCTGCGGTGCTCGGCCACGATGCCGTTGTCTTTTTGGATGACGACGAGACCGTTATCGATGCCGACTTTATGAAGCGCGCGACCTATGCACTGGGCCAGCAGACGCGTCAAGGCCTGCCGATTTTGGTTAAGAGCGGTTACTTTTACGATCGAGACGGATCGCCGTTGGCGCCCACAGACAAGGTGGGCATTTGCCATCGTTGGTGGACCAAACGCATCGAGTTTAATCGCTGGATGAAAAAGGCGCTCTCGGGCACCCGTATTTCGCGTTCAAACTACGTGTGCGGCGGCCTTGTGGCGCTTCATGCCCGCGCCTTTACCCGTGTGGCGTTTGACCCGTTTATCACCCGAGGCGAGGACCTAGATTACCTCTTTAACATGCGCATGTTTGGCTACGACGTGTGGTTTGACAACGAGTGGGTCGTTCGTCACCTGCCGCCCGAGTCCGAGAAGCGCTCGCCGCGCTTTATGCAGGATGTGTACCGTTGGTACTACGAGCGTGCCAAGCTGACGTTTGCCGCGCACCAGCAGGAGCTCGTTCCCGTCACGGCCGCGTCGCTCATGCCCTATCCGGGCCCGTGGATTTCGCGCGAGCTCGACGACCGCGTGCGCAAAACCGCCATGGTCCGCAGCATGTTTACCCGCGAGCACGAGGGATACCTGCGCATTTGGCGTCACGGTATTGACGAGGCCAAGACCTACGCGCGCCAAAACGCCGCAAGCTACCTGCGTTTCCAGAGCTTCTGGCCCAAGATCATGGACGGGCTCTGGCACGACGCACAACTGACCAGCATCCTGGAGGGGACTGAATGATCGACCGCCGCGCCCAGCGCGATAATTCAATATCAATCTTTCGCGTGATCGCCGTTGTCTGCGCCATTTGCGTGCTGGTGTACTTTATTTTTGCCCTGGCGACTGGAATCGAGCCGATCGCGACCGTGGTCGCCTGCGCACTGCTGTGCATCTTTCTGTGCATTTTTATCTATTTGACGCTCAATCCCGATTCGGTGCGTTCGCAGTACACCGAAGAGACGCTCTCGGTGGCCTCTGCCATGCTCGAGGACATCAAAGGCGGTCTGACGCAGGAGTCGGCGCGTCTGGTGTGCCAGCGCATTTTGCCCGAGACGCGTGCCATGACGGTTGCCATCACCGACGAGAGCAACGTGCTGGCCTGCGCGGGCGAGTTTGAGGAAAAGCTGCTGCCCGATTCGCCCATCCACACACTTGCCACGCGCTACGTCATCGAGCACGGTATCGTCCAGTCGTTCAACCGTGTGGTGGACGTGGTGGGCTCGGATGGCTCGCACAACCATGTTCCTGCCGGTATCATCGCTCCTATCAAGGTGGGCGACCGCACCGTCGGCACGCTCAAGTTCTACTACAAGACCCCGCGCGCCGTTGACCGTACCCAGTATGCGCTCGCCTCGGGTTTTGCCGAGATCCTGTCCACGCAGCTCGCCATTCACGAGCTCGAGGTGCAAAAGGAGCTCACGGCCCGTGCCGAGGTGCGTGCCCTGCAGGCGCAGATCAACCCGCACTTCCTGTTCAACACGCTCAACACCATCGCATCGTTTACGCGTACCGACCCGCTGCGCGCCCGCGAGCTGCTGCGCGAGTTCTCCTCGTTCTATCGCGCCACGCTCGACAATTCGGGCTCGCTCATTCCCGTGTCGCGCGAGGTTGCCCAGACCAAGCGCTACCTGACGTTTGAGAAGGCGCGTTTTGGCGAGGACCGCGTACTGGCGACCTTCGATGTCTCCGAGAATGTCGAGGACACGTTGGTCCCGGCCTTTGTAATCCAGCCCATTGTCGAGAACGCCGTGCGGCATGGCATGGGCGATGGCGATGCCCTGCAGATCGATGTGACCGTCCATCAAGACGGCGACGACGCAATCCTGATTGCCGTGGCCGACAACGGCGTGGGCATGGACGAGGGCACCGCCGCCAGGCTGTTTGATGAGCGCTCCGCCCGCCCCGATGCCAGTTCCCCGCAAGGCGGCGGCGCCGGCGTGGCCATGCACAATATTTCTGAGCGCATCCATCGCTTTTATGGACCGCACTCTTATACGCGCGTCGAATCGGCGCCGGGCAAGGGCACCAAAGTGCTCCTGCATCTTGATTTGTCAGAGAGCATCTTTGACATTCAAGAGTAAAATAAAAGGCTATGGGCTCAACGCCGAGCGGCGGATGCCCAGCGTAGTTTGTTGACGAAAGGTTTAATCCCTATGCTGCGTGCGATGATTGTGGATGATGAGGCCCCGGCCCGTTCGGAACTTCGCTTCTTGCTCGAGCAGACGGGCAAGATCGGCACGATCACTGAGGCGTCGAGCGTCCGCTCCGCCATTGAGATGTTGATGGAAAGCCGCGTCGATGTCGTATTTCTCGATATCTCGATGCCCGGTGCTTCTGGTCTGCAGCTTGCCGAGGCGCTGCATAAGCTTAAGAATCCGCCGGCGATTGTGTTTGTGACCGCGTATAGCGATCATGCCGTCGAGGCGTTCGACGTAGATGCCGTCGATTACCTCATGAAGCCGGTTGAGGAGGCACGCCTGGATCGCGCGATCGAGAAGGTCATGCAGCACGCCAAGCCCGTCACGGACAGCAAAGCCACCATCGAGCGCATTCCGGTGGAAAAGGGCGGCCGCAAGGTCCTCATCCCCGTGGATGACATTCGCTTCATCATGGCCAAGGACGATTACTCCTGTATCTATACCGTCGATGATCGTTTTCTTTCGACGACTTCGCTGGCGCAGTTCGAGGCCAAGCTTTGCGACTTTGGCTTCTTTCGCGTTCATCGCCGCTATATCGTCAACTTGGCGTGCGTCACAGATGTCGAGACGGTGCCCTCGGGCGCTATCCAACTGGGCATTACAGGCGTCGACGAACGCGTGCCGGTCTCGCGCCGCCGCGTTGTGCCGCTCAAGAAGGCCCTGAGTCTCTAGCACACTGGCCCCGCAGCCCTGTAGACCAATTGTCTGCGGAGCCGTGGGGCTTTTTGTATATACGTCGAATCGGTTTTGCAGAAGGGATCCCATGAACAGTGCAAGCGCCAAGCGCATCGACATCATCTCGGACACCCACGGCTATCTTTCGCCCACGCTTCTGGACGAGCTCAAGGGCGCAGATCTGATCATCCACGCCGGAGACCTCACCTCAGAGATGGATTACGAGCATCTATGCACCATCGCCCCCGTGCGAGCGGTCCTAGGAAACAACGACTACTACCGCGACTACGGCCCGGATGTAGACCGTCTGGCCATCTTCACCTACGAAGGCCTCAAATTCGCCGTAGCCCACTACCGTGAAGATCTGCCCGTGGGATCCGTAGACGTAGCCATCAACGGTCACACCCACGTAACCAAAGAAGCCCAAGTAGGCCGCTGCCTAGTCCTCAATCCTGGCAGCGCCAGCTACCCCAGAGGCACCCGAGGCCCCACCATGGCCAGAATGCTCGTCAAGGAAGGCAAGATCCTGAGCACCAAATTTATTGACTTAGACTAACCGCAACAAAAACGGGGGATGCAGATGCGTCCCCCGTTTTCTTTGAGCCAAAGGTCAAAGTTCAACAAAATCCATCAGACCAATCCCGCCGAGGAGCACGCGGGCTAGCCGCGCAGCGGCGCACGCCCGCAAAACTGGTTGAATAATGTTACGGCAGGGAGGGTCTCCGGGGCTGAGGGCGGGGGTTAAGTTTGTCGCGAGTTCCGCACGCAAAGGAAAGCACTTAATGTGCTTTCCGTCTTGCGCAGGACTGTAGAGCAGCAAACTTAACCCCCGCCCTCAGCCCCGGAGACCCTCCCGGACAGCCAAAAAATTTTTTCAAAAAAGTTGTTGCGCGGCGGACAGACTTCTGTGTATACTAATCCCCGCAGCGCACGCGAGCGGAAACAAACGCGAACGTCTGCCTGGGGAGTTAGCTCAGTTTGGTTAGAGCGCCGGCCTGTCACGTCGGAGGTCGCGGGTTCGAGCCCCGTACTTCCCGCCAACGTAATTAAAGCCACGTCTTCGGACGTGGCTTTTTGCGTTTGATAGGACCTTGATCCCATCGGTACCTTTCGCCCAAAACCAAATCCTTCCAATTCCCGGACAAGCTCCGTTTAAGACATGTGCTCAAACAAGACGTTTGTTGCGCAACACCTGTTCAACGAAGCAGGGGGTTAGGTTATACTGAATTGCACTGTGGGCCGTTTTTGATGCAAGAGGCTTCAAACGCGGCATTCAGTGGACACCCGTTTTGCTATTTGGGCGTCCATACGGTCATTGACGTCTCGACGTAAGCTCGGCCCCGGAGCTCGTTCGAGCTGTTCCTATTCCTTGAAAGGGGAAAAATGGACATATCGAGGAAGACTGATTACGCCCTTCGTATGTTGGCGATGCTTGCCGAGGATCCGGAGCGTTTGCTTTCTGTTCGCACCGCTGCCGAAGAGGTCAATGTCCCGTATTCGTTTGCCCGCTCGATTCAGCACGGTTTGGTCCAGGCCGGTATTGTGGAGAGCCTGCGTGGCGTTCACGGTGGCATGCGTCTCAAGGTCAGTCCGGACGATGTCACCATCCGCCAGGTCGTCGAGGCTGTTCAGGGCCCCATGGTTATGAACGACTGCACCGCGCCTGACGGCGACTGTGCGCGCATGGGCACGTGCTGCTATCATCCCCTGTGGGCCGGAGCCCAGGCGTTGATGCGCGACTATCTCGATTCCGTTTCGCTCGGCGATATTGTCGCCCATCGCCAGTTCCCGGCTGTTGATCCCAAGTTCGCCGACCGCGATGCGTTTCCCGAGTACGCCACCTGCGCGTGCGCTTGCCGGGAGGAATAGCGCAGCATAAGGAGCATTGCCATGATTCAGGACCCCTTTCGTTCGATGATTCGTTCGGAAGGGGTCCTGCGTTATCGCGACCTTCCGTGGCGCCGCACGCGCGACCCGTATATCATCTGGCTTTCCGAGGTCATGCTGCAACAGACGCAGGTGCCGCGCGTGGAGACGCGCATGCCGGCGTGGCTCGATCGCTTTCCGACCGTTCTGGCGCTCGCTCAGGCCGCTCCTTCCGATGTTTTGGACGCTTGGCAGGGGATGGGCTACAACCGACGCGCTCTGGCGCTCCACAAGGCCGCTCAGCGCGTTGTAGAGGACTGGGACGGGGAGTTTCCGCGTGAGACGCGTGACTTGGTCGCTCTTCCTGGTATTGGCCCGGCGACGGCGCAGGGCATCCGTGCGTTTGCGTTTGATCTTCCGGGTGTGTATCTGGAGACCAACGTGCGCACGGTCTTTCTGCATCATTTCTTTCCCGACGTGCCGGCTGTTCCCGATCGCGAGCTGGTGCCGCTGATTCAGGCGGCCTGTCCGGCGGCCCCCGGTGCGTCGGCGGACGAGATCGCTCCCTTTGCCGTGCCGCTCGATGATGCCGACACGCCGCGCGCGTGGTATTACGCGTTGCTAGATTACGGCGCATATCTAAAAAAGACGTTGCCCAATCCGTCCAGGCGGTCGGCGGGCTATAGCCGTCAGTCCAAGTTTGAGGGCTCGCGTCGCCAAAAGCGCGCCCACATCGTGCGCATGCTGCTGGCGGCGCGCGATGGACAACCGGCAGGTATTACGCTCGATGAAGCCGTTGCAGGCGTTAACGAGATGGAGACGGCAGCCGGCCGAGAGCCGGTCGAGCGCGAGCTGGTCGCAAGCATTCTTGCCGATCTGGAGCGCGAGGGCTTTTGCGGCTCCGAGGGCGATCGTTGGCTGAGTGTGTAGCTCACTCGAATCTGAAGAACGGGATTGTAAGGTTTAAATTCTCGGCATGAGGGCATCCTTAAAGCAAGGCCGCTCAAAGTCTGTGGGCGGCATGCGTTGAAGGGAAGTACACCTATGGATTTTGAGAATTCCCAAACCAAGAAGAACCTCGAGACCGCTTTTGCCGGTGAGTCCCAGGCACACACCAAGTATCGCTACTATGCATCCAAGGCCAAAAAGGACGGCTACGTTCAGATCTCGAATATTTTTGCCGAGACGGCGGGCAACGAGTCCGAGCACGCCAAGCTGTGGTTTAAGTATCTGCACGACGGCGCCGTTCCGGGCACTCTGGACAACCTGCGCGACGCCGCTGCGGGCGAGAACTACGAGTGGACCACGATGTACGACGAGTTCGCCAAGACCGCCGAGGAGGAGGGCTTTGTCGAGATCGCCGAGAAGTTCCGTGGCGTCGCCGCCGTCGAGAAGGCCCACGAGGAGCGCTACAACAAACTCGTCGAGCGCATCGAGTCGGGCGAGGTGTTTGAGCGCGAGGGCGTAAAGGTGTGGAAGTGCCTGAACTGCGGGCACCTGCATGTTGGTGCCGAGGCGCCCGAGGTGTGCCCGGTGTGCAACCACCCGAAGGCGTACTTTGAGGAGCAGGTGGTGAACTACTAGCGCTTGGCGCTGGCTGCTGCGGAACGCAGGGCGGGGAAATACCTTTCCCTCTCGCTCACGGCTCCGCAGGGTCGCGCGAGGCAAAGGTATTTCCCCGCCCTGCGTTCCGGCTTCGGGTCGTTGCGTGCTCGCTACAGAAAAGCTGATAAAAAAGTTTGTGTGCCGCCCCTATTGGGGCGGCACGTTTTTTGTATGGGGGCTGGTTGGGACGGCGCCGTTCATGGGTGGGGTACACTGGGTAGCGACTTTTAGTTTATCTACTACCTGATGGGGTGTTTTTGTATGGGTAAGAAGTCTCGGGCTCGGGTGGCTGCGGCGGGGACTCGCAAGGATCCTGGTCGTCGGGTTCCTGAGGGCAAAAAGGCCGATCGTGCCGAGAAGGACAAGAAGGTCGGCGCGCATGCTCATCCTGAGTGGGCACCTCATTTGAATACGGCGAGCGAAGACCTGACTGCCAAGCTGTTTACGATGGTCGAGGTCATCTTGGGCGTGGTGCCTGTGGTGGTCATCGGTCTGTTCTTGGCCTCTAAGGATGCCGCGAGCGTGGATAAGCTCACCGACGTCTTTTCTCAGGACCCCTCGATGGTGGTCACGTTTATCTCTGCGTGCCTGCAGCCGTTTGTGGCGTACATGCTGTACATGATTTATCGCAAGTACTGCGAGGGCGATGCGGGCTTTGCCGCCGGCAACCTGATCGGCCTCTTGTGCTCCGAGATTTTGCTGCTCAATATTCCCGGTGTCATCGGCATGGGCATCTTGTTGTGGCGTGTTTGGCGCAACGTTGCCCCGCACTTTGAGAGCTGGCTGTTTGAGCGCCGTGTTGCGGGCGTGTTGGCAGATATTGCCGGTTCGCTCGTGATCCTGGTCCTGGCGTTTATGTGTGCCACCGCCGCCCGCGGTCTCGCGGGCATGTAGTCTGTCCTCACCGACCACGGAGCGCAGGGCGGGGAAACCTTTCCCTCTCGCTCACGGCTCCGCAGGGTCGCGCGAGGCAAAGGTTTCCCCGCCCTGCGCTCCGGCGTTGAGTCGTCGCATGCTCGTTACAGAAAAGCTGACAATAAGTTTGTGTGCCGCCCCTTTGGGGCGGCACTTTTTGTGTGGGGTCCCTGTCTCCACACTTTTCGTCAAGCTTTTGGTTAGATTTTGGTCAGTTGGCGGGTTGGCGGAAGGGCAAAAGATCATCCGATAAAAAGCTCAAAGAAAGTGCTGGTAGGGGAGTTGTTGAGGTTTTCGACAGCTTTTGTCAGCAAGAAACTTTGCGGCTATTGCTACGGATTGCGTTGCCGTGGCCTTGGCGGTGCGGGATGCTGGGCGCAAGCGTCGAATGCTCCGATTGAGGAGGCCAGCATGGACCTGTTTCTTGAGACCCCGCAGCAGCAAGCCGAGCGCATGTTGCGCCAACAGCAGCGGCTCATGGAGATGCAAATGCAAGGGGTAGTCGCCCAGCCCCCTGCGCAAAATGCCACGCCCGCGGTTTCGCTTGCGGGCGGATCGGCGCCAGAGAACTATTCCGTACAACAAGATTCGTATGCACAGGAGCTTGCGTTTGACAAGCGCCGCACGCGTCACCGTCGCGTGGGCCAGCGCCTGCGCACGTTAGCGATGATTGTGCTCATTCCGTTAGGACTTGCGGCGATTTTCTTGGTCTCGTATGCGCTCACCTGCATCCTCAACGGTGCTTCGCCCAGCGAAGTGCTCCAACATCTGTCAGCCCTCGGCCAGCGCCTAGGCGATGTCATAACAACCATCCGCGCCGGCTGGGAGAGTTAGCGTTTTGATGCCTGTGGCCCAAAATCCATTTGCCCGATTGCCGTGGAGCGCCCGGTGCGTGTGGCGGGGTAAGATTGATCGCGGTTTTGATTGATGATCGATTGGGTTTGTTGGGCGGAGTTTATGTCTGCAATTGATATTGCACTTATTGTGATTGCTTTGGTGGCGGTGGGGGTCGCTGCGGCCTGTGCCCTGCAGCTCAAGGGCCTTCGCGTCGAGCTGCAGGAGCGCGGCGATAGCGGGGCAGAGATGCTGGCTGCGCTCGAGCAGGCCAACAATGCGCTCGACACCCTGAACGTCGCTTTGGCCGAAACCCGCCGCACGGCAAATGCCATCGCGCAGCAGCAGACGACCGATGCGGCCGTAGAGCAGCAGCGCTACCTGACCATCGCGCGTGAGTTCTCGCAGGCCGGCGACCGTATGGATGACCTGCGCCGCGAGACAGCCCAACAGCTTGGCGCCAACCGCGAGGGTATCGAGCACCGCCTGGACAAGGTTCGCGAGACGGTCGATGCCCAGCTGAGCGCCATCCGCAAGGACAACAACGTGCAGCTCGATCAGATGCGCGCGACGGTGGACGAGAAACTCTCCCGTACGCTCAACGATCGCCTGTCCGCATCGTTTAAGCAGGTGAGCGACCAGCTCGAGGCTGTGTACAAGGGTTTGGGCGATATGCAGTCCATTGCCACCGGCGTAGGCGACCTCAAGCGCGTGCTGGGCAATGTAAAAGCGCGCGGCATTTTGGGCGAGGTACAGCTGGGTGCGATCCTGGCGGACATCCTTACGCCCGACCAGTATCTGGAAAACGTCGCCACCAAGCCCGGCGCCTCGGAGCGCGTTGAGTTTGCCGTCAAGCTGCCGGTGGACGAGGGCGATCCCGTGCTGCTGCCGATCGACTCCAAATTCCCGGGCGACGCGTACGAGCATCTGCTCGACGCGCAAGAGTCGGGTGATGCCGAAGCTGTGGCCACCGCGCGCAAGACACTCGATGCTATGGTGAAACGCGAGGCAAAGGACATCTGCGAAAAGTACCTGAGCGTGCCCGCGACCACCAATTTTGGCATTATGTTCGTGCCGTTTGAGGGCCTGTACGCCGAGGTCGTCAGCCGCCCCGGGCTTATCGAGACCCTGGGCCGCGACTATCACGTTAACGTTGCCGGCCCCAGCACCATGGCGGCCATCCTCAACAGCCTGCAGATGAGCTACCAGACGTTTAGGCTGCAAAAGCGCACCGACGACGTGCTGCGTGTGCTCTCTGCCGTCAAGGCCGAGCTGCCGCGCTATCAGGCGGCGCTGCGTCGTGCCCAGCAGCAGATCGAGACCGCGGGTAAAACGGTCGAGGGCATCATCACCACGCGCACCAACGTTATGGAGCGCAAGCTCAAGGACATCGACGCGCTGGAAGATGCCGAGGAGGCCGACGAGATCTTGGGGCTCACATCCGCGGAGCTGCTCGCAGACCAAAAAGACGAGGACTAGCTGCATCTGACGGCGGAGCGCCTGCGCAAGCGCGGGGCGCGGACGCTTTTCGCGTCGCACTTGCCTGAAGTGCGCTTTAGTGTGCAACAATGGCGTTTCGCCCTATCAGACGCGAAAGGAAGCCCATGTCTCAGAGAAACACCAGTCCGCTCAAACGCTCCACCGTGCGCCGCACGCTGCAGCGTTTTTGGGACGTCACGCGCACGCAGCCGCTGATTGTCTTTCTCTCGGTGTTCTCGTCGGCGGGCTACATCTTTTTGCTCACGTTTGCCAACACCTATGTGATGGCCCTCATCGTCGACCGTGTCCAAGCGGGTCCCGTGGCGGGCGATCAAGTATTCGAGGTCTTTGGTCCCTACATTCTGGCGCTCGTGCTCGTTAACCTGGTAGGCCAGATCCTCTCCAAGCTGCAGGACTACACCGTCTACAAGCTCGAGATTGCGGGCAACTATCACCTGGCGCGCTTGTGCTTCGACACGCTCTCCAATCAATCCATGACATTCCACACCAGCCGATTTGGCGGATCGCTCGTGAGCCAGACGAGTCGTTTTATGAGCGGCTACACGGGGCTGGTGGACGTGACGGTGTATTCGCTCATCCCCACTATCACCTCGGTTGTCTGCACGGTAGCGGCGCTCGCCCCGGTGGTGCCCACATTTACCGTGATCCTGGTGGGCATCATGGTCGTTTACATCGCGTTTGTCTGGCTTATGTACAAACGCATCATGCCGCTTTCGGCCGCGACGTCCGCCGCGCAGAACAAGCTATCGGGTGTGCTTTCCGATGCGGTCACGAATATCCTGGCCGTCAAGACTTGTGGGCGCGAGGACTTTGAGCGTGACCTATTCGATACCGCCGACCGTGCCGCGCGCGACGCCGAGACGGTTTCGATGCACGCCATGATGCAACGCAACTTTACGACCTCGGGCCTTATCGTTATCACCATGGCCGTGGTGAGTGTGTTCGTGGCGGGCGGCAACGCGTGGTTTGGCATCTCTGCCGGCGCGCTCGTCATGATCTTTACCTATACGTACAACCTCACCATGCGTCTGAACTATGTGAGCTCCATGATGCAGCGCATCAACCGCGCGCTCGGCGATGCGGCCGAGATGACGCGCGTGCTGGACGAGCCGCGTCTGGTGGCAGACGACGAGAACGCCCCCGAGCTCAAGGTGGGCGAGGGCGCGATTGATTTTGAGCACCTGAGCTTTGCATACCGTGACGCCGCGGCGGGCGAGAACGTGTTCGACGATCTGACGCTCCATGTGGCAGCGGGCCAGCGCGTGGGCCTGGTGGGCAAATCGGGCTCGGGCAAGACAACACTCACCAAGCTGTTGCTGCGCTTGGACGACGTACAGGGTGGCCGCGTGCTCGTGGACGGCCAAGACGTCTCGCGCTGCACGCAGCAGAGCCTGCGCCGCCAGGTTGCCTACGTGCCTCAGGAGGCGCTGCTGTTCCACCGCTCCATTCGCGAGAATATCGCCTACGGGCGTCCCGACGCCACCGACGAACAGATTCGCGAGGCGGCACGCCTGGCCAATGCCCTGGAGTTTATCGATCGCCTGCCCCATGGCTTTGACACCATGGTGGGCGAGCGCGGCGTTAAGCTTTCGGGTGGACAACGCCAGCGCGTGGCCATCGCCCGCGCTATCCTGACCGACGCGCCGATTTTGGTGCTCGACGAGGCGACCTCTGCCCTGGACAGCGAGTCCGAGGCGTTGGTGCAGGAGGCGCTCGAGAACCTGATGCGCGGTCGAACCTCTATTGTGGTGGCGCATCGCCTGTCCACCGTGGCGGCACTCGACCGCATCGTGGTGCTGGCGGACGGCGAGATTGTCGAGGACGGTACGCATGCACAGCTTGTCGAGGCGGGCGGCGAGTACGCAAGCCTGTGGGGCCGCCAGACCGGCGCATTTTTGGAGGTGTAAGCGCCCCGGACGTGGGACAATCGTGCCTGTAGTTTGTTGTGCCGCTGAGCTGAGGAGACGCTATGCCACGCGAGACCAATGCCGCCAAACGCGAGCGCGCCGTTGAGGTGTGCGAGCGCCTCAACCGTCGCTATGGCCCGGTCGAGTGCTTCTTGGACCACGAGAATCCCTTTAGGCTGCTCATCGCGGTACTGCTCTCGGCTCAGACGACCGATGCACAGGTCAACAAGGTGACGCCGCGGCTGTTTGCCCAGTGGCCCACGCCCGAGGCCATGGCGGGGGCGAGCGTGGCCGATGTGGCCGACACCATTAAGTCACTCGGCTTTTATAAGAGCAAGGCCAAGCACGCCGTGGAGGCCGCGCAGATGATCGTTGCCGATTACGGCGGCGAGGTGCCGGCCGACATGAAGGAGCTCGTCAAGCTACCGGGTGTGGGGCGCAAAACGGCGAACATCGTGCTCAACGTGGGGTTTGGCATTGTCGAGGGCATCGCGGTCGATACGCACGTCAACCGCATCGCGCACCGCCTGATGCTGAGCCCCAAGACGCATGCCAAAGAGCCGCTCAAGACCGAGCAAGATCTGCTCAAGATTTTGCCGCACGAGTATTGGGAGTCGGTCAACCACCAGTGGATCACCTTTGGCCGCGAGATCTGCGACGCTCGCAAACCTAAGTGCGACGAGTGCCCGCTGGCAGACCTTTGCCCCAGCGTGCGCGTGACGGGGTAGGGCCCGGCACGTTTTGCCGGCGTCCGAAGGCTTTGGCCAATGTTGCGCAACACATTTGGGTCGCGAGGGCTCAATATGATGACGGCAGATGCCGTTTGTTGTAAGGGGATGCCCGAATATGTTTTGCACCAAGTGTGGCTCCGAGATGCCCGACGGAACCGATTTTTGCACGAACTGCGGGGCACGCATGGGCGCTGCCTCTCCGGCGGCCGCGCCTGCTGAGCCCGCACCGATGCCGGCGGCAGGGATGCCTTCCGTGCAGAAGAAGTCGTATAAGCGCGCGGTGATTATCGGCATATGTATAGCGGGCGTGCTTGTGGCCGGTGGCGCTGCGCTGGCGCTGACCGGCGTGCTGGGTCCGCTTGGGCAGGGCAATTCATCGCAGATTACAGTACTTGGGTCCGACGAGGGTTCGGCCGAGCACAAGGACAAGGGAAGCGCCAAGGAGAAGCCTGCTGAAGAGCAAGAAGAGCCGGAAGAGCCCGAGCAGACGGGCGGCAGCGTAAAAGTCGACCTCAACGACCAGGCAACTTATGCCGCCGCAAACCTGTTCCTGTCGAACTTTACGGAGGAACACTTCGATCGGGACTGGTATCAGGCGGGCGGCTTCGATTCGACTGACGGACTTTCTGATGACGAGAAATACAAGCTGGTCAAGTTTATCTGGTGCCATTTTATTGACAACGCGCCGTATCGAATCGAGAAAGGCGACTATGACAACGGTCACTATCAGCGCATGGCGACCGATGTGATCAATAGGGAACTCAATCGCCTGACGGGTCTGACGCTCTCGGATGCTGACATGACCTTTGATAAAGGGTCGGGTGGGCAGATGCTTGCCGATTCGGCCGAAGCGCATGACGGGTACTTGTATCTGAAGCAGGAATACGGCCAGGGAAATTACAACCCATCGTGTGCCATCGTTACGGGCGCGACTGACCTTGGCGACAACATCTACGAGCTCACCTATGAGGTTTACAGTGCTGGCGGTGCGTTACTTCCTTCCGACATCCCCGAGAGCACCTACGGCCTGCCAAAGGACCAGTTCATCGCCGCAATTCAAGCGGATGCATCCAGGGGCCGTACCGAAACTTGCACGGTCCGCGTCGCACAGGGTGACGGCGCCCCGACCTTCACACTGCTTAAAATGGGCGTCTACGATTAGACTCGGCGTATAGCTCACTCTGATAACGCCAGGCGACTCGTCCGTCTGGCGTTTTTGTTGCGGGGCTGGGCATGCGCTTGAGCTGGAGTATTTGTCGCCTCCTGCCGCCTCATGCAAAAATGTGTTGCTAATTTAGAAGCCTATTCAAGCGCGCCGAAGTCGTGCGTGCTGGCGTAGCATGAGCAAAAAATCAAGCAATGGAGGGTAACGTGGCAACATTGAAGACGCGAGAGCTCGAAGATTATTTTGAACGCATCGTACGCACGCGCGAAGGTGACCTACCTGGTCGTCGCAAAGGCGACGAATACTTGTCTCAAACCCATGCGCTCTACCATGGTGATCCTGCGCCCTGGGCTCTGACGCCAAAGATATTCGACATGGATATGACGGCGCTTCTTAAGGAGGCCGCCGAGCGCATGTACGGCATTATGGACAAGGTGACGCGGGCGTTTTGTTCCGATGCCTCCGTGCGTGCGTGGTTTCGCATGGATCCGGCTTTTGCTGACCTGTGCGCTATGGATGCCGGCTATGATTGCCAAATTCCCCTTGCGCGTGTTGATATCTTTCTTGACGAAGATGCCGGTTCGTATACGTTTTGCGAGCTCAATACCGACGGCAGTGCCGGAATGGTAGTGACCGATGCGGTCTGTCAGGCGGTGCGAATGACGCCTTCCTTTGAGGAGTTTGCATCCGACCACCCCGGCTTTCGGCAGTACGATTTGTGCGGTAGCTGGATAGACGCATTGTTTGAGACCTATGCAGAGTGGAAGCTGGCCCATCCTCGCCGCACCGAGGATAGTGCACGATCGGACGACGGAGTCTGTGTTGACGAGGGGCTCTATGCACCGCAATCAAAGATATATCCCGCTTCGGTGGCAATCGTCGACTATTCGGAAAGCATCGACTTGGAAGATGCGGCTCATTTTGTCGACCTTATGAGGCGACGGGGTGTGGTGGC
Organism: Collinsella sp.; assembly: GCA_019424905.1. Taxonomy (GTDB): domain Bacteria; phylum Actinomycetota; class Coriobacteriia; order Coriobacteriales; family Coriobacteriaceae; genus Collinsella. The sequence goes on along the minus strand of JAHYYP010000002.1, from coordinate 73,860 downwards.
GCGCTTTGCGGATGTGCGCGACCTGCGGATTGGCGAAGACGAGAGCGGTGCTAGGCGGCTGTGCGATGCCGCCGGTCCTATTGATTGCGTTTGGCGGCGCGCGGTGACCGGCGAGCTGTGGGATAAGCCGTGCGACGGACGCTCGGCCTTAATCGAGGCGGCTCAAGAAGGGCTCGCGTGCATCGTTGGTGGTTTTAGAACGTGGCCGTGTGCGACTAAGACCGTATTTGCATTTCTGTGGTCTCGGGCCGGTCAGTCCTTGTTGAGCCCGGAGGAGCAATCGTTTGTACGGGAGCATGTGCCCTATACCGAGATTTTGGACGAAAGCGCCCAGTTGTCGAGATTTGCCGAAAAGGATCGATGGATTGTCAAGCCGTGCGGCGGCTACAACGCGGTTGGCGTTGTTGCCGGCTTGGATGCCACGGAACGGGAATGGTCCCAGGTGCTTGCTCGCGCTGCGGCCGCTGGGGCGATTGTACAGGAGTATGCTCAGCAGTATCAGACTCCCTGCTTGCGCGGAACGCTTGTCAATGGGCCGCATCGAGGAGAGGCACCAAAAGGACTTGTGGATGATCTTGGTTTTGCGCCCGCTTCTAATATGGAAGGCCTGTACCTGTATCGCGGTCGTTTCGCGGGCGTGTACACACGCGTCGGCTTTGCCAACACCATAGGCGAGTGGACGAGCCGCTTGAACGTTGCGAGCTTTTTTGAGGAATAGCCGTTTCTTGGGGCACCTTCCGTGGTTGCGGCGTTCGAAGTGACGGGGAGATTTTGGCGAAGCCGATGAGCCCGGTTCTATCTGGCGTTTTTGTTGCGGGGCTGGGCGTACGCCTGAGCTGGAGTCCTCTTCATGCGCTACCATGACAGACAACGAATTTGACGAACGACCCGCCGAGCTTGCCCCGGCGGGCTTTTGGCGTTGCAATGCCGGAGGAACAGCATGCTCATTCACCGTATAGCCGCGCAGCTCTACACTGCCGAGGCACTGCAGACCGTCGAGGCCGGACTCGATTCTGGCGAGGACGTGACGCTGGCCGTGTCTCAGTCGGGTCGCACGCTCATGGCGGCCGCCCAGTTTGCGCGTCGTCCGCGCCCCACGGTCTACATCGTGAGTGGCGAGGATGCGGCCGATCGCGCCGCACGCAGTCTGGCCGCCTATGTGGGCCTGGCGCACGTGTGCCGCTTTCCCGAGCGCAAGGACTACCCTTGGCGCGAGCAGGCGCCCGACGACGCCGTGGTGGCCCAGCGCTGCGAGGCGCTCGGGCGCATCGTGCGCGGGGACAACTGCATCATGGTCGCCTCGGCCCGCGCACTGCTGCGCTGCGTGCCGCCGGTCGAGAGCCGCTACTGGGAGTCCACTACTTTTGCGGTGGGCGAGGAGATTCCCTTTGACGAGGTGCCGCAGCGCTTGGTGGGCATGGGCTACACCAATGCCGGCGCCGCCGACGCGCCCGGCCTGTTCCGTGTGCACGGCGACACCGTCGAGGTGTTTCCCGCGCAGGAAAAGGCGCCCGTGCGCATTGAGTTTTTCGGCGACGAGATCGACCGCATCCGCCGCATGGTGAGTTCAACGGGCCAGACCATCGGCAATGAGGACAGCATCGAGATCTTCCCCTGTCGCGAGCTTGCACTCACCGACGACGCCGTCCACAACATGCATGTGGCGCTCTACCGCGCCAGCCAGGACGACAGCAAGTTGGCGGCGCTGCTCGAGATGGTAGACGCGCGCATCGTTACGCCTGAGCTCGACCGCTTTTTGCCGGTGATGTACGGCCAGACCGTGAGCCCGTTGTCGCACGTGAGCGGCAAGGCGCTCGTGGTGCTGTCCGAGCCGCGCTCGCTGTTCGACGATTGCCTGCGCGCCTACGAGGATATCGAGGCACGTGCCGGCGAGGCGGGGGTCGACCGTCTGGACGGCCTGTACGTGCGTGCCCAGCAACTCGACTTTGGCTCCCAGCAACGCCTGAACTACGTGAGCCTCATCCGTGCCGGCGGTGCGGTGACGGCCGAGCTCAAGATTGAGCAGCCTGCCATCGCAGGCTCGGACAACCGTTTTATGACGCGCATCCAGGAGGTCGTGGGCAAGCGCTATGCCTGCGTGTTTGCCATTCCCGACCGCGGTGCGCGCGAGTCGATGGAGCTCACCTTTGGCGACGAGGGCATTACCTTTGAGGAATCGCTGACCGCGGCGCCCGAAAATGCCGGCGCTATCGGCGACCGCGTGCGCGTGGCAGCAGCGGATTCCGCCGACCGTGCCGCACGCCAGGAGGCCCATGCTTCCATTCGCGAGCGTCGCGCCGATGCTCTCAACGCCCGCTCGCTCGAGGCGGGCGCCGCGCAGGCTGCCGCCGGCGCCGCCGTGCCCACCATCTCGCGCGGGCGCGTGACCTTTGTGGACGCTGCCCTGCCGCAGGGCGTGGTGGTGCCCGACGCCAATTTGGCCGTGTTCTCGATCGCCGACCTCAACGCTCGCATGGATGCCAACCGCGCGCGCAGCCGCCGCAAGGTCGACATTACGCAGATCACCTTCCCGTTTAAGCCGGGCGACTACGTGGTGCACGCTACCCACGGCATCGCGCTCTTTAGCGAGATCGCGCGCCAGGAAGTGGGCGGCAAGGAACGCGACTACTTTTTGCTGGAATACGCCGATGGCGACAAGCTCTACGTGCCGCTCGAGCAGGTCGACCGCATCACACGCTATGTTGGCCCCGACGGCGATAAACCGCGCTTGACCAGGCTCAACACCGCCGACTGGACGCGGGCCACCAACAAGGCGCGCAAGAATGCCAAAAAGCTGGCGTTTGACCTGGTCGACCTGTATACGCGTCGCTCTTCGATTACCGGTATCGCCTGCCCGCCCGACACGCCCGAGCAGATCGAGATGGAGCAGAGCTTTCCTTACGACGAAACGCGCGACCAGCTGGAGGCTATCGCCGACATCAAGGCCGACATGGAGGCGCCCAAGCCCATGGACCGCCTGCTGTGCGGCGACGTGGGCTTTGGCAAGACCGAGGTCGCCCTGCGCGCGGCGTTTAAGTGTGTGGACTCCGGTCGCCAGGTCATGGTGCTCTGCCCCACGACCATTCTGGCCCAGCAGCACTACGAGACATTCTTTGAGCGCTTTGCCCCGTTTGGCCTGGAGGTCGAGGTGCTCAGCCGCTTCCGCACGCCGGCGCAGCAAAAGCGCGCGCTCAAGGCGTTTGCCGAGGGCACGATTGATGTGCTCATCGGCACGCACCGTCTGCTTTCTGCCGATGTGAACCCCAAGAACCTGGGCCTGGTGATCATCGACGAAGAGCAGCGCTTTGGTGTGCAGCACAAGGAGCAACTCAAAAACCTGCGCGAGCAAATCGACGTGCTCACGCTCTCGGCAACGCCTATTCCGCGAACCATGCAGATGGCCACGAGCGGCGTGCGCGACATGAGCCTGATCACCACGCCGCCGACCGGGCGCCGTCCCGTGATCGTGCACGTGGGGGAGTACGAACCCGACGTGGTGAGCGCGGCGATTCGCCTGGAGGTGGGCCGCGGCGGACAGGTGTACTACGTGTCTAACCGCGTCAAGACCATCGACGACGCCGTGGCGCGCGTGCACGAGGCCGCGCCCGAGGCGCGCGTGGGTGTGGCACACGGCAAGATGAGCCCGCGCGAGGTCGAGGACGTGATGATCGAGTTCGCGACCAAAAAGATCGACGTGCTCATCGCCACGACCATCGTGGAGAGCGGCATCGACAACGCAACGGCCAACACGCTTATCATCGAGGACTCGCAGCGTCTGGGTCTGGCACAGCTCTACCAGCTCAAGGGCCGTGTTGGCCGCTCGGCAACGCAGGCATACGCGTACTTTATGTTCCCGGGTGAGCTGCCTCTTACCGAGGAGGCCGCGGCGCGCCTGACTGCACTGTCCGAGTTCCAGGACCTGGGCAGCGGCATGCGCATCGCCATGCGCGACCTGGAGATCCGTGGTGCCGGCTCGCTCATGGGCGCCGAGCAGCACGGCAACCTGTCGAGCGTGGGCTTTGATCTGTTTACGCAGATGCTGGGACAGGCCGTGGCCGAGGCGCGCGGCGATGACGATGCCGGCGTGGAGGCGGCGAGCGTGGGCATCAACCTGCCGGCCGACTACTTCTTGTCCGAGGAGTACATGCCGGCGGTGGACCAGCGCGTGCTCGTGTACCGCAAGCTCGCGGCCGCCGAGGACCTGGAGAGTATCGATGAGGTGCAGGAGGAGACCGAGGCCGCGCATGGCGAGCTTCCGTTGGCGGGGCTCAACTTGTTCAATCGCGCTCGCATCCGTATTCGCGGCGAGCGCCTGGGGCTCGAGAGCGTCACGCTCAGCGGTGGACGCATTACCTTCCTGGGGGTCGACGTGCCCAAGAAGGTGGCCTTTGAGCTTAAGACCCGCTATGGCGCGGTGAACTTCCCCAAGAGCCGCAAGCTGTCGGTGCCCTACAAGGCGGGCGCCGGCGCGGGCAGCGGCCTGGGTCGCGGCCTCGACGCCAACGACGGCGCCGGCCCCGTGGCTGCGGCGCTCATGCTGCTGCAGCAGCTCGGTGCGTCCGACGATGACTAACGGATCGACGCCGCAAACGCCCCATTTGGGTAATCTGACCCCATCGGAAGGAAAGCATGTTCGGGTATATCTATAAGAAAGATGCCGCTGCTATCGCGGTCATCCTGGCCTTTTGTCTGCTCGTCGGGTCTTTTTTCGATTACCAGATCTCGAGTGCGCTGTTTAACTCGTCTAGCCTGTTTGGCCGCTTTGTCGAGGCGGCCGGCGAGCTGCCGTTCGAGCTGACGGCGAGCGTCGCGGGCATTATGCTCGTGCGCTCGGCACGTCCCGATTCCAAGGCGAGCAAGTGGCTCGCCGCGCTAGGCGTTCTGATCAACGTGGCCCTGGTCGGCTACGAGATTATCGGGTCGCTGCGCGTCGGCGGCAAGCTTATTGCGTTTCAGCTGGTTTTGACGTTTGCATTGGTCATCGCGGCCAACCTTGTTGTCTATCGCCTTACGCGCGACACCGCGCCCGACGAGCTTACGCGCTGGGCGTTGATGGTGCTTGCCGTGTGGGTCGCTCAGGCCATCATCCTCAACGTGGTTGTCAAGCCGCTGTGGTCGCGCCCGCGCATGCGCGTGATCGAGGTCACGCCGGGGCTCAATTTTCAGCCGTGGTGGGTAATCGGCAACCCCGACAAGTGGAGCTATATTGCGGCCGGCGTAATCAAGGACGGCTTTAAGTCGTTCGCGAGCGGGCACACCGCGCATGCGGCAATCGGCCTTATGCTTGCGGGGCTTCCCGCGGCGGCCTTTACGGAAAAGCCTTCGCGTCGTCGCGCGGTCTTTTGGGTGGCGGCGGCCGTCGCGGCGCTCGTCGCCTTTGGCCGTATCGTGATCGGTGCACACTTTTTGACTGACGTGAGCTGCGGCTTTGCCCTGGTGTTGGCACTTGAGTGCCTTGCCGCGCGCGTTGCCTATCCTCACGGCGTACAATAGCCCCGTTTGAATCATCTGGACGATACCTGGTAAGAGAGGATTGCCATGCTCGCGTTCAACAACGACTATTCCCACGGCGCACACCCGGCGGTACTGCAGGCGCTCGTCGACACCAACATGGAGCCGCAGCCCGGCTACGGCACCGATGCGCATACCGAGCGCGCCAAGCAGCTGATCCGCGAGGCCTGTCAGGCTCCCGATGCCGACGTATTTTTGCTGGTGGGCGGCACGCAGACCAACGCGACGGTGATTGACATGCTGCTCGCGCCCTACGAGGGCGTCGTTGCCGCCGAGACCGGCCACGTCGCTTGCCACGAGGCGGGCGCCATCGAGTTTGGCGGCCACAAGGTGCTCACCATTCCCGGCTACGAGGGCAAGATGCACGCCGAGGATCTCGAAAACTATATCCAGGTGTTCTACGAAAACGAGAGCTGCGAGCACATGGTGTTTCCGGGCGCCGTGTACGTGAGCCTGTCGACCGAGTACGGCACGCTGTACTCCAAGGCCGAGCTGGCCGAGATTTATGCGGTGTGCCAGAAGCGCGAGATTCCGCTGTTTGTGGATGGCGCCCGTCTGGCCTATGCGCTGGCAGCCGACGAGTGCGACATTACCCTGCCCGAGCTGGCGCAGCTGTGCGACGTGTTCTACATCGGCGGCACCAAGTGCGGCGCGCTCTGCGGCGAGGCCGTGGTGTTTTGCGGCATGCACACTCCGGCGCATCCCATTCCGCGCATTAAGCAGCACGGCGCGCTGTTGGCCAAGGGCCGCCTGACGGGCGTCCAATTTGAGGCGCTCTTTACCGATGGCCTGTATTTTGAGATTGGTCGACAGGCGATTGAGACCGCTCAGGCGCTGCGTCGCGTGCTGCACGAGCGCGGTTACCAGTTCTTTTTGGAGACGCCCACGAACCAGCAGTTCGTGATTCTGCCCAACGAGGACATGGCCCGCATTCGCGAGCATGCCTCGATCGAGTACTGGGAAAAGTACGACGAGACCCACACGGTGGTGCGCTTTTGCACCAGCTGGGCCACGACGCAGAAGGACATCGACGCGTTGGCGGCTGTCCTATAGCCTGATGTAATGACGAGGGGCCGCCTTGCGCTGGGTTTGGCGCAGGGTGGCCTTTGCTTTTGGGGAGAAGGGTTGTATGACCGAGATGTCCGAGCCGACGATTCGCCTGGCGACGCCCGATGACGCGCCGGCGTTGCTTGCCATCTATGAGCCATATGTGCGCCAGACGGCGATTACTTGCGAATACGAGGTGCCGAGCGTTGAGGAGTTCGCCGGGCGCATCGAGCGTACGCTCAAGCGCTATCCGTATTTGGTGATGGAGTTAGACGGGCGTCCGGTAGGCTATGCCTACGTGAGTCCGCTCAACAGCCGCGAGGCATACGACTGGTCGGTCGAGACGTCGATCTACCTGGCGCGCGACGTGCGCCACGGCGGGCTGGGCCGCAAGCTGCACGATGCGCTCAAGCAATGTCTGATCGCGATGGGCATCACCAACATGTGTGCGCTCATCGCCGTGCCGCACGATAAGGACGACGAGTACCTGACGCACAACAGCCAGGATTTCCATGCCCATATGGGATATCGCCTGGTGGGTGCCTTCGACCGCTGCGCCCAAAAGTTCGGCCGCTGGTACGACATGTGTTGGATGGAGTTGGTCCTAGCCGAGCGCACACCCAACCAACCCAAACCAACCTGGTTTCCCGACCTCCCCAAACCTACCATTTAGGGACAGGTTTATTTTGGCAGGTTAGCCGATGGGCTCGGTGTATTTGGCGCGGTCGGTGCGTTGGATGCGCTTGGAGACATGGAGCGGGCGGCCGTCGGTGTCGTAGACGTAGTCGGTGATCAGGATCAGTGCCTGCCCGCGCTCAACGTTGAGCAAAAACGCCTCGTTTTGCGAGGCATAGCACACCTCAAAGGTCTTGTGCCCCTGTGCCGGCGCGCGATGGAATTCCTGGCGTAGCGTCGCGTAGAGCGAACCATTGATATCGCGATCGATGAGTGCTTCAAAGCTCGGTGGTAGATAGGTAGTCTCCAGGCACAGCGGCGCATCGTCCAGATAACGCAGACGGACAAGTTTGACGAGCTTGCTGCCCACGGTGACATCGAAGAACTTGGCCACATTGCCCGCGGCCTTGGCAAAGCCCGAGTCCACCGTGCGCGTGGTGGGCTTCATGCCCTGATCCTGGACCTGTGCCGTGTAGCTCGAAAACACCAAGTTGTTCTCGTGGAGTGCCGGCGTGTCGGCCACAAAGGCGCCACGTCCGCGCTCGGTGCGCACCAGGCCCTCATCAACGAGTACCTTAAGGGCATGGCGCACGGTGCTGCGCGACAGCCCCGATTCGTCCATGAGTTCCATCTCGGACGGCAGCTTGTCTCCACGTGCGTAGGTGCCGGAGGCGATGCGGTCGCGCAGCATGCCCGCCAAGCGCTCGTATTGGGTCAGTCTCTTTTTAGATGAAGCGTTCATGCGATCAACCTGTATCTAACTTGTATGCGTATCTAATCAAGCATGTATTCAATACAACAACAAAACCGCTGGTATCCAGTTATCGAAAACCGCATCAGCAAAATATCTAAGACAAATATAGCATACAACTAGTCGACATAACCAAAACATGTATGTAACTTGTATGCCATCGAGAGCATCAAACGAGAAGAAAGGCTGATGCACGATGACTACTCAGGAACAGGTTAAGGACGTCGTCTCCCAGGTTTTGGCTGACAAGACAGACAAGGGCGGTATCAAGCGCGTCGTGTGGATTGGCGCCGGCGGATCCAACGGCGGCAACTATCCTGCCCAGTACTTTATGGAGCACGAGGCCACGCAGGTCGTGAGCTCCAGCTACACCAGCAACGAGTTCGTGCACGCCACGCCCGCCTATGTCAACGAGAACACTCTGGCCGTCGTCGTGTCCATGCGCGGCACCAAGGAGACCATCGTCGCCGCCCAGGTCGCCAAGGACCACGGCGCCAGCACCATCGCCATCTATGTTGACGAGTCCGGCCTCACCGAGGTCTGCGACTACAAGATCCAGTACGACAGCCTGGCCGTCGACGAGTCCTGCATGGGCCGTACCAACTCCGCCGTCGTGACCATGATCGCCATGGAGCTCACGCAGCAGACCGAGGGCTATGCCGAGTACGAGACCGCCATGGCCGCCTTCGACCTGATCGATCCCATCTATCGCAAAGCCGTCGAGTACACCCGTCCGCTCGCTGCCAAGTGGGCCGAGCAGAACGCCGACAAGCCCTGCATTAACGTGATGGCCCAGGGCCCGCTTTTTGGTGCCGCCTACGTCTTTAGCATCTGCAACGTGCAGGAGATGCTGCAGATCGACTCCTGCACCATCAACACCTGCGACTTCTTCCACGGCCCCTTCGAGATCCTGGACAAGCGCACCTCGCTGTTCCAGCTCATCAGCGTCGGCCGCAGCCGCTGCAACGACGAGCGCGGCATCCGCTTCGTCAACCAGTACGGTGGCGAGCGCGTCTATCAGCTCGACGCCAAGGAGCTCGGCCTCAACGACATCAAGGACAGCGTGAGCGAGTACTTCAACCACCTGATCTTTGCCCCGATCCTCAACAACGTGTACATGCGTGCACTCTCTGCCGTCACCCACAAGGACTACATGACGCGCCGTTACATGTGGAAGCTGGACTACTAGTTACGCCGTTCTACCGAACGGCGTAACGGCTCGACGCTGCGCGCCCGGCATTTGGCCAATCTGCCGTTCAATTTCAAAGGCGCGACCAGAAGGTCAGCGCCTTTTCATTTCACGGCACCTTGGCTCAAATGACGGGCGCTCGCTGACGTTGCCAAAACGTCGGCGTCGTCGTGTTTGTTAAGGGGTTGGTGCATTGGGGACAGGTTACTTTGCACCAAGTTGGTGCATATGAACCTGGCCTCTTTGCACTAATGGGTTGTAGCGGAAAAGCAGATTTTCCCGTCTGCCGATTTGTGTCTTGAAAAATGTATATAACGACTATAACGTAGTACGAAACATATTGGAAACAATACCGAGGAGGCTGCGTTGAAGAAAAGCAATCTGGGCTATGTGCTGGTGCTGATCGCCGCGCTTATGTGGGGCAGCATCGGAATCTTTGTAAACGGCATCTCGGCCATGGGCGTTTCGTCCCAGAGCATGGCTGCCTTTCGCTTGTTGGTCGGAGCGCTTATCTTGGCGCCGGTCCTGATGTTTATGGGCTGCCGTCCGGGTGAGGGGTCCACCGTGGCTCAGGGTCCGCTGGCCCTGTTCAAGGCAAGCCCTAAAGAGCTTGTTCCCTGCGCGCTTGTCGGTATCGTCGGTCTGGCCGCCGCCAACACCTGTTATTACGAGTGCATGGGCGAGGTGGGCATGTCCACGGCCTCGGTGCTGCTCTACACCTCACCGGTGTTTGGCGTCATGCTCGGCCGCGTGCTTTATCGCGAGGACGTGACCCCCAACAAGCTCGTTGCCATTGTCTTTAACATCGTTGGCTGCGTGCTTGCAGTGACCAATGGCGACCTTTCCGGTTTTCATTTTTCGGTTTGGGGCGTCACGTCGGGCGTGATTGCAGGCCTTTGTGGTGCGTCGCTCGCGGTGTTTAGCCGGATAGCAACCAAGACGGTCCACCCGCTTGCTGTCACGTTTTGGGGCTTTGTATTTGGCGGTGCGGTTATGGCAGCTATCGCGGCTCCGTGGCCGGATGTCGCCGCGGCAATGTCGCCACAGCTGCTGCTGTTGTTCCTTGGCTTTGGACTCATCCCCACAGCCGTGGCTTACATCTTATATATGCAGGGTCTGTCCATGGGGCTCGAGACATCGAAAGTTCCCGTCGTAATGTCTTTCGAGACGGTCGTCACCGTACTGGTGGGCATTGGTGTCTATGCCGAGCCCGCCGGTGCGATCAAGGTTCTGGGCATTGTGCTGGTGCTCGCGTCCATCCTGATCATGAACACCGACTTCTCCAAGCTGCGCAACAGTGTGTTTGTCGGTCATGTCATTGAGAGCATGACCTTTAAGCCCAATGCGTGGTGGACCGAAAAATCGCAGGACATGGATCTGTTTAAGGAGCGCACCGGCATCGCGCTGGAGCCCACCGTGCAGGAAAGCCCCTGGTACTTCGTGCGATAAGGGATTGGCGCGGCGTCTGATCGGGCACCGCCTGGCCAGCGCCGACCTGTCCTGCGCCAACGTTACGAGTACGTTAAACCCGTCAACGGTCGTTTTTCACCCGCGAACGGTCTTTATACTAATTACCAATATCCGCAACGTATAAGACGTTATAATGACCATAACGAAAAGGAGGAGGCAAGATGAATCAGATCATTCTCGCATCTCATGGCGGCCTGGCCGCAGGCGCCAAAGACACGCTCGAGATGGTTCTCGGCGACGTGTCGAACGTCCACGTCGTGTCGCTTGCTCGTGACGACAAGGAGCCCATCACCAATAAGGTGGACGCCATGATCGCCACGTTCAACGCGGACGACACCGTCTATGTGCTGACCGATATGCTCGGCAGCTCGGTCAACAACAACATGGTCGAGCTTTCCAAGAACGGCACGAAGTTCACGGTTGTCAGCGGTTTCAACATCCCGCTGGCGCTCACGCTTGCTATGAGCCCCGTCCCCGTCAAGGGTGCCGAGCTCGCAGCCCTCATCAACGAGGCCCGCACCGGTCTGACCAACCCCAACGCACCGGTCGAGGCCACCGCGGCTCCTGCCAAGAAGGCCAAGGCATCCCGTCACAGCTCCGGTCCCGCCAAGATCGTCCTCGCACGTCTTGACTACCGTCTGCTGCACGGTCAGGTCGTCTTTACCTGGACCACCAAGGTTCAGGCCGAGCGCATCATCGTCGTCGACAACGCTGCCGCCAACGATGACATCAAGAAGGGCGCTCTTAAGCTGGCCAAGCCCCAGGGCGTGCGCCTGAACGTCTTCACCGTCGAGCGTGCTCTCGCCAAGATGGACAAGCTCAACACCCTCGGTGAGCGCGTCATGTTCGTCTTTGGCAACACGGCCGAGATGCTGCAGTTCTGCCAGGGCTACAAGCTCGACGCCATCAACCTGGGCGCCACCGCCAACCACGACGGTGCCGATCAGATTGGCGGCAAGGACAGCTCCGTCTTCCTCGACGCCACCCAGAAGGCCGACGTCAACCAGCTGCTCGACATGGGCATCAAGCTCTATGTCCAGCAGACCCCTACGTATCAGAGCGTCGACATCGACGCCAAGCTGTAATCAACCAGGCTTTTGCCTGACTGAAAGGAGAAGGGTATGAATACGTTCATCAGTGCGGTGCTCGTCGGCCTCGTCGGCGTGTTCTGCATGTGGGACTCCCGCCTGCTCGGTCGTCTTAACTTCGAGCAGCCCCTCGTTGGCGCTACGCTCGTCGGTCTGCTGCTGGGCGATGTGCCCACCGGCCTTGCCGTCGGTGCCGCCGTCGAGCTCGTGTCCATGGGCCTGGTGCAGGTCGGCGCCGCCGTTCCGCCCGATATGGTCCTGGGCGGCATCGTGGCCGCTGCCTTTGCGTGCCTGACCGATGCTTCCGCCGAGACCGCCATGACGATCGCCATCCCGGTCGCCGTCCTGGGTCAGCTCCTCGGCATCGTGTTCCGTTCCATCATCGCCGCCCTCACCCATGTGGCAGATAGCGCGATCGATAACGGAAAGTTCAAGACCGCCTACCGTATGCACATCTGCGCCGGCTCCGGTCTGTACGCCATTATGTACTTCCTGCCGATCTTCCTCGCCGTCTTTGTTGGCACCGACCTGGTTCAGGCCATCGTCAACATGGTTCCCGAGTGGCTGTCCACTGGTCTTAACGTTTCGACCAAGATCATGACCGCCTACGGCTTGGCCCTGCTGCTCACCATGATGATCAAGAAGGGTATGACTCCGTTCCTGTTCATCGGTTTCCTGCTCGCCGCTTACCTCAACCTGTCCGTCATCGCGGTCGCTCTGATCGGTGTGTGCCTGGCTGTCGTCTTCATGGGCTTCAAGTTCAACGGTTCCCATGCAGCCGCCGGTGTCGATTCCGACTACGATCCGCTCGAAGACGACGAAGACTAAGGAGGAACACACTATGGCAACCGCAACCAAGGACGTGTCCCTGAACAAGAAGGTCAGCCAGTTCTTCTGGCGCTCCTGGGCCATCCAGGCCTCTTGGAACTACGAGCGTCAGATGAACATGGGCTTCCTCTACGGCATGGTTCCCACGCTCGATCGCCTCTATCCGGATGAGTCCGACCCCAAGCAGCTCGCTGCTAAGAAAGAGGCTTACCACCGTCACATGGCGTTCTACAACTGCACCCCGCAGACGAGCGCTTTCATCCTGGGCCTCTCCGCCTCCATGGAGGAGGAGTACGCCAAGGATCCCGAGAACTTCGATCCCGATTCGATCAACGCGGTCAAGACCTCCCTTATGGGTCCGCTTTCCGGCATCGGTGACTCCTTCTTCCAGGGCACCATCCGCGTTATCGCCTTTGGCCTGGGCGTTCAGCTGGCTCAGCAGGGCTCCATCATGGGCCCGATCCTGGCCATGCTCATCTCCATCGTCCCCTCCGTGCTGATCACTTGGTTCGCAGCCAAGATGGGCTATCAGGGCGGTCACGAGTACTTGAGCAAGCTTCAGGGCGGCGACCTCATGGAGAAGCTCATGTATGTCTGCGGCATCGTGGGTCTTATGTCCGTGGGCGGCATGATCGCTACGCTGATCGGCGCCACCACCCCGCTGCAGTTCGCTGAGGGCACCGTCGTTATCCAGGACATCCTGGACGGCATGATGCCTCAGATGATCTCCCTCGGCCTCACCGGCCTTATGTACTGGCTCATCAAGAAGAACGTCAACACCGGTTGGCTTCTCGTGATCGCCATCGTGGGCGGCATCGCCCTCTCCGCGGCCGGCATCCTGGCCTAGTCGCGACCAAGCGTCTAACCGCTTTCCCCGGGGAGCCTGCCTGGCATCCCATACCCCAGGCAGGCTTCCATCCCTATACGTGACAAAGGGCAGTCCCTTTGTCACATCCTCAACGGGCCGGCGACTCGGTCCAAATCACGGTAACCCTGCGTGCGCCCGGCAATGTGGCGCCGCAAAAATCGAAAGGAATGTGTCAGATGTACGAGATCGACCTTAACCTCCCTAAGCAGATCGTCGCTGACGTCCTGTCCAACCACGAGATCCACAGCGTCGCCTTCGTCGGCTGCGGTGCTTCCATGTCCGACCTGTACCCCGCCAAGTACTTCCTGGCCAACAACACGGACAAGCTGAACGTTCAGATCTTCACCGCTAACGAGTTCAACTACGACACGCCCTCCTGGGTCAACGAGCACACCTTCGTGATCACCTGCTCCCTCGGTGGCTCCACGCCCGAGACCGTCGAGGCCAACAAGACCGCCAAGAAGCACAACTGCCCGGTCGTCTCCCTCACCAACAAGGCTGGCTCCGCTCTGACCGTCGACGCCGACCACGTCATCGTCCACGGCTTCCACGCCAACTACGCTGCCAAGTGCGAGAAGCCCGGCTACGCCATCGCTCTTGCTCTCGAGATCCTTCAGCAGACCGAGGGTTATGACCACTACGAGGACATGATCACCGGCCTCACCAACATCTTCGATCTCTGCGAGAACGCCGCTCAGCACTGCAAGAAGCTCGCCAAGAAGTTCGCCGAGGACTTCAAGGACGACAAGATGATCTACTTCATGGCTTCCGGTGCCTCCGAGAAGATGGCTTATTCTCACGCCGCCTTCCTGTTCACCGAGATGCAGTGGATCGACGCCGCCGCCTACAACACCGGCGAGTACTTCCACGGCCCGTTCGAGGTTTCCACCGAGGGTAAGCCCTACGTCTTCTTCATGTCCGATGGCGCCACCCGTCCGATGGACGCTCGCGCCCTCACCTTCCTTGAGCGCATGGGTGCCAAGGTCGCTCTGATCGACTCCAAGGACTACGGCCTGGCTGACGCCGTGCCCGCGAGCGTCATCACCTACTTCAACCCGCTGCTGCACCTCGCCGTTATGCGCGAGTACGGCAACCAGATCGCCGAGGCCCGTCAGCACCCGCTGACCATGCGTCGCTACATGTGGAAGCTTTCCTACTAATCACAAGTAAGTAGACCTTACGGGTTGATTGAGAGGGGATGGGGTTTGCGCCCCATCCCCTTTTTTGCTCTGGGGAGGGCGTGTCTGTCGTGTCGCAAAACCCCAGATAAAACCTACCAAAATAAACCTGTCCCTTTTTGGCAGGTGGGAGGAGATGCGTATGATCAAGGCAGTGCTGTTTGATATGGACGGCGTGCTGGTCGATACCGAGTGGTTCTACAACCGTCGTCGCGTAGCGTTTATGGAAGAGAAGGGGTTCCACTTTGACGAGATTCCCGATCTTTCGGGGTCTAACGAGCCTGCCATTTGGGAGGCGCTGGTGCCCGACGATGTTGAGCTGCGCGAGCGCCTGCGCGTGGAGTACAAGCAGGTTTATAGCCCGGACCATCCCGTTCCGTATGCCGAGCTGCTCAACGAGCAGGCGGAGCCGGTGATGCGTGAGCTGCACGAGCGCGGCGTGAAGTGCGCCATCGCGAGCTCGTCCTATCGCGAGCTTATTGACGAGCTGGTGGAGATTGCCGGTATCGCCGACGTGCTGGACTACACCATCAGTGGTCACGAGTGCAGCGCGTTTAAGCCCGACCCCGAGATCTACCTGCGCGCCATGGAGGCGCTGGGGGTGGAGCCTGCCGAGTGCCTGGTTATCGAGGATTCGCCTTTGGGCATCGAGGCCGGCAAGCGCTCCGGCGCCCGCGTCCTGGCGCTGCGTCCGCACGAGGGTGTCAATCTGGATCAGTCCGCCGCCGACGTTGTCATCGACAACCTGACCGACATTTTGGCCGCTTTGTAGTGTCAATCCGCCGCGAGAAGCACGGGTTCAAACGTTTTTTGCGGTGGACTGGCTCAATTTGGTTTCGATTTTGATCCGTTTGGCTTCGATTCGGACTAAGTGAGTAGACTTTTTGGTGCAGGACGAGCACAAAGTGCATCTGCTCTAGTAAAACCGCAGGTCACAGGGGTGGCGGTTTTGGGTGTGCTCGGCAGATCGTAAAAAGTCTACTCACTTGTAATTTGGGCCTTTGGTCGTGGGGGTTGCTGGTCCCGCTTTGGTTGTCGAGAGAGGGTGAATTGAAGCGCCCCCGCACGCTCCATGCTACAATCGCGGGCATGCCCCACAACTACATCTGCCTTCGAAAGGAGCCTACGTGGCGAACGCCATCGATCAGCTCACGGACCGAGTGCTCGTGCTCGGCCGCCTCACCATCGTCCGCCGCGCCATCACCGCCGTGGCGGTCACCATTTCCGCCGTTCTCCAGACATTTCTGATCCAGGCGTTCATTCAGCCCGCCGATCTGCTCCCGAGCGGTCTTACCGGCGTCGCGGTCCTGCTCGATCGCGTTACCTCGCTCGGCGGCGTTCACATCGACATCTCGCTCGGTATGCTCGCGCTCAACATCCCCGTGGCGCTCCTATGCTGGAGCGGCATCAGCAAGCGCTTCGTCATCTTCTCGATGATGCAGGTCGTGCTCTCATCGCTGTTCCTCAACATCTTTCACTTTGCCCCGTTTTTGGGCGACAAGATTATGCTCATCATTTTTGGCGGCGTGGTCTCGGGTCTGGGCGCTGCCATCGCGCTCAAGTCCGGCGCATCCACCGGCGGCACCGACTTTATCGCGCTGTGGGTCTCCAACCACACGGGCAAGACTATCTGGGGCGTCATCTTTGGTTTCAACTGCTTTATCCTGGCGATCTTTGGCTTTATGTTTGGCTGGGACAACGCGGCGTACTCCATCGTGTTCCAGTTTATTTCGACCAAGACCATCGACAGTTTCTATCGTCGCTACGACCGCGTGACGCTGCAGATCACGACGCGCAAGGCAGACGAGGTCATGACCGCCTATGTTGACCATTTTCAGCACGGCATTAGCTGTGCCGAGGTCATCGGCGGATACAGCCGCGAAAAGATGTACCTGCTGCACGCCGTTGTCTCGACCTACGAGAGTCAGGACATTATCAAGTTAGTGTGCGACATTGATCCCGGCGCCGTGATCAATGTGTTCCACACGCTCAACTTTGTGGGCGGCTGGTGGGGCGGTCATGTTGACGAGCCCATGCCCACGGCCGTACCCGATCCCGACAAGCCCGCGCGCATGGCCAGCAGGCAGGCGCGCCTCTGCGAGCAGGACAGCCTGCAGCAGGACGACGGCAAGTAGGGTATTGGCATTTTGCCGGCCCGGCGTGATCCTGCCCGCTTGAGCCCCGCGAAAGCCTCGTTGCTTTCGAGGGGTTCTCGTTTGCCCAGATAAAACCTACCAAAATGAAGCTGTCGCTTTTTGGTAGGGAGGGTGTATCGTTTTATCAATATGAGGTAACATGAACCTAGATGTTATATACGTATTAGTTATTTCGATATTTCATTAAGAGTGATTAGATATGCCATCGCCCAAAAATGCACCGCTTTACCAGCAGATTTACGACGAAATCAAGGATGCGATCGAGAAAGGTGTTTATGCACCCAAGGAGCGTATTCCGTCCGAGCTCGAGCTTGCCGAGCAGTACGAGGTGAGCCGCATTACGGTGCGCCGCGCCGTCGAGGAGCTGTGCTCCGATGGCTACCTGGTTAAGCAGCAGGGCCGTGGCACCTTTGTCTCCACGCCGCACATCAACCGCCAGTTTCACGCCTCGACGCTGCAGACGTTTACCGCGCTGTGTGCCGGCAACGGCATGAAGGCCGGTGCACATGTGGTCGATCGCCAGATTGTGCCGGCGCGCCAAAACGAGATGGAGTTCTTTGGCCTGCAGAAGGATGCGCTACTGCTGCATATCAAGCGCGTGCGTACGGCCGACGGCGAGCCCATATTTGAGGAGAACATCTTTGTGCCGTTTGACACCTACCGCGAGCTGTTGACGGCCGATCTTGAGGACAAGTCGATTTTTGCCGAGGTCGAGCGTGTTGGCGGAACGCCGATTGTCTCGGTTGGCTACCGTACGGTCGAGGCCGTTCGTGCCAATGCCGAGCAGGCGGCCGAGCTGGGCATTGCCCCGCATGATCCGCTGCTCAACCTGCGCGCCGGCTTTACCGGTCCCAACGATGAGCCGGTCCTGATGGGTAAGCAGTACTACGTGGGATCGCGCTACGTCATGGTCATGTAGCTCTAGTTGCGCGGTTTTCCAAACCGCGCAACGGCTCGACGCTGCGCCTTTGGTTCCGCCGTTCTAACGAACGGCGGACCGGTCGACGCTGCAAGCCCGCCAGAGCGGCAACCTGCCTTTCAACTTCGGCGGCATGACCAGGAGGTTCCGCCGTTCTGACGAACGGCGGACCGGTCGACGCTGCAAACGCCCCTAAGCGGCAATCTGACGTTCAATCGTCGGTCGCGTACCGAAGTACGCTTCCCTCCTCTTTCACGTCACCTTGCTCGCTTAGGGGCGTTTTCGCTGACTTATGCTCAACCAGCGACGTTTCCACGCTTGTCAAGAGCTTAGTCATTGGGGACGTTCTTAAACGACTACTCATTCAAGAACGTCCCCAATGACTACCTGCAGAATGAGCGTGGCCGGCAGGCGTGCGGCGCTGGTCCGCGTGGCGGCGTATAATCGGCGGCAGATGACTTGAACGTTAGGAAACCATGACCGATAGCATGCAGCAGATGGCGCTCGACACGCTCGGCGCCTATTTTGGCTACACCTCATTTCGCCTGGGACAGGACCGCATGGTCGATGCGATCCTCGCCGGTCGCGATGCACTCGGTGTTATGCCCACGGGCGCCGGCAAGTCTATCTGCTACCAGGTGCCTGCGCTTATGATGCCCGGCATCACCTTTGTGGTGAGCCCGCTGCTGTCGCTTATGGAGGACCAGACCCGTGCCTTGCTCGCGGCGGGTGCGCGACCCAGCTATCTCAACTCCAGCCTTACCCCGGCCCAGCAAAATACCGTGCTCAAGCGGGCGCGCGAGGGTCGCTACCAGCTTATGTACGTGGCGCCCGAGCGCCTGCTCGAGCCGCGCTTTTTAGCTTTTGCGCAGGAGGCCGCGGCGGACGGCGGCATTGGCGTTCCGCTCGTGGCCATTGACGAGGCCCACTGCGTGAGCCAATGGGGTCAGGATTTCCGCCCCGCCTACCTGCAGATTCGCGAGTTCATCGATTCCCTGCCGCAGCGTCCCATCGTGGCGGCCTTTACCGCTACGGCGACCGAGCGTGTGCGCGCGGACATTCAGCAGATGCTCGGCCTGCAAAACCCCGCGACGGTGGTGACGGGTTTTGATCGCAAGAACCTCTATTTTGGTTGCGAGGAGATGGGCGACAAGGCTAAGACCGCGTGGGTGCGCGACTATGTGATCGCGCATTCGAGCGAGAGCGGCATCGTGTATTGCTCGACCCGCAAGACGGTCGACGTGCTGGCCGCGGAGCTTGCCGAGGCGCTGGGCCCCAGCGGCATTCGCGTTGGCCGTTACCATGCCGGCATGGGCAACGACGCTCGCCGCCAAAGCCAGCGCGCCTTTATCGACGACGATATCCAGGTGATGGTTGCCACCAACGCCTTTGGCATGGGCATCGACAAGCCCAACGTGCGCTACGTGATTCACAACAACGTGCCCGAGAGTATCGAGGCCTACTACCAGGAGGCTGGTCGCGCTGGCCGCGACGGCGACCCGGCCAGCTGCCACCTGCTGTGGAACGGTAACGATTTTCGCATGCGCCGCTTTCTGATCGACCGCGGTGATGCTGCCGACGAGGCGCTCGACGACGAGCAGCGCGCGTGGGCGCTCCAGAATCGATATCGTCTGCTCAGCCAGATGGAGGGCTACTGCAATACCACCGGCTGCCTGCGCGAATACATGCTGCGCTACTTTGGCGACGAGGCCGCGGCCGAGCATGCCGCGGCCGGTACGGGCGGCACCGCCACGGATGAGGCCGAGGGCTGCGGCAACTGCAGCAATTGCCTCACGCAGTTCGAGGTCGAGGACGTCACCGATATGGCCCGCGCCGCCGTGCGCTATGTGGCCACGCGTCCCATGCGCTTTGGCAAGTCACTGATCGCCGACGTGCTCCACGGCGGCAACACCGAGCGCATTCGCCAGATGCATTTGGATGAGGACCGCGGCTACGGTGAGCTGTCGAGCGAATCGGTCGGGCGCATCAAGGACATTATCGGCCAGCTGTGCGGCCGCGGTTATCTGGCCACCTCGCAGGGGCAGTACCCGGTCGTGGGGCTGGGCCCGCGCGCCGGCGAGGTCGAGAACGAGGCGTTTGCCTTTACCGTTAAGCGTCGCGCGTCCAAGCGCAAGGCCTCGACCCGCGCCCGCCGTGCGGTGGATCTGCTGCGTGAGGAGGCCGAGCTGGATCAGCGCCCGCGCGTGGGTGACGATGCCGAGCTGTTCGAGCGCCTGCGTGCCCTGCGCAAGGAGATTTCGACCGAGCTGGAGATGGCGCCGTACATGGTCTTTTCCGACAAAGCCCTGCGCGGTCTGTGCCGCCTACGCCCGCAGACGCGCGACGAGCTTATCCAGGTCAACGGCATCGGCGAGAAAAAGGCCGATGCCTTTGGCGAGCAGTTTATGGCGGCGATTGAAGAGTTTGAGTCCGAGCATGCACGGGATGGAGCGTAACGATGGCATCCGACGATAAAACCGAGCGCACTGAGGTGTCCGCCGTGCCGCTGTACCAGCAGGTAATGGACGACCTAAAGGGCGAGATCGCGCGCGGCGTGTACGCATCCGGCTCGCGCATTCCTTCTGAGATGGAGCTCGCGAAGTCTTACGGCGTGGGACGCGTCACTGTGCGCCGCGCCATCGAGGAGCTGTCGCGCGCGGGGTATCTCAACCGCCAGCAGGGGAGGGGCACGTTTGTGTGCGCGCCCAAGCTCAAGCGCAAGATTGTCCAGAAGGGTGACGTTCAGAGCTTTTCCGAGGGTTGCGCTGCCAACGACATGGTGGCCGGAGCACGTCTGGTGTCGCGCACGGTGGTTGCGGCGACGCGCGAGGACGCGGCGTTTTTTGGGGTGGAACCCGGCTGCGAGCTCATCGTGGTCGAGCGCGTGCGTACGGCAGATGGCGTGCCCGTCATGCTCGAGAACAACGCCTTTGTGCTGGCCGATCATCCCTATCTGCAGACGCTTGCCGACAAGGACCTCACGGACAATTCCATCTTTGCGCTCGTTGCCGAGCATTCGGGCCGTGCGCCGCTCAAGTCCGACCCCTGCACCGTGGAGATTGCGCTTGCCGATGCTCAGGCGGCCCCGCTGCTGGAGGTGCCAGTCGGCGAGCCGCTGTTTTATATGGAGGCGTACTTTACCGATGCGGACGAGCGCCCTTTGCTGCTCGGGCGCCAAAAGATCGTGGGATCGCGCTACGTGTTCGACATCTAACGTCCACAGATAGAACAACATAGAACAAATTTGCCGAGATGACTTCACTGGCGTTGTTGCACGTGTTATAAATAGGACAACATAGAACGACCGCAGGTACGAGCTGTCGTCGTTCAAAACCGCCGCACAAGGAGGAGCGTCACCGTGAACGCACACGATCTGATTCAGGAAATTATCGAGCGCAAGGGCAAGATCGAGAACGTCTTTTGGATCGCTTGTGGCGGTTCGATGATCGATCTGATGCCGGCCAACGAGCTGCTCAAGCGCGAGGCCACCACGTTTGCCTCGACGGTCTACACGGCACGCGAGTTTTGCCTGATGGCTCCCAAGAGTCTTGGCGAGAAGTCACTCGTCATCGCCTGCAGCCACAGCGGCAACACGCAGGAGGTCGTCGACGGCTGCGAGATGGCGCTGGCTGCCGGCGCCGAGGTCGTGGCCATGACCGACTGCGAGGGCTCCAAGATCGATAACGGCAAGTGGACCACCTGGGTCTATCCGTGGGGCGAGGGCGTGTCACAGGCCGAGGTGCCGCAGGGTATCGGCGCTCTGATCGCCGCCGAGTTGCTCGACCAGCAGGAGGGTTACGAGGCACTCGCCGACATGTACGCCGGCCTTAAGCAGATGGATGCGCTGCTGCCCGCTGCCCGTGAGAAGGTCAATGCCGAGCTGGGTGATCGCTTTGCCGAGCTCTGCCAGCAGCATAAGTTCTTCTACATCCTGGGATCCGGCCCCAACTTTAGCCAGACCTATGCCATGGCCATCTGCTCGCTCATGGAGATGCAGTGGCAGCACTGCTGCTATATCCACTCCGGCGAGTACTTCCACGGCCCGTTCGAAGCCACCGAGCCCGGCGTGTTCTACTTTGTGCAGCTTGGCGCCGGCGAGTGCCGCCCCATGGAGGAGCGTGCGCTCGCGTTCCTCAACACGCATACCGATACGGTCATGGTGCTCGATGCGCTCGAGTACGGCGTGGGCGAGGTGCCCGCCAGCGTGCGTTCGTTCCTGGAGCCGATCTTCTTCTATGCGATGAGCTGCGAGTTGCGCGCCGCTCGCGGCAAGGTGTTCGACCACAGCCCCGAGGTCCGTCGCTACATGGGTATCGAGCAGTACTAATCGAGCGGTATTAAGTTACCGGGATAACAACTTCTCACGTCGGGGCCTACGCTAAGCGCAGGCCCTGTTTGCGTTGCGATGACCGGTTTTGTTTGTCGAAAAACGAAGTCAAATACTTTTCCCGAGAAGTGAACGACCTATTTTGGACCCTCGAAGCATCGACACTTTTTGGCGCCAAAACCGCAGGAAAATCTCAATGAAACTGCAGGAAATGGCTCCCATAAAGTGTCGATGCTCCGGGGGCTCGATTTTGCTCGTTCACTTCTCGGGGAAAGTATTAGACCTAAATGTGCGAGCGTGTTGCATGAGTCGAAAAGCGGGCTGCGCCGGGGATTTCCGGCGCAGCCCGCTTAGTATCGCGCTTAGATTCGTAAGGTTGCGGCAGCCAGCGGCCTACTTTGCGTCGTAGGCCTCGGCGTCCCACCAGTCGAGCTGGGCGATGTTGTCGCGAATGTGCTGGCAGCTCTTGTGGAAGCCCTCGAGCTCGTACTCGGACAGGTCCAGCGTGTAGACCTCCTCGACGCCCTCGGCGCCGATCACGCACGGCAGGGAGGTGAAGATGCCCTCCTCGCCATACTGGCCGGTCATAAGCGTGGAGGCGGAAAGCACGGCGTGCTCGTTGTGAAGCACGGCGGCGCAGACGCGCGCGGCGGAGTTGGCGACGGCGTACTCGGTGCACTGCTTGCCCTGGTAGGTCACATAGCCGCCCTTGCGTGCAAGCTCCTCGACCTCCATGTGGTCGAAGGCGTACTTGTCGGGGTTCTCGGCCTGAAGTTCATTAAGGCTCTTGCCGGCGATGGCCGCGGCCTTAAAGGCTGCAAGCTGGCTAAAGCCGTGCTCGCCGATCATATAGGCGTCGATGGACTTGGGGCTCACGCCGACCTTCTTGGAGATCTCGGTGCGCAGGCGGGCGGAGTCCAGGCCGCAGCCCGAGCCGATGATCTTCTTGGGATCGTAGCCGGTCAGGTGCCACAACTCGGTGCACACGACGTCGCAGGGGTTGGAGATGCTCACGAAGATGCCGTCAAAGCCGGCGTCGACGATGCGCTTGGCAAAGGTGCGGGCGGCATCGGTGGTAAAGAACAGCTCGCCGTCGCGGTTGCCGGCGGCCAGCGCGACCTTGCCGGCGGCGTTGACGATGACGTCGCAGCAGGCCAGCTCCTCGTAGTGGTCGTAGCAATTGACGATCTTGGTGTTGTACGGGACAAACGAAAGGGAGTCACGCAGGTCCTGGACCTCGGACGTAACCTTGGCCTCGTTGATATCGCACAGGTACAGCTCGTCGGCAATGCCCTGCATAAGCAGGCTGTTGGCGACATGTGCTCCTACGTGGCCCTGGCCGACCACACCGATCTTACGCGTCTGGTACATATACGTATCCTTTCGGCCGAGTTTTTCGCGTCGAACCATTGTAGCGTCCAGCTGCCACTTTGCTAGACTAAAGCGCCGTAGATTTTTGGGACATGCCTTAATCTCTACTTTTGGAGTGATTTGGACCACTGGTGGTGTCTCGGGGCGATGCACTCGCGCGGATGGGGCCGGTCGTTGTACCATAGCTGCAACTGACTCGTAAGGAGCATCCATGCCCATTCGCATCCCCGACGCCCTCCCTGCCGCCGCGCAGCTCGAGAGCGAGAACATCTTTGTCATGACCGAGTACCGCGCGCTGCACCAGGACATCCGTCCGCTGCGCGTGCTCATCCTCAACCTCATGCCCACCAAGATTGCCACCGAGACGCAGATCATGCGCAAGCTCTCCAACACGCCGCTGCAGGTGGAGGTGGACCTGCTGCGCACCAAAACGCACGAGGCCACGCACGTGAGCGCCGGCCACCTGGAGACGTTCTATCGCACGTTCGACGACATCCGCGATATCCACTACGACGGCCTGATCATCACGGGCGCGCCGGTGGAGCAGATGCCGTTCGAGGAGGTCGACTACTGGCCCGAGCTCTGCCAGATCATGGATTGGTCCACCACGCACGTGCACTCTACGCTGCATATTTGTTGGGGCGCGCAGGCCGGTCTGTACCATCATTACGGCATCCAGAAGCATGACCTGCCGGCAAAGGCGAGCGGCGTGTTTGAGCATTATCTGGTGAAGCCGCAAAGCCCGTTGGTTCGCGGCTTTGACGACCGTTTCTATGCTGTGCATTCGCGCAACACCGATGTGCGTCGCGAGGACGTGGAGGCCGAGCCGCAGCTTGAGGTCGTGGCCGTGTCCGACGAGGTGGGCCTGTACATCGTCAAGTCGACCGACAGCCGTCGCTTCTTTGTCTTTGGCCACCCTGAGTACGATACCGATACGCTGCGCCTGGAGTACGAGCGCGACGTGAAGCGCGGGCTCAACCCTCAGGTGCCGGCGCATTACTTCCCGGGCGACGATCCCACCGCCGAGCCGCGCAACGTCTGGCGCAGCCAGGCTCAGCTGTTCTACACCAACTGGCTCAACTACTACGTCTACCAGACCACGCCCTACGACCTGGCCCGCGCCGGCGAGGAGCACTAGGCCGTCGGGATGTGCGTCAGCCGTTAGGCGCTGATGATGTGGGGTAGCGGCAGGTCGTGGGCGTCGGTGGGAACGTGGTCGACACGCTGCTCGTCAAAGGCGATGCCGATGATTTGGCATGCGGGCGAGAGCATGGGCAGGTAGCGGTCATAGCAGCCGCCGCCGTAGCCCAGGCGCGCACCGGCGCGGTCGAAGGCTACGAGTGGCACGACGACCATGTCGAGGGCCTCGGCAGACACGATGGGGAAGCGGTCGCTGTCGATGTCCATGGCCGCGAAGGCCCGCGTGGGGTGGGCGATAAACGGAGCCGCGGACGCATCGCCGCCGGCAACTGCCCGCATGCACATGCGCTGGCCACAAGCTGCGGCGTCTGTTGCCGAGAGTATGCACGGATAGGCCACGCGCCAGCCGCGTTTGGCGGCCGCTGCGGCAAACGCGGCAGGATCGACTTCGGAACCCATCGCGGCATAGGCGGCAACGGTGTGCGGCGTCGCGGCATCCAAGCGATCCAACAGCTCAACAAGCCGCGCACAGATAACGGCGGACTTCGCCGCCCGCACATCCAAATCAATCGCATCGCGCCGAGCAATCGCCGCCCGTCGCAGCTCAACCTTATCCATCCCAGCCTCCTCTAGCAAACCTGCCAAAAAGGGACAGGTTTATTTTGGCAGGTTTTATCTGGGCAAACACCCAAACCACCACACAAACCATTGCAAAGGGGGCAGTTCATGGACACCTTCGTGGTGGTTTTGACGAAGAGCAGGTGTTCGCGGCGGTTTGTCTCGATCTGTAACATTAACTCGGCAAAAATGGGCCTAGCTGTTACAGATTGAGACAAAGGGGCGGCGCCATTCGGAAACGTCTCGATCTGTAACATCTGGGGCCAATATTGCCGCCTAGATGTTACAGATTTAGACAAACTGGTGGGACGGGGTGAGCTGCCCCACCCAAGCAGCGGCAAAAGAAAAAGGTAGATTTTCAGGCATGTCCCAAAAATCTACCTTTGTGGTTAGCTGAGCAGGTCGACGACGTTAAAGCCGGCGTTGCTCTTGGCGATGACGTCTCGACCGCCAAAGACACAGGTTGGCGACTCGGCTGCGATGCGCGTCACGTCGGCGCCGAGCGAGCGAAGCTCACCGGGCGTGGCGGCGAGCATCTGGGCGCGGCGCTCCTCGCGTGCGTGCGGATCGAGCCCGGCCAGGTAGGTCGTGTTGCGGCGCTTGGTGAGCGCGTACGGCTTCACCGGCGCGTCCATGCCGCTCACGCAGCTCACGATAAAGCCCTCAAAGGCGGCCTCGTCGGGCTCAAAGCTGCCGAGCCATTCGCCTGCGCGCGCCACACGCTCAATCGAGGGGTCGATTGCCGGGTCGCGGTAGGTGTAGAACGCCGCCTGACGCTCGCCGGCCGCGCGGAATCCGCAGCCGTACGCGCCGCCCTTCACGCGGATCTCGTTCCACAGATAGTCGTAGGAGAGTGCGTTGGCAGCAACCGCCCAGGCGCCCGTCACGTCAATGCCCAGGCGACGCGGGTCGCACGCGCTGGCCGCAAAGCAGATGTCGCTGGGGATGACAAAAGCCTCGTGGCGGTCGCACGGCGTCGGCACCACGAGCGCGTCACGGCCGGCATCGGCGCCGTCGCCAGCGCCCAGCCCCAGGTCGCCCGCGGCGGCCCAATATGCGCCAAAGTCTTCATCGCTGCCAGTAAAGCTCGCCAGGCAACCGTTGGCCACAAAGATGCGGCCTGCCAGCTCGGCAAGCTTGGCGCGCAGGTCGTCCAGGCGCTCGTCAAAGTGGTCGAGCAGATCGCGCAGGAACAAGTAGAAGTCCACGCCCGAAAGCTGCTCGCGCACCACGGCCGAAGGCGAGCTGTAGCTCATCGCGCGACCGAGTGCCGCCGAGTGACCGTTGTTGATAAAGCCCTGCTCGAGCCCAATGCGAATCTGCGTGAGCACGTCGCGCACGCGGTCGGCATCGGCATCGAGCAACAGTGTGCTCGACCATACCTCGCGCGGCAGGCTTGCCAGCGCATCGATCTTCTCAGACAGGGCGCCGGCGCTCACCAGCAGGTAGGGGCGCACGCCGTCCACGTCGGGCTGGGTCATGACCTCGGTCGTAAAGCTCAAAAAGCCCAGCTTGCCGGCGAGCACGTTGTCGAGCTCCTCGGCCGAGTGCTCGCTCGTGGGCAGCTGTTTGAGCAGGCGGCAGAGCAGCGTCACATAGGGCAGGTCCTCAAATGCGACGCAGCTCAGGTCGAAGTACTGCATGGCGTAGGCAAGACGGTTGGTGGGGATGCCGTGGCGCAGACAGGGGATAGGCGCAGTCGTGTCCACGACCAGCGGCGGCTCGGGGCGCGCCTCGCCAATGTCGGACACGCGCAGGCGCGGCAGCGTGGCCTTGGCCTCGGGTGTGTCTTCCGCCTCCTGCGTAGCACGCAGCACGGCCGTGCGCTCGACCACATCGGCCAGCTCGGCATCAGTCATGGCATCGCGCTTGGCTGCCAGCTCGGCGACCTCGGCACCCTCCGCGCCCTCGGCGGCGTCCACCGGCGCCAGCTCGACGAGCGCCATGTGGTCGTTTTCCAGCACCAGCTCGCGCAGCAGGTCCTCAAAATAGCTGCCGTCCAGCTCGCCACGCAGCTCCTCGTACACCGGGCCGTACTTGAGCGCCAACGTCGCGGCGTCGTCATCGTAGAGCCAGGTGCTCAGCGCGTCGCACGCAATGGCCACGCCGTCGGCGATACCGTAGTCGCGCTGGCGCAGGTCGTATTCGTTGCTGCTGATGATGGCTTCCAGGCGCTCGCGCGGAACGCCGTGCTCGCACAGGTCGCGGCAGACGTCCTGGAACACGCGGCGCAG
The DNA here is from genome assembly GCA_019424905.1 of Collinsella sp. Classification (GTDB taxonomy): domain Bacteria; phylum Actinomycetota; class Coriobacteriia; order Coriobacteriales; family Coriobacteriaceae; genus Collinsella. Next base: position 46,490 of record JAHYYP010000002.1, on the reverse strand, counting down.
CTCGCGCGCCACGCCGGGCTGCGCGTTTTGCAGCATGATGAGCTCGTAGGGCTGCAGACTCTCGGCCGCGGTGTAGCTCACCACGTTGCCGCCCAAGCCAGCGGCCAGAATGGCCTTCTTAACCGGCGCTTCGTTGGAGCCCAGCAGCGCCTCGAACAGAATGTCCGCCGCGATCGTGCGCTTGCGGTCGAGTGCGCTGCCCAGCACCAGGCCCAGGCCCACCAGGGCGTTCTCAGGCGTGGTGGCCATCTCGACGCGCTTATACTCGCAGGTCACAGGCGCCTGCACGTCCAGCGGATTGGGCGCCAGCGCGGACGGGTCCTCGCCGGCGGCAACGGCGGCGTCCATGCGGCGGCTCGCGGCGCTCGGCTGCGACAGATAGCGCTCGTCCAAAAAGGCCAGCGCGCGGTCCACGTCCAGGTCGCCGTAGAGCGTGATGTAGGAGTTGGAGGGGTTGTAGTGGCGCGCATGCGTGTCCAGGAAATGCTCGTAGGTGAGCGTGGGAATCGCGCGCGGGTCGCCGCCGCTCTCGTGCGCATAGGCGGTGTCGGGATAGAGCGCGGCGTTGACGGCGTCGTCCAGCACGCTCATGGGGTCGGACAGTGCGCCCTTCATTTCGTTGAACACCACGCCGTTATAGCGCAGCGTGCCCTCGCGCAGACTGGCGGAGCTGACGCCGCCCTCGCCTTCGACGTCCTCCGGCAGGTCCAGTTCGTAGTGCCAGCCCTCCTGCTCAAAAATGGTGGGCTTGGTATAGATGGCCGGGTTGAACACCGCGTCCAGGTACACGTCCATCAGGTTGTACAGGTCCTGCTCGTTGGTGGTAGCAACGGGGTAGATGGTTTTGTCGGGGTAGGTCATGGCGTTGAGGAACGTCTGCATGGAGCTCTTGATCAGGTCGACAAACGGCTCCTTGACGGGGAACTTGGCCGATCCGCACAGCACCGAGTGCTCAAGAATATGAAACACGCCGGTGGAATCGGCCGGCGGCGTCTTAAAGCCAATGGCAAAGGCCTTGTTTTCGTCGTCGCATGCTAGGTACAGCAGGCGAGCGCCCGATGCGGTGTGGCGCAGCACGTAGGCGTCCGAGTCGAGCTCGGGCACGGTCTCGCGGCGCTCGACGGCAAAGCCGTGGCAGTTAGTGCCGGGCACTAACAGCGCGGCGGCAGCGGCGCGCGGGTCGGTTGAGGTGGTGGGCATATGCAGTCTCCTTTGACGCCCCAGCGGGGGCGAATCGAGTCGAATCCTCGTGAGTATACCCATATGGGGCCCTCGACCAATCTGCCGCACGAGCGTGGATTTTCGGACACACGAGCGTGGAAATTCGGACGCAAATTGAACGAGAGTGGATTTTCGGACGGAAACAGCCCCAAAACGCCAAAAAACCGTCCGGAAATCCACTCTCGATTCCTGACCGTCCATCACTCATGCATTTCTCATTTCTCACTCATCTCTAATATGAGAGATAACAGAAAGATGAGAGATAAATATGAGAGATAACTGAGCAGCAAAGAGACAAGCAATCATGGTATTGTCTCAATACCGATTGTTCTACCAGCAAGAACATGTTTAAATGAAACAGATGGCAGACATCTTATCTTCCATCTCTCACTCATCTCTTATATGAGAGATAGCAGTAAGATGAGAGATAATTACGAGAGATAACTGAGAGATGAAGGAAATCTATTCGCGGCATTCTCCGCAGGACCGAGCGAAAGGACATGCAGATGAACGAAAGCGAGCTGGCCGGCCTGCTCGAGTCATTAAAGCGCATGGGCTCGGATGACCTTAGCGTCGAAGTGAAAGAGAGCGCTACGACGCTTTCCCGCGACGTATGGGAAACGGTCAGCGCTTTCGCAAATACTGCCGGCGGCATTATCGTGCTCGGAGTGAGCGAGCGCGCGGGTTTTGTCCCAGTTGCAAACTTTGAGACCGAGAAAGTGCTCAACCAATTCGTGGCGGGCATGGGCGATGCCGGCGGTCGCGGAAAGCTGGCCAATCCGCCCAAATACACCATTGAGCGCGTGGAGCTTCGGGGTACCGTTGTTCTCGTCATCACGATCGAGGAGCTCGACCCGTCGAGCAAGCCTTGCTATGTAATAGAGCGGGGCGCCCAGGGCGGTAGCTACAAGCGCATCGATGACAAAGACGTGCCGCTTTCGTCGACCGAGGTTTTGGCGCTGTCGTCATACGAACGGACGAGCCCTAGCGATCGCGATGCGGTGTCCTGCGCGAGCGTGGGCGATCTCGACGAGTCGCTGGTCGACCGCACGATAGAGCGTGCTTATTCGTTGACGCCTCGAGCGATGCACGGTGCGACGGACAAGAAGACAAAGATGGAGCGTCTGAATTTCCTCGACTCCCAGGGCAATGTTACCAAGGCTGGCCTCCTTGCCGCGGGCGTTTACCCTCAGCAGTTTTATCCCAAGCTCTTCATTGATGTGGCTGTCCATGCGGGAACTCAAAAGGGCGCTGCGGGACCGCTAAGGTTTATGGACCGCACAGTCTGCGAGGGCACCCTGGGCGAGATGATTTCGGATGCTGTCGCGGCTGTCGCCAAAAACCTGCGCCGCACCTCGACCGTCCAAGGCATTTCGCGTATCGACTCGCTGGAGATTCCCGAGGAGGTCCTGCGCGAGGCAATCGCCAACGCCGTAATCCACCGAGAATACGGAGATCGGTTCTGTGGGCAGTCGATCGCTGTTGACGTCTTTGACGATTGTGTCGAGGTGACGAATCCTGGCGGCCTTTACGGGGGAAAGACTCGCGAGAACTTGTTTGACGGCAGCTCCCGATGCCGTAACGCGACGCTCGTGAAACTCATGTCGATTGTCCCGCTGCCGGATGGCGCAGGCTCGCCGGCTGAGGGCGATGGCTCGGGCATCCCGATGATGATCGATGCCATGCGCGCGCATGGTCTGGCCGAGCCCCTGTTCTGCCCGGGGTTCGATCGGTTCAAGGTCGTACTTTACCGTTCAAAGATCGAGCCGGTCGATCATGGCGGGGGCTTAATTGTGACGGCACTCAAACACTACGGCGAGCTGGGGACGCGTGAGCTGGCAGAACGCACGGGGCTTACAATTTCCCAGGTTAGGTCGCGCGTCAACGCGCTCATTGCTCAAGGCGAGCTTGAGCCCACGGCGCCGGCGACGAGCCGCAACCGCAAGTATCGACTGTCAGAGCGCGTGGAATAAAGGCGTTAGTGGACGAGGCGACCCAATAATCGACCCTCAATTGGCGCCCACTAAGGTAAAGCGGTTGTTGCCCAGTCGACGGTGATGCTAAAGACTCGGCTTACGCCAGCATGGCCCCGAACCCGTCCATCAAGAACAGCCTAAGAACCAGCTTGATGGCATATCCCGGTTTGACTTCTGCCGCGTCAAAGACGTGGCGCTCGGCGAGCTCGCTGCAGTATGCGTAGATGTCGCGGATAAGGTCCGCGCCCGAAAGCGTAAACATGTAGCCTGCGTCCGAAAGCGCATTGGGTGCGGCGGGCAACTTGGCCATGTGGCAGAACGTTTGCAGGTCGGGCGCCATAACATTCTGGTAGTCGAGGTGGCCGCTGGCATCCTGTGCGGCAAGCTCCAATTGGCGCACAAAATCCAGTGCCGCCGCTAACACAAAGCTCGGCGTAGGCGCATTGACGTCCTGAGTGGTCGCCACAAGCCTGCCCGCCGCCTGCGTGACAAGCCAGGCGACCTCGCGCTGGCAACGCACAGCCTTGCGCGTAACCGGCTTGATGGACGAAGAAGAAACGCTCCCCTTAGGCGGATTCGAAGCAGCCATAAGACCCTCCCATGAACAATCCGGCCCAACAAGCCCGGATGAAACACGTGCTACATCAGTATACAGGGGAGTGGGGTAGCGGGGTACAAGCGCGCCAGCGGCAAACCGAGAGCATCAACAATGTGCCTCCGCTCTATTTGGACGATGGTACGTGGGTCATTAAGTACTCGGTTCAAGCGCCGGGTACCGTTGGTTTTCGAGACCAGAATTACAACCGTAAAATGCTCAACTGCATGGAATGTGACGTCCCAGTCGGAGTCATATTTGCAACCGAGGTGGGCTATAAGGTGCTCGGCCTTGCGTTTGTTGAGCGGTTCGAGCCCGAAAACGGATGGTTTGTTCTGCACGGTCCTGTCCATAAAGGCGGACCGGACCCTCGTTTTGCGCCCGACATGAGTTATCTGAAGCACATACCCGTCGATATTGAGTTTGCCGGACAGGGTGCGACCGACGATGAAATTTGGCTTTGGCGGTCTTTTACGATCGTGTTGTTTGATCGGATCGCGTGGCGATGCAATCTCGCGCACGCTCGCCGGTGCATGCTCTTCCTGATTTGTATAGCGAGAGGGGAGCGTGTATGAGCTGGCGAGGCGATGTCGTGATGGGGAAGTACGGAAAACTGCCGCGTGCCCTTATAGACAACAAAATGTTTCCGAGCGTAGAGGTTGATTGCGGGTCGTTTGTCGTCGCCTGCCCTTGCTGCGGCTCGCAAATACCGTGTCTCGACATTCGGTTCATCGATGCGCGCGACAGGCTCAGCGACGAAGTGAGAAAACGGACAGGCGTTCATATGCCGGTGTATCCGGAGAAATGCCCTGTTTGTGGCCTCGATATCGTGTGCGACGCCGGCGACGAGGGATAGGTGATGCGGAGGAGCTGGCTGTGAAGGCATCTCTGTCCCTATAAGTAAACCCCCTCACCGAGTTGCCTGTGGAACTCGGTGTGATGGCCGCGTGCCCAGGTAAAGAGCGCCTGGTCAAAGTCGGTGCGCGTAGCCGGGACGCCAAAGACGCCGGCAACTTCGACGCGCACAAACTCCAGTGCCGGCAGCTTGTTGATGGCAGTGAGGGCAAACGGGGACGAGGGCTCCTCGAACAGATAGCGGCTGCCTTGCAGCGCGTCGCAACTGGTGCACGTGTTGCCGAGCGACGGGGCTTTGGAGGCTCGCGCGCCTACGGGCTTGTAGCCGCAGCGCTTATGAAGGTAGTCGCGGATCTCGCCCGGCACGCAGCCAAGAGCGGGCACGATGGCGAGTGCGTTGGCGTTGGCCGTGTCGATGGCAATGTGCCCGGCTTCGTTGGGCGCGTGCGCGATGGCGATGCTCTCGTCGTTTTCGGTTCGATAGGGAATGCCGAAGGCCGCGACCGAGGTCTCTTTGTGACACTTCCAGCACTCGCGCTTGCCCAGTACTAGATATATATACGGCGCTGAGGGGTCGGATCGGTCAACACCGGGCAGCCACTCGGCAAAGGGCTCGGGGTTGACGCCGCTGGGTACATACCAGATCTTCTTGGTCCGGTCCCATTTGGCGCCCAGCGCTTTGGCTTCTTCTTTGTGCGAAAAGGGGACATCGAGCTCGGTGCGCATGGCGGCTCCTTGGTGCTGCGGGTGCAAGTGGCTCAAGGATACCGCAGGGCGCAGACATCGCGGCGTTTTGTTGAGAAGTTGCGGCGCGGACTGCTTGGTTACGCCGTTAGATAAATTGGCAAGTAGATGGTCGGCTTTTGACCAGTTGGGCGGTTGGAGCAGCTTGCGGCGCAGTTTTGTGCCTGGCTATTGTTGATGTTGGGGTATTGAATATATTTGGCTGCCATTCGTCAGGTGAATTGATGTTACGTTGCGATGACGGTTGGAACTGCCAGCGGATTTAGCGACATAAAACAAAACAGCCCAGAGGACATAGCCTCTGAGCTGCGAACATTTGGTGGGCGTTAGAAGATTTGAACTTCTGACCTCTTCCGTGTCAGGGAAGCGCTCTCCCCCTGAGCTAAACGCCCGATCAAGGGTGCGCAAGCGCGCAAGGGATAATATAACGGAGCCTTAACTCGGTGGCAAGAACATTTTTAAAAATCGCTTACATTGTGGAATTCGGGGGCTTTGTCATATCCATTTCAAAAGAGCCTGCTGCTGCGATTTGACTGTCGCATAATGCAAGGCCATTGCGGTATCGAGCTATGGAAAGACGTCTGCGGAATTGTCCTACCGATAAGCGGACAAGCCTTCGGCTGGTGCCTTCGCCGTGGTAAGGTAAGCCGAATTGTTTCCAGGCTGCTTCGAGGGAATGGAATGAGCAAAGAGCGTGTCGAGCAGGTCGAAGGCGCAGGGGCTTCGGTGCCGATGACCGATATATCGAACATTGATGTGCCCGAGGGCACCGATGAGCTCAGCCGTAGCACCCGCCGCGCTTGGCGCGAGCGCCTGAACAGCGCTTCGACGCGCAAGATGATCACGGGCGTCTTGGCTACGTTGGTGGGCGGTTCGTTTTGGGGCTTCTCGGGCACCAGCGCGAGCTTTCTGTTCGATACCTACCACGTCGACACCTTGTGGCTTATGAGCGTGCGTCAGATTCTCGCCGGTCTACTCTTTATGGCCGTGGTTGTTACGCGCGACCGCGAGCGCCTGGTTAAGCTCTGGACCACACCCGCCGATCGCAAGCAGCTGCTGCTCTTTACCACCTTTGGCCTGCTGTTCAACCAGTTTTGCTATCTATCGGCCGTGCGCCTGACGAACGCCGGAACCGCGACGGTGCTCCAGTGCCTGCAGCTCGTTATCATCATGGGCTACACCTGCGTGACTGATCGCCGCATGCCGCGTACTCGCGAAGTCATCGGCATTGGCCTGGCTCTGGGTGGAACCTTTTTAATCGCCACCGGCGGCGACCCCACCAGCCTGAATATCTCGCCGCTTGGCCTGGCAGCAGGTCTTATGTGTGCGGTCAGCGCCACGTGTATGGCGGTGATTCCCGCCAAGATCCTGCCCGAATACGGCAGCCCCATCGTCACGGGCTCGGCAATGCTCACGGCGGGCGTGGTCTCGTGTGTCTTCGTGCAGCCCTGGGCGCATATACCGGCGCTCGACGCTGCCGGCGTCGAGGCGCTCGCGGTGTTCGTGGTTATCGGCTCGTTTTTTGCTTACATGCTCTATATGCAGGGCGTTAAGGACATCGGCTCGGTGCGTGCGAGTCTCATCGGAACTGTGGAGCCGGTTTCGGCGACCATCACCAGCGCCGTTATGCTGGGCACGGTGTTTTTGCCGACCGACCTTATCGGCTTTGCCATGATCATCGTGATGATGTTCCTCACGGTGTAGCTGGCGCCGCCGCCAAGACGGAAAAGGTGTTGTGCCGCATTTTCGCCAATTGATGTCCGTGTCTGGAGTTTAGCTGTCGATGCCCAAAATGCCATAAACTAGTAACGTTATGGACTTTTTCATTGCGACTCAATTGCGAGGATTTCTTTATGGCTGGTAATCACTTTAAGGGCAGCGATAGCGGCCGCCCTGCAGTTCCGCCGCGTCCGAACGGGGCTGGTAAGGCCGGCACGCCGGGCGGCGCTGGACAGGGCGGTTCCGGTAAGCGCGTGTCCCCGGGCGAGACGGCGATGTTTACCGCTCTGTACGAGCAGTCACAAAAGGCAAAAAAGACCGGCCGTGCAAGAGGGAATGTCTTTGCGGGCGGTGCAACCTCCGCGTCGCAGCCGAGCGGGGCTCCTTCGGCACCTGAGAACAATGCAGGTGCTGCCAACGCCGCGAATGCCGCCGGCAACGTTAATGCCGGCAAGGCCGCCAGCAATACTCCCTCTGCCGGTGGCGCGGGGCTTACGGGTAACCTTGGTACGATCTACACCGGCGCCTCCGAGACCGGCACGTTCGCCCGCCTGGATGATAGCGGTGCCGAGTTTGCGGGCTCGGGTTCCAAGGAAGATTATTACGATTTTGGCTTGAACTACGGTAGCGACGCTTCGTCGAGTTCGACCTCTGACGGTCTGGTCCGTCATCGCCATCGCAAGGGCGAGCGCAAAAAGCGTCACACCGGCGCCATTATTGCCGCCGTAGTCGCGGTGCTTCTCGTTGCGCTTGGCGCAAGCGGCTTTATGCTGCTTAACTCGGCAAAGACCGTAAAGAGTGAAGCGAAGGAGGCTGTCGAGATCGTCGGTGGCCTTAAGGACAAGGTCACGTCGGGCGATTTTTCGACGCTGCCTGACGACGCGAAGAAGATCGATGAGCTTTGCGACAGCATGAAGGCGGAGACCTCGAGCCCGCTGTGGACGGCGGCTTCGTTTATCCCGGTGTATGGCAGCGACATCAATGCGGCCCGCACCATGATTGATGCCCTGTCCGATGTCTCGAGCAATGCGCTGGTTCCCATGGCCGATAACCTTTCGCAGGCCACGCCCGGCAAGCTGTTTCAGGACGGCATGATTAACGTGTCCGCGCTGCAGGCGGTCGCCGATTCGCTTTCCAGCAGCTCGAAGGTGTTCAAGAGCGCCAACGAGAAGATCCAGGGCATTGGCGATACTCATATTTCCCAGGTGACCGAGCTGGTCGATAAGGCCAAGGACGGCTTTGCCACCCTCAACGGCGCGGTTGACGCGGCGGAGAAGGTCGCCCCCGTCCTTCCGCAGATGCTCGGCGCCAACGGCCAGACGCGCAACTACCTTATGTACGCCATGAACAACGTCGAGATTCGTGCTTGCGGCGGCTTTGGCGGTTCACAGGGCCTGATTTCGGTCACTGACGGCCAGATGTCGATTGGCGAGTTTGTTCCCCGCATTGGACTCAGCGAGGATGAGGCAGTCGAGAGCGTCGACGAAGAGGATGAGGCGCTGTTCGGCAACCACAGTAACCTGTACAACTCGGGCAATACCTATTCGCCTGATTGGCCCCGCAACTCGCAGCGTGTCGCCGCGCTGTGGAAGTCCCAGTATGGACAGGACGTTGATGGCGTCATCGGTATCGACCCGGTGTTCCTGCAGTATCTGCTGGGCCTGGTCGGTAACGTGTCACTGCCCGACGGAACGGTTGTCGACGGCACCAACGCCGCAAAGGTCCTCATGCACGATGTGTACTGGAACTATCCGGTCGAGGAGTCTGACGGCATCTTTGCATCCGTCGCCAGCGCTGCCTTCGACAAGATCCTTGGCGGTATCGGCGATGTCGATGTTACGAAGCTTGTCAGCGCCGTTGAGCGCGGTGCCGAAGAGGGCCGCCTGATCGCTTGGATGAGAAACGATGATGAGCAGAATGCCATCAAAGAGACGGGCATTGACGCTTCGCTGCCCGATCCGGATGATCCGAGTGCCGATCCCGTTGCCGGCGTTTACTTTAACAACCTGAGCTTCTCCAAGCTCGACTGGTATCTGAACGCCGACACGCAGATTGGCCAGGGTGTGAAGAACGGCGACGGCACGTGCTCCTATCGCATCACCGTTACCCTGACGAACATCATGACGCAGGAGGAGGCCGGCAAGCTGCCCGACTACGTCGCGGCGAGCGCGCCCGATGCCGCGCGCGACGACGAGCGTCTGAATGTCTCACTGTTTGCCCCGACGGGCGGCAACATCAGTGACCTTACGGTTGAGGGCACCCAGTTTGGTCTTGGCGCCGCTACGTGGCATGGAATCCCCTTCTATTCGGGTACCGTTGACCTGCATGCTGGCGAGACGACGACGATCACGTATACGCTGACCACGTCGGCCGAGGCGGGGGACAAGCCGCTTACGCTGCGTCAGACTCCTACATGCCAGGCGGCTCGCGACAGCGCGTCGGCGTAGGGTTTTCCTGGTAGTGCAGATAATCGAGTACCATTTTGGGGCGGACAGGCAATCTGTCCGCCCCTATTTTGTAAGGAGAGCGCATGAAGTACTTTGGCACCGACGGCTTTCGCGGTGAGGCCAACGTTGGGCTGACGGTAGAGCACGCTTATAAGATTGGCCGTTTTGTGGGCTGGTATTACGGCGCCCACCGCGAGCGCAAGGCGCGCGTCATCGTGGGCAAGGACACACGCCGCTCGAGCTATATGTTTGAGGCGGCGCTGGTGAGCGGCCTGGTCGCGAGCGGTGCGGACGCCTATATGCTGCACGTGATCCCCACGCCGGGCGTGGCGCATCAGACCGTGGAGGGCTGCTTCGATTGCGGCATCATGATCAGTGCGAGCCACAACCCGTTTTGCGATAACGGCATTAAGCTCGTCAACAGCGACGGCTTTAAGATGGACGAGGACGTGCTGGAGCTCATCGAGGACTATATCGATGGCAAGAGCGAGGTGCCGCTGGCAACGGGCAATCACATCGGCGCCACGGTGGACTACATGCAGGGCCGCAACCGCTACATTGCTTCGCTCATCGCCAGCGCGAACTTTTCGCTGCAGGGCGTCAAGATCGGTATTGACTGCGCCAACGGCTCGGCTTCCTCGGTGGCCAAGCCGGTGTTCGACGCACTGGGTGCCGACGTGCGCGTGATCAACGCCGCGCCCGATGGCTTTAACATCAACGTCGACTGCGGCTCCACGCATATGGAGCGCCTGCAGCGCCACGTGGTGGAGCAGGGCCTGGACGTGGGCTTTGCCTATGATGGCGATGCCGATCGCTGCCTGGCCGTGGACGAGCGCGGTCGCGTGGTCGACGGCGATCAGATCCTGTACGTGTGCGGCGTGTATCTGAACAAGCACGGGCGCCTCTCGGGCGGTACCGTGGTGCCGACGATCGCCAGCAACTTTGGCCTTGTCAAGTCGCTGGAGCTTGCCGGTCTGAGCGCCGTGACCAGCGGCGTGGGCGACCGTCACGTGTATGCCAAGATGCGCGAGGGCGGCTACAGCCTGGGCGGCGAGCAGACGGGCCATACGATCTTTGGCGATATCGAACGCACGGGCGACGGCATTATGACCTCGCTGCGCGTGATGGAAGTGATTCGTGCCGAGCGCGAGACGCTCTCGCAGCTCACGGCTCCGTGCAAGCTGCTGCCGCAGGCGCAGGTGGCCGTGCACGTGGCGGACAAGGACGCCGCGCTCGAGAACATGGGCGTGCAGAACGCCATCGCCGAGGCCGAGGCCGCGCTGGCAGGCGAGGGCCGCGTACTGGTGCGCAAGAGCGGAACCGAGTCAGTGATCCGCGTTTTGGCCGAAGCCCCCGACCAAGCCGCCGCCGACGCCGCCATGAAGCGCATCGCCAACGCACTCGAGGCTCTGTAGTTACGCGGTTTTACCAAACCGCGTAACTGCTCGACGCTGCAAACGCCCCTAAGCGGCAATCTGACGTTCAATTTCAAGGGCGCGACCAGAAGGTCAGCGCCCTTTCATTTCACGTCACCTTGCTCGCTTAGGGTCGTTTTCGCTGACGTTGCCAAGACATTGGCGTCAACATAGTTGGCGTTGGCGATGGCGTGCTGGTCAATCCTTACAGCTCGTACAGTGTGGTGAACTTGTCCTGCAGGTAGCTGCAGTAGTAGCGGGCGTCAAAGGCCATGCCGCAGGCGCCCTTGATGAGTTCCGGCGCGTCTTTGGCGCGGCCCCACTGCCAAATGTGCTCGCCCAGCCAGGCGCGGACGGGCGCCAGATCGCCGCTCGCGCAGGCACCGGTAAGGTCGACGCCGTCGCGGCACATGGCCGGCACAAACATGGCATCGTAGGCGCTACCCAGCGCATACGTGGGGAAGTAGCCAAACGAACCGCCGCTCCAATGCGTATCCTGCAGGCAGCCGTGCGTGTCGTCGGGAACGGGAATGCCCAGGTACTCGTCCATAAAGCGGTTCCAAAGCGCGGGGATGTCCTTGGCCGCAGCCTCGCCGGCAAACAGCATACGCTCAATCTGGTAGCGCACCATAATATGCAGCGGATAGGTGAGCTCGTCGGCCTCGGTGCGGATCAACGACGGCTGCGCGATGTTCACGGCGCGGTAGAGCGTGTCTTCGTCGACGTCGCCGTAGACCTCGGGCGCGTGACGACGCAGCACCTCGAGCAGCGGGCCCATAAAGGCGCGGCTGCGACCCACGGTGTTCTCGAAAAAGCGGCTCTGGCTCTCGTGGATGCCCATGGAAGTGCCGCCCTCCAGGCACGTGCGCGCATAAGCCGGATTGACGCCCAGCTCGTACATGGCATGTCCCGCCTCGTGGATGATGCTGTAGACGTTGGAGATGCAGTCGTCTTCGTAGATGTGCGTCGCGATGCGCGCATCACCCACGGCAAAGCCCTCGCTAAACGGGTGCTCAGTAAAGGCAAGCGTGGTGTCGTTCAGGTCCAGGCCGACGAGCTTCATAAGGTCGAAGCTCATGGCGCGCTGGGCAGCCTCGGGCACGCGGGCGTGCAAAAAGTCGGCAGCTGGCTGCTGGCCGCGCTCGCCGATGGCGTGCACGAGCGGAACGACCGTGGCCTTGACCTCATCGCAAAACGCGTCGAAGCTCTTGGCGGAAAGGCCACGCTCGTACTGGTCGAGCCAAACATCGTATGGGTCGCGCTTGGGGTCCATGAGCTCGGCCTGATGCTTAAGCTGGCCGACGATTCTATCCACATAGGGCTCAAAGCTCGCCCAGTCATTGGCTGTCTTGGCCTTGTGCCACACGGCGTCGGCCTCGCAGGTGAGCCTGGTCCAGGCCTCGGCCTCCTCGGTGGGAATGGCGCTTGCCTCGCGCTGGTCGCGGCCGAGCACGCGGATCTCGTTGAGCAGTTGCGGGTCGTCGATCTTGCCGCCGGCGACCGTCTCGCGTGCCAGCGAGTGCACAAGCTCGACAGACTTTTTGCTGGTCAGGAGCTTGTGATGCTCGCCGGCAAGGGTGCCCATGGCGTCGGCACGCGCTGCGGCGCCGTTGGCGGGGGCAATGGTGGCGCCGTCGAACTCGGCAATCTTGAGCAGATACTCGCGGGTCCACAGCTTGCCCTCGAGCTTGCGGAACTTCTTGACGGCCTTATCGACCTTCATGCCCTTGGGCGCCTTGCCCACGGCGGCCTCGGCCTTCTTATCGTGCTTCTTTCCCATGCCATATCCTTAATCTCGCAGGTCGAGCGCCGCAGGTGGGCGCACGGCCAGTTTGCATACCTATCCGCCTTGTACCCAGCGCGAACAAAACGGAACGCGGCGATACGCCTACACAATGTGGTATCCTATAGCCCAATGCGTTGACGGAGAGGGTTTTGCCCGCCGCGTCGCCGGCAAGAGAGGGAAGGTCATGGGCTGCAAGCCTTCCTGCGGGGACAAGGGCCAAGCGTTCACTCCCGAGCAGCGACCTCAACGGGCGCGCGGCCACGCGGCGGCAAAGCCCCAGTAGGGGAGCCGTGAGCCTCGCGAAAAGGGGCAAAGAGTGGGCGCGGCGGGCCAGACATCCGCCGGGTCAAACAAGGTGGTACCGCGGAATTCAACCGTCCTTGGGCAATGCACATGCCCGAGGACGGTTTTTTGTTACCGAACCGGGCCGCACATTCGTAAGCATCGGGCGGTGCCGGCCGCCCCGGCAAGCGGATGCGCGAGAGACGAAAGGGAAGACATGAGTCTGATTGATGATCTGGTCAAACTCGAGGAAGAGGCCAAGGAGCTCGTCGCAGGCGCCGACGACGCCGAGAAGCTCGAGGCCGCGCGCGTCGCGCTGCTCGGCCGCAAGGGCCGCATCACCGGCCTGATGCGCATGATGGGCAAGCTCGCCCCCGAGGATCGTCCCGTCATGGGCAAGCGCGCCAACGAGATGCGCCAGCTGATCGAGGGCATGCTCGACGAGCGCACCACCGAGATGAAGGCCGCCGCCCTTAAGCACGCGCTCGAGCACGAGGCCGTCGACATCACGCTGCCGGGCATCCGTCCGCAGATTGGTCACCAGCACCTGATCAAGCAGATCATCGAGGAGGCCGAGGACATCTTCTGCGGCATCGGCTACACCGTCGAGTCCGGTCCCATGGTCGACACCTCCTATTACAACTTCACCGCGCTCAACGCGCCCATGGATCACCCGAGCCGCTCGGCCCGCGATACGTTCTACGTGGTCGACAACAACCCCGGCAGCGTCGCGCACCCCGAGGCTCACGCCCACGGCGAGTCCGACGTGCTGCTGCGCACCCAGACCTCGGGCGTGCAGATCCACACCATGGAGTCGCAGAAGCCGCCCATCTACATGATCTGCCCGGGCACCGTCTACCGTCCCGACACGGCCGATGCCTGCCACCTGCCGCAGTTCAACCAGATCGAGGGCCTGGTCGTCGACGAGGGCATCACCTTTGGCGACCTGAAGGGCACGCTCGACTACTTTGTTAAGTGCATGTTTGGCGAGGATCGCAAGACGCGTTACCGCCCGCACTTCTTCCCCTTCACCGAGCCCAGCTGCGAGGTGGACGTGAGCTGCCACGTGTGCGGCGGCAAGGGCTGCAACTTCTGCAAGCACAGCGGCTGGATCGAGATCTTGGGCTGCGGCATGGTCGACCCCAACGTCCTGATCAACTGCGGCATCGATCCCGAGAAGTACACCGGCTTCGCCTTTGGCATTGGCGCCGAGCGCGTCGCGGCCCTGCGCTACGACCTGCCGGACCTCAGAACGCTCATGACAGGCGATATGCGCTTCTTGAACCAATTTTAAGTTGACCTGTCCCGGCGGCTTCCCGAGCCACCGCACCTTGCCTTTCAATCGTCGGTTGCGTACCTAAGTACGCGGCCCTCCTCTTTCAAGGCAATCTGCGGCACCTCGGAAACCCGTCTCCGTAGCTGGAGTTTTCCGTCTGTTTATTGCAGGCGTTACAGATGAAAGGAGACCAGTTAGATGCGCGTTTCTTACGACTGGCTCAAGACCATGATCGATATTCCGGAGGATCCCAAGACCCTTTCGGACGAATATATCCGTACCGGCACCGAGGTCGAGGCGATCGACACCGTGGGCGAGTCCTTCGACCACGTGGTGACTGCCAAGGTGCTCACCAAGACCCCGCACCCCGATAGCGACCACATGTATGTGTGCTCGGTCGACGTGGGCGACAAGAACCTCGACGCCGACGGCAACCCCGCCCCGCTGCAGATCGTCTGCGGCGCGCAGAACTTTGAGGCCGGCGACCACATCGTCACGGCCATGATCGGTGCTGTGCTTCCCGGCGACGTTAAGATCAAGAAGAGCAAGCTTCGCGGCGTCGTGTCCATGGGCATGAACTGCTCTGCGCGCGAGCTCGGCCTGGGCGGCGATCACTCCGGCATCATGATCCTGCCCGAGGATACGCCCTGCGGCATGCCGTTTGCCGAGTACGTGGGCTCGAGCGATGCCGTGCTCGACTGCGAGATCACGCCCAACCGTCCCGACTGCCTGTCCATGATTGGCATGGCCCGCGAGACCGGTGCCATCTTCGACCGCGATTTCCATGTTGAGCTGCCCGCCATCAAGGCGGAGACTGGCCGCGCGACCGACGACGAGCTTTCGGTCGAGATTGCCGACGAGGGCCTGTGCGACCGCTATGTCGCCCGCATCGTGCGCAACGTGAAGGTCGGTCCCTCGCCCGACTGGATGGTCAAGCGCCTCAACGCCCTGGGCGTGCGTCCGCACAACAACATCGTCGACATCACCAACTATGTGATGATGCTCACCGGTCAGCCGCTGCATGCCTTTGACCTGGATACCTTTGCCGAACGCGATGGCCATCGCCGCGTGGTGGTTCGCGCCGCCCAACAGGACGAGAAGTTCACGACCCTCGACGGCGAGGAGCGCACGCTCGACGCCGGCATGGGCCTCATCACCGACGGCGAGCGTCCCGTGGCGCTGGCCGGCGTTATGGGCGGCATGGATTCCGAGATCGAGGATGACACCGTCGACGTGATGGTCGAGAGTGCCTGCTTCAACGCCGGTCGCACCTCGCACACCAGCCGCGATCTGTCGCTGATCTCCGACGCCTCCATCCGTTTTGAGCGCCAGATCGATGAGACCGGCTGCGTGGATGTCGCCAACGTTACCTGCGCGCTGATCGAGGAGATCGCCGGCGGCGAGGTCGCTCCCGGCTACGTCGACGTGTTCCCCGCGCCCAAGACCATCGACAGCATCAAGCTGCGCCTGGCCCGCGTGCATGCCATCTGCGGCGCCGACATCGAGCCCGACTTTATCGAGCGTTCGCTCACCCGCCTGGGCTGCACCGTCGAGCGCGACGGCGAGGACTTTATGGTCACTCCGCCGAGCTTCCGCCCCGACCTGCCGCGCGAGATCGATCTGATTGAGGAGGTCCTGCGCCTGTGGGGCATGGGCCGCGTGACGGCGACCATCCCGGCCGCCAAGAACCACATCGGCGGTCTGACCCGCGAGCAGAAGCTCACCCGCAAGGTCGGCGAGATCCTGCGCGCCTGCGGCCTCAACGAGACCACGACCTTTGGCTTTGCCGCCCCGGGCGACCTGGAGAAGATCGGCATGTCCACCGAGGGCCGCGGCTGCCCCGTGGTGCTCATGAATCCGCTGGTGGCCGAGCAGACCGAGATGCGTCGCTCGCTGCTGCCGGGCCTGCTGCAATCCGTGGCCTATAACGAGGCCCACGGCACGCCCAACGTGC
Organism: Collinsella sp.; assembly: GCA_019424905.1. Lineage (GTDB taxonomy): Bacteria > Actinomycetota > Coriobacteriia > Coriobacteriales > Coriobacteriaceae > Collinsella. The sequence goes on along the minus strand of JAHYYP010000002.1, from coordinate 30,220 downwards.
ACCTGTACGAGGTCGGCAGCCTGTTCCACGGCCGCGAGAATGCCAGCCTGCCCAAGGAGACCAAGTCCGTGGCGGGCGTGCTCTCGGGCCAGTGGAGCGAGCAGTCTTGGAGCATGAAGTACCGCAAGCTGCGTTTCTTCTTTGGCAAGGGCATTGTCGAGGAGCTGCTCGCCCAGCTGCGTATCGAGAAGGTCCGCTTCCGTCCCGCCGAGGGCGAGGGCTATGCCTTCTTGCAGCTGGGTCGCGCCGCCGAGGTTCTGTCCGGCGGTACCGTGCTGGGCTGGGTCGGCGAGATCCACCCCGAGGCGCGCGAGGCGATGGGCATCGATGAGGTCGTCGTTGCCTTTGAGCTCGACCTGGACAAGCTGATCAAGGGCGCCCGCAATCAGGAGAACTACCGCGAGTTCTCGCAGTATCCGGCTGTTGAGCACGATCTGGCTATCGTGGTCGATAACTCCGTGACCTGCGAGGATCTTGAGCGCCGCATTACCAGCGCCGGCGGCAAGCTGCTCGAGGGCGTGCGTCTGTTCGACGTCTATCGCGATCCGGTCCGCGTGGGCGTGGGCAAAAAGTCCATGGCCTTCGCGCTTACGTATCGCTCCGACGACCACACGCTCACCAGCGAAGAGGTCGAGAAGGCGCACCAGAAGATCGTCACCAAGGTGTGCAAGGGCGTAAACGGCGAGGTCCGCGGCTAGGATTTGCGCTGGGTATAGGTCAGCTGTGGCTGCTGCTGAGTCCTACGTGACCGCTATGCTCGGTATGAGACACCGCTGAGCCTGCATATATGACACGCGCATTACATAACGGCGTGCTGCTTTGTCGGCAGTGCGCCGTTTTGCTATGATAGCCCGCGGCGTGTTACGAATCTAACAATACGTAACACTCTTAAGGTGATTTAAGCGGCGTTGCAATTCCGTGCGCCGATAACCGGGAGGCGTACATGCACATTCCAGATAATTATCTGTCTCCGCAGACCGATGCCGTCATGGCGGTGGCAATGGTGCCCGTTTGGGTTCACTGCATCAAGAAGGTGCGCGCCACGCTCGATCGCGAGCACATGGCGTTCCTGGGCATCTGCGCCGCATTCTCCTTCTTGCTCATGATGTTCAACGTGCCGCTGCCCGGCGGTACCACTGGTCACGCCGTTGGTGGCGCGCTCATCGCGCTGCTGCTAGGCCCCGAGGCTGCTGCCATTGCCGTCTCGGTCGCGCTGGCGCTGCAGGCGCTGCTGTTTGGCGACGGCGGCATCCTGTCCTTTGGCGCCAACTGCTTTAACATGGCCTTCGTGCTGCCGTTTGCCGCTGCTATCGTGTTCCGTGCGCTCAACAGCCGTTTGCACGACAAGAGCTGGGGCATCTCGGTTTCGGCCATCGTAAGCGGCTGGGTCGGCCTGTGCCTGGCGGCCCTGTGCGCGGCAATCGAGTTTGGTATTCAGCCGATGCTCTTCACCAACGCCTCGGGTGCTCCGCTGTACTGCCCCTTCCCGCTGTCCGTTTCCATTCCGGCCATGCTGATCCCGCATATGCTGGTAGCCGGTGTGGTCGAGGGCGTGGCGACCGCCGCTATCTACGGCTTTATCAAGAAGACGGCGCCGAGCTTTATCGTCGGCCCCGAGGCTTCCGACGGCCTGCTGGAGTCCGAGGGCGCAACCGCCAAGAAGACCTCGCTGATCCCCACGCTCATCTTGGTTGCCGTGCTTGTCGTGGCTACGCCGCTCGGCTTGCTTGCCACCGGTGACGCCTGGGGTGAGTGGGACGCCGAGGGCGCCGCGACCGCCGTTCAGGAGGCTGGCGACAACAGCCTGCAGGCTTCGGTCGGCCTCGATGCTCCGACCTTTGCCGACGCGCTGCCCACGGGTGATTACCTGCAGGTCTATTCCGAGGAACAGGGCCTTGGCTTTGGCGGCCAGGCTGCCATGTATATCCTTTCGGGCGTGATTGGCGTGGCGGTGCTCACCATCGTATTCCGCCTGATCTCGCTGACGGTTAAGGAAAACTGAGCGCATGCAGATGGTCGAGCTGCCTAGTTGGCTTGCGGCCGAGGAGCGATATGAGCCCGTGGGGGCTCGGCATCGCGTGATGCAAAAGAACGTCCTGCACCTGGCGAGCCTGCTTGAGCGGGTTCGCCTAGGCGGCGGCGCACACGAGGGCGGGTCGATGATCGACCGCGCCCTTTCTTCCGTTTCGGCTCCGGTGCGCCTGGTGGGGATGTTCGTTTGCGTCCTGTGCGTGTGTCTGACGCAGCGCCCGCTGTACCTGATGCTGATGGCGGCTATCGCGCTGGTGCTGGTCGCGGTGCGCCCGGTGCGCGGACTGCGGGCGACTTTTGTGCCGGCGTTGGCTGCCGCGGGGCTTGCCGTGGTTCTGGCGCTGCCTGCCCTGCTGCTGGGCGCTTCTGCCGCGGGCGCCATGCTCAAGATCGCGCTCAAGACGTTTATTAATGTGTCGCTGGTACTGGGCGTTTCGTGGACGCTCACCTGGAGCCGCATGTCGGCGGCGCTTAAGATGCTGCACCTGCCCGACGAGGTTATCTTTACCTTTGATATGGCACTCAAGCATATCGAGGTGCTGGGACGCACGGCGCACGATCTGTGCGAATCGGTCATGCTGCGCAGCGTCGGTTCCGCGCCTGCGGGTTTTTCGCGCACCGACTCGCTGGCGGGTATCATGGGCATGACGTTTATCAAGGCGATGGAATGCAGCCGCGCGATGGACGAGGCCATGCTCTGCCGCGGCTTTGCCGGCGTGTATCCGGCGCCTGCACGGAGCGGCTTTGGCTGGCGCGATGCGGCTTACGCGGCCGTTGTGACGTTGCTCGCCGTGTTGTGCGCGATGTTGTAGCGCGGACGGTCGAACCGTCGATGTGAGTAGGGAAGGGCGACGTTTTGGCAAACGATACGAATAACGCGATGGGTGTGAGCGGTGTTGCCGGCGCCGAGGTCACGCCGCTCATCGAGTTTCGCGACGTGGTGTTTTCCTATGCGGGTCATACGGTGGTCGACGGCGTTTCATTGCAGGTGAACCGTGGGGAGCTCGTTGCTCTGCTTGGTCCTAACGGCTGCGGCAAGACGACGATCATGCGTCTTATCAACGGCCTTGAGCTTGCGGACGCGGGTGCGTACCTGTTCGACGGGTATGCGGTCGATGCCGCATATCTCAAGGATTCCGCGACGGCCCAGCGGTTCCATCAACGCGTGGGCTTTGTGTTCCAGAACGCCGATGCGCAGCTCTTTTGCGCCACAGTCGGCGAGGAGGTCGCGTTTGGCCCGGCTCAAATGGGGCTGCCGGCAGACGAGTTCGAGCGCCGCGTGCGCGATGCCATGGGGCTGTTCCAGGTTGCCGACCTTGCCGACGCCTCTCCCTATCAGCTCTCGGGCGGGCAAAAGAAGCGCGTTGCGCTGGCTGCGGTGGTGTCGATGAACCCGGATATCTTGGTCCTCGACGAGCCTACCAATGGGCTCGACGAGGATTCATGCGACATCGTGGTCAACTTCTTGCTGACCTACGTCGCGGCGGGTAAGACGGTTTTGATGAGTACGCATCACCAGGATTTGGTGCGACGCCTGGGCGCCCGCGCCATCTATATCGATCGATATCACCATGTGGTCGAGGCGCCGGTGTCGTCGTATGGAACCGAGAGCGGCGCTGCGGAATAGTTGCTGCGTAGAGCGTGCGTAGCCGCCCGCGCGGCTTTGCCGTGATGGTATAGTTATCCAGGTTTTTATGGGGGTGGCTATGCCAAGCTGGAACATTCATATCGCTCAGACGGAGCGTTTGCTGGAGCGCACCGGTGCGCTTGCCAATAGCGTGCGCGACCGCAATGCCTTTTTGTTTGGCTGCGTGGTTCCGGATATCTTCGTGGGCTATATGGTCCCTGGCATCGCCGATCCCATCCCGTACCGCATTACGCACTTTGCAAAGCCCGAGCCTATCCCTAAGCCGCGCGAGCACGAGTTCTGGGATACCTATGTGGCGCCGCTGCTTAAAGGCGCACCCGCGGGCGAACCTGCTGAGGCCACCTCGATTGTCGAGGAGCGCGAGCGACTCAATCGGGTGCATTATCCCCAACGTTACAAGGACGCCGAGCCGGTTGCCGGTCCCGGCGCCTGTGAGTTTTCGCTCGCGCCCGATGACGTGGCGCAGTCGCTGCTCGATCTGACGCTGGGCGTTTGGTCTCACCTTGTGGCCGATACTGTGTGGAATACCCGCGTGAACCAGTACCTGGAGGCGCACGGCGGCAAGCCGTGCGAGGAATTCCGCATTAAAAAGCAAGGCGACTTTGACTGGTTTGGCAAGACGCTCAGCATTGTTTCGATTCCGCGCGCGACCGATCGCCTCTATACTGCGGCGACGCGTTTTGGTCAGTATCCCATCCATAAGGAGTATGTGCTCAAGACCATCGGCGTTATGCACGAGATTGTACGCGAAAACCCCGGCGAGCCCGATCATCCGCCGTATCGCTTGCTAACCGAGGAGTTTTTCGATGCAACGTTTACCGAGGTCGTCGAGCTAACCGAGGCGGGTTTTGCCGCCCGTGTCGAATCGCCCGATGTGTCTGCGCTGCCCCTGATTGCTAGCTGCTAGCTGGCCGGCTTGACGGTGAACAGTTCATCCCAATTGACCAACGGCTCCCGTCGCAGGGCGTCTTCGGTGGTGCACTCGGCATCGGAGAGGCTTGCGACTGAACGCAAATCGATGAGGCGGCATATGAAGAAGGTCTTAAAAAGGGCCCGGAAGGCAATGCCTTCCGGGCCCTTTGCAATGCAAATGTGCTTGCAAGTACGATTTAGCGCACCTGAGCGACGTAAGCGACGTTGGTCGAGGAGACCTTGTCCTCGAGCTGGACGCTCATGCGGGGGTCGCCGGCGGTGGCGACGGTCAGATCGCCGGCCTCGACGTAGCCGAGCTCCTTAGCGGTCTCGATCGCCTTGACGATCGTGCCGTTGACGGTGCCCTGGGTAATCTCGGCCTGGTGCGGGATAACGCCCCAGTACATGATCATCTGCTGGACGGCCCACTCGTGGCGGGAGAACGCGCAGATCGGCATGTTGGGACGGAAGTGCGAGATCAGGCGAGCGGTGCGGCCGGTGGTCGTCGGCACGGTGATGCACTTGGCGCCAACGGTGGTAGCCATGTTCACAGCGGACATACCCACAACGTTGTTGACAACACGGGTGCCGTGGGCATCGGCCGGAACCTCGAGCGGAGCGTGAGCCGGGAGGTACTTTTCGGTCTCGAGAGCAATGCTGGCCTGCATCTTAACGGCCTCGACCGGGTACTTACCGGCAGCGGACTCGCCAGAGAGCATAACGGCGTCGGTGCCGTCGTAGATGGCGTTAGCAACGTCGGCAACCTCGGCGCGCGTCGGGCGCGGGTTCTGCTGCATGGAGTCGAGCATCTGCGTAGCGGTGATAACGGGCTTGTAGGCCGCGTTGCACTTGGCGATGATCTCCTTCTGGATGTGGGGAACGAGCTCGGGCTTGATCTCGATGCCCAGGTCGCCACGGGCAACCATGATGCCGTCGGAAGCCTCGAGGATCTCGTCGAAGTTCTCGACGCCCAGGGCGCACTCGATCTTCGGGAAGATCGTCACGTGCTCGCCACCGTTCTCGCGGCAAAGCTCGCGGATGCCGCGGACGGACTCGCCGTCACGGATGAAGGAAGCGGCGATGTAGTCGATGTTCTCGGTCAGGCCAAAGAGGATGTCCTGACGATCGCGCTCGGTGATAGCGGGCAGCGAGATGTTGACGTTGGGCATGTTGACGCCCTTGCGCTCGCCGATCAGGCCGTCGTTCTTGACGACGCAGGTCATGTCCTGGCCGTCGACGGACTCGACCTCGAGGGCAACCAGGCCGTCATCGATCAGGATGAGGGAGCCCTTCTCGACCTCGGAGGGCAGAGCCAGGTAGTCGAGGGAGATGTGCTCAGCGGTGCCGTGGAAATCCTCGGTCGTGGGCTGAGCGGTGACGACGATCTTGTCGCCGGTCTTGACGGCAACCTTCTTGCCATCGACCAGAAGGCCGGTGCGGACCTCGGGGCCCTTGGTGTCGAGCAGGATGCCGACGGGCATACCGAGCTCCTTGGAAATACGACGGACGCGCTCGATGCGACCGTGGTGCTCGTCGTAGGAGCCGTGCGAGAAGTTAAAACGGGCGACGTTCATGCCCGCCTTGATCATCTCGCGGATGGTCTCGTCGCTATCGCAGGCGGGACCCATGGTGCATACAATCTTAGTGCGCTTGTACATTCAGACCTCCATCTGACATCGTCTTGCGCTGATAGATAAACCATAAGAAATAAAACTGAGTTGATTATAACGAAATGGCGACCGAATACCCCAAAAAATCGACCGTATGCCGAATTAGAAGTTCATTTTTTGCGGAAAAACGGTATATGCAAAAACTTTACCAACCGTTCTAACCGCTGCTATCTGGGCGATATTTCAGTTTGATGATGCGCCGAAGAAAAAACGTTTTATCAATGTTGAGCATCACACGGCCTGCACCGTTGCTTATGGACCATATTTCCAAATGGATTGTTTTGGCTAGACGCGTTGCTTTGGGGTACCATAGCTCCACTATCAACTGCCGCTCAGCACGGCAGCCTTGATGAGCCCTTGCCCTTCTCCTGGGAATTATGATCGGGCATCAATCTGCTGAGTGGCCCGAATCCCAGGAGGGGACTCTATATGCAAAAGGAATACCTGTCCGCCGCGGCGGAGGTGCTCAGCGACCAGGGCGTCGATGAGAACCTCGGCCTGAGCACCGGTGAGGCGTCGTCGCGCCTCGCCAAGACAGGCCCTAACAAGCTCGAGGAAGCCGAGAAGACGCCGCTGTGGAAGCGTTTCTTTGAGCAGATGGTCGATCCCATGGTCATCATGCTGATCGTTGCCGCCGTCATCAGTGCGCTCACGGGCATGGTCAAGGGCGAGCCCGACTTTGCCGATGTCGTCATTATCATGTTCGTCGTTATCGTCAACTCGGTGCTGGGCGTGGTCCAGGAAGCCAAGAGCGAGGAGGCCCTCGAGGCCCTGCAGGAGATGAGCGCGGCGCAGTCCAAGGTACTGCGCGACGGCAAGCTCGTGCATCTGCCGAGCGCCGAGCTCGTGCCCGGTGACGTGATCATGCTCGAGGCGGGCGACTCCGTTCCGGCCGACTGCCGCGTCCTCGAGAGCGCCACGATGAAGATCGAAGAGGCCGCACTCACCGGCGAGTCCGTGCCCGTAGAGAAGCACGCCAACGTGATCGAGCTTGCCGCGGGCACCGATGACGTGCCGCTCGGCGACCGCAAGAACATGTGCTACATGGGTTCCACCGTTGTGTACGGCCGTGGCCGCGCCGTCGTAGTCGGCACCGGCATGGATACCGAGATGGGCAAGATTGCCGGCGCCCTGGCCGAGGCCAAGGAAGAGCTCACGCCGCTGCAAGTGAAGCTCGCCGAGCTCAGCCGCATCCTTACCATTATGGTTATCGTCATCTGCGTCGTCATCTTTGGCGTCGACATCATCCGTCACGGCGTGGGCAACGTCCTCACCGACCCGACTGCCCTGCTCGACACCTTTATGGTCGCCGTCTCGCTTGCCGTCGCCGCCATCCCCGAGGGCCTGGTCGCCGTCGTGACCATCGTGCTGTCGCTTGGCGTGACCAAGATGGCCAAGCGCCAGGCGATTATCCGAAAGCTTTCTGCCGTCGAGACCCTCGGCTGCACGCAGACCATCTGCTCCGACAAGACCGGCACGCTTACCCAGAACAAGATGACCGTCGTCAAGCACGAGCTCGCTGCGCCCAAGGAAAAGTTCTTGGCCGGCATGGCGCTGTGCTCCGATGCCCAGTGGGACGAGGAGCTGGGCGAGGCCGTGGGCGAGCCGACCGAGTGCGCGCTCGTCAACGATGCCGGCAAGGCTGGTCTTACTGGCCTGACTGCCGAGCACCCGCGCGTGGGCGAGGCCCCGTTCGACTCGGGCCGTAAGATGATGTCCGTGGTCGTCGAGACCCTGGACGGCGAGTACGAGCAGTACACCAAGGGCGCGCCCGACGTGGTGATCGGCCTGTGCACCCATATCTACGAGGGCGATAAGGTCGTCCCCCTGACCGAGGAGCGCCGCGCCGAGCTCGTGGCGGCCAACAAGGCCATGGCCGACGAGGCCCTGCGCGTGCTGGCGCTGGCGAGCCGCACCTACACCGAGGTTCCCGCCGACTGCAGCCCCGCTGCGCTCGAGCACGACCTGGTCTTCTGCGGCCTGTCCGGCATGATCGACCCGGTCCGTCCCGAGGTGGCCGACGCTATCCGCGAGGCGCACGACGCCGGTATTCGCACCGTCATGATCACGGGCGACCATATCGACACCGCCGTGGCCATTGCCAAGCAGTTGGGCATCGTCACCGATCGCAGCCATGCCATTACCGGCGCCGACCTCGATCGCATGAGCGACGAGGAGCTCGACGCGCACATCGAGGATTACGGCGTGTACGCCCGCGTCCAGCCCGAGCACAAGACCCGCATCGTCGAGGCCTGGAAGTCGCGCGACCAGATCGTGGCCATGACGGGCGACGGCGTCAACGACGCCCCGTCCATCAAGCGCGCCGACATCGGCGTTGGCATGGGCATCACCGGTACCGATGTCACCAAGAACGTCGCCGACATGGTGCTTGCCGACGACAACTTCGCCACCATCATCGGTGCCTGCGAAGAGGGCCGTCGCATCTACGACAACATCCGCAAGGTCATCCAGTTCCTGCTTTCGGCCAACCTTGCCGAGGTCTTCTCGGTGTTTATCGCCACGCTCATCGGCTTTACCATCTTCCAGCCGGTGCAGCTGCTGTGGGTGAACCTGGTCACCGACTGCTTCCCCGCGCTCGCGCTGGGCATGGAGGATGCCGAGGGCAACATCATGAAGCGCAAGCCGCGCAACGCCAAGGACGGCGTCTTTGCCGGTAATATGGGCCTGGACTGTGTGGTCCAGGGCTTGATCATCACCGTGCTGGTGCTGGCGAGCTTCTTTGTGGGCGTGTACTTTGACATGGGCTACATCCACATCGCCGATATGATCGCCGGCAATGCCGACGAGGAAGGCGTGATGATGGCGTTCATCACGCTCAACATGGTCGAGATCTTCCACTGCTTCAATATGCGCAGCCGTCGTGCGTCGCTGTTTAGCATGAAGAAGCAGAACAAGTGGCTGTGGGCATCTGCCGCGCTGGCGCTGGTACTGACGGTTATCGTGACCGTTCAGCCGACGCTTGCCGAGATGTTCTTTGGCCCCGTGACGCTTGAGCTCAAGGGCGTTATCGCCGCCCTGGGCCTTGCCTTCCTGATCATTCCGTTGATGGAGATCTACAAGGCGATCATGCGCGCAGTGGAGAAGGAGTAGGTCGAAAGGTCAACCTTCCCACCGGTCCGACCGCCTGCGGGGTTTCTTCTTCGCTGGTCCTCGCGCTTCGCGCTGCGGGATCGCTCAGAAGAAACCCCTCCCGGCGGGCGGGCCTTCGGATAGCCTCTCGGGACCATTGGCTGAGGGAAAGTATGTGAGCTGGTCGAGCGTTTGCTCGACCAGCTCTTTTTTGTGGGTAAAATACCTGCTCAGTTGTGATTTATGGTGCTGGGAGGCGCTTGTGGGCAAGGCGAAGGCTAAGGCGAAGAAAAAGACGACGGGGGCGCGGGCTAAGCGCGATCGTCGTCGGAAGCTTGCGACCGAGGCCCCCGCGTCTGCCGAGGAGCTGCTGGCAAGCGTGCCGGGACTCGACGCGCTGCAGGACGTTCCGGCGTTTGATGACCTGCCGGTCGATGAAGCCCAGCAGACTGCCTTTGACGATTTTTGCGCACATGCCGAGGAACCCGAGCAGATGCAGCTTGGCGCCGTGGTGCGCTTGGATCGCGGGTTTCCGCTGGTGGCGACTGCCGACGACACCTTCCGCGCCGAGCATGCCGTGGGGTTTGCCAAGTCGCGCGGCGAGGACGAGGTCCTGCTGCCTGCCGTGGGCGACCGTGTGGCGGTGCGCCGCGCTCCCGGGCACGATATGGGCGTGATTGAGTGCGTGCTGTCGCGCCGTACGAGCTTTGAGCGTTGGCGCGGCCGTGCCCGCGGAGAGCGTCAGGTGCTCTGCTCCAATGTGGATTGCGTGCTAATCGTGCAGGCGCTCGGTGCCGGTGAGGTGCTGCTCGACCGCGTGGCGCGCTCGCTGGTGTTGGCACTCGACTGCGATGCCGAGCCGGTGGTGGTGCTCACCAAAGCTGACCGCTGCGATGCCGAGGAGCTCGAGCGCGATCTGGACCGCGTGCGCCGCCTGGTGGGTCCGGACGTGCGCGTGATCGTGACGTCCTCTGCCGAGGGGCGCGGCCTGGACGAGGTTCGTTCCTGCGTGCCTGCCGGGAGCTGCGCCATGATTCTGGGCGAGTCGGGTGCCGGCAAGTCGACACTGCTCAATGCACTGCTGGGCCACGATACGTTGGCGACTGGCGGTGTGCGCGAACGCGACGACCAGGGCCGTCACACTACCGTCGCGCGCGTGATGGTGGCACTGCCGGGCGACGCCGGCGTGATCGCCGATGCCCCGGGCCTGCGCAGCCTACCGCTCGTGGGTCACGAGCGGGGTCTGGCGCGCGCCTTCCCCGAGATTGTCGAGGCATCGCGCGCGTGCCGGTTTGGCGATTGCACACATACCCATGAGCCGGGTTGCGCCGTTCGCGAGGCCGAGGACGCCGGGCAGATCGACAGCCTGCGTCTGGAAACGTTCCAAAACCTGGCGTCATCCATGCGCGTGAGCGCTCAAATGCTCGATCCCGATGTCCATCTGTAATTGATTTTTCCTATGACAGCCGTCTCCCAACTGTTCGGGAGACGGCTTTTTTGCTGCGGAAAAGCCTCGAAACATGCAGTTTGCTGACGTGCTGACCAAAACCTTGCCACGAGCTTGACGGGCTGGTCAGCTTTTGGTCAGCGATTGGTTTGACATCGAAAACCAAGATCGCGATTGCGCCGCTTTGCACTCTGGCCGCCCAGACAATGGTGGTACGGGCATTCGCCCGGCACTGCCATGAGAGGAGCGGCCGTGAACAAGAGCAAGCGCATCGCCATCAGTCTGGTCGCGGGCGTGCTCGCTGCTCTGCTCTGCATGGTTTACGGCTCGTCGATCCGCTCGCAAGCCGAACAGGTCCAGGCTGAGACCTTGGCCAAGTACGGTGGCGATCGCGTCGAGGTATGCGTCGCGGCGCGCGATATCGATGTGGGTGAGACCCTCGATGAGACCAATGTCATAACCCAGGAGTGGCTGACGAGTCTGCTGCCGCGTGACGCGGCGACCGAGCTACGCCAGGTGCGCGGTGACGTGACGACTTCGCGTATTCCCAAAAACGCCGTGATCTGCAATGTCTACACCAAGGCCGAGAGCCACATGCTCGAGGTACCTAAGGGCAAGGTCGCCGTTTCGGTGGCGGTCGATGCCGAGCACTCGGTCGGCGGTGCTGCGGGCGTGGGCAGCTACGTGGACGTGTACGTGCAAAAAGACGGCGTAACCGATCGGCTGTGCGGCGCGTACGTGATCGATACCAGTGAGGATTCCGGTTCCACGCGCGAGGGCAAGATCGAATGGGTGACGCTGGCGGCTGACCCCGAAGACGTCAAGGAACTGCTGGGAGCCTCGGGCAAGGGAACGGTCAGCTTGACGATTCCCGCCACGGCGCGCGGCAAAAAGAGCGGAGGCGACGAGTGATGAAGGCGATCTGGCTTGCGTGCTGCGCGTGCGGCGATTACGGGCTGTTGCAGCGGGAAGTCGAGGGCCGTGATGTGGGTGCACAGGTGCTTCGCGTGGGTGACCTGGACGGGCTAGTTTCCATGGCGCGGGCGTTTCCGTCGCGCCGCGGGGCTGCCATCATCGCGGCGTCTCTGTTTGATACCGAAGATGTGCGCAAGACTGTTGCGCGCCTGACGGCCGAAGGCCGCGTGAGTCGCGTGGTCGTGTTGATAGAAGCGCTCGATCCGTCGGATATCGAGGGGCTGTTTCGCGCGGGGGCGACCGAGGTCATCGCTGCGCACAGTATATGCGGCAACGGGCGTGCGGGCGAGGGAGCGGTTGATTCCGATCGGCGCATGACGATTGAGCCCGATGCTTTTGTTGATAGGGAACCCGGGGCGCCTCGCGCTACAAGAGGCCCGCGTGTTGATGATTATGGAAAAGCGGAAGCCGAGCATGGTCGGCGCCCCCGGAACCCCCTTGTATGCGATGACGCTGGAGGGCCGGCGCAGCATGCTGGCGACTCCCCGGCTGTAGATATGGGATACGTGCACGGCGTGAATCTGGTGGATGAACTCGACGAAGTTGAGGGCTTTGCCGGGTGCGGCGAGTTGTCGCTAATGCAGCATGAGCAGATTGCGCAGAACGAGCCTGCCTCGCAGACCGAACAAGCTGCCATGCCGGCTTGGACGCAGCGTGTGGTTGCGGCGGGGGAGACGGGGGCGCTGCCACCGACGCCCGCCCCGCCGCCTCCGATGCCGCCGGCAGACGCTGCCGCTCCGCCGCATCGAGCTCCGGTCATCTGCGCTATTTCGGGTTCGGGCGGTTGCGGCAAGTCGACGATCGTTGCCACCATGGCACACACATCGTCGCTGTTGGGCTTGCGTGCCGCCGTGCTCGACCTGGACCTGATGTTTGGAAACCTTTACGACTTGTTAGGCGTCGATGCTCCGCGCGATATGGCGGCACTTATCGAGCCGTCGGCGGCGGGCACGCTCACCGAGCCGGATATCGTAGCCACATCGATGCGCGTGGCGCCGGGCGTTACGCTCTGGGGTCCCGTCGCGGCGCCCGAGCAAGCTGAGCTCATGGCGCGTCCGGTGGAGCTGCTGCTTGATGTTCTGCGTCGCGAATCCGACGTGGTCTTTATCGATACCTCGGTCTTTTGGGGCGACGCCGTGGCGGCTGCGGTGGCGGCGAGCGACCGTTGCCTGGTCGTTGGCGATGCGGCGGTGTCGTCCGCGACATCGGCGTCGCGCGTCATCGAACTGGCAAGTCGAGTAGGTGTGCCGCGCACGCGCATGAGCGCCGTGTTCAACCGGTTCGGTGCGCGCGGGGCAGACGAGGACGTCGCCATGCGCTTTGAGATTGCCTGTGCGTTGAGCTCCAAGATTCGTATCGCCGATGGCGGGCAGGATCTCGCCGCGCTCATGGCGTTTGGGCGCGCTGACGAGGCGGTGGGGCAGACCAGTGCTTTTGCGACTAGCATGCGCGAGGCCACGCGCGAGATGCTCGTGGAACTGGGGTGCGCCGTCGGCCCTTGGGGCGATATGGTCGCCGACCGTGCAACGCGTACCGAACGCCCGCGTATCCGCCTTCCCTGGTTGCGCGAGGGTGATCAGCGATGAGCCTGCAAACGAGGATTAAGGCTGCCGGCGCTGCAGCGGCGGCAGCGCCTGTAGATGCGGGGCGTCGCCGCGCGGTGAAACGACGCACCAAGCGCGCCGTGATGGACCGCATGGGTTACGACGAAGTGGCGCGTATCAGCGCCTATATCGACCCGGCACTTGCCCGCTCGGAATTGCGTCCTGCGGTGGAGGCGGCGCTCAATGTTGAGGAGCCGACCGATCTCGCGACGCCCGAGCGCGAAACCATCATCGACGAGATTTTGGATGACGTGGTGGGCTTGGGGCCGTTGCAGCCGCTCATCGAGGACGACACCGTTACCGAGATCATGATCAACGGCTGCCGCTCGGCTTTCTTTGAACGCGGCGGCGTCTTGTACCCCATCGAGCATGCGTTTGAGGATGATGAACAGATCCGTGTGCTTATCGACCGCATCATCTCGCCACTTGGCCGCCGTATCGACGAGCGCAGCCCCATCGTCAACGCCCGCCTCAAAACGGGCTATCGCGTCAACGCGGTGATTCCGCCTGTGGCGATTGACGGACCGATTCTCACCATCCGAAAGTTCTCGGACCGTATCTGCTCGCTGGACGAGCTTGTGGGGCTGGGGTCGCTGCCGCTTTGGTATGCGCAGCTGCTGTCGTGCGCGGTGTCGCTGCGACAGGACCTGGCGGTTGCGGGAGGCACGGGATCTGGTAAGACCACCCTGCTCAACGCGTTGTCATGTGAGATTTCCACCGGCGAGCGCATCGTGACGATCGAGGACTCTGCCGAGCTCAAGTTTGCGCATCATCCGCACGTGGTGCGCCTAGAGGCGCGCGAGGCTTCAATTGAGGGTGAAGGCGCGGTGACGATCCGCGACCTGGTAACTAATGCCCTGCGCATGCGCCCCGACCGCATCGTGGTGGGCGAGGTGCGCGGTGCCGAGTGCTGCGACATGTTGCAGGCCATGAACACGGGCCACGACGGGTCGCTCACCACACTTCATGCGGGTTCAGAACAGGAGACCGTGGTGCGTCTGACGTTGCTTGCACGTTATGGCATCGACCTGCCGAGTGAGCTCATCGAGGAGCAGATTGCCATGGCGCTCGACGGTATCGTGATGTCCGAGCGCCACGCCGATGGCAGGCGCTTCGTCTCCTCGTATTCGGGGGTGCGACGCGCCGCATCGGGCGGCGTAGAGCTCGAGCGCTATGTGACGTTCGATGCCGCCGAGCGCACCTGGACGCTTGACCGCGAGCCGCCGTTTATCGCAGAAGGCCTGCGGTCGGGGACGCTCACACAAGAGGAGGTGGACGAATGGAGATCACTGTGCCCCTCGTCGTAGGGGGCTTGGCAGGGCTTTCTGTCGCGACGGCGTGCGGGGCGGAACCTCGTGTGCCGCAGGTACCGCCGGCGGAGCTGGCACGTCAGGCGCTCGAGACGGTGGCAGAGAAGCTGCCGCGCGAGCTGGTGGAAAACGATCTGCTGAAAAAGATCGCCCGTTCGTGGGCATCGCTGGTTCCGGCGCATCGCCTTGGCCTCGTGATCGAAGATGCTTCGGGGCGTTTGGCGTTTCTGCTGCTATCGAGCGGTGTCTGCTGCGTTTTACTAACGATGGTGTCGTTATCACCCCTCGGATTTGCCTTGGGACTTGTTGTTCCGTTTGCCGTTGGCGCCGCTCGGGATGGCTTTGAGAGCCGGCGCGAGCAACGCGATGCAGAAGAGGCAATGCCCGAGGCGTTTACCGCACTTTCCATGTCGCTTGCCTCGGGACATTCGCTGGCCCAGGGCATGCGCTTTGTGGGCGCTCATGCGCAAGAGCCAGTGCATACCGAGTTTTTGCGGGTGGCGGCGGCGATCGATTGCGGCATCTCGGCGACCGACGCGCTCGATGACTTGCTCGTGCGCATCGACGCCCCCGGTCTTTCGCTTGTGACCTTGGCGCTTAAGGTGTCTCAGCGCACCGGAGCTCCGCTTGCCGACTTACTGTCCGAGGCGTCGAGCATGGTAGGGGGGCGCATTGAGCTCAAACGCCGCCTGGATGTTAAGACGTCACAGGCGCGTATGTCGGCACACATGGTCGCGGCGATGCCGGCGGGCATGTGCGCGGTGTTGGCGCTGCTTTCGGCAGATTTTCGTCGCGGTCTTGCGACGCCTGCCGGCGCGGGCGCTGTGGTGCTGGGTCTTGCCCTCAACGCCGTTGCCCTGGTGGTTATCCGGCGCATTATGCGGGTGGAGCTATGAGCGCCCCGGTTGCAGTTGCGGCTTGCCTGTGCGCCCTGAGCGTATTTGTCGCGACGGGGTTGGATCGGGCGGATGCACGCAAGGTCGCAGGGGCCTGCAAGCGCGAGGCGGTGCTGGTCGCTGCCGCGGGTCGCTCGGTGGTCGATGCTCTGACCGCGCGAGTGAAGGGCGCGGTTGGAGCGGGCGGCCCGGCGCGAGTGTCGCTCGGCGAAGTGTCCGAGATGATCGATGTTGTGCGCTTGGGTCTTTCGGCCGGTCTTTCGTTTGATGCGGCGCTTGAGATTTTCTGCGCCAACCGCCGGTCAGTGCTGGCTCTTCGCCTTGAGCGCGCCTGCATGGCGTGGCAGGTGGGCGTGGGCACGCGTGAGGACGAGTTGTTGGCCGCCGCGCGCGACCTGGACGTGCGAGCGCTCGAGACCTTTGCCATCACGGTGGGGCAGGCGCTCGCCCTGGGTGCCCCACTTGCCGAGACGCTGGCCGCTCAAAGTCGCGAGATCCGTGCGGCTCATCGCGCCGCGGTCGAGCGCGAGATCGAGCGTGCACCCGTCAAGCTGCTGATTCCCACCGGCACGCTCATCTTGCCGGCGTTGCTTCTGTCCATATTGGGCCCGCTGCTGGGAGCAGGCGGGATGATGTAGGGAGGAATACATGAACACGATGACTGACGCTGCTGGCAAGGTCCAGGGCTGGGCGTTTTGCCGGGCGGCACATGTTCGTCAGCGCGCCAAGGAACTATTGCAGGAGGAGAGTGCACAGGGTACCACCGAGTATGCCATCTTGGTCGGCGTGCTCGTGGTGATCGCGATTATCGCCATCGTCGCATTTAAGGGCAAGGTCCAAGATCTATGGAACGCTATCAGCGAGGGCATCAACAGCCTGTAGAGGGCGAGCGCCCCATCGGGGTGCTGCTGGTGTTTGCTTGCCTGACCGTGGCGATAGCGGCGGTGCTTTGGGGGCTTAACGCCGCGCGGCAGCAGCGTCCTGGGACCGCCTCCGATTTGGGCTCAGATTCGGCGGTGGCGTCTCAAAAAGATGAGATGCGAGATGCGGACGATTCGGATGTCGCTGTCACGGCGCAAACCTTTCTGCGGACGCTCGACAAGCGGTCTGGCACTGCGACGGATTCGCCTGAGGGCAACGCGATTGCGGTCCGGCTTGCATGGTCCGAGGACCGACCGATGACCGAAGCGGCGGCGGATATGCTGCGTGCCTATCGCGAGGTACCCACGGCGCAACTTGCTCTGAGCGGCTATCTCGACATCAAGGGAAACGTGTGGGGCGCCATCGTGCGCGACGAACGCGGCTGGGTCGATATGGTGACAATTGCCGCGGATGCTGGCGATGCTTCGTGTCGTCTGCGCGCCGTGCGCCTGAGCCCGCAGGCAACGGACTCAAAGGAGGGATCGTGAAATGCATGATGTCCTGCGTGAGGAATCTGCCCAGGCGACGGTCGAATACGCCATCGTCGCGGTGGCGCTGTTATCGATCGTGCTGGCGATTGCGGGACTTTGGCGTGCTGGCACCGATGGGCGCTTGGCGGCGCTGGTCGAGCGGGCGGCATCCCATGGCGTTGCCTCGATGTCGGTTATCGACGCCGCTGCGGGCGCTAAGGACATCGCGTTGTATTGATATCGCGTGCGAGGACCGGGCGCAGTCTACGGTCGAGGCCGCTTTTTTGCTGCCGACGTTTCTGACGCTCATCCTTCTCGCACTGCAGCCGGTGTGCCTGCTCTATACGCGCGCGGTCATGGAGTCTGCCGCCGCCGAGACCGCGCGGCTCATGACCACGACGACGGCGGAGGACGACGATCTTAAGGAGTTCACCCGCCGCCGGCTTGCCGCAGTGCCCAACGTTTCGATCTTTCATGCCGGCGGGCCGCTGTCGTGGGATATCGAGCTTGGCCGGGCCGGTGCGGGTGGCGTCTCGTCCGTGTCCGTTTCCGGCGAGGTCAAGCCGTTGCCCGTGATCGGTGCGTTTGCGCAGGCTATGGGTGGTGCCGCCGAGGGCGGCTACGTTGAGCTCAAGGTCGATGTCTCGTATCAATCGCGTCCCGAATGGCTGGAGGGAGATTATGATTCGTGGATTGCTACATGGGATTAAGCGTTTCTGGTCTAGACGCGTTTTGACGCGCCGTCCGAGCTGCCATTGCAAGCGAGGCGGCTTTATGGGTCGAGCCGGTGTCGATCTGTTTATCGAAGACGGCGCCTATACCACGCTTTCTTCTGCCGTGGTCATCCTAGTGGTGCTCACATTGTTGTTTTCGTCGACCGCGGCGATATGGAGCATGTCGCGTGCCGGGGACACCCAGGTGGCGGCCGATAGCGGCGCGCTGGCGGGTGCCAACGTAGTGTCGTCCTATCACACGGCTGCCACGGTGGTTGATGCGAGTATCTTGAGTCTGGGGCTGGCGGGGTTTGCCACGATCGGGACGGGCCTGGTCGCCATCCTCATCCCGGGTGCCGAGCCGGTTGCCGGCAATATGGTCGACACCGGGATCGAGATCATTAAAACGCGCAACAAGTTTGCCAAAAGCGCATCGGAAGGCTTACAGAAAATCGAGACGGCTCTGCCGTATCTGATCGCCGCGCGTGCCACGCAGGCGGTGTCGGCGCAGGATACCGATAGTGTGACCTATACCGGTACGGCGCTTGCCGTGCCCAGGACATCCGAGTCGGACTTTGCTGCGCTCAAAGGGTCAGAGATCTCGACCGATACCATTAAAGACACATCAGATGATTTAGAGCGTGCGGCCGAGGAGCTGCGGAAGGCCTCGGAGGAGACGGCGAAGGCAAAGGAGCGCGCTTGGCTGGCGGATTGTGGTGGGTCTGACAAGGGCTCGGTCGGCAGCTGTTCTTGCATGTGGGAGCGCGCAAAAAGCCTAACGGATCTTTCCGGTGTTCAAAATCCGCATTACTCATCGAGCGTTACGTGGGAGCCTCAAGTTGCCCTTGATCGCGCGAAGGACTACTACCATTGGCGTCTGACAAATGAGAAGCCCCAGGGCTCGAGTGTCGAGATGAAGGCAGAGTCTGCGGCGCGTAAGGCGTTTTATACCTATGCGAACGCGGAGGTCGATCGGGCATATATAACCGAGAACGGAGACAGGGTTTCCTCCTATATTCCGCTGCTGCCGCGCAACTCTGATGAGGTTCGGGCGACGGAACTCTATACCGATGCGGTGTGGCCGACGAGCGTAAACGATGACAAGGCGTATCTGCATTACGGGACGACCTGCCCCAACTATAAGAAAGGGACGCCGAGCGGATTTGCTTCGGTTGCCGATTACGATGGACAGGATAAATGCAGCAAATGCCATTTTGGCGTTTTGTCGCTTGGTGCTGTTGCGGCGCCTTCAACCTCTATCGAAAACGGCTTCGAGTATCACTTTGACAAGTTTAAAGACGCCCTGGAGGACTACGTCGACTGTCGCAACAAGGAGCTCGAGCTCGAGCGTCAGACCGAGGACGAAGCCGACCGTGCGGGCAATGCGTTCGATACCGCCATCAAAGAACTTTCCGGTGAGCGTCCGCGTATCGCTCCGCCCGGTCGCAACGGCGTGGTTGCCTTTGCGGTTTCGGGTGCCATCTCGAGCCCCGATGAGCTCAACTCTTCGTTTAACACGGCAGTCAGGCTTGGCGATCGCGGTGCCATCTCTGCCGCGGTGCTGGCGCCCGATGGGGCGACGGCGCAAAACAACGTGCTTTCGCGATTTTTCTCGACATTGAAGGAACGCTCGGGTGGCGTTGCCGGCGTACTCGATGGCGTCATGGATGTCTGGGGACGGCTGCTTGTGGGATACGGAGACATCCAAGGTTCGGCCGACGAACTTATGGACGAGATGATTAAAGGCCTAGGAGGGGGCAGCGGCGCGTTGGGCTCCATCGCATCGTGGCTCGGCGATACCGTTTCGGCGTCCGTGGCGGCGTTGGGTCTGGAGCCGTGCGACTTGCGCCTGCGAAAGCCGGTGCTGACCGATTCCGCCAACGTCATTAAGAGTCCGGGGTCTGACATTGCTGGTTTCTCTCAAGCGCAAGACAAGCTGCGAAGTATTCCGTTGGGCGTGACCGATCCCAAGGCGCTTTGCGAGGCGTTGGAATATCAAGTCGAACGCACCATTAGCGGCACGGTGTTCACGCTTGCGGAGATTCCTCTGCCCGGCGGCGGCTCCATCCCGCTCACCGTCGATGTCGCCACGCTGGTTGGCGCTCTGGGCGGTGGGTCGTAATGAGTATCCGCATGCGTCTGCGCGAGGAGCGCGCCCAAGCGACGGTGGAGATGGCAGTGGTTACGCCCGTTTTGCTGGTGCTGGCACTCATCGTGTACAACGTCATGATCTTTGCCAGCGCTGTCGCGCGCTTCGACCGCGTGGTGCCCGACATCGTGTTGGCGCACGCCGTGGCGTCGGAGGGGGAGGGCGACGAAAGCTCTGCCGATGCCTCGGCGACGGTTCAGACTCAAATTCTGAATGCCATGGAAGGCTATGGCTTGCAGATCGAAGTGTCGAGCGAGCAAGGCGCGGAGGCATCGGATGGTGGCCTGCTCTCCCTATCCGGTACGTTTAGGACCTATACCTGCACCATGCGCTATGAGCCGTGGCCGAGCTCGTTCAGCATCGCCGGCGTTTCGCTGGGGGCACCGGCAAAGTTGTCACACGAGCGCGCGGTGACGGTCGATCCATGGCGTCCGGGGGTGGTCATGTGACCGCGGTCTCGTCCTACATCGCCTACGCGCGGGCACTCAATAGGCTGGGCTGGACGCCGGCCGAGTTTGCGGTGGCGGAGTCGTTTGCCGTGCGCCTGCGCGGCATGCTGGGACGGTGTCCGGTTGCCGCCAACGGTCTGCCGCTCGTCATGGCATTTCCACGCTGCTCTTCGGTCCATACGTGTTTTATGGCCTATCCCATCGACATCGCCTTCATCGATCGCGACGGCAATATCCTCGCGCGCTACGAAAACGTACGTCCCTGGCGTATGTGCTCCTGCCCCGGCGCCTGGGCCGCACTAGAGCGCCCTTCAATCATTGTTTCGACCCCTGCTCTCCAACGCGTGCCGGCTTAAGAATTGGCGACAGCGGACTTTCGTCATACGAAATTGGGTAAGATGGAGGAGAAGATGCATGGATGTTGAGATCCATCCCAACGCTAAAAAGCACCTGACAGAAAAGCAGGTGCTTGGCGCTTGGCTTGCGGTTACTGAGTGCATTCGTCGCGAGTCGAAGGACGAGCCGCCGAGATGGCTTGCGATTGGATGGCTCCCAGACGGACGAAGCGTGGAGCTTGTCGCGGTCGAGCTTGTCCGTGGGTGGCTTATCATTCATGCCTTGTCTCCAGTCCAGAAGAATTTTTGGCAGGAGATTGAACGGGCTCGGCAAAGGGGTCGATGATGGGCAAGACGTATACGGCCGCTAATGGTCAGGTTGTAACGGATGAAATGATTGACGCGTGGTGCGAGTCGTACGAGCGCGGAGAGTTTCCGGATGGCGAACACACCGTTGGTGGGATCGTGCATGGACGGCCCCCACTCTCAGGTGAGGGGACGGCAACGCTGTCGGTCAAGATTCCTCTGGGAATGAAGGAGGCCATTCGTCGACGGGCGGCTGCCGAGGGGATGACGCCAAGTGAGTTTGCCCGTGCGGCTCTGAGCGAAAAACTTCTTGCTGCCGGCTGATGTCTCTGACGTGCCGATTTATAGAACCGAGGCTGTGCTCAAAAACTTTTTTAAAATTCTCGGTTGACCGGAACGCGTCCTTGGTTATACTAATCAAGCCTTGAAACAAGGCACACCTCAAATGGCTGGGTAGCTCAGTTGGTAGAGCAGAGGACTGAAAATCCTCGTGTCAGGGGTTCGATTCCCTTCCCCGCCACCTTGAATTGACTAGGACCTCTGCAAAGGGGTCCTTTTCTTTTATGCAGCCCCACATGGAATCGAACCCCGTGAGGGCGCGGAGCTGAGTAAACGCGTAAGCGTTTGCCAGCGCAGCTCGCAAGGCGCGTAAGCGCCGCAGCGGTCCGTCCGCGCAGCGCGCGGACGCGATTCCCTTCCCCGCCACCTTGAATTGACTAGGACCTCTGCAAAGGGGTCCTTTTCTTTTATGTAGGGTTCTGCGGAAACTGCGTCCCAGAATAAGGGCTCAGAACGGGACACACTTTCCGGTGCCTGCCTCCGGCGCGCGTACACACCTCATCGCACCATTCCGAGCCCGCCCGCCCCAGACATTCCTCCCACTTTCGCGTCACTTTGCAGACCGTTCGGTCGCCTGTCCGCACACGCGGGTATACTCAAAACAATACTTATCCTATGCAATACGATGCGGGTTCGACCTGCATGATCCGAAGGGGGCAGTGATGGAGAGGATACTCGGCGTTAATCTCTCTGGCTGGTTTATTCCCGAGCCTTGGGTGACCCCGTCGCTGTACGCGGCGACCGGTGCATCCAACGCGGCCGAGCTACAGGAGGCCATGGGTACCGCCGCCTATAACGAGCGCATGCGCCGCCATTACGAGACGTTTGTGAGCGAGGACGATTTTCGTCGCATGGCGCAGATCGGTCTCAATGCCGTGCGTCTGCCGGTGCCCTGGTATGCCTTTGGCTCACAGGAGTCCGATGCCTCCTACATATCGGTTGTCGATTACATCGACCGCGCAATTGAGTGGGCTGCCAAGTACGACATCCGCGTGCTGCTCGATCTGGCAACCGTGCCCGGTGGCCAGGGCGATTCCAACGATTCGCCCACCACGCCGGAGGCTGTTGCCGAGTGGCATTCGTCCACCAACGGCCGTCATGTCGCACTCGACGTGCTCGAGCGCTTGGCCGATCGCTATGGCGAGGCCGAGAGCCTGCTGGGCATTGAGCTGCTGGACACGCCGCAGATGAGCGTTCGCAAGAGCCTCTTCACCATGACGGATGGCATTCCCGCTCACTACCTGCGCAATTTCTATCGCGATGCCTACGAGCTCGTCCGTTCGTATATGCCCGAGGATAAGATCGTCGTCTTCTCGTCGTCGGGGCATCCCAGCGAGTGGAAGCATTTTATGCGCGGCGCCAAGTACAAGAACGTCTACATGGACCTTCACCTGTACCATTACCGCGACGAGTATGCGCTCGACATCACGAGCCCCCGCGGGCTGACGACGGCGATTTCGCGTAACAAGCGCGAGCTTAAAGAGGCGATTTCGACTGGGTTCCCCGTGCTGGTGGGCGAATGGTCGGGCGCGGCGATCTTTGCTAACTCGTCGGTTACGCCCGAGGGCCGCAATGCCTACGAGCGCGTGTTTATCGCCAACCAGCTGGCTTCGTTTGCGCCGGCTGCCGGTTGGTTCTTCCAAACGTGGAAGACCGAGAAGCGCATTGCAGCATGGGACGCCCGCGCGGCGCTCGGTACGCTCGAGCGCGGCATGATTGAATAGGTTGATATGACGCAAAACAGCGCCCATACGGGCAAACTCTATGTGGTCGGCACGCCCATCGGCAACCTAGGCGACCTGTCCCCGCGCGTTGGCGAGGCTTTTGCCGCTGCCGATGTCATCTGCTGCGAAGACACGCGTGTGACGTCAAAGCTGCTGATGCACCTGGGTATTTCCAAGCCGCTTGTCCGTTGCGACGAGAATGTGATCGCTAGCCGCGCTGCCGGCCTGGTCGACCGTCTGCTGGCGGGGGAGACCCTCGCCTTTGCCTCGGACGCCGGCATGCCGAGCGTGTCCGATCCCGGCCAGGCGCTGGTCGAGGCGGCGCGTGAGGCCGATGTGCCTGTCGAAGTTATTCCCGGACCCTCTGCTTGCGTCACGGCACTCGTTTCGTCCGGCATTCCCTGCGAGCATTTTTTCTTCGAGGGCTTTTTGGGCCGAAAGCACGGCGACCGTGTGCGCCGTTTGCAGCGCCTTGCCGTGGTGCCCGGCGCACTCATCTTCTACGAGTCTCCACATCGCATCGTGGCGACGCTCGAGGCCGTGGCGGAGGTCTTTCCCCAGCGTGAGCTTGCCGTCTGCCGCGAACTCACCAAGCTGCACGAGGAGGTCTTGCGCGGGCCCGCTGACCAGCTTGCCGAGGAGCTGCGTGCTCGCGGCGAGGTAAAGGGCGAGATTGCGCTGGTCATCGCGCCGCCGAGCGAGGACGAGGAGGCCGGCATCGCGCCGGTTGGCGCTGCGGTAGCGGATCCCGACGAGGCCCTGCGCGAGGATATCCGCACCGCGCTCGAGGAGGGGGAGCCCGCGTCTGCGGTGGCCAAGCGCCTGTCTCAGAAGTATTCGCGCCGCAAGCGCGATGTCTATGCCATGGTGCTCGATATGCAATAGATGGAGGATATCCAGCCCTTGCGCTAGAATCATCCCCTGTATGCAACGTTTTTCTGGAGGACAAACCCCATGGATCAAAGCAAGCCTTCGTTCTTTATCACGACGCCCATCTACTACGTCAACGCCGATCCGCACCTGGGCACGGCTTATTCCACCATCATCGCCGACGTTCAGGCTCGCTATCGCCGCTCCGCCGGCTATAACGTCAAGTTCCTGACCGGCATGGACGAGCACGGCGAGAAGGTCGCCGAGGCCGCAGCCAAGCATGGCATGACGCCGCAGGAGTGGACCGACAGCCAGGCTCCGCACTTCAAGGAGCTTTGGAGCAAGCTCGAGATCTCCAACGACGACTTCATCCGCACCACCGAGCCGCGCCAGCATCATGCCGTGCAGTACCTGTGGGAGCGCATGAAGGAGTCCGGCTATCTGTATAAGGGCAGCTACGACGGTTGGTATTGCGTGCCTGACGAGACCTACTTCACCGATACGCAGGTCCAGAAGGGCGACGAGGAGTACGGCAGCGTCGGCCAGCATCTATGCCCCGACTGCCACCGTCCGCTTGAGCGCGTCCAGGAGGAGTCCTACTTCTTTAAGCTTTCCGCCTTCCAGGACAAGCTTCTCAAGCTCTATGACGAGCACCCCGACTTTGTCGAGCCTGCGTTCCGCATGAACGAGGTTCGCAGCTTTGTCGAGGGCGGCCTCAACGACCTTTCTGTGAGTCGCACGAGCTTTGACTGGGGCATCCAGGTTCCGTTTGACGAGGGCCATGTGACCTATGTATGGTTTGACGCGCTGCTCAACTATATGACGGCCGTCGGCTACGGTGTCGACACCGACGAGGCGCGTGCCGAGCTGGCCTATCGCTGGCCCGCGCAGTTCCACATCGTGGGTAAGGACATCATCCGCTTCCACTGCGTCATTTGGCCCGCCATGCTCATGGCCATCGGCGAGGCCCTGCCCGAGCACGTCTTTGCCCACGGCTTCCTGACCGTGCGCAATGCCGAGACCGGCAAGGCCGAGAAGATGTCCAAGAGCCGCGGTAACGCCATCGCTCCGCAGGACGTTATCGACATGCTGGGCGTCGAGGGCTATCGCTACTACTTTATGACCGATGTCGTTCCCGGTACCGACGGCGCCATCAGCTTCGATCGCATGGAGCAGGTCTACAACGCCGACCTGGCCAACAGCTGGGGCAACCTTATCTCGCGTTCGCTCAACATGAGCGGCAAGTACTTTGACGGTTGCGCCCCGGCTAAACCGGCGTCTGCCGACGCGTTCGATAACCCGCTGGCAAAGATTGCCGACGGTTTGGTCGAGCGCTACATGGCCAAGATGGACGTGCTCGATTACGGTGGAGCCAAGGATGAGGTTATGGAGCTCATCCATGCCGCCAACCACTACATCGAGGACTCCGAGCCCTGGGCGCTTGCCAAGGACGAGGCCAAGGCTGACGAGCTGGCATTTGTGATCTACAACCTGCTCGAGGCCATCCGCATTGCCGCTCACCTGCTGATGCCGCTCATGCCTCAGACCTCTGCCGAGGCTCTGCGCCGCCTGTCCTGCGAGAGCGAGGCCGCGACCGACGACCTCAAGGGCATTTGCGCTTGGGGCCTGCTTGCTGGTGGTCAGCCCGTCGAGAAGGGCGATCCGCTGTTCCCGCGTCTGGCGTAGAGACCGCGCGAGCGCCATATCGGCAATTTGCTGTTTAGATGTAAGGGCATGGCCGCAACGGTCCATGCCCTTTCGTTTCAAGACGCCGCCATCATGCTAAGGAGGCAACTATGACAACTTCGCCTTTGGCAAACCCCACGGCCACCAGGGAGCTGCTGGAGGAGTTTGGCCTTGCGACCAAGCATCGCCTGGGCCAGAACTTTCTAATCGACAATCATGTGATCGAGCGTATCTGCGAGCTTGCCGAGCTTGCAGGTGACGAGCACGTGCTCGAGGTGGGTCCGGGTTGCGGTACGTTGACACTTGCGTTGCTGCAGGAAGCGGCGTGCGTTACGTCCATTGAGGCCGATCCTGAGCTCGAACCGGTGCTCGACGCCCACGCCGCCGACTATGCCAACTTCCGCTTTATCATGGGCGACGCGCTTAAGGTGGGCCCGGAGCAGATTGAGCAGGCTGCGGGCGGTGAGCCGACGGTATTTGTCGCGAACTTGCCCTATAACGTGGCGGCGACGATCATTTTGCAATTTTTCCAGACGATGCCGGCGCTCAAGCGCGCCGTCGTCATGGTTCAAAAGGAGGTTGCCGATCGCATTGCCGCGGTGCCGGGTAACAAGACCTATGGCGGCTACACGGCAAAGCTCGGCCTGTATGCGCAGGTTACGGGTCGCTTTGAGGTGCCGCCACGTTGCTTTATGCCGGCACCGCACGTGGACTCGGCCGTCGTGCGTATCGACCGTGTTGACGGCGTGGCGCCCGAAGGACTCGATCGCGAGTTTGTGGCCCGCGTGATTGATGCTGCATTTGCTCAGCGCCGCAAGACCATCCGCAATTCCATGAGCGCCAACGGCTTTGCCAAGGACGTGCTCGACGCCGCCTTTGAGGCTTGCGGTATCGCACCCACCACGCGCGCAGAAACGCTTGATGTTGCCGACTTTATCCGCCTGGCTCAGGAGCTCATCCATGATGCCTAATGCCGAACGCGTGACGTTTACCAAGAAAAAGAAGACGGTTGCTTGTCCCGTGCCCTTGGCACCGCTTGCTGACACGCATGCGCATCTGCTTTCGTTTTGGGGGAAAGAAGTGCCCGAGACGCTCGTGCGCGCCAAAGCCGCGGGCGTCGACCTGTTGGTGACGATGCTCGACCCCATCGCCGACAAGCGCAGCGTGACGGACTATAGCGACTGGCTCGTGCGCGAAATTCTGCCGATGCGGGATATTCCGCAGATCAAGTATCTCGCTGGCGTTCACCCCTATGGCGCGCCGGATTATACCGATGACATTCACGCGCAGGTTGTTGCTGCGCTCGATGACCCTTTGTGCGCCGGTATCGGCGAGATCGGTCTGGACTACCACATGGATTACGACGACGACATCGCGCCGGCGCCCCACAGTGTGCAGATTGATTGCATGGCGCGTCAGCTCGAAGTTGCCGTGCGCCGCAATGTGCCGGTGGAGCTGCACCTGCGGCACGAGGACTCGGATGGGGAGCGCACCTCGCATATGGATGCGTACAACGTGCTGCGCGAGGTGGGTGTGCCTCAGGCCGGTTGCGTGCTGCACTGCTTTGGCGAGGACCGCGCCACGATGGAGCGCTTTGTGGAGCTGGGCTGCTATATCGCCTATGGTGGTGCGGCCACCTTTAAGCGCAACGACGACGTGCGCGAGGCATTTGCGGCGACCCCGCTCGACCGCATTTTGTTCGAGACGGATTGCCCGTATATGGCGCCGGAGCCCATTCGCGGTCTTGAATGCGAGCCAGCAATGATCTCCATTACGGCAAACGCGCTGGTTAACGACCGTGTCGATCGCACTGGTGAGGACGCCGAAACAATCGCGCATGCCGCTTGGGAAAATGCCTGCAAACTTTTTCAAAAATAGTTCTTGCGTTCGCGGTGGCGCTCCGTTATTCTAATTCCTGCACGCGGGCGTGGCGGAATTGGCAGACGCGTACGGTTCAGGTCCGTATGGGGGCAACCCCATGAAGGTTCAAGTCCTTTCGCCCGCACCATTGATTGAAAGAGCTCCCAGCAATGGGGGCTTTTTTGTTATGTGCCCATCGCAGGGACTTGAACCTGTGAAGGAGCGAGCGTCAAGAAAACGCGGAGCGTTTTTAGCGAGCTGGCGAGTCCGCCGGCAGGCGGGCGAAGCCGGTGCGGATCCGCGAAGCGGATACGCGGACGTCCTTTCGCCAGCACCATGGATTGAAAGAGCTCCCAGCAATGGGAGCTTTTTTGTTATGCACGATCTCCTTGGACGGGTATCCTAATGCCAACGTGTGCCTATCAGAGGAGAGACCATGCTGTTTTCCGGTATCATCGCCGCCCTTACCAGCCTTTTGATTCCCATCATCATCCTGTTGTTGCTGCTCCCCAACGCCTGCTACGTCGTTGAGCAGCAGCACGCTGTGATCATCGAGCGCTTGGGTAAGTTCAATCGTATCGTCAACGCGGGCTTCCACGTGAAGGTGCCCGTGATTGACCGCAAGGCCGCCACGGTGAGTCTGCGCACCATGAAAAATGGTTTTGGCATCGACGTTAAGACCCAGGACAACGTGACCATTGGCCTTGAGGTCTCCGCTCAGTACCACGTGAGCTATGACATGGGCGCCGGCCCGGCAGATTCGGGCATCTACAAGAGCTACTATATGCTGCAGGAGCCCGTCGACCAGATGCGCGACTTCATCACCGACGCCCTGCGCTCTTCGATTCCTGTCTACACACTCGATGAGGTCTTTGCCAAGAAGGATGACATCGCCAAGGATGTCAACGCTACCGTTTCCGAGCAGATGGCCGCCTACGGCTTCACCCTCGTGTCGACGCTCATCACCAAAATCGCACTGCCGACCGAGGTTGAGAACTCCATGAACGACATCAACGCCGCCCAGCGCAAGCGCGCTGCGGCACAGGAGCTCGCCGAGGCAGACCGCATCAAGCGCGTCACCGAGGCGACCGCCGAGGCCGAGGCAATGGAAAAGGCGGGCGAGGGCATCGCCAACCAGCGCAAGGCCATCGCACTGGGTATCAAAGATTCGCTCGAGATCATCCAGGAGACGGGTGTCGGCAATGACGAGGCCAACCAACTGTTCATGTTTACGCAGTGGTCCGAGATGATGACGGAGTTCGCTCGCACGGGTAAAACCTCGACGGTCGTGCTGCCGAGCGACTTTTCGCAGTCGGCCTCGATGTTCGAGCAGATGCTGGCCGCCGGCAAAGTTCAAAACGATTCGAAGGAGTAGACGCGCGTGAAATACACCGTCGTTTGCGTTGGTAAGCTCAAGGAGCGCTTTTGGAAGGACGCGTGCGCTGAGTACACCAAGCGCCTAGGTGCCTATGCCAAGGTGGATATCCGCGAGGTGGCCGATATCGACCCGGCTAAGGCGGGCGGCGTGGATGCCGCGCGCGACAAGGAGGGGGCGGCGATTCTTACAGCCCTGCCGCCTCGAGCACATGTGATCTTGCTGGCCATTGAGGGCAAAGAGCGCTCGAGCGAGGAACTTTCGGCGCGGCTCGATGATCTTATGCTACGTGGTAACAGCGACATCGCCTTTGTAATTGGCGGATCGGACGGCGTGAGCGATGACGTGCGCGCACGAGCCGACGAGATGCTCAGCTTTGGACGTATTACCTTGCCGCATAACTTGGCGCGCGTGGTGCTGCTGGAGCAGATCTACCGCGCCTGCAAGATCAGTCGTGGCGAGCCGTATCACAAATAGGTCGGCAATACGAAACAATGGCGTGGGACAATAGCTTTCGTTTTTGAAGAGCGTGTCTGAGAGGACTATGAGATATGAAGATTGGGTTTGTCGGTTTTGGCAATATGGCGAGCGCTATGGCCGATGGCTGGATCGCTGCCGGTGTAGCTGCGAGCGACATGTGCGCCTGCGCGGGTCGCTACGACGCACTGGTTGAGCGCTGCGAGGCGCGCGGCATGGTCGCCTGCCACGATGCCGCCGAGGTTGTCGCCGCATCCGATATCGTGGTCGCTGCGGTCAAACCGTACATGATCGAGAAGGTATTCGCCCCGCTCAAGGATGCTCTTGCCAAAAAGGTCGTTCTGTCGGTTGCCTGGACCTGGGACAGTGCCAAGTGGGAGCAGGCCCTGCCGGGCGTCTCGCATATCTCGACGGTGCCCAACACGCCGGTTTCGGTGGGCGAGGGCGTCATCGCCTGCGAGAAGGCTTCGACGCTTAACGACGAGCAGCGTGCTGTGGTGCTCGACCTGCTCGGTAAGCTTGGCGCTGTCGTCGAGCTCGACACAAGCCTGCTGTTTGTGGGCGGCACGGTGGGTGGTTGCGCTCCGGCGTTTGTCGCCATGGCAATCGAGGCCCTGGGCGATGCAGCGGTCAAGCACGGTATCCCGCGTGCTGATGCCTATCGCATTGTGAGCCAGATGGTGCTGGGTACGGCAAAGCTGCAGCTCGCAACCGGTCAGCATCCCGCAGCGATGAAGGATGCCGTGTGCTCGCCCGGCGGTGCCACCATCAAGGGCGTCGTCGCGCTCGAGGACGCCGGCATGCGCAGCGCCCTGGTCAAGGCAATCGACGCAACCCTCCAGTAAAACCTGCTATTTAGGGACAGGTTTATGTTGGCAGGTTTTTCCTGCGGTTTTGTCCTTTTAGCGGGCTTATAGGACAAAATGTGTGTCCCGATAGAACATCCGTTTCCATCCATTAATC
>JAHYYP010000019.1 GCA_019424905.1 Collinsella sp. | reverse complement strand
TGTTACAGATCGAAACAAATGGATAAGCCGGCTAAAACAATCTCGTTCTGTAACAGGTAGCTGCCGAAATCAGTCTCTCGTGTTACAGATCGAGACGGAAGGACAGGCGGCTCAACTCAATCTCGTTCTGTAACATCTAAACCCAATTCGAACCTCTACCTGTTACAGATCAAGACAAACGACCGACCAGACAACCCCGTCATAAAGAAAGGCTCCCCTCTCGCCTAGTGGACGGAAGGGGAGCCTTATATGTGACCACGGCAAAAGGATGGCAAAGCCGCAGTCGCCCAAAAGGAGGGCCTGATTGGATCGGGCCTAGATAAGGTTCTTGCCAGACACCTTATCGAAGAGATGGGTCGCGTTCTTCTCAAACTTGAACCAGATGGTGTCGCCCGCCTTGAGCGCACCCTTGGCCTCAAGGTCGACAACGGGAATGATCAGGACAAACTGGCCATCGGGAGCGGTCACGTGGACATGCTCGGTCGAGCCCATGAGCTCGGTCACCTCGATGGTGCCCTGAAGCGCACCCTCCTCGCCCTTTTCGGCAAGCAGAATCTGCTCGGGACGTACGCCGGCCGTGATCTCCTTCACGTCGCCGCCGTCCCAATTAAGGGCGAGCTGAGCGCAGGTCTCGGGGGCCAGCGCGACATTCATGTCGTCGGTCTTGACGGTAAAGCCGTCGCCCGAGCGCACCAGCTGGGCATCGAAGAAGTTCATCTGCGGCACGCCGATGAAGCCGGCGACGAAGATGTTCGCGGGATGGTTGAAGACCTCCTGCGGCGTGGCGATCTGCTGGACAACGCCGTCCTTCATGACCACGATACGGTCGCCGAGAGTCATGGCCTCGGTCTGGTCGTGAGTAACATAGATGAACGTGCCCTTGATCTCGTGGCGCAGCTTGATGAGCTCGGCACGCATCTGGTTACGCAGCTTGGCGTCCAGGTTGGACAGCGGCTCGTCCATCAGGAAGACCTTAGGATCACGCACGATGGCGCGGCCGATAGCGACACGCTGGCGCTGGCCGCCCGAAAGCGCCTTGGGCTTGCGGTCGAGGTACTCGGTGATACCCAAGATCTCGGCAGCGGAGCGAACCTTGCGGTCGATCTCGTCTTTGGGGACCTTCTTGAGCTCAAGCGTAAACGCCATGTTCTCGTACACCGTCATGTTGGGGTACAGAGCATAGCTCTGGAACACCATGGCGATGTCGCGGTCCTTGGGCGCCACGTCGTTGACGCGCTTGCCGTCGATGAGCACATCGCCCGAGGTAATGTCCTCCAGGCCGGCAACCATGCGCATCGTCGTGGACTTACCGCAGCCAGAGGGACCAACGAGAACGACGAACTCCTGGTCGTGAACGGTGAGGTTGAAGTCCTCTACAGCGAGCACGCCATCCTCGGTAACCTTAAGGTTATGCTTCTTCTCCTCGGTCTTCTTCTTTTTGCCAAAGAAGCCCTTCTTTTTGGACTCGGTGTTGGGATACACCTTCTGAACATGTTTGAGAACGATCTCGGCCATGTCTTTACCTTTCGATGTGCGGCGCCGCGCTGAGGGGCGCCGCAGAAACTTGCAAAACAGTTACGGCATCAGCCCTTGACGGCACCTGCCACCACGCCGTCGATGATGTACTTCTGGCAGAGGATGTACATGATGACGATGGGGACAACGACCATCATGATGCAAGCCATCATGGGGCCGAGCTCGACGTGGCCGTAGCCGCCGCGGAAGTACTGGATCAAGATAGGAATGGTCTTGTACTTGGTGGAGTCGAGCGTAAGGTAGGGCAGCAGGTAGTCGTTCCAGACCCACATGGTCTCGAGAATGCCGACCGAAAGATAGGTGGGCTTCATGATGGGAAGGACGATCTTAAAGAACACCTGGACCGGGTTGCAGCCGTCGATCATGGCCGCCTCCTCGATCTCGAGTGGGATGTTCTTTACAAAGCCGGCGAACATAAAGACCGCCAGGCCCGCGCCAAAGCCCAGGTAGATAAAGCAGATGTTGAACGGCGTGTTGAAGCCGATGCGGTCCGCCAAATTGGACAGCGTGAACATGAGCATCTGGAAGGGCACGACCATCGAGAAGACGAACAGGTAATAGAAGAAGTTCGAGATCTTGCTGTTGACGCGCACTACGTACCAAGCACACATGGAGCAGCACACCAGAATCAGCACGACCGACGTGACCGTGATGATGAGCGAGTACATAAATGCCGAGGCAAAGCCCTGCTCGTTAAGGGCATGCATGTAGTTTGCGAGGCCGTTGAACGTCTCGGGCGTGAGCAGATCGAACGCCGTGGTGGTGCTGATTGCAGTCGCCTTTTTAAAGGAATTGAGCGCGATCATGAACACGGGGTAGATCCACGCGAGCGACAGGATCGTAAAGAAAATCGAGAGCGCGCGGTTGATAACCTTATCGCGTTTCATTACTGCTGCACCTCCTTGGACCTCGTGGCCTTAAGCTGAATCATGGAGATGGCTACGACCAGGATGCAGAAGATAACCGCCTTGGCCTGACCGATGCCCTGCCATGCGATACCGGCACGCGAATAGAACGTGTTGTAGATGTTCAGGGCGAGCATCTCGGTGGAGTGCGCGGGGGCGCCGCCGGTAAGGGCGAGGTTCTGGTCGAACAGCTTAAAGCCGTTGGTGATGGACAGGAACAGGCAGATGGTGATGGTCGGCATCAGGTTAGGGATCTTAACCTTCCAAAACGTCTGCCATGCCGTGGCACCGTCGACCTTGGCGGCCTCGATGTAGTCGGACGGAATGGACTGCAGACCGGCGATGTAGATGATCATCATGTAGCCGACCTGCTGCCACAGGGTCAGGATGATAAGGCCCCAGAAGCCGGCAGCGGAGTTAAGGGCAATGAGCTGGGCGCCCACGTTGGAGAGCAGGCAGTTGATCAGGATCTGCCAGATGTAGCCCAACACGATGCCGCCGATCAGGTTAGGCATAAAGAAGATCGTACGGAAGATGTTGGTGCCTTTGAGCGCCTTGCGGGTGAGCGCCTGCGCAATTGCCAGGGCGATCACGTTGATGAGCACCGTCGACAGGAAGGCAAACGCCACGGTAAAGAAGAACGACGTGGCAAACTGCGGATCGGACAGCGCGCGCACGTAGTTCGCGATACCGACAAAGTGCGCGTTGTTAATGGTAATAAACTGGCAGAACGAGAGATAGAAGCCCTGGATAAAAGGGATCACGAACCCGATCATAAACGCCAGGCACGTGGGCAGCATAAAGAGCGGCCACCAGCGCTTGAGTGCTTTGCCCATAGAAGGGTCCTTTCAATATGCAGGGGGCGGGCAAACCTACGTCTGCCCGCCCCCTGTCGCTAATCAGATAGCTTGGGCAGCAACTGCTTACTCGGAAGCAGCCTTCTCGGTCTTCCAGCCATCGACGAAGGCGTTCTTGACGCCGTCCCACTTGGTGTTGTCGGCAGCATAAGCGATCAGAGCCTGCTTGAGGTTCTTCTTCCACTCCTCGGAGGGGATGTAAACGAAGTCCCAAGCGACGGTCTTCTTGCCGTCCTTGGCCATGGCAACGGCCTGCTGCGAGAAGACGTTGGTGGTCTCCTTGGCGCTCTTGAACGGAGCGGTCAGACCCATCTTGTCGGCGATGATGCTGGTCGGGGTGTCAGCGGTGACGCACCAGTACATGAAGTCCTCGGTGGCCTTCTGAGCATCCTCGGAAGCCTGGGAGCTCACGCACCAGTAGTTCTCGCCGCCGGAGCACAGGCCCTGGTTCTCCTCGCCGTCGACGCCGATGTAGATCGGCAGCATGCCGAGCTGGTCGTCGGTCATACCGGCCTTGGTGAGGTCAGCGTATGCCCAAGAGCCGTTCTGATAGAAGACGGCCTTGCCGGTTGCGAACTCGTTGGTGGCGTCGTCGCCGGTCTTGGAGGCAAGCTGCGAAGGATCGCAGGTGGAGTCGGTGATGTACAGGTCGAAAATCTGCTTGAAGTTGTCGAGATACTCGCCCTTGATCTCGTCGTCCTCCTGGTTGTGCTCCTTCTCGAACTCGTAGTAGAGCGGGAGGTTGGCGAGGTGGGTGGTGTAGCGCCAGCTGGAGGAGTCATCCATGCCGGCAGAAGTGAAGGCACCCTCAACGCCAAGCTCGTCCTTGCGGGCCTGGATGTCGTCAGCGCAAGCCTTCAGCTTGTCGAAGGAGTTGATGTCCTCGGCCTTGTAGCCAGCCTTCTCGAGCAGCTGCTTGTTGTAGATGATGCCGTAGCTCTCCTGGACCCAGTCGATACCCAGATCCTTGCCATCGGACTGCAGAGCCAGGGAGTCGTCAATGAGCTCACCGCGGAGCTTGGTATCGGACAGGTCGGCGCAGTAATCCTTCCAGTTCTTAAGACCGGTGGGGCCGTTGACCTGGAACAGGGTCGGAGCGGAGCTCTTGGACATCTCGGACTTGAGCTTCTCCTCGTAGGTGTTGGAGGCGGCGGTCACGATCTTGACCTCGACGCCCTTCTCCTCCTTGTACGCCTTGGCGATCTCCTTCCACTCCTTGTCGACCTCGGGCTTAAATTGGAGGAAGTAAACCTCGGCAGCGTCACCAGAAGCAGAGGAGCCGGAGCCGGCGGAGCCACCGCAGCCCACGAGACCCAGACCAAGAACCGCAGCCGCGGAACCAGCAAAGCCCAGGAACTGCCTTCTGCTCATTTCGTTCTTCATTACAATCCACCCTTTCACACCGTGGCGGCACCCTTTGCCGCCGCCTTCGGAGATTGGCTCGGGGACTTTGCCCCTTTTGCTGATTTGTACGATACGCTATTTGGCTACTTGTTTGAACAAGTATTACTAGAGCGGTAGAAAAACTTCGGTGAACGGTAATTTCAACTTGATACTTGACAAGTTTTGTATAAACAATTATTTGTTATCAAATGCAGAGAAAACGCCCGGTCAAGCCGATGCATCGTCGGTTTGACCGGGCGTTTTCGCTTTGAGGGCATGAGTCTCGTCAGGCTGCGAGCTAGCCGGCTATCGCTTGGAGTTGACGCGGTAATGGAAGATCTCGGGATGCGTGCGGGCATGCGTGACCTCGAACAAGATGCCGTCCGAGGTGTACGACTGGCTCTCCATGACGGCAACGCAGTTGTATTTGCCGAGGTCAAGATAGCTGCAGTCCTCATCGTTGGCGAGCTCGACACTCACCGTACGACGGCTCGCCATCACTTTGACACCGCGCTTGTGCTCCAGATAGCCGTAAATAGAATCTGCCGCGATCTCGGGAGTCAGGCCCTTGGCGATCGACGCCAAAAAATAGCCATGGTCCACTTGGCGCGCATTGCCGTTGAGGCTTCGGACACGCACCACGCGAATCAACTCCTCGCCCACCTTAAAGCCCAGGCGACGAGAGAGTTGCTCAGTGCAAATCAAATGTTCAAAAGACTTGACCTCGGTCGATGCGACGGCATTGTTGCGCTTTGCAAATTCGCCAAACGACTCGACTTCCTCGAGTGCGCCCAGCATGTCGGTTTCGCCCTTGAGCCAAATAACGCGCACGCCCTTGCCGTGTATAGGCTGCACAAACATCTGGTCGGCCAGCATGCTCAAGGCGCGTCGAACGGTATTACGCGTGCAGCCAAACTCCGCGGTCAGCTCGGCTTCGGTTGGCAGCATCTCCTGAAACGCATAAGTCCCGTTAATGATGCGCGAACGGATCTCGCGGTAGATTCCTTCGTAAATCGCTTTTGGCATGACTTCACCTCTAATGAATATGTATGGTTAGGCACGATAGCATTTCTTAAAGTTGTTTAAACCGATTATCGGCAAAGCGACAGGATTTAACCGTTGACGGTTTCTGTCCCGCCCAAACCGGTTTCGATCAAAACTGCCGGTACGACAATCGTCTGGTCCTCTACAATGAATCCATTGTTTAAACGTTTCACCACGCGCAACGCGCCTCGATATTCGGGAGGCAGAACATGCTGCAAAAAATCCAACGCTTTGGCGGGGCAATGTTCGCGCCCGCCATGCTGTTTTCCATATCGGGCCTTATGGTCGGCGTCTCCGCCCTCGCAACGTCTGCGGATATCGTCGGCGACCTCGCCGTATACGGAACCCCTTGGTACGTTTTTTGGACTATCATTCAGCGCGGCTCGTGGACGGTCTTTAAACGACTTCCGCTCCTTTTTGCTGTAGCGCTTCCCATCGGCCTTGCCCAAAAGCAACCGGCACGTTGTTGCCTCGAGGCGCTCGTGGCTTATTTTGCCTATTGCTTCTTTTTGAGCGAGATCATCAAGCTAAGCGGAGACAACCTTGGACTTAAGTACCCGTCGTCTTTGACCCCCGCTAGCGGCATTACCATCATCGACGGCATCAAGACGCTCGACACCGGCATTATCGGCCCGCTAGCGGTATCGGCAACCGTCGTCGCCATCCATGACTGCTTCTACGATGCCAAGGTCCCCGATTGGCTCGGCACCTTCTCGGGTTCCTCGCTGGTCTACCTCATCAGCTTTTTTGCCGTGTTCGCCCTTGCCGCCATCTCGGCCGCCATCGTGCCCTTCGTATACGCAGCGACCGAAACGCTGCGCCACGCACTTGTGGGCGTCGGCCCCCTCGGCGTGGGTATCTTTGCGTTTTTGGAGCGAGCACTCGAGCCCATGGGGCTGCACCACCTGCTCTACATGCCTATCTACTACGACAATTTAGTTATTAACGACGGTATCTACGCCACGTGGACCAATTTGCTCCCCATTCTCTCCCATAGCACGCGCCCCCTCAATGAGCTTGCGCCGTGGGCTGGTTTCACCGCCACCGGCTGGGTCAAGCTCTTTGGCCTTCCTGCCATCGCCGTTGCGTTCTACACCACCGCCAAGCCCGAACGCCGCGCTGGCCTCAAGGCCATCCTTCTGCCCGCCATCGTCGCTTCGGCGGTCTGCGGCGTCACCGAGCCGCTCGAGTTTCTCTTTATGTTCACCTATCCCGGGCTCTTTTTGCTCTATGCCGCCCTATCTTCCTGCCTCGCCATGGCTATGAACTTCTTTGGCGTCGTTGGCATCTTCTCGGGCGGCTTTATGGAAATGGCTGCCTTCAACTTTATCCCGCTCATGCGGGCGCATGCCGGCTCCTACCTTTTGGCACTCGGAATCGGACTCATCTTTAGCGTCATCTTCTTTCTGAGCTTTCGAGGTCTTATCCTGACCTTTGACCTTAAAACCCCGGGACGCGAGGACCATATCGCCAGCAACGCGGCGCTCTCACGCTTGACGGGAAACGACGTTGACGAAAAGCGCTCATCCAAAACCGGCGCTTCCGGCAACCAAGCCTCACAAGATCATCTCCTCGCCGAGCAGGTTGTGACGCTTCTGGGCGGCGTCTCCAACATTGCGGGCGCAACCAACTGCGCCACGCGTCTGCGCGTCGAAGTCGTGGATCCCTCCATCGTCGCGGACAATGCGACCTTTGTCGCAGCGGGTGCCAAAGGCCTCATCGTCACCGGCAAGACCGCTCAGGTAATCATCGGCATCTCGGTACCCCGCGTCAAAGAACACTTTGATCAGATTATGGGACTCGAACCGGGTTTTGCATTCGCCGCCTCGCCTTTTCATGCCGGCGATGGCGCCAAAAAGTATGGCAATGTCTGCTTCTTCGACATCGACGGTACGCTCGCCTGGCAAGATCCCAAACTTGCCCAAGAGCTCCCCGAGGGCGAGCGAGATCTTTCCCCCTATCCCAACGAGACGGTTGCACAGGCAATTCGCACGTTTGTCGCCAACGGCAACAAAGCTTTTATCTGTACGGGGCGCACCCTCAGCTGCATCCATCCCAAGCTGCTCGAACTGCCGTGGGCAGGCGTCGTGTGCCTCGCGGGCGGTTACGCCGAACTCGAGGGGCGCGTCGTGCGAAACGCTGCCATAAGCCCCGGCATGTTACAGCGCCTCGCCCCCTATCTCGAGCAATCGGGCGAGGTCATTCGCTTTGAGGGCCTCAACGGCGTGGTGCGCATGAGTGCAGATGCCCCCGAGACGTACGGATACGCACGCACCGTGGGCGACGCCGTCACACAACTTGAGCACTACAACGCCTATAAAATTCTTATGTCCACGCCACTTGCCAACCGCATCGCCCAAGATGAAGAGCTTGGACCCCTGCTCTGCCTCAATGAGCTCGAACTCGAGGTCACAGAAATCTCGCCTCGCGAGTGCACCAAACGGGCCGGAATCAAGGCCGTGCTTGACGCCCTGGGGCCAGACCACGGCACCGTATATGGCATTGGCGACGCGAGTAACGACATCGCCCTCATGGAGGCGGTCGATGTTGGCATCGCTATGGGCAACGCGCCGGACTTCCTCAAGGAAAAGGCCGACTACGTAACCGACAGCTTCGACCACGACGGCGTCGTCACCGCGCTCGAACACTTTGGGCTTATCTAGCCGAGCCCCTTGCCGCGTTTGCAGCCGCAAGACTCAATCTCCTTCAACCGCCGCGCTCGACGCTCTAATGTGGCAATATGTTGTCTGCATAATGCAACGATGCAACCTAAGAAAGAATGCGAGAACCCGTGTCCAGTCCGTTTACCAGCTTTTTAGCCCAGCACTTTGACCAGATCAACGACTATCTGGCCACGTTCTTTGACGGACAGGCGACCTCTGCCGATATCGAGCGCTACCTGTACGCGCCGCTCTCGGCTTTTACGGCCAACGCCGGCAAGCGCCACCGCCCGCTTATCTGCATGCTCGCCGCAACCGCAGTGGGCGGTAGCTTTGAGAGCGCCCGCAGCGCCGCGGCAGCTATCGAGCATTTCCAGTCGGGCGCGCTGATTCACGACGACATCGCCGATAACGGGCAGCTGCGCCGCGGCAAGCCCTGCATGCACCTCACCGAGGGCACGGGGCTTGCCATCAACTGCGGCGACCTGGCACTTACCATGGTCACCAAGACGGTTCTCGACGACCCCACACTCGAGGCAGACGTGAAACTCCGTGTGCTCCACGAGCTCACCGAGATGATCGTTCGCACCATCGAGGGCCAGGCGCTCGACTTGGGCTGGGTCCGCGATGGACGCTTTGACATCTCGGTCGACGATTATCTGGACATGGCGACGCACAAGACCGCGTACTACAGCGGAGCCACGCCACTTGCCGCCGGAGCCATTATCGGCGGCGGCAGCGATGAGCAGATTGAGGCACTGCGCGCCTTTGGTCTGCACACGGGCCTTGCCTTTCAGATTCAGGACGATCTGCTCAACTTGATCGGCACCAAAGAGGCCGCCAACAAGGACTTCCGCACCGATATCACCGAGGGCAAGCGCACCCTCGTCGCCGTGCACGCCCTGTCAGACGAGCGTTATCACGACGAGGTCGAGGCAATCCTTTCCTCGGGCACCGAGGACCCCGTGCAACTTGCACGCGCCGTGGAAATCTTCCAGGAGACCGGCTCCATCGATTACGCCCACACTTACGCGCTCGACCTGACCGCCAAGGCGAAAGCGGCCATCGAGAACGTTGAGCTTGATCCGCACGCACGCGAGCTGTTCCTCTCCATGGCAGATTTCTTTGTAGAGCGCCTTAACTAGCGGGGTTATAAAACCTGTCAGCAGCGTATTTGGGTACAACTTGCTACACTGTTGAGTGCATGTTTATGCATCCCTTTGCGTTGTCTATCCGACACACGCTCAAATAGTACGAATGGTACGCCGAAAGGGGTTCGTTCATGGAACCTATTACAACGGGCATGCAGGGAGCAGCCGTCGAGGACGTCCAGTCCCGCCTTCTGCAGCTCGGCTATACAATCGATGACACCGAGGTCGCCGATAAGCGCTTTGGCGCCACCACCGAGCAGGCCGTTGGCACCTTTAGGCTCGACAGCGGTCTTGCCGCCGGTCACGCCGTTGACATTCCCTGCTGGAGTGCCCTGGTCGACGCCTCGTATAAACTGGGCGATCGTACGCTCTATCTGCGTATGCCCAATTTCCATGGTGCCGACGTTCAGGCCCTGCAGAGGGCGCTCAACGTTTTGGGCTTTGCCTGCGGTGAGGACGACGGCTATTTTGGCCCGCACACCGAGGCCGCTCTGCAGCAGTTCCAGGAAAATGTTGGCCTGTTTGCCGATGGCATGGCGTTCCAGGATACCTACGCCTATATCAACCGCCTGCATCACGTGTGGGAGGGCAAGCCCTCGGTTACCGAGGCCGAGTCGCGCATCGGCTTTGCCCGCGCCGCCAACGTTCTCGAGCGCTTCCAGATTGCCGTCATCGGTGAGGACCCCATCGCGCGTAGCGTTGCATCGCGCATGTGGAACATCGCCACGGCGACGACCGACAGCAGCGGCATGATGCTTTGCGATTCCGAGGTTCCGACCGACGTGGATCTGGTGCTCGAGATCGCAAGCGATGAGCTGCCCGCAGATGCTGCGCCGCGCGCCACGATCGCCCTTGCCGAGTGTCACAACCTTGCACAGCGCATCCGCACCGCCAATGTCGCCGCGCAGCAAAAGCCCGCGCGCATTCGCATTGAGCTCACGGGCATGACGCGCTACAACGGAACCTTCACCGCAAGTGATGCGCAGACACTCGCCGTACGCCTGCTCGATGGCGTTTGCGATGCCCTCGCAGATTAGGTAAACTAAACGGGTTGCTTTTGGGCAACACCACACATTGGGACGTAGTTCAACGGTAGAACTCCGGTTTTTGGTGCCGGCTGTTGGGGGTTCGAATCCCTCCGTCCCAGCCCCAAAGAACATAGCGCTCCAGGCTCTTATGAACCTGGAGCGCTTTTTCGTGGGCATGCGGAGGGATTCGAACCCGCAAGGGTGCGGAGCTGAGGAAACGCGAAGCGTTTTCCAGCGCAGCACGCAAGGAGCGAAGCGACGCAGCGGGGCGCGGCCGCCGGCAGGCGGACGCGGAATCCCTCCGTCCCACATCGACCGAGAGCTCCTCGCGTTAAGAAAATCGAGCCAACGCCGCCAAGCGGAGGGATTCGAACCCGCAAGGAATCTACCTATATAAGACAGACGCCCCAGGCCCATAACGACCAAGAGCGCCTTGCATCTAGAATTATCAGCCTAGTTCCGAAAAGCGAGCCGCATGCAACAACCAAGTAACCACAGGCCCCGGGAGAGCGGGGACACCGGCTTAGGTTTATCGCGAGTTCCGCACGAACAGGAGGCCACGTGACCTCGATGTTTTGGACGTGACAGCGAGAGGGGTCCTGGTATGGCAAGGTGACGTGAAACAAGGCGGCGCTGACCTTCTGGTCGCGCCGCCGAAGTTGAACGTCAGATTGCCGTGCCAGGGCCCCTCGCAGCGTCAAGAAGACCGCCGTTCGGTAGAACGGCGGAACTAATTGTTCAGCATGCGGTCGAAGCTTCCCGAGTCGCCATCCCGATAGTCGGCGGTCATCAGAATCTCCTGCGGAATGCGTCCGCCCTCACGCAGCACGTTGCGGAACTGCACGCGCGTGACCATGGGCAGATCCTTGATCGTTGCCGCCAGGTTCTGCGGTACACCCTGGTTGGCAGCCGCGGGCTCGCACTCACCGCCGGCCTTCACGCGGCGCTTGTGCTCGGCGAGCATGGCGCGATACATACCGGCATGCAGGCGAATCTCAACAACATTGGCATTACGGGTCTGCTCGACAATGCGCGCACCCTCTCGGTCGATGTCGCCCACGTAGTAGACATAGTTAAAGCGATAGCCAATCTCGGCCAGATAATCATCCAGTGCGTGCGAGACGCTCGCCTTGCAGCCGCCGCCAAAAATCACGCCGCCCACCTTGGTACCAAAGAGCTTGGCATGTTTGCGTCCGCGCAGGAGCTTGACGATCTCGTCATAGGTATCCAGGTTCTCGACCATAATGAACGGCTTGTCGGCACCCAGCGTAAAGAAGCCCGTAAAGTGCACGGGGCGATTGGGGGCGACCTTGATCGCCTGCATGCTGATGCCCTTTTCGGTCATACGTCTGATCAGGCGCTCACCGTGCTTGCCGTCAAAAGCCTTCTCGTCGTTAAAGATCTGGTAGGCACGCTGGCGGCGCGAGGCAACCGGCGTATCGGCACCTCGGTTCTGCTCGATCCAAGCCTGGATGATTGCGATTTCCTCGGCAATCTTGCGGTTGGACATCTCGTTGTGCTGAGTGCGTTGCGGAGCCTTTTTGCCGTCCTTGCCCTCGACCTTTACGATCTGTGTCTGCTGCTCCTTGATCTTAGAGAGCGCCATAGGCGTAGGGACAACTTTGAGCAGCTGCCTGCCTAAAACGCGGGCAAGGGCAAACGCCGAGACCTCGCCGTGGACTGCCGACTTGGGCTGCTGGGCAGCAGTATCTGCTGCGGCAGACTCCGGCTTCTTCTGAGACTTGCGCTTAGAATCGCCTTGGGAATTGCGCTCGCGCTTCGGCATAGGCGCCTGCTTCTGCGGACGATCGGACTTGCTCTCCTTCGCCGGCTGGCGCTTAGGCTGCCCCGAAGAAACCTCGACCTTCGCATCCTCGTCCTGTGGCATGGTCTTCTCGGCTGCAGTCTCGGCATGGGAACTGCGGCCCCCACGATGGCGACGGCGGCGAGGCTTGCTCGACGTGCCCTGCTCCGCCTGCTCATCAGTAGGCTGCTGGCCCTTGGCCTCGGCATCAACCTCAAGCTGCGGCTCAGCAGGCTTCTGTTCGCGAGCCGCCGGCTCAACGGCCTTCTCGGCCTTCTCGTCCTGAGTGGTCGAAGCCGGCTCGCTCTTCTCCTGATGCCTTACGGGATACGCGCGCCCCGCAAAACCACGTCCGGGACGGCATGAACCCGGAGCCTTCTTGACCGGTTCATCGGACGTGTCAGCAGCCTCGACGGAATCCTGGACCTCGCATGCAATACCTCGCTGCTCGACCTTAAAGTGGGCACCGCGGCGACGCTTGGGCCCCTGGATCTCAGCATGCTCTTGAGTGCGAGTCGGCTCCTGCATCCCGACGGACTTTTCCTCGACAGCCTCGGCATCCGTCTCGCCCTTTTGAGCAACGGCGCGACGGAAGCGCTCCTGCTGGGCGCGGCGCTGCGCATCGCGCTTGCCACCCCCGCCAAAACCGCCGCGTCCTGCCTTGGCCGTAAAGGCACGCACGACGTTCTCATCGAGCAACTCATCGGTATCGACATGCTCACGCGGAGCAGCTTCTTCCACAGCAGGCACGTCAGCGGAATCCTCGACGACAAAATCCTCGACGGACTCGGCAGGCTGCTCCTGGACATCGCGGATCTCGGCATTGATGGTATAGAACGCCGGGCGCCCGTTAATGCCGCTACCCTCGATCTTGGTCACGATCTTTGCCGCGATAAGCTCATCGCGCATCGCCTTGGTGTCGCACTCTTTATCGACGGAGCGGAAAATCTGCGACAGCGCACTCGACTTAATCTTGAGCGCCTTGCGGCAGAGCAGGTCGTAGGCAACCAGCTTGGCACGCTCGGCAGAAAGCGACGTCTGGCTGCTCAGACGTTCAGCCAGGGCATCGACATTATTTTGGTTATCGGAATATACCGTCTTGGCCACGG
>JAHYYP010000018.1 GCA_019424905.1 Collinsella sp. | reverse complement strand
GTCGGCGGGGCCATTGTGGCTCTTGACAGCGGATTGGGTCATATGAGCGAAAACGGCCCCAAGCGAGCAAGGTGACGTGAAATGAAAGGGCGCTGACCCTCTGGTCGCGCCCTTGAAATTGAACGTCAGATTGCCACTTGGGGCCGTTTGCAGCGTCGAGCAGCTACGCGGTTTGGTAAAACCGCGTAACCACTAGTTTGGTACCTTGACAT
Organism: Collinsella sp.; assembly: GCA_019424905.1. Taxonomy (GTDB): domain Bacteria; phylum Actinomycetota; class Coriobacteriia; order Coriobacteriales; family Coriobacteriaceae; genus Collinsella. Next base: position 25,554 of record JAHYYP010000018.1, on the reverse strand, counting down.
TCATTTCTCATGCTCCTAGATTGGTTAGGCACAAAACAATTCCACTACCTAACTAAAGAAAGGAGCAAAACTAATTCATGTGCGATGAACCTCTTAACCTTTGTTCGCACGAGCCCGGCGGCGACCCGTCACAGCCGGCGGATGCACCCGAAGCGGTTAGCTCAGAAGACAAGCTTGCCAAACGCATCCTCAATGGCCTGGGCTTTTGCGGCCATTACATGCATTTTCATGGCGGAGGCGTGTCCGGCAAGGCGCCCATCATCTGCCTGCTGGCCAAGCAACCCGGCGGCGAGATGTCGCAGCAAGAACTCGGCATGCACTTTGACCTCAAGCCGGGGTCGCTTTCCGAGATCCTGTCCAAGCTCGAGCTCAACGGCCTCATCGAGCGCAGCCGTAACCCCAAGGATCGACGGCAGCTCACCATTCGCCTGACCGAAACCGGCCGGGAAAACGCCCGCATCGACCAGGCAGCCCGCATTCGCTTTAGAGAGCAGGCCTTTGGTGCCCTCACCCACGACGAGCGCGAGCAGCTCGCCGAAATGCTCGAGAAAATCCGTGTAACCTGGGAGGAACTGGATGATTAAAACCCTCATGGGCAGCATCCGCGACTATATAAAAGTCACCGTTGCCACGCCGTTGCTCGTGCTTGGCGAGGTGCTCTGCGAGATGCTGATTCCATTTATCACCGCCAACCTGATCGACGCCATCAAAGATGGCACCACCGTAGCCGAGATGCTTCCCACCGCGGGCTTTTTGGTGCTCATCGCGCTGACGTCGCTTGCTTTTGGCGCCGCGGCCGGCGTCACCTGCAGCCATGCGAGCTGCGGCTTCGCCAAGAACCTGCGTCACGACCTGTTCTACAAGATCCAGACGTTCAGCTTTGCCAACATCGATGAGTTCTCGAGCTCCTCGCTCGTCACGCGCCTGACCACCGATATCAACAACGTGCAGCAGGCCTTTATGATGATCATCCGTATCGCCGTGCGCGCGCCGCTGGTATTGATCTTCGCCTTTACCATGGCATTTATCATGGGCGGCAGCGTCGCCATGGTCTACCTGGTCATCATTCCGCTGCTGGGCTTTGGACTGTTCTTTATCATCTTTAAGGTGCGCCCCATCTTCTCGCGCGTGTTCCACAAGTACGACGCCCTTAACGAGTCCGTCGAGGAGAACGTCACCGGCATGCGCGTGGTCAAGAGCTACGTGCGCGAAGACTTTGAGAAGGAGAAGTTCGCGACCGCCGCACGCGACGTCCAGATGGACTTCACCCGCGCCGAAAAGCTGCTGGCCTTTAACAACCCCATGATGAACATCTGCGTCAACGGCGCGTTTGTTGTCATCATCTACCTGGGCTCCAAGCTCATCATCACGAGCCAGGGCACGCTGTTCGACGTGGGCCAGCTCTCCTCGATCTTTACCTATGGTTTCCAGATCCTCATGAGCCTGATGCAGCTGTCGATGATCTTTGTCATGGTGACCATGGCCGACGAATCGGCACACCGCATTGCCGAGGTGCTGGCCGCCAAGCCCACGATCGCCAATCCCGCCGAGCCCGTGCTCGAGGTTGCCGACGGTTCCATAGACTTTGACCACGTGAGCTTTAAGTATTCCGCGCACGCGAAGCGCCAGGCGCTCGACGATATCGACCTGCACATTAAGAGCGGCGAGACCATCGGCATCATCGGCGGTACCGGCTCGGCCAAGTCCACACTCGTTAACCTCATCGCCCGCCTGTACGACGCAACCGAAGGCACTGTACGCGTGGGCGGCATGGACGTGCGCGACTACGACCTGGACGCACTGCGCCACCAGGTCGCCATGGTGCTGCAGAAAAACGTGCTGTTTAGCGGCACCATCGCCGAGAATCTGCGCTGGGGCGACCCGAACGCCACCGACGAGGAAGTCCGCGAGGCGGCGCATCTGGCCTGCGCCGATGAGTTTGTCGACGGCTTCCCCAAGGGCTACGACACCTGGATCGAACAGGGCGGCTCCAATGTTTCCGGCGGTCAGAAGCAGCGCCTGTGCATTGCGCGTGCCCTGCTGCGTCGCCCCAAGATCTTGATTCTGGACGACTCCACCAGCGCCGTCGATACCAAGACCGACGCCAAGATTCGCGCAGGACTGGCAAGCTATCTGCCCAACACGACCAAGCTCATCATCGCCCAGCGCATCAGCTCCGTGCAGGATGCAGACCGCATCATCGTCATGGAGGGCGGCCGCATCGCGCAGATCGGTAACCACGACGAGCTGCTTAAGACGAGCGAGATCTACCGCGAGACCTTCACCTCGCAAAACAAAATGTCTGCCGAGGGCGAAGGGGCTGTCGAGGCCGACACCGAGGCATCCGTAACGCAAGCTCAGACCCAGGAAGGAGGCGAGGCACATGAGTAAGGCAACGACCGCCGAGCGCGCGCTCAACCGCAAGGGCGGCACCATGTCGCGCCTCATCAAGACGCTCTTTGGCTTCTACCCCGTGCTTTTGCCCCTCGTCGTCGTCGGCGTGGTGCTCTGCGCCATCATCAACTCCATCGGCGCGACCTTCCTTCAGAGCGCCCTGCAGATTATTAGCGAATCGTGGCAGTCGGGCGATTGGGAAGCCGCGCAGCCCAAGATCGCACAGCTCGTGACCACCCTCGCCTGCATCTACGGCGTCGGCATCCTTTCCTCGCTGTTCTGGAACCGCGCCATGGCCATCGTCACGCAGGGCTCGCTCGAGAAGCTGCGCGAGAAGATGTTCAACCGCATGCAGGACCTGCCGATCCGCTACTTCGACACGCATCAGCGCGGCGACATCATGAGCCACTACACCAACGACATCGACACGCTGCGCCAGATGATCAGCCAGTCGCTGCCCAACCTGCTCATGACGACCATCGTCATCGTCACGGTGTTCTTTATCATGCTGTACTACAGCGTGTGGATGTGCCTGGTCATTGTGGCCGGCGTCGCCTTTATGACCTTTATGACCAAGCTGCTCGGCTCCAGCTCCGCGCGCTTCTTCATTGCGCAGCAGACCGAACTCGGCGTGGTCGAGGGCCATATCGAGGAAGTCATGAACGGCCAGAAGGTCGTCAAGGCATTCTGCCACGAGTCTGCCGCCGAGGCCGATTTTGACGAGCGCAACGAAAAGCTCTTCGAGGTCTCGCAGAAGGCCAACATGTACGCCAACATCCTCATGCCCATCCTTATGAACCTGGGCAACCTGCTCTACGTGCTGGTCGCACTGGCCGGCGGCATTTTCCTGGCGCTGGGCGTACCCAACCTGAGCATCTCGGGCATGGCGCTGTCGATCGCCGTCGTGGTGCCGTTCCTCAACATGACCAAGCAGTTCTGCGGACAGATCGGCCAGATCTCGCAGCAGATCAACGCCGTGGTCATGGGCCTCGCCGGCGCCGACCGCATCTTTGAGCTCATCGACGAGAAGCCCGAAGCCGACGAAGGCTACGTGACGCTCGTCAACGCGCAGGTGAACCCCGAGACCTGGCAGTTCGAGGAGGCCGACCACCACACCGGCATGTGGGCATGGAAACATCCGCACCGCGCAACCGGCGAGATCGAGTACGTGCCGCTGCGCGGCGACCTGGTCATGGACAACGTCGACTTTGGCTATACGCCCGACCACGAGGTGTTGCACGGCGTGTCCGTATACGCCAAGCCGGGCCAGAAGGTCGCGTTTGTCGGTGCCACCGGTGCCGGTAAGACGACCATTACCAACCTCATCAACCGCTTCTATGACATCGCCGACGGCAAGATCCGCTACGACGGCATCAACGTCAATAAGATTCGTAAGTCCGACCTGCGTCGCTCGCTGGGCGTCGTGCTGCAGGACGTGAACCTGTTCACCGGCACCGTGATGGATAACATCCGCTACGGCAACCTGGACGCCACCGACGAGGAGTGCATCGCGGCGGCAAAGCTCGCGGGCGCGGACGACTTTATCACCCGCCTGCCCGACGGCTACGACACCATGCTCACCGGCAACGGCGCCCAGCTGTCGCAGGGCCAGCGCCAGCTGATTTCGATCGCGCGCGCCGCCGTCGCCGATCCGCCGGCAATGATTCTGGACGAGGCCACGAGCTCCATCGACACCCGCACCGAAGCCATCGTGCAGGCGGGCATGGATAAGCTCATGGAGGGCCGCACGACGTTTGTCATCGCGCACCGCCTTTCCACCGTGCGCAACTCCGACGCGATCATCTGCCTGGACCACGGCCGCATCATCGAGCGCGGCAACCACGACGAGCTGATCGCCAAGCGCGGGTATTACTACCAGCTGTACACGGGTGCGTTTGAGCTGGAGTAGGGCCGATTACTGACGGAGGGCGCCCCGGGGACGGGCGGGATAATTCCTCCGTGCTCAAACATTCTCGCTGCGCTGCGAAACTGCGCGCGGAGGAAATACCCCGCCCGTCCCCGGGGCGCCCTCCTGCGCGCGATCAGCCCGTCATTTAGAACGGAATAAAAGTTGTGAGGCCCTGGCCGTTTGGCCAGGGCCTCGCTTTGTAAGTAGCTAAAAAAGCCCCGTCCCAAATGAGCTAGTTGAGGAGTTGGGCCATGGCGTTGACGAATTTTTGCACTTGGAGGGTGGGCTCGAGCGGGTAGTGCAAATAGACCGGCACCTCGCGGCCGCATAGGAACGGTACGCCCACAAAGGCCGGGTGCACGCCCGACCACGCTCCGCAGGTGAGCACCGCATCGCCCTTTTCCTCCGCCTCGTTAAAGAGCGCAAAGTCGAAGCTGTCCACGTCGATCACGTCCACGCCGCCGTCGGCCAACAGGTCGATGCGCAGGCTGTCCATGGCGTCGTTGCCGTGGCGCAGTACGCGCAGACGCATACCCTCCAAGTCGGCGACCGCAATGCGATTCTTGCGCGCCAGCGGGCTCGTGCGCGGCAGATCGATATAAAACGGCACGTTGACAATGCGGAGCTTTTGGCAGGCATCACCCCAGCGTGGGGTAGAAAAACTCGATTGCACCACATCGACCTCGCGGCCCAAGCTGCGCATGACGGTCTCACGCTCGTCGTAGAGATCGCTTACCGGCACGATCTCAAATCGCAGCGACGGTTCCAGATCGTGGATGCCCGACCACATCGACAGCGTTTGGCGCCCCGGGCACATCATCGACACACCCAGACGCACGGCACCGCCATCGCCCGCCGCGCGTCGGGCTCGGCGCAGCGCGTCCTCGGACTGCCGCATGATCGAGCGCGCGTCGTCCACCAGCAGAGCGCCCGCCGGCGTCACCTTAACACCCGAATGCGAGCGCTCGAACAACGTGATGCCGAACTCGGCCTCGAATCCCGACACCTGTTTGACGAGCGCCGGGGTCGACACGCGCAATTTTGCCGCCGCACGCGAGAAGCTTCCCAGCTCCGCGGCGGCCGATATAGCCTCAAGTCGTCGATCGTACACGTCAATCTCCCGTTTTCGCGCCCGTGACCACATGGTGCCACAGGAGGTTGTTTTCGCAGGTCATGCGCTCAATTGAGCATAAACTGCATCGCACGGTGTAAACCTATGATTAACGCCATTCTAACAAATATGCAATTCACCTGCGCGAACGCTAAGCATACGATAACCAGCGAAAACCACATGGGTCGGTTAATGGGAGCGACCCACCGGGAGGCACAAGAAGGGAAGTTCCTATGAGCAATTGGCTTAAGCTCGAGGGCGATGTCTGCGCCGTGACCGGCGCACTCGGCGGCATGGGCGTCGAGATTTGCCGCGAGTTCGCCCGCAACGGCGCCAACGTCGTCCTGCTCGATCTGAACGAGGAAAAGGTCAAGGCCGCAGCCGCCGACCTCGCCGCCGAGTTTGGCATCCACGCCGAGGGCTACAAAATGAACGCCACCAACGAGGACGAGGTTCAGGCCGCCGTCGATGCCACCATCGCCGACTTCGGCCGCGTCGACGTCCTCGTCAACACCGCCGGCATCCTGCGCTTTGCCGCTATGGAGGACCTGCCGCTGAGCGACTGGGAGCAGGTGCTCAACGTCAACCTCACCGGTTACTTCATCACCTCGCAGCGCTTTGGTCGCGAGATGATCAAGGCCGGCCAGGGTCGCCTGGTGCACATCTCGACCGTTGCCAGCCACTCCCCCGAGACGTTCTCGGGCGTGTACAGCTCCACCAAGGCGGGCGTCAACATGATGTCCAAGATGCTCGCCGCCGAGTGGGGCCCCTACGGCGTGCGCTCCAACTGCGTCGAGCCCTGCTTCGTCAAGACCCCGATGTCGGCCAACTTCTACGCCGACCCCGAGGTCGAAAAGAGCCGCAGCCGTCTGATCGCCACGCGCCGCATCGGCGAGGTCAGCGATATCGCCAACGCCGTCATGTTCCTGGCGTCCAAGCGCTCGGACTTTACCACCGGCGACGCCATCAAAGTCGACGGTGGCTTCTCCAATATGATGGGCGACCTCACCGCCAAGCCCGGCGGCCGTCGCGCCTATGCCGACAACTACCTCAAGAACAAGGGTGTCGAGCTTTGGTCCGATGAGTCCGGCGTCGCCAAGCCGACTGACCAGTAAACCAACCTAACAGGGAGGCCCGCGGATACGCCCGCTCCTCCCCCGTATCGATCAGAAAGAGTCCAATGGCTTCCACCAACTCCAACAAGGGTCGCGCCGTCGTGCTTTCCGCCGCGTGCGTCACCATGTTCTTCATCAGCTCAATCGCGCTGTACTCCGTCGTGAGCAAGAACCTGCTCGCCGTCTACCCCGAGTGGTCCAGCGCCCTTACCTGGGCGTTCCCGGTCTTTCAGACCATCATGGCCGTGACGGGCATCTTCGCCGGCCGCATCTCCGATAAGATCGGCCCGCGCAACGTCGTGATCGCCGCCGCTGTGTGCTACGGCCTGGGCTGGTTTATGTCCGGCACCGTCACCGAGCCGTGGCAGTTCTACCTGTGGTTCTCGCTCGTCGCCGCCATCGGCAACGGCCTGGGCTACAACCCGGCACTCACCACCGGTCAAAAGTGGTTCATCGACAAAAAGGGCCTTGCCTCCGGCATCACCCTGGCCGCTTCGACCGCCGGCCCCGCCGTGCTCTCCCCGGTGCTCGCCTCGTTGCTCATCCCGAGCCTGGGCATCTTTGGCGCCCTTAAGGCGCTCGGCGTCATCTTCTTTGTGACGATTGCTGCCTCCGCCCTGTTCCTGAAGGCCCCCGAGGCCGGTTGGCTGCCCGAGGGCTTCGAGGCCCCCAAGGGCGGCGCGCACGCCGGCACCTTCGGCGACCTCACCCCGGGCGAGATGGTCAAGACCCCGCGCTTCTGGGTCCTCATCGTCACTTTCGCCTTTGCCGCCACCGCGGGCACCCTGCTCGTGGGCAAGGTTGCCTCCATCGCCGCCGTCCAGCTCTTCGCCGACCCCACGAGCGCCGCGGCCGTCGCCCTCGGCGGTGTGGTGGTCTCCGTCAACACCTGCGCCAACCTGGTCGGCCGCCTGTCCTTTGGCCAGATCATCGACAAGCTCGGCGCCTATAAGTCGCTGCTCATCAGCCTTGTCGTCACCATCGTCGCCCTCGTCATCATGTCGATGAGCTTTACGCAGAGCATGTTCTTTGTGGCGCTCGCCCTGCTCGGCTTTAGCTTTGGCGCTCTGCTCGTCATCTACCCGCCGCTCACCGGTGGCGCCTTTGGCACCAGCAACATCGGCGTCAACTACGGCATCATGTTTTTGGGCTACGCCGCTTCCACCTGGATCAGCCAGCCCATCACCGCCGTGCTGTATCACGCCGAGGCCGGCAGCGCCGCCTACCAGCAGTCCTTCTACGGCGCTATTGTGATCGCCGCCATCGCCGTCGTGCTCACCGTCTACATGATGGTCTCCGACAGCAAGAAGAAGTCCGCCTAGTTTTACCGATGCGACGAAGGGACAGCCCCTTTGTCGCATTCCACCGGTCACCGGTATTAAGGAGTCGAAATGTCTGAGCTCAACCCCGTCCGCATTGCCGTTATCGGCGCCGGCGCCATGGGCCGCAACCACATCCGCTTTGTCACCGAGGAGCCCGAGGCCGAGCTCGTCGCCATCGCCGACGCCTTTGAGGGCGCCCGCGCCACGGCCGAGGCCGCCGGCGTGCCGTTTTACACCGATCCCGCCCAGATGATGAACGAGATCAAGCCCGAGGCCGTCATTATCGCTACCCCCAACGACCTGCACCTAGGCGTTGCTCGCGAGGCTGTGAAGCGCAACATCGTGCCGCTGGTCGAAAAGCCGATCTCCAACGATCTCGAGGATGCCCAGGCCTTCGCCGCCGAGGCCGAAACCGCCGGCGTGCCCGTGCTCGTGGGTCAGCACCGTCGCCACAACCCCTTCGTCAACAAGGCCAAGGAGATCATCGAGTCCGGCGAGCTGGGCAAGCTCACCGTGTCGAGCTTCCACTACATGATCTATAAGAATGACGAGTATTTCGATGTCGAGTGGCGCCGCAAGAAGGGTGCCGGCCCGATCCTGGTCAACCTGGTGCACGACGTCGACCTGCTCCGCTACCTGCTGGGCGAGCCCGTTGCCGTCCAGGGCATGCAGTCCAGCGCCGCCCGCGGTTTTGAGACCGAGGACTCCGCCGTGGTCAACGTCCGTTTTGCCGACGGCGCGCTCGCGAGCATGACCATCTCTGACGCCACCGCCAGCCCCTGGAACTGGGAGGCGACCGCTCGCGAGGATCCGCAGTACCGCCCCTTCGACGCCGACGCCTACTTTATCGGCGGCACCAAGGGCGCCCTTTCGCTGCCCCGCCTGCACCAGTTCTCCTACGACGGCGCCTCTAACTGGCACAAGCCGCTGCAGATGGAGATTCCGGCCGTCGACCCGGCACTGCCGCACAAGATGCAGCTCAAGCACTTTGTGAAGGTTGTCCGCCGCGAGGTCGAGCCCGTCGTGACCCCCGCCGATAACGTCAAGACGCTCACGCTTCTCAACGCCATCAAGGAGGCCGCCGAGACCGGCCAGCTCGTTGAGCTGTAATGCCTTAAGAGCGGGCCGCGGCAAACTCCCCGCCGAGCGCCTCGGCCCGCCACCAACAAGCCCCTCTTCTTTGCCCCGCGAGCAGCCTCCTGCCCGCGGGGCATTTTGCTACCTTGCCGATGATTTTTCTGGGGCGGGGGCTATTTTGCACCTCGGCTTGATTCGTTCGCCACGAAATGGGCCTATCTACTACGTTTAACCGACCACCCTTAACCATACGGAATTTCGCGAAATAAAAACCGCAGGTAGACGGCTTGCGTATTTTCGGAAAACCGGGGGATGGTCGACCCATACGGTTCAAACGTAGTAGATAGACCGTTTTCGTGGCGCGGCCCCAAAAACAGTCTTTTGGGACGGGTGGTATCCTTGGTAGCCCTGTGCTGCAAACGCACCTTAAACGCAAGGAGTCCCATGGATCTTATCGCCCAGCTCGCCCGCGAGCTCAACCTTAAGGCCGTCAACATCGAGGCAGCCGTCAAGCTCATCGACGAGGGCAACACCATCCCCTTTATCTCGCGCTACCGCAAAGAAGCCACGGGCGGCATGGACGACGTTGCCCTGCGCGCGCTCGACGAGCGCCTGTCCTACCTGCGCAATCTTGAGCAACGTAAAGAGGACGTCATTCTGCTCATCGACGCCCAGGGCAAGCTCACGCCCGAGCTCGAGCAACAGATTCGCGAGGCCACGCAGCTCCAGCGTGTCGAGGACCTCTACAAGCCCTACCGCAAAAAGCGCATGACCCGCGCGCAGAAGGCCCGCGAGGCAGGCCTGGAGCCACTCGCCAACATGATCATCATGCAGGCTTCGGCCAAGGGCAGCGCACTCGACGCCGCCGCGGCATACGTCAACGAGAAAGCCGGCTTCGACACGCCCGAAAAGGCGCTCGCCGGGGCGGCGGACATCGTGGCCGAGACGGTGGCCGAGGACCCCGAGAACGTCGCCGACCTGCGCGCCTTTACGCAGAACACCGCCGATATCGTCGTCGAAGCCACAGACCCCGCCGAGAAGACCCCCTACGAGCCCTACTACAACTTTGACGAGCCGCTGCGCCGTATACCCAACCACCGCGTGCTGGCTATCGACCGCGGCGAGCGCGAGGGCAAGCTCCGCGTGCGCGTGAACGTCGACGGCGCCGCCGCCACGGCACGCCTCGGCAGCCGTTGGCCCCGACGCCAGGGCGTATTCGCGCCCGTCTTCGATGCCGCCATCGCCGACGGCTACAAGCGCCTCATGGCCCCCTCGCTGGAGCGCGAGGCCCGCGCCAAACTCACCGTTCGCGCCCAGACCGAGGCCATCAACGTCTTTGCCAAGAACCTTGAGGGCTTGCTCTCGGCACGCCCCGTGCGCGGCGCCCGCGTGCTCGCGCTCGATCCGGGCTACCGCACCGGCTGCAAGGTCGCCGTCATGGACGAGACCGGCAAGCTACTCGACCACGGCGTGGTCTACCCCACCAAGCCGCGCCACGACGTCGCCGGCACCAAGCGCGAGTTTGCCCGCCTCGTCAAGAAGGACGGCGTCAACACCATCGTCATCGGCAACGGCACCGCCAGCCGCGAGACCGAGGAAGTCGTCTCGGAGTTCATTGCCGAGCAGGCGCCCAGCCTTCGCTACACCATCGTCAACGAGGCCGGCGCGTCGGTGTACTCCGCCTCCGAGCTCGCCAGCCAGGAATATCCCGACCTGGACGTCACCGTGCGTGGCGCCATGAGCCTGGGCCGCCGCCTGCAAGACCCACTGGCAGAGCTCGTCAAGATTCCGCCCCAGTCCATCGGCGTTGGCCAATACCAGCACGACCTTGACCAGGCCGAACTCTCGCGCACCCTGGGCCACGTGGTGGAAGACGTCGTCAACCGCGTGGGCGTCGACGTCAACACCGCGAGCGCGAGCCTGTTGGGATACGTATCGGGTATTACGCCGAGCGTGGCCAAAAACATCGTGGCCTACCGCGAGGAAAACGGCGCCTTTACCGATCGCCGCCAGCTTAAGAAGGTCCCCAAGCTGGGACCCAAGGCATACCTGAACGCCGCGGGTTTCCTGCGCATTAGCGGCGGCAAGAACCCACTCGACGCGACAAGCGTCCACCCCGAGAGCTACGAGGTAGCCACGGCCGTCCTGGAGCGCGCCGGCGTTGCGGCAAGCGAGCTCAGCCGCGGCGGCGTGCCCGACATCGAGCGCCGCCTGGGCAGTATCTCGGCGCTGGCAAGCGACCTGGACTGCGGCACCCTAACGCTCATCGACATCGTCAACGAGCTCAAAAAGCCCGGCCGCGACCCGCGCGACGACGCGCCCGAGGTGGTCTTTAGCCGCTCAGCGCTTTCCATCGACGACCTGGAGCCCGGCATGGAGCTCAAGGGCACGGTGCGCAACGTCGTCGACTTTGGCGCGTTCGTCGACGTGGGCGTGCACCAGGACGGCCTCGTGCACATCTCCAAGCTGGCTAACCGCTTCGTCAAGCACCCGAGTGATGTCGTGCGCGTCGGCGACACGGTGAAGGTGTGGGTCGAGAAGGTCGACCGCGACCGCAAGAAGATCTCGCTCACCATGGTGCAGGGGAAGTAGACCGCAAAAGCAAGGGTCCCCCCTCTCGCGACGTGCAAAATCGCGAGTATTCTGCAATTTCCGCCGTTCCGAACGCCCCACAGAGACAATAACGCCAAAAACAGCCCCCGTTTTAGCGACATTAGAGCCAGAACGGGGGCTGTTCCGTGCTTCACCCAACTGGTAAAAGCCTTTACCTTGCTGAATACTCTCAATTTTGCACGGCGCAGGCAGGGGCACCTTTGTCCACGGCAGGATATGGAAGCCTATCGCCAACCTACCGGCAAGCTCGTGCCGGCAGCCCCGGCCTTTCCTTTGCCTAGCACGACCCTCGCGAAGCGCGTGAGCGATAGGGAAAGGAAAGGTCGGGGCGAACAGCCCGCGGCGTAGCCAGTGTTCGCGTTACGGCAGGATATGGAAGCCCAAAGCGGCGATATCCTTGGCAAAGCCGCGCACGGTGTCGAGCGAGACCTCGTACGGGTCGCGACCGATGTTCTTCCGCTTGGCCAGGATGCTGTTGGGCACCGTAATGATCTGGCAACCGCAGGCCTCGGCCTGGTAAATGTTGATGAGCTCGCGCGTGGACGCCCACAGGACCTCACAGTTGGGCTTGGCGGCGGCCTTCTTAACCGACTCCGTCATAAACGGAATGGGGTCGACGCCGGTGTCGGCGATGCGGCCGGCAAAGAGCGAGATGATGGACGGCGTCTCGGCGTCAACGGCTTCGACCATCTCATCGACCTGCGTAGGCGTAAAGATGGTAGTGACGTTGACCTTGATGCCGTCGGCGGAAAGCTTGCGGACCAGCTCGGCGGTGGACTCGCCCTTGGTGGTCACGCACGGAATTTTGACGTAGACGTTCTCGGCCCAGGTAGCGATCTCGCGGGCCTCGACCTCCATGGTCTCGACGTCGTCGGCAAAGACCTCAAACGAGACGGACACATCGGTGATGTGAGCCAGGACCTCTTTGGCAAACGCGCGGTAATCCATCACGCCGCCCTTCTTCATAAGGGACGGGTTGGTCGTGAAACCCTGAACGTTGCCGTTCTCGTACATGTCGAGCATGCCTTCGAGGTTTGCACCGTCAGCGAACACCTTGATTGCCATCTGCCTGATTCCTTTCGTTAGCATACGGCCGATAAACTGCTAAACACTTTACCTACGTTTATCAAGGCGTGAACTGCGGTTTTTTATCTTCTCGGCGAACGGTATAAACACCTCAGTGTTTGGATTGATAAATCGATTGAGCATGCAAAAGCAAAGAGTCGCAGTTTGAGCAAACGTCAGAACGCGGGATTCATTAGATGAGGCCGAAATGCTGCATCGCTGTGACGGTGCCGTCGTGTGCGACATCGTCGGTCACGTAGTCGGCGACCGCCTTGACCTCAGGCATGGCGTTGCCCATGGCGACAGCCGTCTCGACCGCAGCGAGCATGCCCAGGTCGTTACCCGAATCGCCGAAGCCAAAGGTGCGTGCGTTGCCGGTGCGACCCAGGTATTCCAGCGCTCGCGCCACGCCCACGCCCTTGTCGATGCCCTTGGGGCTCAGCTCGCGATTCTGACCACCGGTGTTGCACAGCTCAAACTCGCGATCGATAAAGCCATCATCGTTGGCTACGCGAGCCAGGTCGCTCGCGACGATGCCTACCTTGCCCACGCGCAGACGGCCGTCGACGCGCATTTCCTCGGTGCTGTGCACCACAGAAGTGCCAATCAGAGACGACTGCTCAACACCCGCGGGTTCCAGGGCAAAAGTAGCCACGTTGGTCTCGAAAAAGGCCTCAATCCCTGCCGCGGCCATACGACGTGCAAGCTCCTCGATAACGTCCTCGTCAAAGCAGTCCTCATGCACCACGCGGCCCTCGACCTCGAGCGTCGCTCCCGCCATGGCAACGACACCCGCCGGGTTCAGCGCGCGCAGGCCATCGGCAATCAGCCACAAGGGACGACCCGTGCAGATAAATGCCTGGTGTCCCGCGTCGCGCAGACGATGAAACGCCTCAACGACCGCCTGCGAGGGGTGAACCGCCGAAAAGTCCTTGTCGGTCATGTTGTCGGGATCGAACGACGTCAGCGTGCCGTCCACGTCAAAAAAGAGCACGGCGGAATCGGGGCACGCATCAATCATATGGGTTCCTTTCAGGGGCGAGAGTAAACGAAGCATCCATCATATAATGGAGCGACGCAACCAGAGAGGTCACCCATGGAATTTTACGCAAGCTGCCCCGAGGGCTTTGAGTCCGCACTCGCCGATGAGCTTAAACGCCTCGGGCTTTCGCATGTTCGCCGGCTGAAGGGCCGCGCCACGTTTGAGGGCGAGCTCGAAGAAGGCTATCGCGCGTGCCTGTGGTCGCGCCTGGCGAGCCGTGTGTTCGTGGTACTCGGGCGCTTTGAGGCGCAGGATGCCGACGAGCTGTACGATAGCGTTTACGACATCGCCTGGGAGAGCATCGTCCGCCCCGGCGCCACCATCGCCATCACCGCCCGCGGCGTGACCGAGCAGCTGCGCAACACGCGCTTCTCGGCCCTGCGCGCCAAAGACGCGCTGTGCGACCGTCTGGCCGAGACCACGGGCCGTCGCGCCGACGTCGATGCCGCCGACCCCGATGTTCACCTACTGCTTTCGCTGCGTCAGCGCCGCGCGAGCATCAGCCTGGACCTTTCGGGCGACCCGCTGTTCAAACGCCTGCCGCCCGCAGCGACCCGCGCCGGCGAGGGCGCGCACGTGCTGCGCCCCGACTACGCCGCCCTGGTGCTGGCGCAGGTCGGCTGGACCGCACTGTGCGAGCGCGAGTTGACGGCCGACGATTACGAGGATGAAGCCCTTCCCACGATAATCGATGCCTCGTGCGCCGGCGGCGGCCTGTTGCTGGAAGCCGTGAACATTCTGACCGACCGCGCCCCGGGCGCCACACGCGAGCGCCGGGGCTTTGAGGGCTGGCAGCTGCACGACGCCGCCCTGTGGGAGCAGCTGCTTGCCGAGGCGCGCGAGCGCGAAGCGGCAGCGCGCGAGCGCCAGGCACGCATCGTGGCTGTAGACATCGACCCCGCCGCCCGCAAGACTGCCGAGCGCATGGTCAAGTGCGCCGGCTACAAGCGTTTTGTCGACTTTTGTGCCGCCAAGCCCGCCACCGTGCTGGACCATGCGGGCGCCGTCGCCGGTGCCGCCGTGGTCGCGGATACGACCGAGACACCGCTTTCACTCATGCACGACGCCATGACGCTGGTCGGCGAGCTGCGCCGTGCGCCCGAGCTCGCTTCGGCACCGGTCGCCGCGCTCACCCGCGATGGCCTTATGGCCCGCGCGCTCCATGCCGAGCCCGCGCGCTCCATCGCTGTCATGCCCAATAACGAGGAGGCGGCTATTGAGGTTTGGCCCTCGCTCGACCACGCCGCCGCAGCGTTTGAGGCTGCGGCCAGCGCGGATGCCGAGGCCGAGGTTACGGATGCCAACGAAGTCAACGATGAAGCCGCCGCTTCCGCCATGTCCGAACCCGCTGCCACGCTCGACCTGGGCGACGGCAAGCCGTTGCCCGTGCTCATCCCCGAGTCGGAGCAGTTCGCCAACCGCCTGCGTAAGAACGCCCGTCTGCGTCGCAAGTGGGCAAAGCGCGAGGGCGTGAGCTGCTACCGCGTCTACGATGCCGACCTGCCCGACTACTCCGCCGCCATCGACCTGTACGAGGGCTGCCCGCAGACGCCGGGCCGCTGGCTCGTCATCGCCGAATACGCCGCACCTAAGACCATCGACCCCGCACTGGCCCAGGCCCGCATGCTCGACATCTTGGCCATCGCGCCGCGTATCCTGGACGTTCCGGCCGAGCACGTGCACGCCAAGGCCCGCATGCGCTCGCGCGGCGGCTCGCAGTACGGCAAGCAGGGCGTCGGCAAGGGCGGATCGGGCGAGCGCGCCAACATCGCGCGCCGTCGTCTGCCGCTCATCGAAGAGGGCGGCCTTACCTTTGCCGTCAACTTTGACGACTACCTGGATGTGGGCATCTTCTTGGATCACCGCGTCACCCGCAACCTGGTGCGCGAGCACGCCAAACAGGCACGCCGCTTCCTCAACCTGTTTGCCTACACCGGCACTGCCACCTGCTACGCGGCCGATGGCGGCGTCGAGGAGACCGTGACGGTCGACCTTTCCAACACCTACCTGGACTGGGCCGAGCGCAACATGCGCCAGAACGGCTTTGTTGGCCCGCAGCATCACTTTGTGCGCGATGACGTGCTCGCCTGGATTCGCGACCAGCGCCAGACGCGCAACCGCTGGGACCTGATTTTTGTCGACCCGCCCACGTTCTCGAACTCGTCCAAGATGGGCCGCCGCACCTGGGATGTCCAGCGCGACCATGTTGAGCTTTTGGCCGGCGTATCGCGCCTGCTCGCACAGGGCGGCCACGCCATCTTTAGCTGCAACCTGCGTGGCTTCCGCCCCGAGACGCGCAAGCTCGCGCGCGCGGGCGTCGTGCTGGAGGACATTACGACGCAGACCATTCCCGAGGACTTCGCGCGCAACCAGAAGGTGCACCACTGCTATATCGTGCGCCGCCTGCCCATCGAGGACGCCATGGCCGAGGTCGGCTTTAGCGCCGAGGAGATTGCCGAGCGAACCGAGGAGCTGCGCAACCCCGAGGCCCGCAAGCCTCGCGCGGCAGTGCCCGCGCACGCGCAGGCCGGAGACCGAGGGCCGCGCGGCAACGGCAAACCCTCCCCTGCCGGCAAGTCCAAAAAGAAGAAGTTCTACGCCAGCAAGCCCAAGGGCAAATAAACAAAGTTGCGGTGGAATACGGACTGTTTTGCCTGGAATTAGGCAAATTTAGCCCGTATTTCACCGCAACTCATATTGGGATGGTGGTTGGCGATCTAGCCTTGGGTGACCAGGCGATAGCCGATGCCCACGTGCGTCTGGATATAGCGTGGATGCGCGGGGTCGGACTCGATCTTCTTACGCAACGTGCCCATAAAGACACGCAGGCTCGCCAGGTCGCTCTTAGTTGCCGTACCCCAAATCTCGTGCAGGATAAACTGGTGCGTCAGCACCTTGTCGGCGTTGTGCGCCAGCAGGCACAGAAGCTTATACTCGATCGGCGTCAGATGCAGTTCCTCGCCATCCATCGTGGCGATGCCGGCATCAAAATCGATATGCAGCTCACCGGTATCGAACGAGCCCTCGGAGGCAACACCGCCCGCTTGCGCATACGAAAGGCGCCTGAGCGTCGTGCGAATACGCGCGAGCAGCTCCTCGACCGAAAACGGCTTGGTCAGGTAGTCGTCGGCACCGGCATCGAGCGCGCGGATTTTGTCCGCGTCCTCGCTGCGCGCCGAGACCACGATAATCGGCATGCCTGACCATGCGCGCACCGACTCCACCACCTTGACGCCGTCCATATCGGGCAGGCCCAGATCGAGCAGCACAATGCTCGGCGCCTGCGATGAGGCGGCGGCGATGGCGGCATGGGCGGTCTCCACAGCCATATGGCGCAAGCCGTGCGCCTCGAGCGCGGCAACAATAAGATTGCGAACGGCGGGGTCGTCCTCAACGACCAAGATGAGCGGTTTTACGGCAGAGTTCGGCACAGCGCTACTCCTTATCAAACGAAACGTCGGCGGCGGGAAGCTCAATCGTAAAGACTGAGCCGTGCGGGTCCGCCGCGGCAACCTCTATGCTACCGCCATGCGCCAACGCAATGGAGCGGCAGAGCGAAAGACCCAGACCCACGCTGCGATGGCTGTCGGCAAGACCGTGGTTGGCGGTGTAGAACGACTCAAAGATGCGTTCACGGTCCTCGGGTGCGATGCCCGGACCATCATCGGCCACCGAGCACGCCACGCGTCCATCGTCGACGCTAATCGAAATCATGATATGCGAGCCCGCGGGCGTATAGGTGATGGCGTTGTTCACCAGATTGACCACCAGCTGCACCATCAGGCGCGCGTCGACGTTAACGAGCGCCGGCTCATCGCACGCCACCACCTTAAGGTCGTGCTCGCGCACGGCCGGATTTACGTGGCGCAGTGCCTCCTCGACGATATCGTCCATGAGCTCGAGCGTGGTCGACAGGCGCATACCGCCGCCCTCGAGCTTGGTGATGGCGAGCAGATTCTCGACGGTGGCGTTGAGCCACAGCGCATCCGAGCGAATGGATAGAAGCAGGCCGCGGCGCGTCTGGGCATCGAGCACCGCGGTGCCGGTCGAGCCCTGATCGAGCAGCACGTCGGCATTACCCGAAATACTGGTAAGCGGCGTGCGCAGATCATGCGAGATGGAGCGCAGCAGGTTGGCGCGCAGCTGTTCGTTTTTGGCGAGCACCGCCGCTTCCTCGCGGGCCTCCATGGCGCGGGCGCGGTCGAGCGCCAGCTCGCCTTCGCTCACGATGGCATCGGCAAGTGTCCGCTCCTCATGCGTCAGCACGTCGGGCTCGGCAACGATAGCCAGCACGCCCACCACCGAGGCGGGGTCGCCCGAGCGGACGAAGCCGTCGCCCGTGCGAACCGTCAGGTAGATGCCATAAAACGCCGAGCCGCCATAGGTTGCATCGAGCGGCGTTCCCACATAGGCGGACGCCGAGAGCCGCGGCGGCATCTGCGGCGCCAGTTCATGCACCGGCGCGGCATCGCCCACGGCCGTGTATGTCGCACGCGGCAGCAGGTCATCGCCCTCGGCGTCGGCGCTGTACCACACGACCGGACAGCCCGAAAGACGCGCCAGCTGCGTTGCCATGGCATGGACAATCTGCTGCTGATCGGCGCACCGCTGCAGCATGCGGTTGGTCTCGAGCACCATATGCGTGCGGCGGTCGCTGGCGGCAGCCTGTGCCAAGGCGCGGCGCAGGGCCAACGCAATCGAGCTCGACACAAGCGAGACCACGAACATGATGAAGAACATGCCGGGATAGACGCGGTCGATAAGCGACAGCGAGTAGCGCGGGTCGACAAACAAGAAGTTGTAGAGTGCCACGGCGGCAGCCGAGCTCAGCAAGCAATACAGGCGACTCCAGGTAAAGAATGCGCACAGCTGAACGGCGAACACATAGACGATCATGATGCTCGGCGCGAGACCCGGATGGTCGAGCAGCGCGCCCGTAATCGTCGCCGCGACCAGCAACCCCGCCGATACGCAGGCGTCATACAGAGGAGTGCGGCGCGTCAGCGTTGTGCGCCGCCACCAAAAGCTATCGGCAATATCGCCGTCCGTACGGACGTCCATCAGTGCCCCGCCCCTCTCTCAAAAACAAAAACCACCACAAAGGAACAGGCACCTTTGTGGTGGTTTCCCTTGTGGTGGTTCCAAGTGTAAAGCCTTCTACGACCGGCGGTCGCTAGACAAACAGCACGTGCGCGAGCAACGCGCAAACGCACGCCGCGACAAGCACCGTCACCACGATCGAGATCACGCGGTCGGCCATATCCATGTTGGCACGATTCGTAAAGAACCGATCTTCAGCGGCATCGACGCGCGCCTCACGCACCAGCTCGGTCGCAAAATCGCAACCGTCAAGCACCTTTGCATCCATGGTTTCCTCCCAGGACTCAATCACTGTCATTGCAAGCCTGCCCGTTCGCAGCCAAACCTCAAGCGTCGACTACGGGCGCTCGTTGGGAGCCAGGCGCTGCATCTTGTTCACGGCCTTGAACTTGGTGAACAGCGGCACGTACTCAAAGCTCACGTTGGAGTTCTCCAGACCGTACCAACGCGCAGGCGTGCCGGCGGCGCGGCGGATGATGTACTTGAGCGTGATGGCCGTGCGCTCGCTGGGCTCCACGTCGCTTTCGGGCGCCAGAAGCTTACGGATCAGGACGAACTTGAACGTACCGATGTTACCCGGATCCTTGTAGACCGAGTAGTCATGCGTCTGCGGCGGCAGCTCGCCGGTGGCAGCCAGGTCCTGAACGACCTGACGCAGATAGGCATTGACGCGCTGGTTGATCTTGTAGCCCAGGTACAGATGCACGCGGAACACGTAGTCGGTGCCGAACGTCTCGACCGAATAGGCAAAGGTGTGCGGTTCGTCCATGGTCTCGACATTCACAAACCACCAGGCGCGAGCGCGCTTGGGATGCTTGTCCAGAATCGAGTAGACGATGTCGCGGTCGATGTAGTCGGTATGGGTGTCCTTGGTCAGGTACACGATGTTGTCGCTCAGGCGCTCGTAGCGATCGTCATCGCGCAGGCGCTTGAGCTGCGGCAGGTAGCTGCGCAGCGGCAGCAGCGTAAACTGGCGCTGCTCAACAGCCGTACCGTTGTACCAGCACACCATGATACCCATGATGAGCGCGGCCATGAGGATGGTGAAATAGCCGCCGTGGAAGAACTTGGTGAGCGAGCTCACGAAGAAGAAGCCCTCGAGCAAAAGGAAGAAGGCCGCGAAGATCCACGGCGCGACCTTGAGCTTGCGCTCCTCGTGCAGGTAGAAGAAGAGCAGCAGCGTGGTGCACATCATGGTCAGCGTAATGGCAAGGCCGTAGGCGGCTTCCATATGCGCCGAGTTCTGGAACAGCAGCACCACGATGACGCAGCCCACGAGCATGACGTTGTTGACCATGGGGATGTAGAGCTGGCCTTTGGTCTCGGCAGGGTAGAAGACCTGCATGTGCGGCATGAGGTCCAGACGGCTGGCCTCGGACACCAGCGAAAACGCGCCGGTAATGAGCGCCTGCGAGGCAATGATGGCCGCGACGGTGGAAAGGCCGACGGCAAACGGACGCAGGCCCGGGGCGAGCATCTGGTAGAACGGGTTGAGGTCGGCAATGCCCATGAGCTCGGGGTTGGCAGCGTTGTTCATAAGCCAAGCGCCCTGGCCCATATAGGAAAGCAGCAGGCAGCACTTAACGAACGGCCAGGTAGCGTAGATGTTGCCGCGGCCGACGTGGCCCATGTCGGAGTAGAGCGCCTCGGCACCGGTGGTGGCGAGGAAGCAGCTGCCCAGAATCATGATGCCCGCGTGGTTGTTGGGGCTCAGCAAAAAGGCGATGCCGCGCACCGGGTTGAGGCACAGCAGCACGGCGGGGTGCTGTAAGACAAAGAACAGGCCTGTGCCGCCCAAGAACAGGAACCACAGCGTCATGATGGGGCCAAAGGCGTGACCGATCTTGGCCGTACCGATGCGCTGCACCAAGAAGAGCACGATGATGATGGCGAGCGTAATGGCGACGACGCGGCCCTGGTCATCGCCCAGCACGGCATGGACCGCCGGGATGGTGCGCAGGCCCTCGATGGCCGTGGTAACGGTAACGGCCGGCGTCAGGATGCCGTCGGCGAGCAACGCGGCGCCACCCAGCATGGCGGGGATGATAAGCCACTTGCCGCAGCGCTTGACCAGGCTGTACAGGGCAAAGATGCCGCCCTCACCATGGTTATCGGCGCGCAGCGAGATGAGCACATACTTGATGGTGGTCAGCAACGTGACCGTCCACACGACAAGGGAGAGCGCGCCGAGCACGAACTCCTCCGTGACGCTTCCGATGCCGCCGTTGCCGGCAACGAGCGCCTTGGTTACATACATAGGGCTGGTGCCGATATCGCCGTACACCACGCCCAGCGTGACGAGCATCGCCGAGATGCTCACAGGAATCGCAGCGTGCGAGGCTGCCTCCTTGGCCTTTTGTTCCATAAGCCGGTTTCCTCCCAACTTTAATGTTCGAAGGGATTATAGGTAATCGGCCCATGTTTTAATGCACTGTTTTCCCAGCTAGATAAAGATTTATACAGTCTTTAGGCCACCGCGGCGATATGAAATGTGACAAAGGGACTGTCCCCTTGTCACATTCGTCATTTTCCGAGCCAGTTTTTGAACCACCACTCCATGGAGCGGCTCATCTCGGCCATAAAGGGGCTCGTGTGTTTGCGGGTGTAGATATCCACCACGCGCTCGCCCACCTCGCGGGCGTGCGGGCGAAACATCGCATCCATCTCGGCCACCTGCGCATCCATAGTCGCGTCGTCCGCACGGCAGTAGCGCTCCTCGTGCACCAGGTTCACCACGGGATGTGCAATGGCCGGGCGCTCCTTACGGGGCGTGCCGATGATGAGCATCGACAGCGGCATGGTATAGGGCGGCAGATCGAGCAGCTCGGCAACTTCCTCGGCATTCTCGACGATATCACCGATATAGCAGCTCCCCAGCCCCAGGGCCTCGGCGGCAACCACGGCGTTTTGCGCGGCGATCACGGCGTCCTGGGCCGCGATGGCAAAGTCGCCCAAACCCGGCGCGCGGCGGGGCGCCTTGCCCGTGCGCTCGACAAACTCGGGCTCAAAGCAGCCCACGTGCTCAAACAGATCGATCCACTTGGCATAATCGACCACAAATATAAGTGCCCAGGGAGCCTTGGCGATCATAGGCTGGTGGTCGCACAGGTCGGCCAGACGGTCCAGCGTAGCCTGCTCGCGAATGCTCACGATGGAATACATCATCATGGCGCCCGCCGACGGTGCGCGGCTCGCCGCATGCAGAATCGCCGCACGCTGCTCGTCGGTCACCGCCACGGGACGGTCGTCGTCATCACGCGCGAAGGCACGCGTGGAGGAACGGTGCTCCAACGTGTCCAGCACCGCATTGCCCGTCGTCTCGACCGGATAGCCACACGTATCCACAGCCTTGGTGCAAACCTGCTCGTTCATCGCCTCATCCTCGCTAATTCTTTAAGAAGCCTTTACGTTTCCGTGTAATTCCCGTCCATTATCGCGCAGGTCGCCACTACATTGCGCCACACCGCCACACGTGCGCGTTAATATGGCTGGTTGTTGTGCGCAGCCTCCAATTGCAGCGCATATCTTGGTAACAATCGGGTAAACCCCCGCTTTCGTAGGTTTTAGTTTGTGAGGAGTCTCAGCATGTTCGCTGCCGCCATCTCGCTCGTCGGTCTTGCGGCGACCGTCTACCTTGTCTTGCGCGAGGCAAAGGCCATTCGCGCACAGTCGGGCACCGTCACCAAGGGCGCCTTCGCCTGGAGCGTCGCCTTCGGTCTGTTCCAGCTCTTTTTGACCATTTGGGGCGCCGTGGGCCTCGTCGCCCAAAACGAGCCGCTCGCCTTTGTGATGCTCATCCTGACCAACGCCATCCTCACCGGCTGCGCTTGGGCCAGCATCGCACGCGACCGCATCGCCCCGCGCGTCTTTGCGTTCGCCGCGCCCGACGCCCCCGCCCCCACCGGCAAGCTCGCCCGCCTGCGCGGCGCCTTTGTGGGCAAACCGCTCGTCGCCGCCGTCCTGTGCCTGCTGCTCGCCGGCGTCTTTGCGCTGCTGGGCATGGAGGTATCGTCCAACCACGACTTTACCTGGGTCTACCCCCTGTGCATCCTGCTCGAGTGGGCCATCATCACCACGCTCATGGTCGGCTTGTTCTTCCTATTCCAGCGCCACGGCGCAGCCCCCGCGGTCCTGGCCTTTGCCCTCTTTATCCTGGGCATTGCCGAGTTCTTCGTTATCACGTTTAAGTCCATGCCCATCCAGCCGGGCGACCTTTCGGCCATCTCCACCGCCGCCGCGGTCGCCGGCACCGGCTACACCTTCTCCATCTCGCTGTTCTGCGTGCTGTCCATGGGCTTTACCGCCATCGCCATGCTGCTGTGCGAGTACGCTGGCCTGGTGGCACCGCACCGTCAGAAGGGCGCCGCCAACGCCAAGCGCATGCTGCTCACCAACCTGCTCGTGGCCGTGCTGTGCCTGGGCGGTGTGACCGCGCATGTTACGCTCATCGACTACTACAACACTCTCGGCATCACCGTCTACACCTGGCGTCCGCTCGAGAGCTACTGGCGCGAGGGCTACCTGCCTGCCTTTATTAGTGCGGCACAGTCCATCAAGCCGCCCAAACCCGCCGACTACTCCGTCGACGATGCCAAGGCCACGCTCAAAAAGTACGCCAAGGCCTACGACAAGTCCGACGCGGCCAAGAGCGACGAGCGCGCCGCCGCCCAGGAGCAGTTCGACAGCGAGAAGCCCACGGTCATCGCCATCATGAACGAGACGTTCTCGGATCTGTCGATCTACCAGAACATGCGCGCCGGCTACGAGGGTCCGCAGTACTTTAAGAGCCTGTCCGACTGCCTCAGCCGCGGCAAGCTCTACGTGAGCGCCTACGGCGGCGGCACCGCCAATACCGAGTTTGAGTTTATGACCGGCAACTCCATGGCCAACCTGGGCTCGGGCGTGTACCCCTACACCATCTACAACATGGAAACGACCGGGAACCTGGCAGAGCAGTTCAAATCGCTCGGCTATTCCACCACGGCTATGCACCCCAATCACGCAACCAACTGGAACCGCGAGAACGTCTACAAGGACTTTGGCTTTGACCAGTTCCTGTCCATCAACGATTTCCAGGGAGCCGACACCTTGCGCGGCATGGTGACCGACCAGGCTACCTACGACAAGATTCTTGAGCTGCTCGACCAGAACGCCGATCCGCAGTTTATCTTCGACGTGACCATGCAGAACCACTCGGGCTACGATACGGGTCTGCTGCCGGTCGACAAGCAGATGCACCTCAACATCGACACGACCGATCTGGACGCCAAGACCGTCGAGGACGGCACGCTCTCCGATGTCGACGAGTATGTCTCGTGCATCGAGCAGTCCGACCAGGCGCTTCGCTACTTCCTCAACGCCCTGAGCAAGCTCGACCGTAAGGTGGTCGTGGTGTTCTGGGGCGACCACCAGCCGTTCTTCCCGTCCAAGTTCAACGATAAGTGGTTTACCGGCGAAGACGATGCCACGCATCAGGAGCGCCTGTGGCAGACCGACTACATCATTTGGGCTAACTACGACGTTGCCGGTTGCGACCAGACGAGCGAGGTCGACGACCTGTCCACCAACTACCTGTCCACCCAGCTTATGCAGCTGATCGGCGCCCCGCTTTCCGACTACCAGAAGGCGCACATGACGCTGCGCGAGTCGCTGCCCGCTATCAACTCGGTGGGCTACGAGGACGCCAGCCTGCGCTGGGCGCTTTCCTCCAACGTCACCGGTGACGACGCCGATGCCGCAGCCGCCACCAAGGCGCGCGAAGATTACGCCAAGATGCAGTACTACGAGATGTTCCGCGACGGCAAGAACGTGTACACCGAGCACTTCCAGACCGAGGCCAACGAGACCGACCCCAACCTGGCACCGGGTACGACCAAGATCAAGTAGCGACCAGCTGCGAGTTCATAACTGAAACGTCTGTCCGGGCGGAGACATATAAGGTTTCCTGCTCGGACAGTCCTGCGCAAGACGGGGGCCACATTAAGTGGCCCCCTTTGCGTGCGGAACTCGCGATGAACCTTACATACCTCCGCCCGGACAGACGCCTTGTTGTTGGGACACGGCTTGTCATAGGGGTATCCGCTGAACATATATAAGTTGAAGGCCACGTTATGTGGCCTTCTTTGTTTGCGGAAAGTGTGTCCCGGAATTCTTGTCTGGAATGGGATGCAGTTTCCGCTTGGGACCCGATTGGGAAAGTGTGTCCCACTATTCAGCTGGATTCCGGGATGTATTTTCCGGTTGAGGCTCGTTGGGAAAGTGCGTCCCACTTTGGGGGCTGATTCTGGGACGTGGTTTCCGGTTGGCTCTCATTGGGAAAGTTCATCCCATTTCTCGGCCTAATTATGGGACGCAGTTTCCGCTTGCGGAGTCTCCACTCAACAGAAAACCCGGGTGGCCTGTTTTTTTGGGTTGTCGATATGTTCGACTGGCTACTAGTGGGTCTTGCGGCGCTTGATCAGCATGATGAGGGCTATCACTACGAGCGTTGCTCCCGCTGCTGCTGCAGTGGCGACTAGGGCGAATGTTTGGTCGCCGGTGTTTGCGAGGTTCTTCGCTGTGGTCGTAGTCTTGACCTTGGTGTCGATCTTAGCTCCGTTGTCGGACTTGGGCTTGTCCGGGTTCGTCGGGGTCTCAGGAGTCTCGGGGTCCTTTGAGCCTTCGGAATCGGTTGGGCCGGCGGTGTTTACCAGCGTATGGTCCAGGAACTTCTTGGCGCCCGCACTTGCCTGTGAGAACAGGCGGCGCGTGCGGATCGGGGTGGCGTTCACCGTTGTGGGCGCCGTCTCCTCGGCCTCGATATTCAC
>JAHYYP010000017.1 GCA_019424905.1 Collinsella sp. | reverse complement strand
TCAGGGAATTGTAATTGATGGTGAAGGTTCAAAGGTTATTTGCAAAGACTAATTTAAAATTCCAGTTTGCTGCACTCGTTCCTAGCAGGGTTTGGGGCAGGAGGGGCGCAAGAGACGGGAGGGCCTTGTACGCGTTCCTGCGCGAGGACCGCGGGGAGGGACTGCCTGGGTACGGCACCTGTCAACTCGGTCTACGTCTTTGATGACCGGGTCGTACTCAATATCAACTTCACGGATGATGCCAAAACGGTCACCCGTGAGGAAGTGTTGGGTTCGAGTGCTGTGGACAATGTTCCAGCATGCTGGGATCGAACTCGCTAGCCGGAATCACACGGTACCCGTGGCGCAGGAGCAGGTCGACGAAAACACCGTTGCCCGCGGTGAGCGTACCGCTAAAGGTGCCGTCGTAGATGTGACCCGCACCGCACGAGGGGCTGCGGTCCTGAAGGATGCACGCGACTATCTCTTCCGGTCCGCCCGCCTGCTCGCACATATCGAGCGCACGTTGGGCACCCAGGCGAAATTCGCGATCAACCGAGATGCCCTCGCAGGTACGAACCTCGCCGTTCACAATCTCGGACGGCTTGCGCGGCGTGGGAAGACCCCCAAAGACCTCAGGACACACCAAGAGGACCTCGGTCCCCGTGCGCTCGCAGGCCTCGACCAACTCTCGATGATAGTTGTCGAGCCCGTTATACTTGCAGCTCTCGCCCATCAAGCAGGCACTTACCACGATCTTCATATACAACTCTCCCTACGCAAAACGCCCCATTTGAGATGGACACTCAAATGGGGCGATTGAGACTGCGCAACCAGTATTACTGCTGCTTCGGCATCAGCGGATTCTCGCGCGTGAGGAGATTCATAAACTCCTCGCCCGTGATCGTCTCCTTCTTGTACAGATAACGAGCCAGCTCGTGGAGCTTGAACTTGTTCTCCTTCAGGATCTGCAGAGCGCGGTCGTGCGCGTCCTCGATCAGCTTGGCGACAATTGCGTCCACGCGCTCGGCCGTACCGGGGGCGCAGGTGAGCGACGTGTCCTGGTTGAGATACGCATTCTGCACGGTACCGAGCGCCATCATGCCAAACTCATCGGACATACCAAAGCGCGTCACCATGTTGCGGGCGAGCTTGGTGGCCTGCTCGATATCGTTGGCGGCGCCGGTCGTCATCTCACCAAAGATGAGCTCCTCGGCGGCACGTCCGCCGCAGTAGACGGCGAGCTTGTCCAGGACCTCCTGGCGTGTGGTCAGGAAGCGCTCATCCTCCTCAACCTGCATGGTATAGCCCAGAGCGCCGCTCGTGCGCGGCACGATGGTAATCTTGGTGACCGGCGCAGACCCCTTCTGGCGGGCGGCGACGATAGCATGGCCGATCTCGTGGTAGGAAACGACCTGCTTCTCGTGGTCGGACAGCACCGTGGACTTACGCTGCTGTCCGGCGATAACGACCTCCACCGACTCCTCAAAATCGTCCTGCGTGGCACGCTTGCGCCCCTCGCGGACGGCACGTAGGGCGCCCTCGTTGATGATGTTGGCCAGGTCGGCGCCCGAGGCGCCGGGCGTGGCGCGGGCAATCGCGGACAGGTCGATCGGTGGCTGCGTCTTCACGCTCTTCGCATGCAGCTCGAGGATGTTCTTACGGCCGGTCAGGTCGGGCAGCTCGACGGGGATGCGGCGGTCAAAACGACCGGGGCGCAGCAAGGCCGGGTCAAGGCTGTCGGGGCGGTTGGTAGCGGCGAGGACGACGATGCCCTTGTGGTTATCAAAGCCGTCCATCTCGGTCAGCAACTGGTTGAGCGTTTGCTCGCGCTCGTCGTTGCCGCTAAAGCCGCCGCCATCGCGCTTCTTGCCGATCGTGTCGATCTCGTCGATAAACACGATGCACGGGGCCTTTTCCTTGGCCTGCTTAAACAGATCGCGAACCTTAGCGGCGCCGCGGCCGACAAACATCTCGACGAACTCAGAGCCCGAAATGCTAAAGAACGGAACGCCCGCCTCGCCGGCAACAGCCTTGGCAAGCAAGGTTTTACCGGTACCCGGAGGGCCGACAAGGAGGGCACCGCGCGGCAGCTTGGCGCCGATCTCCTCGTAGCGCTGCGGCTTCTCCAGAAAGTCGACGACCTCCTTAAGGGATTCCTTGGCCTCTTCCTGGCCTGCAACATCCTTAAAGGTCACGCCCACATCTTTGGAGGCGATAACGCGAGCGCCGGACTTACCCAGTCCGCCGCCGCCAAAGCCACCACCGCCAAAGTTCATCGACGGACCGTCATCGCCCATGGCCTTCTTCATACGGCGGTTGAGCCACCAGCCGATGAGGAAGAAAATCGCCATGGGAAGAATGAGGGTGAGCAGGTAGTAGGTCATCAGACCCGAGTTCTTATCGGGAACGACCGACTCAAGCGAGGCGCCAGATTCAAGCACGCGATCGGTAAAGCCCGCATCATTCGGCACACCGGTCGTCTTGTAGGCGATGTTCTCGTCCTCGCCCTTCTTGGTGTAATAAATCGTGTAATCGTCCGTGTTGTACTCAACCTTGTCAACGCTCTTCTTATCGAGCGCTTTGACAAACGTCGAGTAATCGGTCTTCGTAATCTGCTGCGTGTGACCGATGTTGGGGAACAGAACGGTCGAGAGCACGAGGTAGACGACGAAGGCGATGAGCACGTAGAGGATCATATTCCGTCTACGTTTGTTGTCATCCATCTCCATCTGCTTGAACTCCATCTACTGGGGTTGATAATGCTAACTAGAATACCCAACCCGGACGGCGATAAACCGACGCCGGGCACGAAAGGACAGAGATGGCATCACTTGAAGTCGGCAAGGTTCAGATCTATACGGGCGACGGCAAGGGCAAAACCACGGCTGCGCTGGGATTGGCGATGCGCGCCAAAGGTTATGGGCTCGACGTACTCATGCTGCAGTTTGCCAAGAAGCTGCACTGCGCCGAGCACGACGCCGCGCCGCGCCTGGGACTGCGCATTGTACAGGCCGATCGCGACACACCCGAGGCCTGCGCCGAGCAGATCATGGAGCTCGCACGCGAGCAGATATCACAGGTCGACGTTCTGATTTTGGACGAACTCGGCGAAGCGATGCGCCGCGGATTCGTGACGCGCGAGGATGTGGAGGGGCTGATCGCGCTGAAGCCTGCCACCACGGAGCTCGTGCTCACCGGCCGCGGGCTGCTGCCTCTCGCGGACCTCGCCGACCTAGTCACCGAAATGCGCCCCGTCAAACACTACTTCGACGAAGGCCTCCTAGCCCGCCAAGGCATCGAATACTAATTGATCCGAAGGGGACGGAGGAAAACGGATCATCGACATCACGACGGAGAGCAATGATCCGTTTTCCTCCGTCCCCAAGGGATCATTTGGCGGTGGCGCGGCCGAGCCAGTTGCCGCTGTGGTGGTAGATGGTAAACATCGTGGCCGTGATGAGCCAGGTTACGGGGTAAACCAATAGCAGGTGCTCAAGCGACGGATCAAACGGCATGATCGCAAACACCCAGATCACCCTGAGCACGACGGTGCCAAAAATCGTGAGCAGCATGGGCTGCAAGCTCACACCGGCACCGCGAATGGAGCCCGACGCGTTTTCGATAATCGAGTAGATCGCGTAGAACGGCGCGATAAAATGAAGGATCGTCGTGGTATACGCCGAAATCGAAGCATCGTCGACAAACAGACGCGACAACGGACCCGAGAACACCAGCAGCACGGCAGACAGGCCACCAATGAGCATAAACGACAGCACGAGCGAAGTATGGTAGCCCTTGCGCATGCGCTCGTAGTTGCGCGCTCCAAAGTTCTGTGCCGAGAACGTGGTGATCGAAACGCCAAGCGCCTCGGTAACCATCCAGACAATGCCATCTAAGCGGCCCGAAAGACCCCACGCCGTGGTGACATCGGCGCCAAACGAGTTGACCGACACCTGAATCAAAACGTTGGAAATCGAATACGCAGCAGACTGAAAACCAAGCGGCAGACCACACGAGATCATGCTCTTACAAATGCCAGGATCAATGCCGAGTTTGGACAGCGAAAGCCGCCACGCACCCGGTGCGTGCATCATGCGAATCACGATCATCGTGGCGTTGGAGCAAATGGTCAGCGCCACCGCGATGCCGCAGCCCAGAGCCTCCATATGAAGCACGGCAACGAAGATGACATCCAGCACCGCATTAACAAGGCAGCCGGAAGCGATGATCACAGCAGGTCCGCGCGTGTCGCCCACGGCGCGCAGCAGTGCTGTTCCCATATTGAGCAGCAGCGCCGCAACCATAGCGGCAAAATAGCAACGAGCATAGGCCACGCCCTCGGCCAATAATTCATGCGGTGTGTTCATAAGCACCAGCATGGGCTCAACGAACACTATGCCAAGAATCGAGAAAACGATACCGCCCACCAGCGCGAGGGTCATGGCCGTATGGACCGAACGACTCAGTCGCTCATCATCGTGCTGGCCAAAAAACTGGCCCGTAATGACCGCGCAGCCGGCACCGACGCCGACACAAAAGCCAATGCAGAGCTCCGTAAGCACCATCGTGGCCTGAATGCCACCCAGAGCGAGCTTGCCGCCAAACTGACCGACGATATAGGTACCGATAAGCGTGTATGCCTGCTGAAAAAACGAACTAAAGAAGATGGGAACGCACAGCGACAGCAGCTGCTGCCAAATGACACCCTGCGTTACATCGATAGCCGTAGATTTCTTAGCCACACGCCCTCCCCGCTAGCGTACGCCAAACAACACATCAATAGTACGGCAAAGCCGCTATCAGCTTAACACCGACCGAAGGCAGTCGAAACACCTCTGTCGGCAAAGTTCGAGAGCACCCCGCTAGTGATACAGCCCCGGCTGGTAGTGATACTCATTGCTCACGTGCGGGCACAGCTGCCAAAAGGCGACGGCACTCGCCGCGGCCACGTTGAGCGAATCGACCCCGTGCGCCATCGGAATGCGCACGGCCCGGTCGCAGCCCGCGATAGTCTTGGCACCCAGGCCGGCACCCTCGGTACCCATAAAGATCGCCAGGCGGTCAATCTCCTGCAGCACGAGATCGTCCAGCGATACGGAATCGTCCGTCAATGCCATGGCAGCACAGGAAAAACCGGCTTCATGCAGTGCCGCCAGGCCATCGTGCGGCCACACACGAGCCTCGCTGCCAATGCGCGTCCACGGCACCTGAAAAACCGTGCCCATGCTCACGCGGGCCGAGCGACGGTACAGCGGGTCGCAGCACGTAGGGCTCACCAGAATGCCGTCGACATTGAGCGCGGCGGCCGAGCGGAAAATCGCGCCGACGTTGGTGTGGTCGACAATGCCCTCGAGCACGCACACGCGCACCGGACGCTCCCCCGCAGCCTTGACGACGCCGCCCAAGAACTCATCAACCGGAATCTGCCGCGGGCGACGAAACGCCGCGAGTGCACCGCGCGTCACGTTAAAGCCCGTCAACTGCTCCATGAGCTCCATGGAGGCCACGAACACAGGAACCGGACCTGCGCCCTCGCGCGCAACCAGGCGCTCAAACAGCGGCATCATCTGATCGAGCCAGCGTTCGCCCAAAAGAAAGCTCACCGGCTGGTATCCGGCACGGACCGCGCGCTCAATAACCTTAGCACTCTCGGCAATAAAGATGCCCTTTTGCGGCTCCAGCACACAGCGCAGCTCACGCTCCGTCAGTCGCATGTAGGCGTCGAGTCGCTCGTCTTCGAGCGACTCGATTCGCAGCACCTCAACGGCATCAGTCATAACAGCCAGCCTGTACCTTTCTTACAGCAGCATCTATATCAAACGAGGCGACGCCAGGCGCCGCCCCTTACTCATTCCAACCCGATAATACCGTGGGCAAATAGGAGATTTAAGCATCAACGCGACGATACGTCACGAACTCATAATCGAGGCCTTCGTCGCCCTCGCCCGCGGCAATCGTGGCAACCCCTTCGCGCCGCGCAACTTCCCACGCGGGATCGGCGTCCAAGTCGGGAAAGTACGTGTCCACGGCATGGGTGCAATGGTTGTGCGTGACCTCGGTCTCCACGCAGTACGGCAAAAACTGCCGATAGACATCGCCACCACCGATCACCCAGGCAACGGGCTCATCGGCAACCGCGGCGAGCGCCTCGTCGATACTATGCACCACGTCGACGCCCTCGGGAGCAAAGCTCTCGTCGCGGGTGAGCACGATATTGCGACGGTTCTTGAGCGGACGCCCGCCGGGAAAACTCAGCAGGGTCTTGCGCCCCATAATAACCGGGCAGCCTTTGGTGCACGCCACAAAATGGCGCATGTCGGCGCGATTGGACACCACCATGTCGCCCTCGCACCCAATGCCCCAGTCATCACACACGGCGACGATAGCAGATAGCTTACACGTCATGAGCGCCACCTACACCGCAATGGGAATGTTCTTGACCTGCGGGCCGTGCTCGTAGCCCTCGACGATCAGGTCATCGGTCGTAAACGCGTAGAAATCGTGTACGTCGGGGTTGAGCGTTACCTTGGGCGCGGCAAACTGCGGACGCTCGATAAGCTCGCGGACGATATCGACATGGCGGTCGTAAATGTGGGCATCGGCGATCACGTGCAGCAGCTCGCCGGGAATCATATCGACCGACTGCGCAACCATCATCAACAGAATTGCGTACTGGCACACATTCCAATTGTTCGCGGCCAAAATGTCCTGGCTACGCTGGTTGAGAATCATGTTGAGCGTCGGTTTGTCGTCCTGCGGACGCTGAGTGACGTTATAGGTCACGCTGTAGGCGCACGGATACAGATGCATCTCGGATAGATCGCTGAACACGTACGTGTTCGTCATAATACGACGGCTGTACGGCGTATGCTTGAGGTCGTACAGCACGCGGTCCATCTGATCGAAGTCGCCCTCGGCGTAATGGCTCTTCTGGCCAATCTGGTAGCCGTAGGCCTTGCCGATAGAGCCGGTCTCGTCAGCCCACTCATCCCAAATATGACTGTTGAGGTCATGCACGTTATTGGACTTCTTTTGATAGATCCATAGGATCTCGTCCATAGCAGACTTAAGCGCCGTACGGCGCAGGGTAAGTGCCGGGAACTCTTCGCGCAGGTCATAGCGCGCCGTGACACCAAAGTTTTTAATGGTATAGGCAGGGGTGCCGTCCTCCCACACCGGGCGGACCTTTTGGCCCTCGGTGGTGGTGCCATGGTCCAGAATATCGCGGCACATGGCTACAAACTGTTGATCAGCCTTGCTCATTGACCCTCCTGTCAGTCGCCTACAAGCGAGATTCATTGTAGCCCAGGCGCACGCGGCCCCACAGCCCTAACATAAGCCCTCATTTTCTGACATATGCCAGAAATTCCTTGCGCTCAATGAGCATCGAGTTATCCTATTGTTGACATATGTCAGATAAGGAGTGCGCATGGCAGGAAGACGCGAAAAACTGCGCCGCGTCGGAATCATCCCCGAATATCGCGGTTTTACCCCCGATGGCCTGGCGAGCGGCGATGCCATCGACATGACGGTCGACGAACTCGAGGCGCTGCGCCTGTGCGACCTGGAAGGCCTTAACCAAGAGGCCGTCGCACAGCAGATGGGCATTGCTCGCGCCACGGTGGCGGCAATCTGCAGCCGCGCGCATCGCAAGGTGGCAAACGCGCTGGTCAACGGACGAGCGCTCATCATCGAGGGCGGCAATATCGCGTACTCCCCCATCACCACAGCGACGGCCGCATGGCCAGCAAAGGAGGTCGACACCATGAGGGTGGCAACCACGTACGACAACGGCAACATCTTTATGCACTTTGGCCGCAGCGAGCAGTTCAAGATCTACGACATTCAGGACGGCAAGGTGCTCAACGAACAGGTCGTGGGCACCGGCGGCACCGGCCACGGTGCCCTTGCGGGCCTGCTCGCCAACGGTGGCGTGGACACGCTCATCTGCGGCGGCATCGGCGGCGGCGCTATCAATGCGCTTGCCCAAGCCGGCATCACGGTATACGCAGGTGCCCAGGGCAGCTGCGACGCTTGCGTCGAGGCCCTTATCGCCGGCACGCTCGCACAGAACGGCGAGGCCACGTGCGGCTGCCACGGCCATGACCACGACCACGCCCACGAACACGGCGAGTCCTGCAGCTGCCACGACCATCACGAGCACGAGGGCCACGAGGGCTGCAGCTGCCACTAACGGCACGACACCGCGAGCTCGGGGCGCGACGCCGAACGCAACCCAACAATCAAAGCCAACAACAAAGGCCACCCGGTAGCTTCCGAGTGGCCTTTGCCATATCAAGCTGGAATTACAGCCCTATTTCTTATTGCGCATCTGCGCTTCCATCTGGCGCAGCAGCTCCATATCGGACTTGGGACCGCCCGTACCCAGGCCGCCCATGCCGCCCAGACCCATAGCGTCCAGGCCAGGGATATTGGGCATGCGCATTTTCTTGCCCTTCCTACCCTTTTTGCCCTTCTTGCCGCCGGCCTGTGCCTGATTGGCTATCGTGCGCATGCGGCCCATCATCTTATTCATCTCGCCCCACTGCTTCATAAGGGTATTGACTTCGGTGGGGGTTACGCCGGCGCCCTTGGCGATACGCGCGCGACGTTGACCGTTGATTATGGAGGGACGCAGGCGCTCCTCCTTGGTCATCGACATGATAATGGCCTCGTTCTTATCGAAGATGCCCTCGTCCAGGTTGCCACCCATCTGGTTGAGCGCACGCTGGCCGCCGGGGAGCATGCCCAGGATGCCCTTCATGCCGCCCATCTTCTTGACGGCCTTCATCTGGTCGAGCATATCGTTCATGGTGAAGCCCTCGCGCAGCATTCGCTCGGCAGCCTCGAGCTGCTCGGCGTCGGCCGCCTCCTGGGCCTTCTCGATAATGCCGACAACGTCGCCCATGCCAAGAATGCGCTTGGCCATACGATCGGGATAGAACGGCTCCAGCGAATCGGGCTTCTCGCCCATGCTCACGAACTTGATGGGCTTGCCGGTCACCTGGCGCACGGAAAGCGCGCCGCCGCCACGGGCATCGCCGTCGAGCTTGGAGATGATCACGCCGTCAAAGTCGGTGCGCTCGGCGAAGGTCGAGACGACGTTGACGATATCCTGACCGGTCATGGCATCGACAACCATCAGCACCTGATCGGGCTTGACGGCCTTCTTGATGTCCACGGCCTCCTGCATCATCTGCTCGTCGATCTGCAGGC
Organism: Collinsella sp.; assembly: GCA_019424905.1. Lineage (GTDB taxonomy): Bacteria > Actinomycetota > Coriobacteriia > Coriobacteriales > Coriobacteriaceae > Collinsella. Next base: position 19,260 of record JAHYYP010000017.1, on the reverse strand, counting down.
GACCGGCGGTATCGACGATGACCACGTCGCGCAGGTGGTCAACGGCCTCCTGGATGGCGCCCTTGGCGATATCGACCGGGTGCGCGCCGTCACCGCGGAAGACCGGCACGCCGATCTCGCCACCGAGCGTGGCAAGCTGGTCGGCAGCGGCGGGACGATAGACGTCGCACGCGGCGAGCAGCGGCGAGCGACCCTGCTTCTTGAGCAGGTATGCCAGCTTTACGGCCGCCGTGGTCTTACCGGAGCCCTGCAGGCCCACGAGCATGATGACATTGGGGATGCGGTTGCTAAAGACGAGCTTGCTCTCGGTGGAACCGAGCATATCGGTGAGCTCATCGAGCACGATCTTGACGACGTTTTGCGCCGGCGACAGCGACTCCATGACCTCGGCGGTCATGCAGCGCTCCTTGGTCTTGGCGACGAACTCCTTGACGACCTTGAAGTTGACGTCGGCCTCGAGCAGCGCCATGCGAATGTCGCGCATGGCCGAGGTGATATCGGCCTCGGTCAGCTTGCCCTTGCCGCGCAGGCGGTCAAATGTGTCGTTGAGGCGATCGCTCAGGGAATCAAACACTAGTCACTCCTTAATTGGACTCGCCCACCAGGGCGCGGCAGAAATCTTTGGCATTAAACTCCTGCAGGTCATCGACCTGCTCGCCCACGCCGATGCGCAGGATGGGAAGCTTGAGCTTCTCGGCCACGGCCATGGCGATACCGCCCTTTGCCGTGCCGTCGAGCTTTGTCATGATAATACCGTCCAGGCCCAGCGCCTCGTTAAACTCGAGCGCCTGGTTCAGGCCGTTTTGGCCTGTTGCGGCATCGATTACGAGGACGACCGAGACGGGCATGGGGCCGGCGGCCATATTGGCGGCGCGCTTACGCGTCACGTTGACCACCTTGGCAAGCTCGCGCATGAGCTCGGGGCTCGTGTGCAGACGACCGGCAGTGTCGATAAGCACCAGGTCGCTGCCGCGCTTGTCGGCCTCATCGAGCACGTCATAGCACACGCTCGCCGGATCGGAGCCGCGGTCGCGCTTGATGACGGGAACGCCGGCGCGCTGGCCCCACACATCGAGCTGCTCGATGGCGGCGGCGCGGAAGGTATCGGCCGAACCGATCACGACGTTCTTGCCGCGGGCAGCCATAGCGCTCGCGATCTTGCCGACCGTCGTGGTCTTGCCGGCACCGTTAATACCCACAAACAGCACGCAACTCGGCGTGTCGGAGAACGGATCGCGCTCGGCGGGCACAAAATGCTGCTCGAGCTGCTCGGCCAGGGCGCGACGGAGTTGCGGAGCGGTCTTGAGGTTCTTCTTGGCCGCGGTATCGCGCAGGTCATCGGACACCTTAATCGCGACCTCGGCGCCCATGTCACCCATGACGAGGGTGTCCTCTAGATCCTCCCAAAAATCCTCATCGACCTCGCCGCCAAAGTAAAAGACCTCGTTGAGGGCCTCGCGGCTGCGCTCAAGTCCGCGCGAGAGAGCATCGAAGAATCCCATTATGCATTCACGACCTTTCCGGTTTCGCGATCAAGTTTTTGCGAGACGACGCGGCTGACGCCGTCGGCTTGCATCGAGACGCCGTAGAGGACGTCAGCGTCCTCCATAGTACGGCGCTGATGCGAGATAACCAAGAGCTGCGTATCGGAACGCAAAACATCGAGCGCGCCGATGAGCTTGGACAGGTTGGCGTCGTCGAGTGCCGCCTCGACCTCGTCCAGCACATAGAACGGCACCGTACGCGTGCGATACACGGCAAAGAGCAGGGCGAGCGCCGTCAGGCTCTTCTCGCCGCCCGACATGAGCATCATCTTGGTGATGCGCTTGCCGCGCGGCTGCGCCACGACCTCGATGCCCGTCTCGGCAGGATGCTCGGGGTCGGTCATCTCCAGATGCGCCTGGCCACCCGGGAACAGCATGGCGAAGATCTCGCGGAAGTTCGCATCGACCTTCTCAAAGGTCACCAGGAAGGCCTTACGCATCTTGCGGTCGATGGCCGCCGTGATCTTGGTGAGCGCCTTGCGTGCGCTCTCAAGATCGGCCAGCTGCTCCTCGATGTAATCGGCGCGGCGCTTGAGCTGCTCGTACTCCTCCATGGCAACCTGGTTCACAGGGCCCAGGTTGTTGATCTGGCGCACGAGCTGGTTGAGCTCGCGCTCGGCGGCATCGCGGTCGGTGGGCGCAGGAAGCATGAGCACTTCCTCGAGCACCGTGGTGCCATCGGCGGTAATGGCCTTGATGGCCGCCTCTACCTGCACCTCGAGCTTGCCGCGGGAGACCTTGAACTCATTTTGCGTCGCCGTGGCGGCATCGACCCGCTCCTTGGCACGAGCAACCTCGGCCTTGGCGTCTTCGATGGTCTTCTTAAGCGAGGCCGAGTCCGCCTCCTCGAGCGAAGCCTGGTCACGCAGACGCGCGGCCCAATCCGACGCGCGCTCCAGCAGGGCCGAATAGCGCTCGTGCATGGGATCGACGCGCAGGCGCAGCAGCTCGAGAGAGCGCGAGGCCTGGCGTGTTCCGCGGATACGGCGGTCGATGCCCTCCAGACGATGCTCCAGGTCGGGCACGCGGCCCTTCAGCGAACGCAGACGCTCGCTCGTCTGGGCCAGGCGCACCTTGGCATCGGCGAGCTTGCCGGCGGCCTCGGAATCGTCACGGCGCACGCGATCGAGCTCGTCGTTGGCTTCGGCAATCTGGAGACCCAGGTCGCTTGCCTGCGCACGGGCCTCGTCGCGCGAACGGGTGAGCTCGTCAACGCGCGGGCGCGCAGCGCGAACGGCCTCGGCGGCCTGTTCGCGGCGCTTGGAGATGCGCACGCGCTCAACCTCGGCATTGTTGGCGCTTTGCTCCAGGCGGCCGATCTCGGAGAGCAGCGAGCGGCGCTCGCCCTCAAGACGGGCGATCTCACCGGCGGCATCGCCCTCGGCGGCACGCGCCTCCTCGACGGCCGCATTGGCCTCGACGACCCGATCCGACACATGCTCAAACACGGCAGCAAGATCGGGCTCCAGGCCCTCCAGCTCACGAATTCGACGCTTGCGCTCCAGGGCACCCGAAGCCTCGCCGGCATCGAGCCCCACGCGCACCAGGCCGCCACAGCTCACGCGGGCGCCATCGGGCGTCACATAGGTCACGCCGTCAACGACTGGTGCCGCCAGCGCGGCAGCCAAGTCATCGACCACGTAATAGCCGCCGAGCAGGGCCTCGACAACCGGGCCATAACCGGAGCGCACGGACAGACGATCGACCAGACGCGAACCGGCAGCGCCCTTAGCAGCAGCACCGCCGCTCACGTCGCGCGTCGCCAGCAGCGCCTCGCCCGAAGCCTTCTTTTGGTCCAGAGCCGCACGACCGGCACGCTCAAGCGTGGCTGCGTCATCAAACAGTAGGGCATCGATGTCGCCGGCAAGCAGCTGCTCGACCAGGCCCTCGAGCTCACGAGGAGCCTCGAGCACGTCGCCCAGGCGACCCGAGACATAATCGCCCAGCGCGCCCATCAAACGGCTCACCAGCGGCGAGCTGTCTGCCATGCGGGCGTCGAGCTTCTTTTGGCTCGCGAGCTCAGAGCGAACCTCGGACAGTTTATTGCGCGCCTCGCTCTCGCGATTACGCAGGTCCTTCAACGCTGCACGGGCGACCTCGGTGGCCTCACGCGCATCGATCTGGGCCTGGCGGGCCTGATCAAGCGCGCCGTCGAGCTCCTCAGCGCGGTCGCGACGGCTCTCGAGCGAGGCCGTGACCTCCTCGAGCTGCTCGTCAATCTGCTCCAGGCGCGAGGCGTACATGTTGTCCTCGACCTCGGCGTTGCTCAAAGAGTCCTTCACCTTGGCAAGCTCGAGCGCGGCGTTATCGGCCACACGCTGCACATCGCGCTGCTCGCGCGTAAGCTGCGAAATCTGATTGTCGAGCGCAACGCGACGCTCGTGGAGCTGGGCGGCGGCAGGACCTGCGGCGTCAACGTCGTCCTGGGCCTGCATGTGCGCACCGGTCACTTCCTCAAGCTGGGCGCGCGCATCCTCGAGCTCCTCGACCACGCGACGGCGCTGATGTTCGGAGCTCGAGATCTGGCCGCGCATGTCGGACAGGCGCGACACCATGTTGTGGCCCTTTTCCTCGAGTAGGCGCATATCGGAGTTGATGCGGCCGACCACGTCTTGCATATGGCGGCGCTGCTCGCCCAGATCGCCCACAAACAGGCCCTTTTCCTCGAGCATGACCTGGAGTTTCTCGAGCTCGCGCTCTTTTTCGCCCAGGCGGTATTGCGCAAGCTCAAACTCGGCAGCGCCCTCCTTGGAGCGACTCTCCAGGTCGTTCCACTGCGACTGCAGCGAACGAAGTTCGTCGACGGCCAGCATCTGCGTAAGCTCGTTCGCGCGCGAGGACAGCTCTTTGTACTTGCGCGCGCGATCAACCTGACGCTCTAGCGGCCGCAGCTGACGGGCGATCTCCTTATTGATGTCGCGGGCACGGGTCAGGTGCTCGTCCATCGATTTAATCTTTTTGAGCGCACGCTCCTTGCGGCGCTTGTGCTTGGAGATGCCAGCAGCCTCCTCGATCAGGGCGCGGCGCTCCTCGGGGCGGCTCTGCAAAATGGCATCGAGCTTGCCCTGGCTGATGATGGAATGCGTATCCTTGCCCAGGCCAGAATCGTGCAGAATGTCCTGAATGTCCATCAGGCGGCACGGGCTCGAGTTGATGAGGTACTCGCTTTCGCCCGAGCGATACATACGACGGGTGATGGCGACCTCGTCAAAGTCGACGGGCAGCATATGGTCCGAGTTATCGAGCACCAGCGTGACCTCGGCGACACCCACCGGCTTGCGCGCCGACGAGCCCGAGAAGATGACGTCCTCCATGGCCTGGCCGCGCAGCTGCTTGGCACTCTGCTCGCCCAGGACCCACAGAATCGAGTCGGAGATGTTCGATTTTCCCGAGCCGTTGGGACCGACGATGACGGTCAGGCCCGGCTCAAATGACATATGGGCGCGGTCGGCAAACGACTTGAACCCTTTGAGCGTGAGGGACTTGAGATACACGGTTCCTCGCTTAAACAGGCTTCTTGTTAAGAATCACGCCGTTGGTGGTGTAGCCCATGCGGTCGAGCGCCTCGAGTGCAGCGGCCCCCTCGGCCTCCTTCTTGGAGGAACCGGTGCCGCGGCCCTGGCGAATACCGTCGATGAGCACCACAGCGGTAAAGGTGGGCGCATGTGCGGGGCCCTCGGAGCCGACCAGCTTATACGCGGGAGGCTCGTGGCCGTCTGCCTGCACGCACTCCTGCAAGAACGACTTGGGGTTCGCGGGGTGCTCGGCACGCTCGGTGGCCAGGTGCGGCTTAAGCGTACGGTGGATGAACTCCGCCGCCGCATCCCAACCGGCATCCAGATACAACGCGCCCACGAGCGACTCGTAAACGTTCTCAAGCGCCGAGTGCAGGCCGCGCGCGCCGGTACCGGTCTCGGAGGCGCCAAAGATGATGATGTCGTCGATACCCAGCTCGTGCGACACCTCGGACAGCGTGGCGCCCGAGACAAGGGACACCTTCAGGCGCGTGAGCTTGCCCTCGTCAAACTCGGGATAGGACTCGAAGAGCGAACGGGCCACCACGGCGCCCAAAATGGAATCGCCCAAAAATTCAAGGCGCTCATAGCTGGCAGAGACCGGCAGGCCCTCGACGGCCGAGGGATGCGTGAGCGCCGCGCGCAGCAGCACCTTGTTATTGAACTCATGGCCCAGAATCTCCTGGGCGCGCGTGAGTCGTTCAGACAAAGCCAAGACTTAGGCCTCCTTGGCGTTTTCGATCGCGTCGACGGCGTCGGCGACAGAGTTGAGCGACAGCAGGGTCTCGTCATCGATCTCGAGGTCGAACTCGTCCTCAATGGCCGTCACCAGCTGCAGACGCTCGAGCGAATCGGCATCGAGATCGTCAAAAGTGGTCTCGTCGCTAATGTCGGCGACATCGACGCCCAGCACGTCAGCGGCGACTTCGGCGATCTTATCGAAGATTTCGGAGCGGTCCATAGCGCTTCCTCTCGTATGTCATGGAACACAACACAACACGGCAATCGAAGCCGCGTTGCAATACGGCTCCGATTCTACCCCACACGGTACAGGTTGAGCCATGTAACGGGGCTCTTACAAAACGATACCGTCCATGGAATTGGCAACGTCCTGGACAAGCCCGACGCGCACGGCCTGAGCCGCGGCAAGCGTACCGTTCTTGACGGCCTCGACTGACGTAGCACCGTGGCCGATCAACACGACGCCGCGCAGGCCCAGCAGGATCGCACCGCCCTTGGCATCGCCCGAAAGCTTAGCCTTAATCTGGCGCATCTGCTTTTTAATGAGCAGCGCGGCGATCTTGGTGCCGAGCGAGGACATAAAGGCACCCTTGAGCTCCTGAAGCAAAAACTTGGCAGCGCCCTCGGTGGCCTTGAGCGCGATGTTGCCCGACATGCCATCGGCGACCAAGACGTCAAAATTACCCGACGTAAGATCGGTGCCCTCGCAGTTGCCCACAAAGCCGGGAACAGCGGCCTTCATGGCCGGGAAGCACGACTTGGTGAAGTTGGAGCCCTTCTCGTCCTCGGTGCCGTTGGCAAGCAGGCCCACGCGAGGATGCTCGATACCCAAAACCACGCGGGCATAGGCAGCACCCATCTGGGCGAAGCGCACCATGTCGTCCACCGTGACATCGGGATTGGCGCCCATATCGCACAGCACCGTCAGGCCGCCGGCGCGATTAGGCAGTGCGTTGGTCAAGCACGGACGGACCGGCTGCTTCTTGCCCTCTGCCAAATACCTAAACGGCGTGACGTAGGCCGTGGCGGCAGCGGTCATGGCACCGGTCGAGCCGGCCGAGAAAAACGCGTCCGCATTGCCCTTCTTAATGGCACGACATGCAAGCACGATCGAGGACTTGCGCTTGGTCATCACAGCGCGGATGGGATCGTCCTCCATGCTGATGACGTCGGGGGCTTCCAAGGCCTCCACGCGGGCATGCGCTGCGGCAAAGGGGTTGACGATTTCGGCGGGACCGACGGCCAAAATCTCGATCTCGGAATCTGCCGCAAGCGCAGCCTCGATACCATCGAGAACAACCTGGGGCTTCTCGTCTCCGCCCACAACGTCTACACAAACGCGAACGTTACTCATTTCATATGCTCCTTATACAAAAATGGCCGACTCATTGAGCCGGCCATTGTGGTTCCAGTTGGAACGGCATCGTATCCAGAGTATACAGTTACTCGGTAACGATAACCTCGCGGTCCTTGTAGAAACCGCAGCTGGGGCACACGTGGTGCGGGAGCTTAACAGCGCCGCAACGGGGGCACGTGGACTGAGCCGCAGCCGAGATCTTCATGTTGGCGGAACGACGGGTATGGGTGCGGATACGACCCTGCTTTTGTTTAGGTACGGGCATAGTGACCTTCCTTATGAACTATCCAGTGTGGCGATTACGCGCAAGTAGCGATACTACCACAGTTTTACTCGTCAAGCTTGAGATTCTTTAATGCTGCAAATGGATTTTCCGTGGCAGCGGCCCATTCGGCCTCCGCCTTGGCGGCGCAATCGCATTGCTCGACGTTGAGATTGATGCCACAGGTGGGGCAAAGGCCGCGGCAATCGGGCTTGCACAGGACAACGAACGGCGTGTCCATGACGACCGCGTCGTTGATGGGCTCGCCCAGATCGACAATGCGATCCTCGCCCAGCAACTCGTAGCCGTCTTCGTAGGCCTCGGGGTCCTCGGGCTCGTTAAAGAGGTAGAACTCCTCGATCTCGCCTGCGATATCAAACGATGCGGGCTCCAGGCAGCGATCGCACTCGCCGGTGGCGTGAGCGCGGACCATGCCCGAAAGCAGAACACCGGTACCGGCGTTGGTAAAGACCACGTCGTAGGAAATGCCGTCCTGCAGCTGGTACTCCTCCTCGCCCACCGTGTAGGTGGCGACATCGACCTTGCCGGTCAGCGGATAAGAGTCTCCGGGAAACTCGAGCTGCTCGGAAAGATCGACGGTTACGCTCGGGAACTCAGCCATTACCACTGACCGTTCTGCTGGGCGGCGCCCTCGTTGAGCTGCTGACGGCAACGAGTGACGGTGCCGGTCAGACTCTTAAGGTTCTCCTCGAGGTGCGTAAAGACCTGCTCGGCGTAATCCTCGGCGGCATAACGCGTCTCGCGCTCGTACTGCTGGGCACGGTCGCGGATGTCGTCGGCCTGCTGCTGGGCTAAGCGGACGATCTCCTGCTCACCGGCAATGGTGAGCGCCTGCTGCTGAGCATCGGCAATGATGGAATCGGCCTGGGCGGCGGCGGAGGCCATAAGCTCCTCGCGCTCTTTGAGGATACGTCGGGACTTCTGCCACTCCTCGGGATAGCTCATGCGGATCTCATCGAGGATGTTAAAGAAGACGTCGGCGTCGATAACCTTCATCTGGGCGTTCTTGCCGAACGGCGTCTTAGCCTCTTCGATGAGCCCCTCGAGCTCGTCGACAAGACTCACGATCCTGTCGCCAGGAAAATTCTCGCCCGGCATCCGGTCTCCTTTCATAGGTAACATATCATCGTGTTAGTTTACCACATGCCACCAGGCAATAAAAAACGTCACGAAAAGCGATGTTTGAGTGCTTCGACCACGTTGGGCGGCACAAACGTCGACACGTCGCTGCCAAGCGACGCGATCTGGCGCACCACCGAACTCGAGATATAGCCGTACTGCGGAGCACTCATGACAAAGATGGACTCCAGCTCGCTATCCAGGCGATAGTTGAGGTCGGCCTGCTGCAACTCGTACTCAAAGTCGGTCATGGCGCGCAGACCCTTAACGACGGCACCCGCCCTCTGTTCACGTGCAAAGTCGACCAGCAGGCCGGTGAAGGGCAGTACCTCGACGCCGTCCAAATCACCGAGGGCCTCGCGGGCCAGCGCCACGCGCTCGTCGAGCATAAAGGTGGTACCCACGCCGTTTTTACCCTGCGATTCGGCCACGGCGACGATCACGCTGGGAAAGATACGGCGAGCTCGGCGGATCACGTCGATATGGCCAAAGGTGATGGGATCGAAGGTGCCCGGGACGATCACGCGGTTGATGGTGTCATTCATGGGTGTCCTCCGAAGGCACATCCTCGTCATTTTCGTTCTCGTCAGCATGGTCGTTCTCGTCCTCGGCCACCCAGCGCAGCAAGTCAACCGAGGTAATGCCGTAGCGCTTCTCTCGCACGGTCTTGAAACAAGCCGGATGAGCACCTGCATCGGCTGCGGCATGTTCAAAAAGGGCAAAGGCCCCGGGCGCCAGCAGTCCCTGCTGGGAAAGATTTTGCAGCAGCTCCTCGACCGGCTCGGCGCCAAAGGCATAGGGCGGGTCGAGCAAGATCAGGTCAAAGGGACCACCCGGCACACGGCCGCGCGAGGCGCTCGCCAACACATCGCCGGTAACGACACGCCAACGCGAGCGGTCGCGGCACAGCGACTCGATATTCTTGGTGATCAGACGGGCGGCATTGCGATCGATCTCGAACGTGGTGAGCGAGCGGGCGCCACGCGAGAGCATCTCGATTCCCAGGGCGCCGGAGCCGCCAAAGGCGTCCAGCACGCGGACCTCGTCCAGATCGAAGTCGAACGCCGACATGACCATGGACGCGCATGCCTCGCGCACGCGATCGGTCGTGGGACGGGTGACATCGCGCCCACGCGGCTCTTCGATCTTGCGGCCGCGCCATTCACCGCCGATGATTCTCATCCTCCGCTGACCTCCTTAAAGATATGTCGATAACGCATGGCGACCGCGTCGCGCAAGGGGCGCGTCGCCACGGAGTCAAGGTTGCAAGCATACCGCAAGAGCTCGACCGCGTCCAAATGGGCCCATTCGATAAGATCCTCGTCGGCGTCCAGGTCCACAAAGCGCAGGGTCACGCCGCCGTGCTGGCGGTAGCCCAGAATCTCGCCCTCGTGGCGCAGGCGCAGGTCCATCTGGGCGAGCGCAAAGCCGTCAGAGGTCTTTTCGAGCGACTGGAGACGGTCTTGTGCCGCCGACGCGCCACCGTTGCCCTTGGAGTGCGTCATGACCAGGCAAGTGCCCGACACGCTGCCGCGGCCCACGCGGCCGCGCAGCTGGTGCAGGGCCGCCAAGCCAAAGCGCTCACCGTTCTCGATGACCATGACGGTGGCGTTGGGCACGTCGACGCCTACCTCGACCACCGTGGTCGAGACGAGCACGTCGATCTCACCGCGCTTGAAGGCATCGATCACGCGGTCCTTCTCCCCCGCCGGCATGCGGCCATGAAGGCGCTCAATGGTAAGTCCCGGCAGGGCCAGACGCAGTCGTTCGAGCTCGGTTGCCGTATCGTGCAGCGGTACAGGCACGGTCACGCGGCCCTCGTCGTCGCGGGCGATACCGGGTACGTCTTCCAGCTCATCGGCCGAGTCACTCGGCTCCACAAGCGGGCAGATCACGTAAGCCTGCTGACCCTTTTCATACGCCTCGCGGATGGCACCGTAGGCCAAATCGCGGCTCGACTCGGTGAGCACGCGCGTCGTAACGCCCGCCCCCGGAACAGGTCGACGGCGGATGATGCTCGTGTCCAGGTCGCCGTAGACCGAGAGCGCCAACGTGCGCGGGATCGGCGTGGCCGTCATAACGAGAAGGTCGGCACCCGGGCCCTTGGCACGCAGAGCATTGCGCTGGCCCACACCAAAGCGGTGCTGCTCGTCGATGACGACAAGCGACAGATGCTTAAACGCCACGTTGTCCGAAAGGACCGCGTGGGTTCCAAAGAGGACGTCGAGCTCGCCCGATTCCAGCTGCGCATGGATCTGCTCGCGCTCGGCCGCCGGCGTGGCACCCGTCAGGAGTGCCCAAGACATGCCAGCCTGGGAGAGCAAGGGGCCGGTCTTATCGGCATATTGGCGCGCCAGCACGCCCGTAGGCGCCATAACGCAGGACTGAGTGCCCGAATCGGCCGCGACAGCCAGCGCGCAGGCGGCGACGGCCGTCTTGCCGGTACCGACGTCGCCCAGTAGCAGGCGGTTCATCACGCGCCCGCCATCGCACATATCGTGCAGGATGTCTCGGAACGCGGCCTCCTGCTCGTCACTCAGCGAAAACGGCAGGGCTTCCCTGAGCGCCGCCAGGTGCTCACCCGCGGCGTGGGCGTAGGGAGCGACTTCGACCAAGCCGCCGTCGTTGCGCAGGCGCAGCGCCAGCTGAAGGCAGAGACATTCCTCGTAGGCAAGACGCCGCCGCGCGATGTCGCGCTCGGCCATGCTCGAGGGAAAGTGAATTGAGCGCAGCGCGCGGGCATTGCTCATCAGGCGGCGCTTGGCGCGCACGCGTGCGGGAATCGGGTCGAAGGGATTGCCGACAACCTCGAGCGCGCCGCTTACGATGCGGCGCATCCATGCCTGGCTCACGCCATCGCTCACGTAATGGACCGGCAGGATAGTACCCGCGGCACGTCCTTCCTCGAGCTTTTCGAAATGCGGAGAGGCCATCTGCTTAAAGCCGTAGGCAAACTCGACCTTACCCATCACGGCCAGGCGGTCGCCCTGCTTAAATTGCTGGGCAATCCAGGGCTGACGGAAAAAGGCGACTTGCAGCACGCCCGTCTCGTCCACCAGCGAGACCTCGGTCACCTGCATACGCGGGCGAGGCTGCTTTTGAACGATACGATCGACCGTGGCGACAATCGTGCAAACGGTACCGATGGGCGCCATCTCGATGGACCAGGAGCGCGTAAAGTCGAGATATCGATGAGGGATATGGAGAAGGAGGTCCCCCACCGTCCGAATTCCCAGACGGCGAAGGGCCTCCTCACGTTTACCCGAAACATATTTGAGTCGCGCGATATCCTCGTCGAGCGCATTGCTCTGGGCAAAGCGCTCCGAGACGCGCGGCACGGAGCACAGCTCGGACATGGGCAGATGCCTACTCGATCGAGAAGATCACGGGATAGAGCGGCTGCTCGCCACGATGGGCGTCGATCTCCAGGTCGGGCTGAGCCTCCTCGATGGCGTCGACGATCTCCTGGAAGGCCTCATCGGACAGCTCCTCGCCGGCCAGAATCGTCAGCGCGTCGCCCTCCTCTTCCTCCTGCATGCGGTTGATGCAGTCGAGCGTGACCTGCTTCACATCGGAGCCGACCACGTCGATGGAGCCGGCAATGATACCCATGACGTCACCGGAGTGAATCGGAGAGCCGTCAGAGGCGCTGGAATCGCGCACGGCACGGGTGACTTCGCCATCGCGAACCTCGCTGATGGCGTCGACCATGGCGGCAACGGCGTCCTCGAGCTCGGAATCGGGCAGGACTGCGAACAGCGCGGAGAACGCCTGCGGGACGGTCTTGGTGGGAACGACGGCGACCTTCTTGTCGGTGCAGGCAGAAGCGGCAGCCTCGGCAGCCATACGGATGTTGCCGTTATTGGGCAGGATGATGACCGAGGTCGCGTTGACCTGGTCCACCGCGCCCAGCAGGTCGGCGGTCGAGGGGTTCATGGTCTGGCCACCCGAAACGATCACGTCAACGCCAAGAGACTTGAGGATGTCGGCCTCGCCCGAACCGGCGGCAACGGCGACAAAACCCAACGCCTTGGCGGGCTCGGCGGCCTTTTCCTGGTCCTCGTGAATCTTAGCGGTACGGTCGTGGGCCTCCATCTCCATGTTGTGGATAAAGACCTCGTAGATCTGACCGAGCTGCAGCATGTGCTCGAGCACCAGGTTGGGGGTGTTGGAGTGCACGTGAATCTTGTAGTCGGGGTAGGCACCCACGAGCAGCTCGCAGTCGCCCATGGAGCCCAGGAACTTAAGGCACTCGTCCTCGTCAAACGGGGCGTCGGCCTTAAAGAGGAACTCGTTGCAGTAGCGGAACTCCGAGCCCTCCCAATCGTCGTTGGCCTCGATCTCAACGCGACCGAGGGCCGCGTCGCGGGCAGAGCCAGCGGAATCAAACGTGGCGGAGAAATCCTCGACAACGGTGCTGCGGCCAAGCGCGGCGGCAACAAAGTTCTCCAGGAAGATGGCAAAGCCAAAGGCGCCGGAGTCGACCACACCGTTCTCCTTCAGAACGGGCAGCAGGTCGGGCGTGCGGGCGACGGACTGGTAGGCCTCGACGACGATGGCATCGAGCGCGTCCTCGGCCGAGAACTTCTTCTTTTCGCACTCGTCGGCCTTAGTCGAGACATCGCGAAGCACCGTGAGGATTGTGCCCTCGATGGGCTTGCGGACGGCCTGGAAGGCGACCTTGACGGCACGACGGAAGGCGAAGGCGATGTTGGCGGACGTGATAGGCTCATCGGCGGAGACGAGACCCTCGGCCACGCCGCGCAGAATCTGCGAGGTGATGACGCCGGAGTTGCCGCGGGCACCCATCAGGGAGCCGTGTGTGATGGCGCCGGCGATGGCCTCCATATCGGCATCGGCGGGAAGGGCGGAAAGCTCCTTGGTCACCGAGGCGAGCGTGAGCGACATGTTGGTGCCGGTGTCGCCGTCGGGTACGGGGAAGACGTTGAGCTTGTTGATCTCCTCGGCCTTGTCGGAAACGGCAGCCGCAGCGATCGGAAAACAGGTGCGAATGGTCTTTGCAATCATGGGTATTTGAATCTCCGTTTTCGGATGCTAGTTCAGACGGCTCTTGAGCGCGTCGATGTGAATGCCGATCTTAAGGCTGGCGGGATCGATCTGAGCGATCTCCTGCAGGGTGAAGGCAACGGAGCTCGAAAGATTATGGCAGACGGACTTCATGTTGACGCCGTTCTCGAGCACGACGTGAAGATCGACCGTCAGGCCGTTCTCGTCGGCGGAGACAAGCACGCCCTTGCGGAGGCGCTGACCGGCAAGCAGGCGCACACTCTCGGCGCCCTGGAGCTGTTCGGCCATACCGACGACGCCATAGCACGTCATCGCGGCATAACCGGCAATATCGGCAATAACGTCGTTCGAGACGCTCAGGCTGCCGTTAATGGTCTCAGACACAAGAATCTCCTTATCTGGTGCTCGCGGCACCATCTCGTGGGAGCAATCATTGCATTATTCTACAACGAGCGCGCCATGTTGAGGTGGTGGGTCGCGGGATTACATCCTCGACACGAAATGTTGATATGGTAACGTTCGCGCCAGGCGATCGCGGCATGAAAAAACCCGCCGCATAAGCGACGGGTTTTACAACCTGGCTCCCCGGGTAGGACTCGAACCTACAACAGCGCGGTTAACAGCCGCGTGCTCTACCATTGAGCTACCGAGGAATTTAAAAGCCCAGCAGAATGGGCTGAGAAATTCTGGCTCCCCGGGTAGGACTCGAACCTACAACAGCGCGGTTAACAGCCGCGTGCTCTACCATTGAGCTACCGAGGAATAGGTACGTGCTCTCAAGCAACGAAGTTTATTATACGGACGAATCAGCTCAGGGCAAGAACTTTTTTGAGAATTTTTCCGACCTAGTCATTGGAGACGTCCCCGATGACTACATGAAAGCGCCCTCAAGCGGATGTGCTTGAGGGCGCTTCTTGCTTGACTAGCTTTCGATGTAGTCCTTCAGCTTGCTGGAACGGCTGGGGTGACGAAGCTTGGCCAGGGTCTTGGACTCGATCTGGCGGATGCGCTCGCGCGTAACGCCAAACTCACGGCCGACTTCCTCGAGCGTACGGGGATGTCCGTCGACAAGGCCAAAGCGCAGCTCGATAACCTTGCGCTCACGATCGGCAAGCGAGTCGAGCACCTGGGTGAGCTGCTCCTGCAGCATGGAGAAGCTGGCGGCATCGGGCGGAACGATAGCCTGGGAGTCCTCGATGAAGTCGCCCAGCTGGGAATCCTCTTCCTCGCCGATAGGGGTCTCCAGCGACACGGGCTCCTGCGAGATCTTCTGGATCTCGCGGACGCGGTCGGCACTCATGTCCATCTCGGCACCGATCTCCTCGGGGGTCGGGTCGCGACCCAGGTCCTGGAGGAGCTGGCGCTGCACGCGGACCAGCTTGTTGATGGTCTCGACCATATGCACGGGGATACGGATGGTACGGGCCTGATCAGCGATGGCACGCGTAATGGCCTGACGGATCCACCACGTGGCGTAGGTGGAGAACTTAAAGCCCTTCTGGTAGTCGAACTTCTCGACGGCGCGGATCAGACCGAGGTTGCCCTCCTGGATCAGGTCCAGGAACAGCATGCCGCGACCGACATAGCGCTTGGCGATGGAGACGACCAGGCGCAGGTTGGCGCTGATGAGCGCCTGCTTGGCCTCGAGACCCACGTTCTCGATACGGGTCAGGCGACGCATCTCGACGCGGGTGAGCTCGATCTCGCCCGCCTCGGCAGCCTCGAGCTTCTCGGTGGCGTCAAGGCCGGCCTCGATCTTCATGGCCAGATCGACCTCTTCGGAAGCGGTCAGCAGGTCGACCTTACCGATCTCCTTAAGGTACATACGAACCGGGTCGCCGGTCAGCATCACCGTGGAGGCATCGATGCCGCGCACGCGCGAACGCGAACGGGACGTTCGCACGGTGCGCTTCTTCTTGCTCTTGGAAGAACCCATCTCGGCGTCGGCCTGACGGGCCATCTTAAGCTCGTGATCGTCGAGCGAGCCGGAATCGTGCTCGTCGTCATCGAAATCATCGGTATCGCTATCGTTATCGTCATCGTCGACGTCCATGGGGGCGTCGTCGTTTCCGCTCGCGGAGATAATCTGGATGCCGCTGTTGCGCAGCGCGGAATACACCGCGTTGAGCTGCTCGTCAGACACATCGATATCCTTCAGGGCGACCTGAATCTCGTCCTCGGTTACCGAAGTCCTGTTTGAGCCGTTGCCCATGAGCTTTGCAACGTAGGATTCCAGCCCAGTACCCGTGCTCTCACTCTTTTTTGGCACAGATTCTCCCTTCATAGTCCACAGGACTCATTACTTTAGCACACACATTGACGTCTATACCCAAAAATCAGACTGGATATAGGCGCAAATACGCTGGTTGACCACAACATCTAGGCCTGATCGGCACCCGTTGTCTCCAAACCGATCAAACGGAACGGGTCAGCCACGCCGCCGATCGACTTTTGGAGCTCGCGCTGGCGCTGAGAATCTTGCATCGCCTGCATCGTCAGCACACGGCGCGCCTCATCGTCGAGCGACCGGTCCTGACGAAGCTTTGCCTGCGCGGCGCGCATGCGGCGCTTGATGGTGTAGAGCTCAAGGGTATCAAGCATAAACACGATGTTCGTCTCGGTGGGATGCTTACTCGTCGACGAAATGCGTCCGGCGCTGACAAGCGACGCTGCCTCGGGACACACCGCGCGCGCCGCATCCATACACGCCGTGGGGTCGGTGCCCGGCGGCGTCGCGAGCACGGCCCATGCGATGGACTCGTGGCGCGGATCTACCCACTCGATCGAGCAGATGCGGTCGGCATACGTGCGGAACAGGTCGGGATAGCTCGTGAGCATCGTCAGCAGCTCGCGCTCCCCCGCCAAAGACTTTCGCTCCAGGTCGGTCAGCACGATTGGCATCGTCGGCGCGGACGCGCCAGAAGCATCGGCGGCCGGCGCCGCGCCATCCATACCAGCCGGCACATCGATAGGCGGCATATCGTCGACGACCTCGGCCGGCGCGGCCCCGTAGGCCTCAAGCGGCACATAGTCATACGGCTCTTCCTCGACCGGTGCGGACACCGGCGGCGTCACCCCCGACGCCCAGACACCGCGAGACACCCCCTGCGAACCTGATGCCCGAACGCCCGCGCTGCCTGCACGCTCGGTTTGCGCCCGCTGGCGCTCGTAGTTCTGCTCGCGACGACGCTCGGCGTCCTCGCGCTTGGCAACATCGCGAAACACACGGCCCGAGCTCGAACGCACCGTCTCCAAGTCCAACCCCAGCAGGTCGGCAATCTGGATAAAGTACGTATCGATCATGTAGCTATTGCGCAGCGGATAGATGAGCGTCAGCGCATCCTCGAGCGCCTTGGCACGACCGCCCGGCGTGGAAATGTCGCTCGACTCCTGCAGTGAGCGGTACACAAAGTCCATGAGGGGCTCGGCGGCGTCGATACGCGCCTGCAACGCCTCGCCACCATGCGCGGTGATGAACTCCATGGGGTCGTTGCCGTCGGGAAGCACCACGCAGCGCAGGTCCATCGAATCCTGCTCGATAAACTGAATCGCGCGGCGCGCGGCCTTTTGACCGGCAGCGTCGCCATCGAACATATATACAATGCGCTTGGCAAAACGGGTGAGCGTCTTTACATGATGTTCCGTCAACGCCGTACCCAGCGTGGCGACGACGTTTTTGATCCCCGCCTCCCAGCAGGCGATACAGTCGGTATATCCCTCCACCACGATGGCGGTATCCTGCGCGACGATAAACTCCTTAGCCCAGTTAAAGCCGTAGAGGTTTCGCTTTTTATGGAACACGCTCGTCTCGGCGGTGTTGAGGTACTTAGGCTGGCCGTCGCCCATAATGCGCCCGCCAAAGGCGATGTTATGACCCTGCTCATCAAAGATGGGAAACATCACGCGGTCGTAAAAACGGTCGGCAAGCTGCCCGCGCCCACGGCTCACGGCCACGTTGGCATCGATCATTTCCTGCGGGGTAAAGCCTGCCTGCGACAGATGCGACACCAGCGCGTTGCGACCCGGCGCAAAACCCAGGCAGTAGCGGCGGCAGACGTCGCCGCCCATACCGCGGCTGGCGAAATACTCGCGCGGACGGCTGTCCTTACCGCGCATGAGCATGGTGTGGTAGAACTGGGCGGTCTCGGCGCACAGGTCGTAGATGCGGGCACGCTTGGTGCCGCGCTCGCGATAGGCGCCGGTATCGTGCAGCTCAATGCCGGCACGGTCGGCCAGGTAGCGAATCGACTCAGGGAAGCTCAGGTTCTCGCGCTTCATGATGTAGGTGAAGACGTCGCCGCCCTCGCCACAGCCAAAGCAGTGCCACACCTGCGTGGCGGGGATAATGTGAAACGACGGGGTCTTTTCGCCATGAAAGGGGCAGCAACCCCAAAACTCATGGCCGCGGGGCTTGAGCTCAACCGTTTCCTGCACGATGGCAACCAGGTCGGACGCAGCGCGCACCTGGTCTTTTTCCTCATCGCTAATCACGGATGCTCACCCCCTGCTCACCCAAATGATGACGGATATCGTCAATATTACCCTCGACGGTCGCGATAAGCTCGTCCAGCGAATCGAACACGCGCGACGGGCGCAGCCAACGTGTAAACGCCAGCGAAACCGAGGCGCCGTACAGGTCGCCTGCATACCCGATCAAGTTGGCCTCGAGATGAGCCGAGGCGGCATCGTCGGCATACGTCGGCGGCAGGCCCACGTTGACGGCGGCAGGCCATACGGTATCGTCGACCAGCACCAAGCCCTCGTAGACGCCATCGGCAGGCACCTGAATGCCCTCGGGCACCTGAATATTTGCCGTGGGAAAACCCATGTCGGAGCCCTGGTGACGACCGCCGGCAACAATACCTCGCAGCATATACGGGCGGCCGAGCAGCTCGGCGGCAAGCTCAACATGACCCCGGCGCAGCTCCTGGCGAATACGGGTGGCGCAGATCGTCTGCCCATCGACGCACAGCAGCTCGTGGCCATAGACGTCAACGCCGCGCTCGGCTCCCCATGCCTGCATCTCGGCAACGCCCGAGGCACCGCCGCGGCCCAACCTAAAGTCGCTACCCACGCGAATCGAGCGGATATCGACGACGCGCGACAGCAGCTTAAGAAAGCCTACGTGGTCGAGTGCCGCCACCGCGGGCGTAAAGGGAACGGCCACGACCGCATCGACCCCGGTGAGAGCCAGGGCATGCAGACGGTCAGCCGTCGTCATCAATTTTTGCGCGGGCGTAGGGCTCACCACCACGTCCGGGTCGGGATCGAAGGTGACCACGACCGCCTTGCAGCCATGGTCACGCGCATCGCGAACGACCGCGTCGATCAATTCGCGATGCCCCCGATGCACGCCGTCGAACACGCCGATGGCGATCGACGCGGCACCCAGGCACGCGCAATCATCAAATGCATCGGCGGCGACGATGCGGGCCTCATCCGACTCGCCCGCGAAAAAAATACGCGCGAGCTCGTGGGAGGCCAGCATCATCGAACACCGCCGATCGCCTGCGGAAAGACATGCTCCATAACAAAGCGGCCGCCCTCGATACGGGCAAGCGCCTTGAGCCCGCCATCGAGCACCAGCGCAAACGGCGCCTTCGACGCATCGAAGCTCGCAAGCGCGCGCTCAATAGGAATACGACGTCCGCACAGCAGATCGTCGGCAAGATC
>JAHYYP010000016.1 GCA_019424905.1 Collinsella sp. | reverse complement strand
GAGCGGGGGCTCCTGTCGTTTCCGTGCCCCTGGATTGGGTCATAGTGTCTGACTTCGCCAAGACATCGGTGTTGCCCGACCAGTCGTTTTGGCACTTAGGTGGCAATTAGGGACGTTCCTTATGTGCCGGCACTTGGGGACACTCCTTGCGCTGATAGTCGTTGGGTTAGTCGTTGGGGACGTTCTTGTTTGACTAGTCATTTAAGAACGTCCCAAACGACTAACTTCCTTCCCGTAACCTTTCTGCAACAATTTGCCCTTCACGCTGCCCGACTTCGCTCGTAACGTTCCCTGCGCTACACTTAGTCGCACTGTGGCGCTGCCGCGCCGCGCCCGAACCAAGGGGGACACTCATGAAGAACACTCAGCTGCTGCTGATCAACGATATGTGCGGTTACGGCAAGGTCGCGCTTTCCGCCATGCTGCCGGTGCTGTCGCACATGGGCTATCGCATTCACAACCTGCCGACGGCCCTCGTTTCCGATACGCTCAACTACCCCAAGTTCTACATCCACGACACCACGGAGTATGTCCGCCAGAGCCTCGCTATCTGGGAGGAGCTCGGCTTTGAGTTCGACGCCATCTCGACCGGCTTTATCGTGACCGAGGAAGAGACGCGCATCATCTCGGACTTCTGCCACCGCCGTGCGCAAAAGGGCACCAAGGTGTTCGTTGACCCCATCATGGGCGACAACGGCAAGCTCTATGCGGGCGTGCCCGAGTCCACGATTGGCCTTATGCGGCGCCTGCTGGAGTGCGCAGACTACGCGGTGCCCAACTATACCGAGGCGTGCCTGCTTGCCGATAGGCCTATCGCCGAGCAAATTACGCCCGATGAGGCCCGCGCCCTTGTGGACGCTGTGCGCGAGCTGGGTGCCAAGTCGGTGGTCATTACGAGCGCCGTGGTCAATGGCACGAACGCGGTTATCGGTTACGACCATGTGGCGGGGGAGTACTTCACGATTCCCTTTGAGCTCATTCCGGTCTATTTCCCGGGCACGGGCGACACGTTCTCGGCGGTGCTCGTCGGCCGCGTTATGGCCGGTTGGAGCCTGCAGCGTGCGACGAGCGATGCCATGCGCGTGGTAGCGGAGCTTATCGAGCGCAATGCCGACCAGGAGGATAAGTCCGCCGGCCTTCCCATCGAGGCCTGCCTGGATGTGATTGACCATGAGTAATGCTGATGAGGGCGGCGTCAAGCCTGCGGGCGAGAACAAGCCGCTCGGCGCGCCGCGTGGCAAGCGTCCGCGTATCCGCGTGAGCTGCGTGGACCAGCTGGGTGCGTGCCGCTGCCACCATGGTCACAAGCCGGGCGACGTCTTTGACTTCGACCGAGACCGCGGCAAGATGTGCGCTATGGCCTGCCATGTGGGCTTTCCCTATATCGATATCCTGCGCTATGGCGGAACCGTGCCTGGCAACGAGCCCGGCACGGCAAAGTTCTGCTGCCCCGAGGTCGATACGCTGAACGTCTGGCTTGCCGAGATCGTCGACGAGTAGTCGAGCGCAATGTGACAAAGGGACAGTCCCTTTGTCACATTCGCCGGGGCTGCCCCTTCTTTTTGCTTATAATCCTAAATCTCTGCATTTCATCCGATTTTAGGTTCTAAAAATCCTACATTTCATCGATAATTAAGCGCATAAAACTTTGCATTTCATTTGATGACACTGAGGGGAGAGCCTATGCTGCGCAGGAAAATAGCGGCAGAGCTGGAGCGTTGGCTGAAGTCTGCCGAGCAAAAGGCCTTATTCATCACGGGTTCTCGCCAGATCGGCAAAAGCTATTCGATTCGCGCATTTGGCAAAGCCAGCCATGCAACCTACATCGAGCTCAATCTCATGGAAAATCGCCAGGCAAAAGATGCTCTTCTCGAGGCGCGGAATGCCGATGATTTCATCAGCAGGGTGACGCTTCTTTCGGGAAAGTCGATTGCACCAGGCAAAACGCTCGTGTTTATCGATGAGGTCCAAGAGGCCCCCGACATCATGACGATGGCAAAGTTCCTTGTAGAGGACGGGAGGTGCCGCTGGGCGTTTTCGGGGTCAATGCTCGGGACCCAGTTCAAGGGCGTCAGGTCCTATCCCGTGGGGTATGTCCACGAGCTTAGGATGTTCCCGCTCGATTTTGAGGAGTTTTGCTGGGCAACCGGGGTGAGCGAGGGGGCTCGCCAAACGATACGTGACGCGTGTATCAGCGAGAGGCCCATTCCTGATTACATTCATGACGCGATGATGGCAAACTTCAGGACCTATACCGTTGTCGGCGGAATGCCGGAGGTCGTGCAGCGTTTCCTTGACACGCAGGGCGACCTTGCCTCTGTTCGTCAGCTACAGTCCGAGCTCAACGAACAGTACCGACGGGATATTTCCAAGTATGCAAGCGGGCGTGCCCTTCAGGTGCAGAGCATCTACGATCAGCTCCCCATTATGCTTGAGGGCGAACACAAGCGTTTCGTGCTCAATTCCATTGACCCCAAGGCGCATTATGAGAAGTACCAGCGAGATTTTGTCTGGCTTGTCGATGCCGGCGTTGCTCTCAAAGCCGATATCGTAACCGAGCCAAAGTCGCCCCTGCTCAAGACGGCACGGCCATCGCAGTTCAAGCTATACCAATCGGATACGGGCATGTTGATGGCGCGCTACCCCGTTGGAGTCGCCCAAGCGGCGTATCTTGATAGCAAGGAGCCCAATCTGGGCGGCATTTACGAAAACGTGGTGGCCCAGCAGCTGGCTGCCCAAAATCGCCAGCTTTACTACTATCAGACAAAAAAGCGCGGTGAAGTGGACTTTGTGGTCGATGGGCCGGATGGGACGGCTGTTCCGATCGAGGTTAAATCGGGCTCCTATTACCACGCGCACGCTGCGCTCGGTCATGTGCTTGATACGGCTGAATATGGCGTAAGGCTCGGGATTGTTTTCTCGAGAGGCAACGTTGAGCGCAACGGAGCGGTTCTCTATTTGCCGCTATATGCGACCTGGGCCCTTTCGGATGTTTTGGGCGACTCCTGCGCCGAGGGGATAAAGCTGGAGGTCAAGCCGGTCTAGGGCCAGTCCCGGATGTGGCAAAGGGGCAGTCCCTTTGTCACATTCATGAGCGTGGATTTTCTCCCGTTTAGAGCGCACTCGAGCGCTCAAAGTGGGAGAAAACCCACGCTCGTTTCGCGCCGGAGACGTGGCTCGCGACCTCGCTTGTCTACAGTTGCTCGAGCATAGCGGTGCAACCGTCGAGCACGTCGCGGTAGGTGACATCGAAGTTGCCGGTGTACCAGGGATCGGCCACGTCACCGGGGCGCTCGGTCCAATCGAGCAAGCGTGTAACCTTGCCGTCGGGGTCGTCGCCAAAGATGCGCCGCAGGCCGCGGGCGTTCTCGTCGTCCATATAGACAATGTGGTCCCAGTCGCCATACTCCGCGCGACGCACCTGGCGGGCACGGTGCGCAACGACGGGAATCCCGACTTCACGCAGCTTGGCGACCGTGCCATGATGCGGCGGGTTGCCGATCTCCTCAGTTGAGGTCGCAGCGGAGTCAATGACAAACTCGCCCGCGCGCCCGGCGCGCCGCACCAGCTCGGTAAACACGGACTCAGCCATCGTCGAGCGACAGATGTTCCCATGGCAGATAAACAGTACACGTTGCATATGCGGTTTCCTTTCGATCGCCATCATCGAGCTCGAGTATCGCATCTACGCCTGCGCCATCGTCCTCTTGCGTTCCCAGCGAGCCAACTTAATCGTCACCAGCGTGAGCGCCCAGGCCACAAGCGAGAACACGGCACCGACCGCGCCTACATATGCAATGCCAACGCTGCTTACCACGGCGCCGCCCACTGCGGTGCCAAACGAGATGCCGACGTTAAACGCCATGGGCTCAACCGAACTTGCGAGTACCATCGACTTGGGATGGCGGCTGCGTGCCACGTCCATAAAGTGCGTGATGCACGACACCGAGAACAGGTACATGAGCAGCGCCAGGCTAAAGACAAAGACCAGCGCGAGCGGCATGGTGCCGCCCACAGCAAACAGTCCGAGTAACGCTGCAGCCTGCAGCACAAACGTCACGAGTAGCGCCTTCATGCCAAAGCGCGCATCGATCCATCCGCCCAGGATGTTCGAGATCAGGCAGAACACGCCGTAGGCCATGAGCGTGGTACTGGCTTCGACCGTGCCCATGCCCAGCACCTGCTCAAGATAAGGCGTCACGTAGCCGTAAAAAACGTAGACCGACCCCACGCCAAACAAAAAGATGAGCATGCCGGTGATGATGCTCGGCTCGCGTAGTAGACCCGCCTGTTCGCGAAAAGTGGCGGGCTCGTCGGTTTGCCCAGCGCGCGGCATAAACGCCACGAGCGCTCCGCAGATCAGAACGGCAAAGGTCAGCGTGCCGTACATGGCCACGTGCCAGTCGAGCGTGTCGGCCACAAACTTGCCGATCGAAGTGACAAAGACCATTGCCACGGAAAACGCGCCGTACACTACCGAGATGGCGAGTGAGGTCTGCTGCGGGGACAGCAGCTCAGGGATGTACGTTACGCCCACGGCGAGCAGCGCACCCGAGACGGAGCCCAGGACAATACGCGAGATAAACAGCACTTGAAAGTTGGGCGCCAGCGCCATAACCAAATTGCCGAGCACAAAGACGATGCTGTAGCACACGAGCAGCTGGTAGCGGCGAAAACGCCCCGTGCTGAGCGCAAGCACTGGCGTCGCGATGGCGTAGACAAGCGCAAACACGCTAATAAGTTGGCCTGCGGTGGCAAGCGATACGCCGAGTTCCGTTGCCAAGTCGCTTTCGATGCCGATGACCACGAACTCGGAGCAGCCGAGCGAGAATCCCAACAGCACGAGCAGCGCCAGGCAGAGCTTGGTGCGCGCAGGGGAGAGCGCGGCGGCGGTTGACTTACTTTTAGGCGTGGTTGCGGCGGTCAAGGTTGTCACTCCAATGTCGCATGAATAAGCGAGATTCAATCCCTGCAACTCTAGCAGAATGTGACAAAGGGACAGTCTCTTTGTCACATTGCGCTGCCGGCCGGTCGCCCAAACCGTCACAACATTCGGCGAAAATCTCGAAATCGAGGAAAAACGTCGAATGTTGTGATGGTTTTCCTATCTGTGCCGGCGAGCTGCCGTGCCGTCTGGGGGTATAAGACTAGCGAGTGTTTATTTGCGAGGCCTAAGGGGCGCCCCGTATGGATATCGATAACTTTGAATGGTGGTATAGCGAGGGTGAGGCTCCGGACGAGGAGTGGGACGAGCCCATGCCGCGTGACGTGTCGAGCGACGAGGACGAGACCGGCAACGACGTCGCCGCCGATTCGGACGCCGCCCTCGACCCCGTCGAGCCCCTGACCTTCGAACAAGCTTGGGCCCAGGCCGAGGCAGACGAGGCCAAGGCCGACGCTACGGCCACGCTCGGCGAGCCAGCCGACATGTCCATCTCGCCGGCAAAGATCCCGCAGCCGCGTCACACCATCGACCCCGACAGCACGGCATCCTTCAGCATTCTCGACGTGCCCGCGCAAGGCGCCCAGGCGCCTGCGCCCACACATCGCCCCGACCTGGCTCGTGAGGAAGACGCGGGCCGCCGTTCTCCGCTCGGCCCCATCCTTATCGCCTTCATGGCCGGCGTTATCGCATGCTCGGTAATTGGAAACGTCTGGAGCCATGTTGAACAACAGCGAAAAGACGCCGCCAAGGTCGAGATGTCTATCGAGCAATCGCTCGGCCGCACGCGCTCGGTACATGTGTCGGTCGAGGTCAAGGACGGCGCGACGTGGGACACCGCGCGTGGCGACAGCCAAATGCTCATCCACATCGTGGGGCGTACGCTCAAAGGGCAGACGATTGACGAGTATCAATACGTCAATTCCGCTGGTGACGGCATCGAACTTAAGCCCGGCGACTACGAGCTCACCGTCGATGAACCGCCCGTCGCCACCGACGGCACGCGCTTCCGTGCCTCAAAGCGCATGGTCCCCGTGAGCTTTAACTCACAGGCGCCCGACACGGTCGACACCACACCGCAGGGCAGGTTCGACCTTTACGTGGATACCCAGTAGGCACTCGCCGCTCATTCCGCTATGGCTACTCAATAATCGCCTGCCGTCCCGTCCCGCCGCCAAGAGTGGGACAATAGCCCTCGACACTATTGTTTACTTTTGGAGGAAGTAGCATGTCTACTGTCACTACCATCAAGCGCGGCGGCCTCACCGCGGCCATCGATTCCATGGGTGCCCAGCTCACGAGCCTTGCCCTCAACGGCAACGAGTATCTGTGGCAGGGCGACCCCGCCTTTTGGGGCAAGCATGCGCCCATCCTGTTCCCCATTGTGGGCTCGCTGCGCAACAACACGGCGACGTCTGCGGCCGGCACCTGCGAGATGCCGCGCCACGGACTCGCGCGCATCGTCGAACACAAGCTGGTCGAGGTTTCGGAGGACGGCTCCTCGGTAACGTACGAGATCACCGACACGCCCGAGTCGCTCAAGGCGTTCCCGTTCCACTTTAAGCTCAACATGACCTATGCCCTGACTGGTGACGCCACACTTACCCAGACCTTTGCCGTCACCAATACCGGCGACGTGGACCTGCCGTTCTCGGTGGGCGGCCACCCCGCGTTTAACGTACCGGCTCCCGGTGCCGAGGACGAGGCATTCGAGGATTACGAGCTGGCGTTTACCGAGGCTTGGACTAATGAGGCTCCCATCATCACGCCCGACGGTCTTATGACGTTCGAGGGCAGTTACAAGGCTCCCGATAACTCGGACGTGCTGCCCATCACGCACCGCAGCTTCGATAACGACGCCATCATGTTCACCGATACCCCGGGCTCCACGCTCACGCTGCGCGGCCGCAAGTCGGGCCACGGCGTCAAGATCGACTTTGAGGGCTTTAAGTACATTGGCGTGTGGTCTGCCGCCAACGACGCCCCGTTTGTGGCGCTCGAGCCCTGGACCGGTCACACCACCATGGACACCGAGGACGACGTCTTTGAGCACAAGGTCAACACCATCACCTTGGCTCCCGGCGAGACGGATGTTCGCAGCTTTAGCGTTACTCTGCTTTAACAGGCTGCATACCTGGGACTAGTCGTTGGGGACGTTCTTGTTTGACTAGTCGTTTAAGAACGTCTCCAACGACTATCAATCGTTTTCAGTTCGTAAACTTGCATATATGCATTTATATATGCATTTGCTGGAGGTAGCGCTGAGCGGTATCCTGTTAAGTCGTCAGCATACGATTCAACAGGGAAGGCAGATTATGCATTCTCCCCATCAACGCGACGCGCATCCGCAGCCGATATGCAGCCGTCGCATCTTTTTGGGTAGCGCTCTCGCTGCGAGCGCTACTGTCGTCGCCGGCGCACTTGCCGGTTGCCAGCGCCCCTCCACGCTGGAAGTAGTTCAGCCCACGACGGGTGGCGGTCGCGACGACCTGTCCGATTCCGTTATCGGCAAGGATAAGATCCGCATTGGCATGGAGGCGGCCTACGCCCCGTACAACTGGCAGGTTTCCGAAGCCAGCGAGTACACCATCCCCATCGACAACGTGCAGGGCGCCTATGCCGATGGCTACGACGTGCAGATCGCCAAGATCGTCTGCAAGGCCCTCGGTGGCGAGCCCGTTGCCGTCAAGCAGAGCTTTTCGGGCCTTATCGATTCGCTCAACAACGGCCAAATCGACCTCATCATCGCCGGCATGAGCGCCACGCCCGAGCGCGAAGAGTCGGTCGGCTTCTCCGACCCGTACTTCATTGGCTACTTTGGCCTATTCGTAAAAGAGGGCTCGCCCTACCAAAACGCCACCAAGCTTAGCGACTTTAGCGGTGCCACGGTGCTCGGCCAAAAGGACACCATGCTCGACACCGTCATCGACGAGATCCCGGGCGTTGTGCACAAAAACCCGGTCGACTCCGTCCCCACGGTGTTCTCGAACCTGCTGCAGGGCACCTGCGACGCCGTGACCTACAACACCGAGAACGAGAAGGGCTATATGGCTCAAAACCCGGGCATCGTTCCCATTCATTTTGCCGAAGGCGAGGGCTTTAAGCAGGAGGTCGCGGCAAACGTCGGCTGCCGCAAGGGCTCGGACAAACTGCTTAAGCTCATCGACAAGACACTCAAGGGCATTAGCCAAGAGGAGCGCGACCAAATGTGGGACGCGTGCCTCGACCGTCAGCCGGCATAGGGAGGCAGCATGAAAACCGTCAATCGCCTGGCCTCCTTTATCAAGGCCGATCACCGTTACGTATACCTGGGCACGAGCGTCATCGCGGCGCTTGGCCTGGCGTTTAGCCAGCGCAACCCCACGCCGCTGAGCTTTTTGGCGCCCACTGGCATCTTCCAGGACTGCCTTTGGGCGATCCTGTGGGCCTGGGTCGTCGTGTCGGCGGCGGCACTCGTCACCAAGCTCATGCACTGGAACGACTATCGCGAAAAGTCGCCGTTCGCCTCCGAGCGTTTCCGCCGCGGCGCGCGCCTGGGTAGCTATGTTGTGGTCGCCATCGCAGCGATCTTTTTCGTGGACCGCTGCATCATGTCGTTTATCGACCTGGTGCAGGTGAGCATTGTCTCGGATTCCAACCCCAGCGACTTTTTGTCGAGCCTGGTCTACATGACCTACAAGAGCGGCGACTTCTTCATCCGCGGCATCGAAATCACCATCGCGCTTGCCACCTTCGGCACCGTCATCGCCTTCTTCCTGGCACTGCTCTTTGTGTTTTTGCGCATTCAGACGTTCGACCGCGTGGACAACGACTTGGTGCGTTTCTTTAAGAGTATCGGCCGCGGCTTCGCGACCGTCTACTCCACCATTGTGCGCGGCACGCCCATGATGGTCCAGGGCCTGCTTATCTATTACGCGGGCTTTACCGTTCTGCGCGGCATGGGCTTCGAGACCGCCCAGGCCAACCAGATCTGGAGCACCTTTACCGCCGGCCTCGTCACCATCTCGCTTAACTCCACCGCCTACATGATGGAGGTCCTGCGCGGCGGCATCGAGTCCATCGATCCCGGCCAAGCCGAGGCGGCGCGATCGCTGGGCCTGTCGCAGTGGCAGGCCATGCGCAAAGTCGTGTTCCCCCAGGGCATTAAAAATGCGATTCCGGCGCTCACCAACGAGCTCATCATCAACATCAAGGATTCGTCGGTGCTCTCGGTCATCGGCGTGTTCGACCTTATGTACGCTACTACCACGGTCGCCGGCGTGTACTACCGCCAGATGGAGGTCTACTGCGTGGCGCTCGTGGTCTACCTGATCCTGACGCTCGTGGCGAGCCGCCTGCTCGAAGCCTTTGGCAAAAAGCTCGGTGCCGAGGCTCCGGCCACGCTGCCCAGCTCTAACTAGGCTTAAGACGAGGAGAATCATCATGGCAGATACCGCCACTACCGGCGTTGCGGCCGCCGCACAGACCAATGAGCCGCTCATCCGCGTTGAGGGCCTGCGCAAGAGCTTCGGCTCGCTCGAGGTACTCAAGGGCATCGACCTGTCCGTTAACCCCGGCGAGGTCGTCACCATTATCGGCGCCTCGGGCTCGGGCAAGTCGACCTTCCTGCGCTGCCTCAATCTGCTCGAGACCCCGGACGCGGGCCACATCTGGTTCCACGGCCAGGACCTTACGGCCGAGCGCTGCAATATCAATAAACTCCGCGAGGACATCGGCATGGTGTTCCAGGGCTTTAACCTGTTCAACAACATGGACGTGCTCGACAACTGCACGCTTGCGCCCGTCATGCTCAAAAAGATGAGCAAGGCCGAGGCTGAAAAAATTGCGATGGAGCATCTGACGAGCGTGGGACTCGAAAAGTTCGCGCACGCCGCCGTGGGCCGCCTGTCCGGTGGTCAAAAACAGCGCGTAGCCATCGCACGCGCCCTGTGCATGAATCCGCAGATCATGCTGTTCGACGAGCCGACTTCGGCACTCGACCCCGAGATCGTGGGCGAGGTGCTCGAGGTCATGCGCAAGCTCGCGGCCGACGGCATGACCATGGTCGTCGTCACGCACGAGATGGCCTTTGCCCGAACCGTGTCCGACCGCGTGGTCTTTATGGATAAGGGCGTGGTGCTCGAGGACGCCGCGCCGGCCGAGCTCTTTGGCAACCCCAAACACCAGCGCACCCGCGAGTTCCTCTCGCGTTATCTCGAGGACAAGTAACCGACCGCAAATGTTTGCATGACAGGGCCGCTCCCGTGGGGCGGCCCTCGTCATCACAATCGAAAGGATGTCATGGCCGAGGTTTGGCGCTTCTTTGCGCATGAGGATGATTTTGCCGATTTGGACGAAGCTGGTGCGTGCGAGCGCCTGGGCCGCGTGCTGTCGTTTCCGACCATCTCGAGTATGGATGCCGAGGCGGTGAACTGGCAGCCGTTCGACGACCTGCGCGCGTATATGCAGCAGGCTTGGCCGCACGTATTTACGGCGGGTAAGGTCGAGCTTATCGACCATTCGCTATTGGTGACGCTTAGCGGTTCCGACCCTGCCCTCAAGCCCATTATGCTCATGGGCCACATGGACGTGGTTCCCGTGGTACCCGGCACCGAGGCTGACTGGACGCATGCCCCCTTTAGCGGACATGTGGACGACACCTACATTTGGGGTCGCGGCGCCATCGATATGAAAGACCAGGTCGCAGGCATTCTCGAGGCGGTTGAGTATGCGCTCGCGCACGGCTGGGAGCACAAGCGTACCCTGCTGCTCGCCTTTGGCCAGGACGAGGAAACCACGCAGTACGGCGCGGGGGCGATCGGTCGTGTGCTCGAGGAGCGTGGCGTTGAACTTGAATATCTGATCGACGAGGGTGACTACCGTATTGTTTCGGCTGCCGAGTATGGCGCGGACGAGGGCTGGCTTATGCATGCCGACCTCGCGGAGAAGGGTTACGCCGATATCATACTCAAGACGAAGAGTGAGGGCGGGCATTCGTCCAACCCCTACGGCGGCACATCGCTCGAGGTGCTCAGCCGTGCCATCACCGCAATCTGCGATATCGAGTGGCCGACGCGCGTGACCGACTTGCTTGCCGCTCAACTCGTCGAGTTGGGGCTCTACACGGCCGATGAAATTGCCGCCAACGGGGATGCCATTGTCCGCGATTGCCTCGCCAGCAAAAAGCTCTATCCGCTGGTGACGACCACCTGCGCGCCCACGCAGATCGAGGGTGGCAGCACCGGCGCCAACGTAATGCCGCAGGATATGTGGGCCAACATTAACTTCCGCATGCTCGAGGGTACGAGCGTGGTCGACGTTGTGGCGCGCTGCCGTGAGGCGGTTGCCGGGGCGGACCTTGCCGGTTGTGTCGAAGTGGAGCTGGGCCCCGGCAGCTCCGAGCCTTCGCCGTCTCCGCGTGTCGGTGGACCGGGGCTCGAGGCCGTTCGCGCCATCGCCGCCCGCTATTTCCGTGATCCAAAGGGGACGGAGGAAAACGGACCGAGTGCGACGGGCGGGGCTCCTGTCAGCATCGTCCCCTCGACCGTGATCGGCGCGACCGACGCTGCCAACTATCAGCGCATTTGCCCTGAGTGCATTCGTTTCTCGGCCTTTGTGGTCGACGATGACGAGTGCGACCGAGGCGTCCACGGCACCAACGAGCGCATTACCCGCCGAGTCTACCTTCAGGGTGTCCGCTTTTTCATCGCTCTGCTCCACACGCTCTAGAATCCAACAAAGGGACTGTCCCTTTGTCGGATTCCGTGCGGGTTATATGCAGGTTTGCCTGCGCACGCTATCATGTATGGGTTAGACCGCAACTATGTACCCCATACGCGAAGGGATGCGCATGTATCTGAGGATCGACATGTTCTAGCCGGGCTTACCCCCGCAGCGGCGCCCCGCGCCCCATCAATTCTGCCGATTTTCACCTTCACGCATATAAAGGAGTCCGTCATGCGCGACAAGCTCGAAAAGATCATCAAGGCCTACGAGGAGCTCGAGAAGAAGCTTTCCGACCCGGCCGTCGCCTCCGATATCAAGGAGTTCACGCGTCTCAACAAGGAATACGCGCACCAGTCCGACCTCATCGCCGCCTCGCGCGAGTACATCGGCGCGCTCGATGACATCGAGGCTGCCAAGGAAATGCTGCACGATACCACCGATGCCGATGAGAAGGAGATGCTCCAGATGGACATCTCCGAAAACGAGGCCAAGCTTCCCCAGCTCGAGGAAGACATCAAGTACATGCTCATCCCGAGCGACCCCAACGACGACAAGAACACCATCGTCGAGATCCGCTCCGCCGCCGGTGGCGACGAGGCGGCCATCTTCGCCGGCGACCTGTACAAGATGTATCAGCGCTTTTGCGAGTCGCGCGGCTGGAAGACTACCGTGCTCGACTCCAGCCCCAGCGAGGCCGGTGGCTTTAAGTCCATTGAGTTCAAGGTCGAGGGCGACCGCGTCTACTCCGTCATGAAGTACGAGTCCGGCGTGCACCGCGTCCAGCGCGTCCCCAAGACCGAGTCCCAGGGCCGCATTCAGACCTCCACGGCTACCGTCGCCGTGCTTCCCGAGGCCGAGGAGATCGACGTCCAGATCAACCAGTCCGACCTGCGCATCGACACCTACTGCGCCTCCGGCCCTGGCGGTCAGTGCGTTAACACCACCTACTCCGCCGTGCGCATTACCCACCTGCCCACCAACACCGTGGTGCAGTCGCAGGAGCAGCGCTCCCAGATCCAGAACCGCGAGGTCTGCATGCAGATGCTGCGTGCCCGTCTGTACGAGATGGAGCTCGAGAAGCAGCAGGCCGAGCTCGGTGCCGAGCGCCAGAGCCAGATCGGCCATGGCAACCGTTCCGAGAAGATCCGTACCTACAACCAGCCCCAGGACCGCGTGACCGATCACCGCATCGGCTTCAACTCCACCTACAACGGCGTCCTTCTGGGCGATCAGCTCGGCACCGTGATCGAGGCACTCGCCGCCGCCGAGCGAGCCGAGAAGCTGGCGCAGGCTGTGTAGTGGGTTACGCGGTTTTGCCAAACCGCGTAACGGCTCGACGCTGCGCGCCGCCCAGAGCGACAATTTGTCATTCAAAAGGCAAGGCATGACCAGAAGGTCTATGCCTTGCCTTTTTCATGCCAACTTGTTCGCTCTGGACGTCGCTCGCTGGCATTGCCAAAACATCGGCGTTTTCTTGGTTGTCAAATGATCCGTAGGGAGTCATTGGGGACATTGCCTTGATATTATATTCAGTCGGCTGTGATGGCATTTTAGTCATTGGGGACGTTCTTAAATGACTAGGTTGGGCACATTGCTTTGAGATGTTATTTAATCGGCTTTGATGGCCATTAAGCCGGCTACCTGCTCAAAGAAATTAGCGGCATTCATCTGCTATCGAAAATAATGCTCAAAAAATCGTCCGAGAAGTCGCGGGGCGATTTTTGATGCGTCGCGCGTCAAGTGATTTGGCAAGTTCTTGGTTAGATATTGGTCAGTTTTGGGGCAACCTTGCCAAAAGCTTGACGGATGCAGATTTAGACGTCGACGAATGAACACTTCGATTGCGATTCAAGCAAAATTCTGGGCTGATTCTCGATAATCGCTTCCAATCGTCCCTTGCCGCGTGCCGCCCTCGCGTACAATCTGCTCCGACATTCGCGCGCCGTCCGGCGCTTAAGAGGGGAGGGCCCCATGGCAAACGAGATTTGGACCATCAAGCGTTGTCTCGAGTGGACCAAGGAGTACCTGGCCGAGCGCGGCGAGGAGCACCCCCGTCTTTCTGCCGAGTGGCTGCTCTGCGCTGCCACGGGTTTGGCACGCATCGACTTATATATGCGCATGGACGAGACGCTTAACGCGGCTCAGCTCGAGACCATGCACGCGGCCGTTGTTCGTCGCGCTAAAGGTGAACCGCTGCAGTACATCACCGGCAGCACGCAGTTTCGCATGATCGACGTCACGTGCGCCCCCGGCGTGCTCATTCCGCGTCCCGAGACCGAGATGCTCGTCGAGGAAGTCCTCAATTATCTGGATGCCGAGGTGCTGAGCCCCGAGGCTGCTGCCCGTCAGCGTGTTGAGCTGCCTTGGAACGATGAGGTCGAGGAGGCGCGCAAGGCTGAGGCCGCGCTGGCAGACGAACGCGCGACCGCCGAGCGCCGTGCCGCCAACCTGACGGCCGCCGATGAGGCTGCGCTGGGTAGCGACGTGCTCGGCAGCCGTGCCTATGCCGAGGAGCTGGCCGACCGCGAGGCCGAGGAAGCCGCCGCGCAGGCAGCAGAAGCCGAAGTCGCGGAAGCCGCCGAGTCCGAGCTCGACGAATACGGCATCGCCATCGAGGGTGCCGACCAGGAGACGGCTTCAGCTCAGGATGCCGCTTCGCCTGCCCCAGCCGAGCCCCGCATCGCCCGCGTTCTCGAGGTCGGCTGCGGCACGGGCTGCATCTCGCTCTCCCTTGCCTGGGAGCGCCGCGGCCACGTTACCTGCACCGCCACCGATATCGAGCCGCGCGCTATCGATCTGGCCACCAAAAACCGCGACGCGCTCGGTCTCACATCCGATGAGGTCGCCTTTAGCCTCACCAACCTGGTGAGTTCCATTCCCCGCGAAGAGTGGGGCACCTTTGATGTGCTTGTCTCCAATCCGCCCTACATTCCGACCGACGTCATGCGCTCACTGCCGCACGAGGTCAAGGACTTCGAGCCCGACCTGGCGCTTGAGGGCGGCGCCGACGGCCTCGATATCTTCCGCCGCCTGCTCAATGCGGCGCCTTACATGCTGCGCGCCGGCGGCCTGTTTGCCTGCGAGCTCTACGAGGGTGCCCTCGACGCCGCCGCCGAGCTCTGCCGCCAGGCGGGTCTCTCGGACGTGCGCATCGTCCGCGACCTCACCGATCGCCCCCGCATCGTCCGAGCCATCGTCACCGAGCCCAAACAGCGCCAGTAATATTTATTAACTGGTTAGCAAAAATTATAAACTAGTTTATAATTAGGACGGCTGAAAGAGGTCGGCCCATGCAACCTCCTACCTTTCGGGAAATCATTGCCCTACTCAAGCACGATGGATTCGTGAAGGTCGCGCAAGTCGGTAGTCATGCTAAGTATGTTTCTGGCGACCGTGTTGTCACCGTGAACGGCTCTGGTGGTGATCGACCAAAGAAGGGCACGTGGGCAAGTATTCGTCGCCAAGCTGGATGGTAGTTGGAGGCAAAATGAGGCAGCGATTTACCTATGACTGCGTTCTCATAAAAGAAGACGACGGTTACTGCGCTAGCTTCCCGCAGATTCCCGGCGCCTTTGCCGATGGCGACACGCGCGAAGAAGCGATTGCCCATGCCACCGAGGCGCTGATGGCGTTTTTGGCCGACGACCTCAACAACGGTTTGACTCCGGCAGGGTACGAACGCTCGGCCGAGGTCGTGGCCCTTTCAGTCGAAATCGACCACGAGGACGCTCGGGAAGCGGCGTGCCGAACATTTAAAGACGCAGCGCTGGACCTCAAAGTCTCCGCTCCGCGGATTACCGCGCTGGTCAAAGCCGGAAAGCTCGATGTTGAACTTGTCGACGGCCGTCGGATGATAACGATAGACAGCATCGAGCGCTACGCCGCCCAAAAACGCCACGCCGGCAGGCCAAAGAAGTTCATCGCAGTCCAATGACCCCCTCACTTTCACCGACTACTAAAGCCGCTCACCAAACCAACATGCACTCTGGCCAAATAGGTTGAACGTTTCGTGCGAGAATGCCCCTCAGTAAACAAACTTTCACCAGAGCGTAAGGGGCTGGCATACACATGCAGACGGTCTATCGGGTATACGAGGGAACGCGCGAGCCGCATCGGCTCGCCGTCGAGCGCACGGCCGAGGTGCTCGGCCGCGGCGGCCTGGCCTTGATCCCGACCGAGACCGTCTACGGTGTCGCCGTGGCAGTCAACGCCTTCTCGGACGCCGTGCCCCAAGATACAAGCGAATTCCCATCGTGGCCGCGCGATCCGCAGGCTGTCGTCAATGGCGCCGCGGTCCCTGCGCTCGGTACCGGCTACCGCCGCATCTTTACCCTCAAGCAGCGCAAACTCACCCAAACGGTCGCCTGGCTGGTTGATAATGCCGAAGCACTCGACCGCTATGGCGTGGATATCCCGGAAGATGCCCGCGTACTTGCGCGACGATGCTGGCCGGGAGCCCTGACTATCGTGGTCAAGGCGGCTCCCTGCGTGCCGACCTTTATGCGTGCTGCCGACGACACCGTGGCCCTGCGCGCTTCGGCCTCTCCCGTGGTCCAAGCGCTCATCCGCGCCTGCGGCAGTCCCCTTGCCTGCACGAGCGCCAACACACACGGCGCGCCCTCGCCGGCAAGCTTTGCCGCCGTCGAAGGTCGCATCCTGGAGGGGGTCGATGTTGCCGTCGACGCCGGCGAGACCCCGTGTCGCGACGCCTCGACCATCGTGTCGTTCCAGCACGGCGGGCTCCAGATCCTGCGCCAAGGCGCACTTCCCGCATCAGAGATCGAACGGGTCCTGTCCGACCCGATGCAATAGAAAGGTGTAAGCGATGTCGTTGAATCTGGGCAGCCTGGGCATGGAAGATGCCTCGTTTAACTTTGGCGGTTCCTACATCATGGCGCTCGACTGCGGCACCACCTCGGTACTTGCGACCATCGTCGACGAGTACGGCTGCATCGTCGCGCAGGCACGTCGTAGCGTCAAAACCAGCTTCCCGCGTCCCGGTTGGATAGAGCAAGACCCCATGGAGGTGCTTGCCAGCCAGATCGGCGTGATGATGGAGGTCCAGTTTAAGAGCGGTATCCATTCTGACCGCATCGCCGCCATCGGTATCTCCAACCAGCGCGAGACCACGGTGGTGTGGGACCGCATAAGCGGCCAACCCATCTATAACGCCATCGTGTGGCAATGCCGTCGCACCGCACCTCTGATCGACGAGCTGGTCGAGCGGGGCGCAGAAGAGCTGGTGCGCTCCCGCACGGGACTCACGCTCGATCCGTATTTCTCGGCTTCCAAGGTGCAGTGGATTCTCGACAACGTCGACGGTGCGCGTGAGAGCGCGGCGGCGGGCGACCTCATGTTCGGCACCATCGATACCTGGCTCATCTACAACCTCACCGGCAGTCAGGTCTTTGCCACCGACTACACCAATGCCAGCCGCACGGCGCTCTTTAATATCCATACGCTCGATTGGGACGACGACCTGCTGGCGCTCTTTGACGTTCCACGTTCCATGATGCCCGAGGTTCGTTGGAGCTCGGGCGACTACGGCCGCGTCGCGAGCGACATCATGACCAACATGCCGCCCATCATGGGCGTGGCGGGCGATCAGCAGGCGTCGCTGTTCGGCCACTGCTGCTTCCATCCCGGCCAGACCAAAAACACCTATGGCACGGGTTGCTTTATGCTCATGAACACCGGCGACGAGGTCGTCGAATCCAAGAACGGTCTGGTCTCCACGATCGGTATCGCCGCGGACGGCAAGATCAGCTATGCACTCGAGGGCTCCATCTTTGCTGCCGGTTCCACCATGAACTGGCTGCGCAACAACATCGGCATCATCTCGAGTGTGAGCGAGTCGGCACAACTCGCCGCTTCGATCAACGACAATGAGGGCTGCTACTTCGTTCCCGCCTTTGCGGGTCTGGGCGCTCCCTGGTGGGACCCGCATGCCCGCGGTATCGTGTGCGGTCTGACCGGCGCCTCGAGCCGTGCGACCATCGTACGTGCCGCCTGCGAATCCATGGCATATCAGAGCTACGACGTGCTGCGCGCCATGGAGCAGGACGTGGGACTTTCGATTGAGCGCCTGTCTGTCGATGGCGGTGCCTCGCGCAACGAGTTCATCATGCAATTCCAGGCCGATCTGCTGGATATCCCCGTGTTGCAGTGCGAGACGGTGGAGACCACGGCGATCGGTGCCGCGTACTTGGCGGGCCTTGCCGTCGGCTATTGGGAGGACCTGGAGGAGCTGGAGCAAAACGCTCAGATCGTTAAGACCTTCCTTCCCCATATGTCCGCCGAGCGCCGTGAGAGCAATCTCGCTGGTTGGCGTGATGCCGTCAAGCGTTCGCTCAACACCGCTCAGTAGGGTTGCGACGAGCTGCTCGATACAACAAACCGTTAAACTTATGCACGGCGCGCGGCAACAACATCGCCATGCGCCTTGTCAGCAAGGCCATCTTCCGGCCGCAACGAAAGGGGCAATCAACCCATGACCGTCACCTACGATACGTCCCGTGTGACCCTTGTCGATCACCCGCTCGTCCAGCATAAGCTGTCGATTCTGCGCGACAAAAACACCGGCACCAACCAGTTCCGCCAGCTCGTGCGCGAACTCGCACTTTTTGACGGCTACGAGGCCATGCGCGACCTGCCCATGGAAGACGTCGAAGTCGAGACCCCCATCACCACCGCAACGTTTAAGCAGCTCGCCGGCAAAAAGCTCGCCATCGTTCCCATTCTGCGTGCGGGCCTTGGCATGGTCGATGGCATCCTCGACTTGGTACCCTCCGCTCGCGTGGGCCACATCGGTATGGAGCGCGACGAGGTTACCCACGAGCCGCATGAGTATTACTGCAAGATGCCCAAGGATATCGACCAGCGCATCTGCCTGGTCGTCGACCCCATGCTCGCCACGGGCGGTTCGGCCGAGATGGCCATCAACTACCTGCGCGAGCGCGGCGTCAAGGACATCCGCATGCTGTGCATCGTCGCGGCCCCCGAGGGCCTCAAGTCGCTGACTGAGAAGGACCCCGATGTGCATATCTATGCCTGCGCCATCGACGACCATCTCAACGAAGCTGCCTACATCGTTCCCGGCCTGGGCGACGCCGGCGACCGCATCTACGGCACGCTGTAATCTCTGGGCCATACCGGCTAACGTCGAAAATACGAAGAAATGGTGCGCGCGGGCGAGCAAAAGACGACCGCGCACTCCTGTTAACGGACGTTTTGCCCTGCAGGGTTCGAGAAAAACGTATTACCGTACCTGCGGCATAAAGAAGGTCTTAAGAAAACGAACAGGTGCGTATTAACCGATGCTTTTTCGGTTGTACTTTAGCGATTGGCTCGTACAATAGTCACCAATGTTTGGCGGGAACTGTCCTGTGAGGCGATAAAAAAGGAAAGTGAGGACGCCAGTGTTTCAGATAGCCGATCTGCTCGCTATCGTTGCAGGCGCCATCGCGGGCGCGATTGCCTTCCTTCCCTTTGTCTTTACGCTCAAGCCGGTTCTTGACGATAAGCAGAATGCGGACATGCTCAAGGGTATGGTGAGTCTCGCGGTCTCGGCAATCGCGTTGCTTGTCTTTACCTTGGTTGTGTTTGTGTTGTTCGGAGAGGCATTTCGCATGTTCCTCCTGGGCGAGGCGATCGGCTTCGTGGCCTTTATGGCCGCCTGCGCGGTTCGCGTCGCCAAGGCGCTGCGAGATCCTCATGAGGTCGAAAGGTAAGTCGTGGAAATTTTTGAAAAGCTGCCTGATGAGATTAATCATCTGGTCAGCGAGTTCAGCTCCACCCCTGTCGTGGGCGATCTGAGCTGCGGCATCACGCAGTACTCGTTTTGGCTGATCGTCTCCACGATCGTGCTCCTGATCGTCCTGGCCGTGTTCAAGAAGAAGCAGACCCTGGTTCCCAAGGGCTTCTTCGTCAACGGTTTCGAGTACATCATCGAGTACGTCGAGAACGATATCGGCAAGGGTGTCGTGGGTGAGAACTGGAAGAAGCACTTCCCGTTCCTGTGCTCGCTTTTCCTGTTCATCCTGATCAATAACATGATCGGCCTGATCCCGGGAATGAAGCCCGGCACCGGCGCAATCGGCTCCACCGCCGCACTCGCCATTTTCGCCTTCGTGTACTTCATCTACTACGGATGCAAGGCTCACGGCGTGATCGGCTACATCAAGAGCCTCGCCCCGCAGGGCGTGAGCTTCCCGATGAACGTGCTCGTGTGGGTCGTCGAGCTTTTCTCGACCTTCCTGCGCCTCATCACGCTTGCCGTCCGTCTGTTCTGCAACATGTTCGCAGGACACGTGGTCATGGGCTCGTTCGCCATCATGGCGAGCATGTTCATGCAGCCGCTGCTTCAGCAGGTTTCCGCGGCCCACGCCGTCGGCGCCCTGCCTTCGCTGGCCTGGCTTGCCATCCTCATCCTGATCTATGCGATCGAGCTTGTGGTCGGCGCCATCCAGGCTTACGTCTTCACGGTCCTTACCGCCGTGTATGTCTCCGAGGCAGAGGAGGTCGCGGAGGAGGAGTAGTCTTCCGTTCGTGCCTTAAAGGTAAGGCAATTCGTTAAACCGCCGGTGCCCGTACCCATGGAGCCCGGCAGTTATAAAAAGGTTATCCTGCGTGAAATAAGACACGCACGACAAAGGAGGAATCGTGGGAGTTATCGGTTACGGTCTCGGTGTTATCGGCGCTGGTCTTGCTATCGGCCTGTCTGCTCTGGGTGCTACGGGTGCTATGGCCCGTCAGCCTGAGGTCCAGGGCCGCGTGTTCACCGTCTTCATCATGGGCTCCGCTTTCGGCGAGGCTCTGGCTCTGATCGGCTTCGTTGTCGCGCTGATCGTTAAATAGCACGGAGCGTCAAGTATGAATCTTTCATCCCAGAAGAGCGCGATCGCACTCTCCGCGTCCGCGGCCGCGCTGCTCATGCCGGTTTCCGCGTTCGCCGAGGACGGCGCCGCCGGTGCGGACATCCTCATCCCTAAGATGGCGGAGTTCATCCCGGCGCTTATCGCCTTCCTGATTATCTGGATCGTGCTGGCCAAGGTCGCCCTGCCGGGCATCATGAAAACCATGGAGGAGCGCGGCAAGAAGATCGAGGAGAGCCTCGACGAGGCCGAGAAGACCAAGCAGGAGGCTATCGCCAAGCGCGCTGAGTCCGACTCGATCGTCACCGACGCCCGTCGTCAGGCTGCCGACATCGTTCTCGAGGCCCGTAAGGACGCCGAGTCCGAGCGTGCCCGTATCATCGAGGCTGCTCACACGGAGGCCGAGGAGATCATCGCCAAGGCCCATACGACCGTCGAGGACGAGCGCAAGTCCATCTACGCCGGTGCCGCGAGCTCCATCGCCGACCTGTCCGTTGCCGTCGCCACCAAGATCGTGGGCGAGGCACTCGAGGACGATGCCGAGCAGAAGAAGCTCATCGAGCGCTACATCCAGGAAGCAGGTAGCCTGAATGCCGACTAGCCGCTATCAGGACAAGGTGCTCGAGACCTACGCGCGTTCCCTTTTGGAAGCCGCCAAGGCCGAGAACCATGTGTTCGAGGACCTCGAGATGGTCGAGCGTTTGGCTTCTGCCAGCCCCGAGATCATCGCCGTGCTCGACACCATGTCCAAGCGCGACCAGCTCGACCTTCTTCCCAAGGTGGCAGCTGCCTTTAAGTATGTTGCCGAGGAAGACGAGGATGTAGTGGGCGTGACCGTCACCACGGCGATCCCGCTCGACGACGAGCTGCGTCAAACCATCACTAAGAAATGCGAGCAGGACTTCGGCCGCAAGGTATTCCTTATCGAGCAGGTCGACCCGTCTATCGTGGGCGGCCTGGTGCTCGAGGCCCGCGGCGAGCGTCGTGACATTTCCGTCAAGACGCAGCTGCGCATCGCGCAGGAGACCCTCGCAAACTCTGCTAATTCGTACGGAGGTGAAGCCTAATGTCCGAAACCCTCAATGCCCAGGATATCGCCAAGAAACTGCAGGAGCAGCTCACGAGCCTCTCCGCGACGGTCGATACGCATGAGGTTTCAACGGTCGACGAGGTAGGCGACGGCATCGCGCGCGTCTCCGGCCTCAAGAGCGCCATGGCAGGCGAGCTTCTGGAGTTCAAGAGCTCCGATACCGGTGAGACCGTCTTCGGCCTTGCCCAGAACCTTGACCGTGACGAGGTCGGCGCCGTTCTGTTCGGTGCCGTCGACTCCATCAAGGAAGGCGACGAGTGCCGCACCACTGGCCGCATTATGGATATCCCCGTGAGCCGTGCCATGCTCGGCCGCGTCGTCAATCCGCTCGGCCAGCCCATCGACGGCCTGGGCGACATCGTCGCCACGCACCGTCGCCCCATCGAGTTCAAGGCTCCCGGCGTCATCGATCGTACCCCGGTGTGCGAGCCGGTTCAGACCGGTCTGCTCGCTATCGACTCCATGGTGCCTATTGGCCGCGGTCAGCGTGAGCTCATCATCGGCGACCGTAAGACCGGTAAGACCGCCATCGCCATCGACGCTATCCTCAACCAGCGCGGCAAGGGCATGGTCTGCATCTATGTCGCCATCGGCCAGAAGGCCTCCACGGTTGCCAACATCCGTGAGACCCTCGCTCAGCACGGTGCGCTCGACTACACCATCATCGTTTCGGCCACTGCTGCCGATTCCGCCCCTATGCAGTACATCGCGCCTATGGCCGGTGCCGCTATTGGCGAGTTCTTCATGTACAACGGCGAGGACGGCAAGCCCGCCAGCGAGACCAACCCCGGTGGCCACGTGCTCGTCATCTACGATGACCTGTCCAAGCAGGCCGTGGCCTACCGTCAGATGTCGCTGA
Organism: Collinsella sp.; assembly: GCA_019424905.1. Classification (GTDB taxonomy): domain Bacteria; phylum Actinomycetota; class Coriobacteriia; order Coriobacteriales; family Coriobacteriaceae; genus Collinsella. Next base: position 10,859 of record JAHYYP010000016.1, on the reverse strand, counting down.
CGCTGCATCGTCCGCCCGGACGCGAGGCCTATCCTGGCGACATCTTCTACCTGCACTCTCGTCTGCTCGAGCGTGCCGTCAAGATGTCCAAGAAGAACGGTTACGGCTCCATGACGGCTCTTCCGATCATCGAGACCCAGGACGGCGACGTCTCGGCCTACATTCCGACCAACGTCATTTCCATTACCGATGGTCAGATCTACCTGCAGTCCGAACTCTTCTTCCAGGGCCAGCGCCCGGCAGTCGACGTGGGCATTTCCGTGTCCCGCGTCGGTGGCGACGCGCAGACCAAGGCTATGAAGCAGGTCGCCGGCAACCTCCGTCTGGACCTCGCTTCGTACCAGGAGCTCGCCGGCTTTACGCAGTTCGGCTCCGACCTCGACGAGGCTACTCAGAAGCAGCTGACCCATGGTGCCCGCATGACCGAGCTCCTGAAGCAGCCGCGTTACAAGCCGTTTGAGGTTGGCGAGCAGATCGTTACGCTGTTCGCTGGCAACGAGGGCTTCCTGGATGACCTGGAGATCGCCGACGTGCTGCCTTTCCGTGCCGAGCTCATCGAGTACATGGACAATGGCTTTGGCTCGCTGCTCGACAAGGTTCGCGCCAAGAAGATCGATGATGACACCAAGGCTGAGCTCTTGCGCGTCATCGGCGACTTCAAGCAGCAGTTCATGGCCAAGCACCATTCGGATGTTTCTGGATCAGAGGAGAACTAAGCCCCATGGCCAACCTTCGCGACATTAAGAAGCGAATCTCCTCGGTTACCACGACCAAGCAGATCACGCGCACGATGGAGATGGTCTCTACGGCCAAGATCCGTCGTGCCCTCGATCGCTCCAAGCAGGCCGAGCCCTATAAGGAGGCGCTGACCGACGTCATGTTGACGGTCGCCGGCGACGCCTCCTGTTCGGGCACCGATCCCATGCTGCAGAAGCATGAGAGCGTCAAGCATGGCCTGATTGTCGTTATTGCCTCGGACCGCGGCCTTGCCGGCGGTTTCAATACGACGGTGGAGCGCACGGCCGAAAAGCTCGCCGCTTCTTGGGCGAACGACGGCATCGAGTGCGAGATCATCGCGTGTGGGCGCAAACCGGCCACGTATTTCCGTGACCGCGCAAACGTCGTCATGCACTTTGAGGGCAACTCCTCTGAGCCCGATTTCAACCAGGCCCGCATGATCTCCTCTCATATCTGCGATGCGTATCGTGCCGGTGAGCTTGACCGTGTCGAGCTTGTCTACCACCACGCCAAGAACCGCGTGGATCAGGAGCTTCGCGTCGAGCATCTGTTGCCGCTCGACCCCGAGATGATCGCTATGGCCCACGGTCCGCGTAAGAACGAGACCGACGCCCCTAAGCGCATCTCGTCCACGTTCGAGTTCGTGCCCTCTCCCGAGCATGTTCTCGGCAAGCTTGTGCCGTCTTATATCCTGACGGTCATCTACCAGGCCCTGATCGATTCGGCGGCTGCCGAGCAGGGTGCACGCCGCAAGGCCATGCACTCCGCGACGGAAAACGCCACCGCGATCATCTCGACCCTTACCCGCACGTATAGTCGCGTGCGCCAGGCTTCGATCACGACCGAGATTAACGAGATCGTCGGCGGAGCCTCAGCATTGGAGGAACAGTAATGGCTAATAACACCGTACAGCTTGCGGTCGAGGAAGCCACCAAGAAGACGACTGCCGGTGATGGTCGCATCGTGCGAATCATCGGCCCTGTCGTCGACGTCAAGTTTGACGGTGCGGTGCCCCCGATCTACAACGCGCTCACGGTCGAGGCCGAGACCCCGATCGGTCATCTGAGCACGATCCTTGAGGTCGAGAGCCAGCTTCCGGGCGGCGTTGTCCGCACGGTCGCCATGTCCTCGACCGACGGCCTGCAGCGCGGCCTCATCGCCACCGATACCGGTGAGCCCATGAAGATGCCCGTTGGCCCCAAGACGCTCGGCCGCATTTGGAACGTCATGGGCAAGCCCGTCGACGGCAAACCCATGCCCGAGGTGGAGGAGTTCTACCCCATCCACCATGCAGCGCCCCGTTTCGACGAGCTCACCACCAAGACCGAGATCTTCGAGACCGGCATCAAGGCCGTCGACCTGCTCGAGCCCTACATCCGCGGCGGCAAGACAGGTCTGTTCGGCGGCGCCGGCGTCGGCAAGACCGTTCTGATCCAGGAGCTCATCAACAACCTCGCCCAGGAGCACGGCGGCACCTCGGTGTTCACCGGCGTCGGCGAGCGTACCCGCGAGGGCACCGACCTGTTCCTCGAGATGAGCGAGTCTGGCGTTATCGACAAGACCTGCTTGGTCTATGGTCAGATGAACGAGCCGCCCGGAGCGCGTCTGCGCATCGGTCTGGCCGGCCTTACCACCGCTGAGTATTTCCGTGATCGTGGTCAGGACGTTCTGCTGTTCATCGACAACATCTTCCGCTTCTCCCAGGCAGGTTCCGAGGTTTCCGCACTGCTGGGCCGTATGCCGTCCGCCGTTGGTTACCAGCCCACGCTGGCAACCGAGATGGGCGACCTCCAGGAGCGCATTACCTCGACCAAGACGGGCTCCATTACCTCCGTCCAGGCTGTCTACGTCCCCGCAGACGACCTGACCGACCCGGCGCCTGCCACGACGTTTACGCACCTCGATGCCACCACGGTTCTTTCGCGTAGCATTTCGTCGCTCGGCCTGTTCCCGGCTATCGACCCGCTCGCGTCTTCCTCCGACGCTCTCGATCCCTCGATCGTCGGCGAGGAGCACTACCGTGTCGCCGTCAAGGTCCAGGAGCTCCTGCAGGAGTACTCCGACCTTCAGGACATCATCGCCATCCTGGGTATGGACGAGCTGTCCGAGGAGCAGCGCCTTACGGTCAACCGTGCCCGTAAGATCCAGCAGTTCCTCTCGCAGTCCTTCCACGTCGCCGAGAAGTTCACCGGCAACCCCGGTGTCTACGTCCGCGTCGAGGATACCGTCCGCTCCTTCGCCGAGATTGTCGACGGCAAGGCCGATGACCTGCCCGAGCAGGCTTTCCGCTATGCTTCCACGATTGAGGACGTGCGCGAGCGCGCCCGCAAGATGGGGGAGAAGTAGGTTATGCGTATCCGCATCGTGTGCCCCGTGAGCTGCGCCTATGAGGGCGACGCTGCGTTTGTGTCGATTCCGTCCACGGATGGCGAGTTTGGCGTTCTGCCTGCTCACTCCAGCGAGATCTGCACGATCGACCGCGGTTACGTTCGCGTTTCCGATAAGGCCATGGGCACTGTCGACCACACGTTTGCCGTGGCCGGCGGCTATGCCCAGGTTGCGGACGATGTCGTGACCGTTCTCGCCGAGCGCGCTTGCGATTTGGCGACCGTCGATGCCGACAAGCTTAAAGCTGATATTCAAGGTTTTGAAGAGAAGCTGGGTAATTTGTCGGAGGATGATGCACGCCGCGCCTACCTCTATAATGAAATCGCATGGTGTAAGCTCAAGCTTGCCCAATAGTCAAACGATTTAGCGTTCGACCATTTGCGAACACATCATGCCCGGGATGGCCCAGCCACCCCGGGCATGCTTTTTGAAAGGGTAGACCTTGGATATTATCCGCGTTGAGGGTGGCCACGCCATCGGAGGCTCCGTGCCCGTTTCAGGCGCCAAGAACTCCGCGCTCAAACTCATGGCGGCAACGCTTCTGGCGCCGGGCAAGACGACGCTGCAGAACGTGCCCGATATTTCCGATGTCCACGTGATGGGCAAGGTGCTCAAAGGCATGGGCGCTACGATCGATGTTCTCGACGAGCACACGCTCGAGATTGATACCTCTCAGGTCGATTCATGGGAGGCCCCCTACGAGCTCGTTGCCAAGATGCGCGCTTCCACCGCCGTCATGGGACCCCTGCTGGGCCGCTTCCATCGCGCCAAAATTGCCATGCCGGGCGGCTGCAACCTGGGTGCTCGCAAGATCGATATGCACATTCTTGGTCTTGAGGCCCTGGGCGTTGAGTTCGATACCGCCCACGGTTACATCAACGCTAATGCGCCCCAAGGTCTGCGCGGTACCACCGTCACGCTCGAGTTCGCCAGCGTCGGTGCGACCGAGAACCTCATCATGGCCTCTGTGCGCGCACAGGGCACCACGGTTATCGACAATGCCGCCCGCGAGCCCGAGATCGTCGATCTCGCCAACATGCTCAACGAGATGGGCGCTAAGATTGTCGGCGCCGGTACGCCTGTCGTGACCATCGAGGGCGTGGAAGAGCTGCATCCTGTTACCCATCGCGTAGTGGGCGACCGAATCGAGGCCGGTACCTTTATCGTTGCCGGTGCGTTGATGGCCGACGATCGCGGTGTCGACGTCACGGGTTTTTGCCCCATTCACTTGGGCATGGTGCTCAAGAAGATGGAGCTCATGGGTATCGACTGCGAGCGCGTCGAGGATGGCGTCCATGTGAACCGTGCCGAGCGTATCAAGCCGGTCGACATCCAGACGCTTCCGTTCCCCGGCTTCCCGACGGACATGCAGGCACAGATTATGGTACTCTCCGCCCTTGCCGACGGCAGTTCCGTTATTACCGAGAACATCTTCGAGAATCGCTTTATGTTTGCCTCTGAGCTGGTGCGCATGGGTGCCGACATTCGTATCGAGAGTCATCATGCCATGATTCATGGCGTCAAGGGCTTCTCGGGCGCACAGGTTACCTCGCCCGATCTGCGTGGCGGAGCGGCCCTCGTCGTAGCGGGCTTGATCGCCGACGGGACGACCGAGGTTTCGGCCATCCATCACATCAAGCGCGGCTACGAGCAGTTTGTCGAAAAGCTGCAGGCGCTCGGCGCGCATGTCGAGCATGCTACCGTCCCCGATCCCGCCATCTACTAATACAGGTTGCCTATGTTTAATAAAAAGCCCCTCGCGGATACCACCGCCCGAAGACCCTCAACTGGTGCACAGGCCAAGATCTACAGTCGCGATAACGTGGCTCGCTATTCCGAGCGCGCTCGCCAACGTCGTCGTAGCCACACGATTCGTCACGTCGCGCTCATTGTCGTGCTTGGCGTGCTGCTGAGTGCCACTACCGCTGCCGGCCTGTGGTTTGCCACCATTATGGGCAAGCTCGGCGATTCTAATGTCATTACCGACAATCTGCGTCGGGTTCTGGTTGACACCGATGAGGCTAAGGATCCGTTCTACGTGCTGCTTCTTGGCACTGACGGCCGTCCGGGCGAGGATACGTATCGTGCCGACTCGATTATCCTGGCACGCATCGACCCCACGCAAAAGCAGGCGACGCTCATTTCCGTTCCGCGCGACACCAAGGTCGAGTACAAGGGTGAGACCATGAAGATCAACGCCTGCCATACCGTTGGCGGCGCCGAGGCCATGGTCGAGGCGGTCAACGAGCTGTGCGGTGTTCAGATTTCCCACTATGCCGAGGTCAGCTTCGACGGTATGCAGGCGCTGATTGATTCGGTTGGCGGTATCGACATTAACGCAACCGATGATGTTGACGACCCCGAGCACCTGGATATTAAGATTACCGCTGGCCAGCAGCATATGGACGGTGCCACCGCCCTTACCTATGCCCGCTGCCGCTACACCTATGCCGACGGCGATTACACGCGCATGCGCCACCAGCGTCAGGTGCTTGGCGCCCTTGCCAACCAGATTCTTAATAACTTCGATGCCACGAAGATCTTTGGCCTGGTTAATTCGCTGTCCGATATGCTCGTAACCGATATGAGCGTTCAGGATATCGTGGCTACGGTCAACGCCATGCGCGGTATGGATGTCGACGGTATCTACTCGGCCAACCTGCCCTCGTACGCCGACGACAGCACCATGATCGACGGTGTGAGCTACGTCTTTGTCTACGAGGACGAGCTCAAGGAAATGATGGAGCGCGTCGATGCCGGCAAGGATCCCAAGGGTCCCAACACCATGGGTCTTTCCGACGGTTCCAGCTCTACGATCGGCGACCTGAACAACAACACGTCTGACGACTACGCAAACGGTACCGCAACCTCATCGGTCAGCTCTGACGATTCCGATGACTCAGGCGATTCGAGCGATTCGGACTACTACGAAGAGCCCACCGGCGACGGCAACGGCTACGAAGCCAACTATTAGAGTTACGCGGGCTTACCAGCCCGCGTAACGGCTCGACGCTGCGCGCCGCCCAGAGCGACAATTTGTCATTCAAAAGGCAGGGCATGACCAGAAGGTCAATGCCCTGCCTTTTTCATGCCAACTTGTTCGCTCTGGACGTCGCTCGCTGACGTTGATTCAACCAGCGATGTCGTCACTTGCAGTTGGGTAGTCCACTTGGCACTTGGGGACGTTCCTTATGTGCCGGCAGTTTGGGACACTCCTTGCGTTAAGAGGCTGGCGTGCGTCAACCTGTTCTCGTTGCAGCAAAAAAATCGCCCCGTTCTCGGTTGAGGACGGGGCGATTCGTCTTTTGGGCTTATGCGGCCAGTCTTATGCGAAATGGGCGACGAGCTCCTGCAGGACGTCGGTCATCTTGACGAGCGAGCTGACCGGGACGAACTCGTTGACGCCGTGGTAGCAATAGCCGCCGGTGGAAAGGTTGGGGCAGGGCAGACCGCGGAACGACAGCTGGGCGCCGTCGGTGCCGCCACGAATCGGCAGCACTTGGGGCTCAACGCCGCAGGCAAGGTAGGCTTCCTTGGCAACATCAATAAGCTCGGGATAGTCACGAACGATCTCGGCCATATTTCGATACTGCTGCTTAATCTCGACCGTCACGCGCTCCTCACCCAGACGCTGGTTGAGCATCGAGGCGGCGGCATCAATAAGGTCGAGTTTCTGCTGGAACTTGGCGGCGTCATGGTCGCGGACGATATAGCGCGCTGTGGCGTGATCGACGGTCGCAGATACACCCTCAAGGTGATAAAAGCCCTCGTAGCCTTCCGTATACTCCGGGCGCTGCACGTAGGGGAGCAACGCGTTGAAGTCGCAGAACAGATTGCCTGCGTTGACCATACGGCCCTTAGCGTCGCCCGGGTGGATGGACTGGCCCTCAAAGCGGACGGTCGCCTCGGCGGCGTTAAAGCACTCCCACTCCAGTTCGCCGATGGGGCCGCCGTCGACCGTGTAGGCGTACTTGCAGCCAAAGGTATCGATATCCAACAGCTCGGCTCCGTGGCCGATCTCCTCGTCAGGGCAGAAGCAAATGCCGAGTGCGGGATGGGGCAGAGAAGGGTCCTGAGCGATACGCGCGACAAGCGACATGATCTCGGCGACGCCTGCCTTGTCGTCCGCGCCCAGCAGCGTGGTGCCATCGCTGCAGACCAGGTCCTCACCCGCGAGGTCATTCAGGGCGGGAAGCTTGGCGGTACTCATGGCAACGGGCTTACCGTCAACCGTGCCGCAGACCAGGTCGCCGCCTTCGTAGTGTACGATGTGCGGCTTCACGCCGGCGCCCGGTGCAACTTCGGTGGTGTCGAGATGGGCGATCAGGCCCAGGGCGGGCTTGTCCTCAGCGCCCGCACTTGCGGGGATATGCGCGCAGACATAGGCGTGCTCGGTCACGTGGGCATCTTCCGCACCAAGCTCGCGCAGCTCTTCAGCCAGCACGTTGGCAAGGTCAAACTGAACGGCGCTCGAGGGTACCTGGTCGCAGTTTGCATCCTCGGACTGCGTGTTGATCTGGACGTAGCGCAAAAAGCGTTCAAGGACATCGGGGCTCGTGGTGGTGTTTTCCATAAAGACCGCTCCAATCTTGGTCGTCGTGTGCAACAAGAACTCTAGCACGGTATGCCACGGCATACCACGACGCTTGGATGGGGTAGAATCAGCCATTGAATGCAGAAGGGACGGAAGATCATGGATACGACAAATAGCTCGCGCGAACTACATCTGACGGTGGCGAACGAAGACTACTTGGAGTGCATGGTTCGCATTGAAAGCGAAGAGGGGGAAACCAACGGCGTGCGATCGGTCGACATCGCGCAGCGCCTTGGCGTCTCCAAGGCATCGGTCAATAAAGCGGTTTCGGCGCTCAAGGCATCCGAGCTTGTCGAGCAATCGCACTACGGCAAGGTAATCCTGACCGATCGCGGTCGCGAGGTCGGCACGGCTATCTGGTACCGTCATCGCCTCATCCGCACGTTTTTGGTTCAGGAGCTCGGTGTCGAATTTGAGCGAGCCGATTCCGAGGCCTGCATGATGGAGCATGCGCTATCCGAGGACACGATGAGCCGCTGGCTCGCCTATCTCGAAAAGCAGGGAATCAGCGTCGAGGAATAGCGGGATATATATGGATACGAGTTATTACAACCGCTTTGGTGCCGAGGAACTTACGCGCCGCTTGTCGAGCGAGACCTTGTTGGCGCAGGGCCCCATGGGCAGTGTTCTGTTGAGTGAGTACGATGCCGCCGACATTCCACCGGCGTTTTGGAATCTGGCAGAGCCGCAGACCGTTTCTCGTATCCATCGCTTGTATGTCGCCGCCGGCGCGCAGGTGCTCATTACCAACACCTTTCAGGCATCGAGCTATGCCCTCAAGCACGACCAGATTGCGCCGTCCGTGGCGGAGGTCAATCGCGGGGCCGTCGACGATGCCCGCCAGGCGCACCCTCAGCTGCTGCTAGGCTCGATGGGCCCGATCGGTATTGAGTGGTTTGCCGAGGACTCTGCCGAGTATCGTGAAATCCGAGGCATTGCGCGCGAACAGGCGCACGCCTTGCTCAACGCCGGCGTTGACGGTCTGCTGATCGAGACGGTGACGTCTATCCGTAATTTGCAGCCCATGCTTGCCGGCGCCCGAGATGCCGCCGATGGCATGCCTGTTCTGGTGAGTTTTGTCGTTGACGATAAAGGCGACCTGTTGGGCGATGGCCTCAACATCGAGGCAGCCGTTTTGTACGCCGAAAAACACGGCGCAAACTCGGTTGGTGTTAATTGCTGTTCGCTTGCGGCCGCGAACACGGCGGTGCCCAGGATGGTTGCATCGGCGACTACTCCCGTCACGGTGCGTCCCAACGTAGGCGATCCGGTCCAGACTCAGGATGGCCCCGTATGGCACGAGAACCCCGAAGCTTTCGCGCGCGCATGCATCGAATGGAGACATGCCGGTGCCGCAATGGTGGGCAGTTGCTGTGGAACCACGGCAATCACTACGGCCGCGATGGCCGAGGCGCTCGATATATAAAGGGCAAAACCGCTCCATACGAGGCGTTTTTTTATTGCTTGCATGTCCTCGGCAGCATTTGCCCAAATGGTGAATGCTGGTGCCGGCAGGTTGCCGAGTGCATGTTGCGGGTATACCCCATGCGTACCATGATCCAAACACTGTGAGGTGTCTGCGCGTGTGCGCGATAATTCATTTTGGAACTGACGGTTGGCGCGCTCGCGTCGATGAGGACTTCACTGCCGATAACGTTGCCCGTATCGCCGATGCCGTCGGCGAGTTGTGGCAAAAGACCAATCCGGGCAAAACGGTATATATAGGGTTCGACACCCGGCCCCTGGCGCGCGAGTTCGCTGAGCTTGCGGCGGGCGTGCTAGCAGCGCACGGGCTAGACGCCGTGCTCGCTTCGCGACCTGTCCCGACCCCTGCCCTTACGTGGGCGGCGGCTTATGACGGTGAGGCGTGCGGCGCGCTCATGGTGACGGGGTCCCATCATCCGCAGGGCTATCTGTGCCTCAAGATTCGCATGGGTGACGGCTCGACCGCCAACCAGGATGTCATCGAAGAGCTCGAAGAGACTATGGCTCCCGAGCCAATGGGGATCGAGGGGCAATATCGCACCGCGGATATCATTCCTGACTATATGCAGGCGGTGGCATCGTTTGTCGATGCCGAAGCCATCCGCGCCGCGCACTTGCGCGTGGTTGTCGATCCCATGGGCGGCGCAGCCCAGGGCTATCTAGCCGACTTGCTGCGCGAGCTTGGCGTTGAGGTGCACGAGATTCACGCCGGGCAGGCGTCTGACCAAGAAGATATCTGCCCCGACCCCGTTGAACCGTGGGTGGACGCTTGCGAGCGCACGGTTATCGAGGACGGAGCTTGCGCTGGCCTGGTGACCGACGGCGACGCCGACCGTATCGGCGCGGTTGACGAGCGCGGCAGATATATACATCCGCATCAGATCATGGCGCTCGTTTTGGGCGACTTGGTTCAATTTCGTAATTTGGAGGGGCGCGTCGTCGTCAATCCTTCATGCTCGACGCTCGTGCGTCGCATTGCCGAGGCGCTTGGCTGCCGCGTGACCGTCAAACCAGTCGGTTTCAAATATATAGCGGCGGAGATGAAGAAGGGCGGCGTCCTCATGGGCGGCGAAGAAGCCGGTGGTATCGGCATCGCCGCGCATATGCCCGAGCGCGATGGAATCCTCGCCTGTCTGATTCTGTGTGAGCTTATGGCAAAGACGGACGCGCCTTTGGGCGTTCTGGTCGACCAACTCGAGGACAGTTTTGGTAAGACGAGTTACGGTCGACGCGACTTGCGCCTTGAGGCCGAAGATGCCGAAACGTTACGAACCCTGCTGCCGGGCGTAAACCCCAAGTCGATTTGTGGCAAGGTGCCGCAAAACGTTAGTCATATGGACGGCTTGCGTCTGTCATTCGAGGATGACACGTGGCTGCTGGTCCGTCCTAGCGGGACCGAACCAGTGGTGCGCGTCTACGCCGAGGGGTTCTCGGTGGAAGAACGTGATGAGTTGCTCGATGCTGGCTGTGCTTTAGCTAGGGGGACGTATCCGCTTTAACCATGAGACTGCCTTATATAAAGAGATGCTCGGCGAGCGGTAGTTAACGGCTGGCAAACGTTAGTCGGATCACAAGATGTGTAGGAAATGTGTACGCCCAGATTCCCGCCCCCGGCGCCCCTCCGGTCTGGCAATATATCTCCTTGCCGCGCGGC
>JAHYYP010000015.1 GCA_019424905.1 Collinsella sp. | reverse complement strand
GCAGCCTTGATGAATTGGCGGCTGGCGCTGCCGTGGCTTACTGCTAGGAGGGTTTCGATGCCCTCGGAGCCCATGAGATTGGTGAGGGTGCCTACCATACGTTCTTGCAGCGCGCGGCTTCCTTCTCCTCCGAAGGGGACCAAATCCTCGCCCGGATCCCAGACGTCGGTGGGTAGCGCGTCGTGGGGGCCTTCTTCGAAGGTGCCGTAGCAGCGCTCGATGATGCCTTCGCAGGGCTCGACTGCTGCGTCCGGGCCGAGGAGTTCGCATGCGACGAGCTGAGCTGTGTCCATGGCTCGGCCTAAGGGCGAAGAGACCACTTTGTCGGGGACAACGTCGTGGCTCTTGAGCCATGCGGCTGCCATTCCCGCCTGTTTACGGCCCAGGTCGGTTAACGGTGAATCACAGCGACCCTGGACCAGCTTTTTGACGTTGAACTCCGTCTGACCGTGGCGGAGTAGATACAGTTTCTTCATGCTCTCCCCTTCTGCATAACCTGCTTTGCCGGCACAGCCTTACTCGTGGGTATGTCCTACGTAGTCTTCGTCGATCGTAATTTTGGCAATCGACTTGGGATATTCCGATTCGACCCGTTGTGCCAGCGCGTGCTTTAAGTCTTCGGCACTCATCTGCAGATCCGAGGGTCGCACGCAGTCAAAGATCACGTTGGTGTGCGTAGGGCCCGGCACACAGCGCAGATCGTGAATTGAAAGGCGGCTATCGATCTGTTGAGCCATGGCGTTAATGCGTAAACGCATGCTCGCCACCTTGGGATCGTCGGTCACGATGGGGTCGTAATGGAGCGTGACAATCATGCCGTCTTCGTTCCTAAACGCCTGCTCAATATTGTCGAGCGTGTCATGGCTTTTCAGCGGGCTGGCCTCGGCTGCCATCTCGGCGTGAGCGCTTGCGAACTTCCTGCCCGGGCCGTAGTCGTGAACCATCAAATCGTGAACGCCCAAAACGCCGGGGTAGCTCATGATCTTGTCTCGAATGTGCTTGACCAGCTTAGGATCGGGCGTCTGGCCCAAAAGCGGGCTCACCGTATCCTGGATGAGTTCAAAACCGCTCCAGCCAATATAGGCACCAACGGCAAGGCCGACCCAAGCGTCAAGGTTGATGCCCGTCACCTGCGAAACAATTGCGCACGCCAGTACGGCGCCCGTGGCAAGAACATCGTTCTTGGAATCCTGCGCGGTCGCATGCAGCGTCTCGGACTCAATGCGATCGCCGAGCTTTTGGTTGAGGGCCGCCATCCAGAGCTTTACAACCATCGAAAGTACTAGAACTGCCACCAGGGCAAGCGAGAACTCGACAGGTTCGGGGTGGATGACGCGCTCGACCGAGGACTTCACCAGCTCAACGCCAATCAGCAGCACGAGTGCCGCCACGACCAGACCCGAGAGATACTCGTAGCGACCGTGGCCGTAAGGATGCTCGGGGTCGGCCGGCTTGCTCGCCAGCTTAAAGCCCAGCACGCTCACGATATTCGAGCTGGCATCGGACAGGTTGTTCATGGCATCTGCCACAATCGAAACCGATCCCGAAACCACACCAATGGCACCCTTTGCAGCACAAAGCGCCACATTGGCGACAATACACACCATGCCCGCTAACGTGCCCACACGCGCACGATCGCCCTGTGCGCGCCTAACAATCCACTCGACCATCTGCATCCGCCCCCACGGTACTACTTATATATCTATTGCTTGACCGGATTGTAGTGTAGCCACTTTGTCCCCCAGATACAAAAAGGCCGCAGCCCACACGGGCCGCAGCCTTGGAATATGACAAAGGAATCGTCCTTTTGTCGCACAGATTTATGCGCTTGCTTCAGCAGCGCTCGCCACTGTTTCGAGCGAATCAGCTGCGTCTTCTGCCGCCTGCATCTTTGTCGGCACCACGCCAAAACAGCAGCTCAGCGCCGCAGACACCGCAAATGCTGCGCCGCCGGCAACGCAGCACCACAGCAGGTTCGAAAAACCACCTGTGACAAAGCCAATGACCATGAGGACATTCGTCATGCCGATGGTATAGGCCGTAACGTGGCCCACGGCCGCAACAAGGCCTCCGACGGCGCCGCCAATGGCCATGCACGTCAGGCACCTGCCATATTTAAAGCCGCAACCGTACAGCGCCGGCTCGCTTACGCCGCCAAGAACACCCGAGATCGAATAGCCCAGCATGAGCGCCTTCTCGTCCTTATCCGCAACGCGAAGCGACGCGCCAAAGGGCATGCCCCAAACGGCGAACGTTGCCATCGTCGCGGCGATCAAGATGCACGAATCCGTTCCCACACTCATAAACTGCGCATAGGCAAGCGATAGGACAACGTTGCTGACGCCGGCGATCTTTAGGAACTCCCAGCCCGCGGCAAGCCCCATGAGCGTGAGCAGCGACACGATGCCACCGGAATTGCCAAGCATAAACATAAGCTGGCCCAACAGCATGCCCAGATAGCTGCCCGCCGGCGCCGTAATGCACAGGGAAACCGGAACCATGACGAGCATGGTCGCAAACGGAACGAACGAAAACGCCACGGCCTTAGGGATAACGCGCGAAAAGAAACACTCCACTCGCCATAGCACGGGCACCGAGATGAGGACCGGGATAACAGTCGTCGTGTAATCGTTGACCGGCGCGGGAAGCAGACCATACACGGAAGTCATCGATGCCCCCGTCGTCGATGCGGCATCGACGAGCTTAAGCAGATCGGGCGCAATCAATACGCCGCCCAGCATCATGCCCAGCTGCTCCGAGCAACCGAGCTGGCGGGCGGCCGCCCAACCAAGATAGATGGGCAAAAAGTAGTAGCCGGCGTTATAGAGCCAACTGTAGAACAGGCGATAGATTTCGGAATCGGCAGACCACAGGCCCAGCATGCCTTCGCCCATAATGACGGCGACGGTGCGGAACAACGCCGCGCAGACAATAAAGGGCAGCGCCGACATCATGCTTTTGGACAGATATTCCACCACGGCCATGGCGTTTGATGAAACCGTCGTTATAAACGAGGTGTTAGTAACTTGTGACATGGAACGCCTTTCCCAATGTGACATGCGGACTGCCCCTTTGTCACATCGTGCGGTATCGACCGATTGCGCGGTACTTTTCGTAGCGGAGGTTTGTGAGGGTCGCGTCGTCGAGCTGCCCAAGCGTATCGAAGGCATCAAATGCCGAGGACATGACGGCACCGGCGATCTCCTCATGCGACAGGCCCCTATCGTCAACGATGCCGTCGATGATGCCGAGCGCCAACAGATCGGGGGCCGTGAGCTTAAGCGCCTCGGCGGCCTCATTCGCGCGCTCGGTATCCTTCCACAGGATCGACGCACAGGCCTCGGGGCTCACGACCGAATAGGCCGAGCTCGAGAGCATCAGGATGCGGTCGGCCACGGATAGCGCCAGCGCGCCACCAGAGCCGCCCTCGCCTGTCACCACCGAGACAATCGGCGTCTTAAGGCCGCTCATCTCCATGAGATTCTGGGCAATCGCCTCGCCCTGGCCGCGCTCCTCGGCACCGATGCCGCAAAACGCGCCCGAAGTATCGACCAGGCACAGAACCGGTCGACCAAACTTTTCGGCCTGGCGCATAAGGCGACGTGCTTTGCGGTAGCCCTCGGGATGTGCCATACCAAAGTTGCGACGCATGCGCTCTTTGGTCGTGGTGCCGCGCTCGATGGCGATGACCGTTACGGGGCGTCCGTCTTTCCAGCCAATGCCAGCCACCACAGCGGCGTCGTCGCCAAAGTAACGGTCGCCGTGCAGCTCCACAAATCCATCCAGGCCCAGCGAGATCATCTCACCCGCCGTGGCGCGATCTGCCGAGCGGGTCTGCTTGACAATCTCGAGCGCGCTTTTTGGTGCGGCCGAGCGCTTAAACAAGTGTCCCAGCTTTTTGTCGCGACGACCCGTATGCACGATCTCATGCGGAGCCCCCAGACCAGGCGCGTGCCCTTCGTGCAGCGCCAGCAGCTCGCCTACCGTGAGCGCAATCTCACCACGCGGAACAACGGCATCGCAAAAGCCGTGCTCCAGCAAAAACTCGGAACGCTGGAATCCCTTGGGCAGACGCTTGTGCATGTTCTGCTCGATCACGCGCGGGCCGGCAAATGCCGTCAGGGCATCGGGCTCGGCCAGGATAATGTCGCCCTCCATGGCAAAGCTCGCGGTTACACCTCCGGTCGTGGGATCGGTGAGCACCGTGATATACAGGCCGCCCGCCTCGCTGTGGCGCCTAACCGCCGCAGAAATCTTGGCCATCTGCATGAGCGAGGTCACGCCCTCCTGCATGCGGGCGCCGCCCGATACGGTAAAGCCAACGACCGGCAGCCCCAACTCGGCCGCGCGCTCAAAGACATGACAGATCTTCTCGCCCACCACGGAGCCCATTGAGCCCATCATAAAGTTGGCATCCATAAAGAAGAGCGCGGTATCGCAGCCGCAGATTTTGCCCCTGCCGCACACAACGGCATCGCGCTCGCCCGAACGCTCGCTCACGCTCTTAAGCTTATCGGCATAGCCGGGAAACGAGAGGAAATCCTCCGACGCCAGATTGGCATCCCATTCCTCAAACATGCCCTCGTCGACCGTCATGCGCATGCGCGCGCGACCGCTCACGCGAAAGTGTTTGCCGCAACGGGGGCAGACCTCGAGGTTGTCGTGCAGGCGCGCCTCATCGATCACACGGCGGCACTCCGGGCATTTGACAAACACGTGGCGCGCGGGGAACTCGGCGCACGACTCGGTTATCGGCCCCTCAAGGACATTGACCGTCTTCGCTTTTCTATTCATCAGCATAGAGATGCCCCATCAGATCGGTGTGATACATGCCCGACAAAAACTCGTCGTTTGCCAGCACGTCGAGCTGAAGCTCGCTGTTTTCGCTCACGCCCTCAATCACGAGCTCGCCCAGGGCCGAGCGCATCTTGCGAATGGCACCGTCACGCGTGGGCGCGCACACGATGAGCTTGCCGAGCATGGAGTCGTAGTACGGCGGAACTTTCGCTCCGGTAAACATGGCGGAATCCCAGCGCACGCGCGGACCACCCGGCACACGCAACGCGGTGACCGTTCCACATGACGGTAGAAAGTCCGGCGTTTCGGCATTGATGCGGCACTCCATGGCGTGGTTGCGGACCGGTACGTCCTCCTGCTCAAAGGGCAGAGGCTGGCCGGCAGCCACGCGCAGCTGCCACTTAACCAGGTCGGTATCGGTCACAAACTCCGTAACCGGATGCTCCACCTGCAAGCGCGTGTTCATTTCCATAAAGTAGAAATTGCCGTCATCTGAGTACAAAAACTCGATGGTGCCAGCGCCCTCATAGCCAACGGCACGAGCCAGGTCGCGCGCGGCCTTGTGCATGCGCGCGCGAATATCATCGCGTCCGTCGAGGCACGGCGCGGGGCTCTCCTCGATCAGCTTTTGGTTGCGGCGCTGCACCGAGCACTCGCGCTCGCCGAGCGAAAACACATGGCCCTGCTTATCGGCCATAATCTGTACCTCAACGTGATGCGCCGGCGCAACGAACTTCTCCATGTAGCACTCGCCGTCGCCAAAAACGGCCTCACCCTCGGCACGCGCCTCGATGAACGCCTTTGCCGCATCTTCCACGCGCTCGACCTTGCGAATACCGCGACCGCCGCCGCCCGCGCGCGCCTTAATAAGCACGGGGCAGCCGATGCGCTCGGCCTCGGCCGTTGCTTCCTCGGGGCTTTTGAGCAAATCGCAGCCCGGCACGATGGGCACGCCCGCAGCAGCGGCCGTTCGGCGTGCGGCGTCCTTGTCGCCCATGCTGTCGATCACCTCGGCCGAAGGACCGACAAACGCCAGACCGAACTTGTCGCAGTCGCGCACGAAGCTCGCCTTCTCGGAAAAGAAGCCATAGCCGGGATGAATTGCCTTAGCTCCCGACTTTACGGCACAGGTGAGCACGGCATCGTCGTTGAGGTAGCTCTCGGCAAGACGCGGGCCGCCGATGCAATACGCCTCGTCGGCAAGTTGCACGTGTAGCGCGTCCGCATCGGCCGTGGAATAAACGGCGACGGTCTTGATGCCCATATCGCGGCACGCGCGGATAACACGGACCGCGACTTCGCCGCGGTTGGCGATGAGCACTTTGTCGAACATGGAGCCTTCCTTAACTTTCGTGCATGAGTGCAAAAGACATATCGGCGCGGCAGCAAACCTCACCGTTGACGCTCGCAGTACCCGTCGCAAAGCGGAACGGCCCGCGCGCACGCGTGATGGAGCACACTAGATCCACCGTGTCGCCCGGGCGCACCGGACGCTTAAAGCGCACCTTGTCCAGACTCGTGTAGAACGGCGTCGCGCCGCGCGCCTCCTCATCGCCCATCAGCAGCACGCAGCAGTTCTGGGCGAGCATCTCGCACTGAATCACGCCGGGAACGACCGGGTTTCCCGGAAAATGTCCCTGCAAAAAGTACTCGTCGCCTGTAATCGTGATCTTGCCGTGGGCCTCGTCGCCCACCAGCTCGGCTTCGTCGAGCAAAAGCATCGGCTCGCGATGCGGCAACAGCTTCTTGAGCTCTTCTTTGTTCATGGATATCACCTATCCGATCCTCATGAGGCAGCTGCCAAACTCCACGAGGTCGCCGTCGGCCACGCAGATCTCGAGCACCTCACCGTCTGCCTCGGCCGTCACCTCGTTGAGAACCTTCATGGCCTCGATGATGCAGAGGGTCTCGCCGGCCTTGACCTTGGAGCCCACGCGCACAAACGGCTCGTCGCCCGGCGCAGGGGCAGCATAGAAGACGCCCACCATGGGAGCAGTCACCTCGGTGCCCTTGGGCTCCGGCGCGGCGGCAGGTGTCTGCGTGGCGGGCTCCGGTGCGGCAGGCGCGACTGTGGGAGCTGCAACTTGAGCGGCCATGGCGCTCGGCATAGGCATGGGCACGGCAACCGGCTGCGCGGCACTCGCGCGCTCGAGTTCGACCGCGGTGCCATCGGGCTCCTCAACACGTACGCGCGTAAGGCCGCGGTCCTCCATCACATCGGCTATCTCGGCAAGTCTTTTGGAATCCATGCTCTAGCTCCTCGTATATCTACGCAGCGCGATGGCGGCGTTGTGCCCGCCAAAGCCCAGGTTGGTCGAAAGCGCCCAGGTAAGGTCGGCGCGAACCGCGCGATTGGGCGTGTAATCAAGATCGCAGGCGGAATCGGGCGTGTGGTAGTTAATGGTCGGCGGCACCACGCCCTGCTCGAGTGCCATGGCGCAGGCCATGACCTCAATGGCCCCCGTGGCACCGATCATGTGCCCCGTCATCGACTTGGTCGACGAGACATGTGCGGCGCGCGCCGCGTCCTCGCCGAGCGCTCGCTTAATGCCCGCCGTCTCGGACGAATCATTAAGCTTGGTCGAGGTGCCGTGGGCATTGATGTAGAGGCCCTCGGAAGGCTTGACGTCGCCCTCGGCCACCGCCAGCGATATCGCGCGGGCAATGCCGGCAGCCTCGGGATCGGGACTCGTGATGTGATAAGCATCATCGGTGTTACCGTAGCCCACGACCTCGGCATAAATGTGCGCACCGCGCGCCTGCGCATGTTCCATGCTCTCGAGTACCAGCACGCAAGCGCCCTCGCCCATCACAAAGCCGTCGCGGTCTGCATCGAACGGGCGGCAAGCCGTCGCAGGATCGGGGTTGGTGGTCAATGCGCGGCAGGACGTAAAGCCTGCAACGGCATCGGGGATAATGGCCGCCTCGGCGCCGCCCGCGAGGATCGCGTCGGCATAGCCGTGCTTGATGGCGCGGAACGCCTCGCCCACCGCATGGGCCGAGGTCGCGCAAGCAGTCACGACTGGCAGGGTCGGTCCCTTTGCCTTGTGGCGGATCGCGATATTGCCCGAAGCCATGTTGGGAATCATCATCGCAATCATATAGGGCGATGCGCGGCGAGGTCCACGATCGGCGATCATGTGGACGTTGTCGACGAGCGTCGTCATGCCGCCCACGCCCGAGCCCACGTAGACGCCCAGACGCTCACGATCGATGGCGCCTTCGACATCAAAGCCCGCATCGTGCATTGCCTCGTCCGAAGCCGCCATCGCAAACTGAACGCAGGGGTCGAGATGCTTGGCGTCACGCTTGCCAAAGTACTCGTTGCCGTCAAAGCCCTTGACTTCGGCCGCCACCTTGACGGTAAACGCATCGGTATCGAAGTGCGTGATCGGGCCGATGCCACAGGTCCCGGCGCACATGGCCGCCCAGGTGGCAAGCGCGGTGTTGCCGAGCGGCGATACGGCACCGATGCCGGTGATTGCAACTCTCTGTTCCATCATGGTCTCCTCATCCAAGCCGTTCTTCGGCCCTGGTTTCTACATCGCCATTCCGCCGTCGACGCGCACGACCTCGCCCGTAATGTAAGCAGCCGCATCGCTCGCTAAAAAGCGCACCACGCCGGCCACTTCCTCGGGACGCGCCATGCGCTTAAGGGGAATCTGTTCCTCGGTTGCCGTACGCACCTTCTCCGAGAGCTTTGCCGTCATATCTGTCTCGACAAACCCGGGGGCGACCGCGTTCGCTCGTACGCCACGAGGCGCAAGCTCGCGCGCCACCGCCTTGGTAAGCCCTATCACGCCCGCCTTGGAAGCAGCGTAGTTGGCTTGCCCGGCATTGCCCATCAGGCCCACGACCGAGCTCATGTTGACGACGCAACCGCCGCGCTGGCGCATAAAGGTCTTGGTGAGCGCGCGCGTCATATTGAATGTTCCCTTGAGATTGACATCGAGCACGCGATCGAATGCGTCATCGCCCATGCGCATGAGCAGGCCATCGCGGGTGAAGCCGGCGTTGTTGACGAGCGCCCAAATGGAACCAAAGTCGTTGAGGACCGCTTCCACGCACGCGTTGACGGCAGCGGGATCGGCCACGTCGCATTGATATGCGCGTGCCGTGGCGCCAACCGCCTCACAGGCTTCGCACGTCTTGCGCGCCGCATCGACGCTGCCGGCATAGACGACGGCGATATCAAAGCCGTCCTCCGCCAGACCGACAGCGCAGGCGCGGCCGATACCCCGCGAGCCGCCCGTGACCAGTGCCACGCGACGTGAGTCGTTGCGCTCGAGCGCGCCGTTGTTCAAGTTGCCCATGTCATTCCTTTCGGGTTACAGCCCTGTGGACTATGCGAGCTCGTCGGCAATAGCTGCGACCTGCTCGGCCGTTTCGCACGAATACACGCGAACGTCGCTCAGCGTACGCTTGGCCAGGCCCGACAGCGTTTTGCCAGGGCCGACCTCAATAAACGTGTCGATGCCCTGATTCTGCAGAGCATGCAGCGTGTCGACCCAACGAACGGCATGACTCACCTGATTGGCCAAGACATCCGATGCCGCTCGCGGGTCCGCCGGATAGGGCGCCGCCGTCATGTTTGCCATGACCGGAATCAGCAGCGGTGACGGCGCGTGGCCGGCTTGGATATACGTCGCCAGCCCCTCAGTCGCCTCGGCCATATAGGGGCTATGAAATGCGCCCGACACCGCGACTTTCATAGCGCGGCCGCCAGCCTCTTTTACTAGGACGTCGAGCTCCTGCAGCGCCTCGGGCGGTCCGGCAACAACCGTCTGCTGCGGACTGTTGTAGTTGACCGGCCAGCAGTCCTCGCCGGCCTGTTTTGCCAGGTTCTCGACTTGCGCCGCATCGAGCTTGATGACGGCGCGCATGCCGCCCGGATGGCGCTCGGCAGCCGCGGCCATCAGCGCCGCGCGCTCGCACACGAGCTCAAAGCCCGCTCGCGTATCGAACGCCCCCGCAAAGGTGAGCGCGGCGACCTCGCCAAGCGAAAAACCCGCACAGGCGGCAGGTACCACGCCGCGCTCACGCAGGGCGGCAGCCGCTGCCAGATCGTGAACGAACACGCACGGCTGCGTGTTCTCGGTCTGCGAGAGCTCCTCCTTGGAGGCGCTTCGGCACTGCTCACTGGTCCCCGGGCGCACCTCGTCGGCAATGGCGAACACCTCGGCGGCCGCCGGCGATGCCTCGATCAGGTCGACGCCCATCGCGGGGTGCTGGGCGCCCTGGCCGGCAAACAGAAACGCTACGCCACCCATGCGCACGCACCCTTCAGGACGTGCTCGGCGCCATCGACCAGGTCGTCAACGATTTCACGTGCGCTTTGGCGCTCGTTGACCATGCCGGCAATCTGTCCACACAAAAACGAGCCCTCTTCGTAATTGCCGTCCTTGGCGGCCTTGCGAAGGGCGCCCGTGCCCATGGCCCCGAGCTCCTCGACGCTTACGCCCGCCGCCTCGCTCTTGGCGTAGGCGTTGGTGAAGGGGCTCTTGAGGGCACGCACCGGGTGTCCCGTCGAGCGGCCGGTCGCACGCGTCGAGGTGTCGTTGGCCTTCAGGACCATCTCCTTGTACTGCTCCGATACGGTGCACTCATCTGCGATCAGAAAGCGCGTACCCACCTGCACGCCGGCGGCGCCCAGCATAAAGGCGGCCGCCACGCCGCGGCCATCAGCGATACCGCCAGCCGCAACCACGGGAATATCGACCGCATCGACAACCTGCGGCACCAGTGCCATCGTCGAGGTCTCGCCAATATGGCCGCCTGATTCGGTACCCTCGGCAACCACGGCAGTGGCTCCACGACGCGCCACGAGGCGCGCCAGCGCCACCGAGGCAACGACCGGGATGACCTTGATGCCCGCCTCGTTCCACGCCTTCATGTACTTGGTGGGATTGCCGGCACCCGTCACGACGACCGGCACCCGCTCGTCAATCACGACCCGCGCGACCTCGTCGGCAAACGGGCTCATGAGCATGACGTTGACGCCAAAGGGCTTATCCGTCCTGGCGCGCAGCTCATGAATCTGGTCGCGCAGCCAGTTGGCGTCGGCGTTCATGGCCGCGATAATCCCTAAGCCGCCCGCCTCGGACACTGCGGACGCCAGCGAGGCGTCGGCGATCCAGGCCATACCGCCCTGGAACACGGGCTTTTCGATGCCGAGCAGATCGCAGAGAGGAGTCTTGAGCATCTCTACTTCTCCAATGCCGCCTCGACCGTATCGGCGAACTCGCCGACCGTCTTGGGGTTCTCCTCGGTATCGAGCTGGATGCCAAACTCGTCCTCAACGGCGACGAGGATCTCGACGGTGCCCAGACTGTCGAGACCAATCTCCTCGAGCGTGGACTCGGGCTTCATCTCGACGTCGTCAAGACCGGCGGTCTCGCGGATAACATCGCAAACGCGCTCGAAGGTCTTCTGATCTGCCATGGTAGTTCTCCTTTGTTTGTGCCCTAGGGGCGTTTTATTTCCTATGTGCGACTACTTCCAACGAAGTAGATAGCCACCTATATCCAGACCGGCGCCAAATCCAACGAGGGCGATGGTGTCGCCCGCATTCAGTGCGTTGGTGCGCGCCAGCCGATCAAGCGCAAAGGGAATACAGGCGCTCGAAATATTGCCGGTCTCGCGCAGCGTTCGAACCACGCGCTCGCCTGGCACGCCGAGGCGCTTGACTGCCTGGCTCAGGATTCGTTCGTTAGCCTGATGGAATACAAAATGGTCGATGTCTTCGACCGAAATGCCCGCATCGCTCGCAAGCTTATGAACCGTGTCACAGATGGCGTTGACGCCGAACTTGAACACACGGCGGCCATTCATGGACAGCACGCTCTCGCTATCTACGGAGGCCTTAAACGGCGAGGTGCCGACCAGTCCGGGAACGCGCAACGTCTCGACGTCGGACGCCGTCGAAAGCTCAACGGCAAGGGGGCTGTCTCCCCCGGCCTCAATCACCGCGGCGCCTGCCCCATCGCCAAAGAGCACGCAGGTGGCGCGGTCGGTCCAGTCGAGCGCGCGCGTCATCTGCTCGGCGGCAACGACAAGCACATGCTTGGCTCGTCCTCGGGCGATATAGCCCTCGGCAACATCGAGCGCAAATACGAAGCCGGCGCAGGCCGCCGAGACATCGAAGGCAGGGCACGTCGCGCCTAGTCGCTCAGCAACGGCACACGCCTCAGCGGGAACAAGATGGTCACCCGTCGTCGTCGAGCAGACGATCAAATCCAACTGGCTCGCGTCGATTCCGGACACCTGGAGTGCCCGCTCGCTCGCCGCTACGGCAAGGTCATCAAGTGACTCGGTGGTGCAGACGTGGCGGCTCTTGATACCTGTGCGGGTAAAAATCCACTCATCCGAGGTATCGAGGAACTCGGACAGCTCGTCATTGGAAACACTGCGCTTAGGAAGCGCCGAGCCCGTTCCAAGAATCGTGAAACCCATCACTAACCTCCTTTGAGTTGTTGACGTGTTTACATCGACCATGAGAGGATAGCGCATTTCAGTCGTTGTTGACGTGTTAACATTAAATTGCCCAAATGCGACACAGGCTTCACATTGTGTCTATCTCTCGACACCATTGCGTTATTCACTTATTCATTAAGGAGGTAGCAGCCGTTATGGATGCCAAATTAACGATAGTCGACGTAACCGGATCGACCAACGATGACCTGCTCGAAGCAGGAAAACAGGGAGCGCCGCACGGCACAGGACTTGCCGCCCGGACTCAGACAGCAGGACGCGGCCGACGCGGCCACAAGTGGGATTCAACCGCCGGCAATCTGTTACTCTCGATTGTCCTACGTCCTCGTGTTGATCCCGCCAAGTACTCTGGCCTTGCCGCCGTCAGCGGCCTAGCGGTGCTCGAGGCGCTCGAAAAGCAGGGTCTTGCAAACGAGATTGGCCTCAAATGGCCCAACGACCTGGTCGCGCGAGGACGCAAGCTCGGCGGCATTCTGGTCGAAGCCGCACGCGATAACGAAGGCAACCCCTTTGCGGTCTGTGGCATCGGCGTCAACGTGAACTATGTGCCCACGGAGGTGCCCGATGGCGGCCTGCCGGCAATCGGTCTCTCGGACCTTAACGAGAACGTTCCTGCTGTCGACATGCTCCTCGATGAGGTCTATCACGCAGTTATAGACGCTGTAGATGCCTGGGCAGAACGCCTCAACGCCATGGAAGAAAACACCGGATCGCTCGCGCCCGTCCACGGCGAATATGTCGCTCACCTCAATTGGATTGGAAAGCACGTTATCGCCCGCTCCCCTGCCGGTGACGAGCAGGCGCGAGGCATCTTTAAAACCGTCGATACCTTTGGACGCGCGTGCATCGAAACAGAAGACGGCTTGCGATCCTTCCATTTTGAGGAGGCGTCGCTGCGCCCCTTGGGCGAATAGGGCGCCGCAGCCACCTACTCAGCAGCATTATCAGGCGGTCAAAACCCATCATGCAAAACAAAAGAGCCCCGCTACCGTAATGGCAGCGGGGCTCTGTAAGCTATGAGCGATATCGCTTAGAGCTTGATGTCGATGTCGACGCCAGCGGGGAGGTCGAGACGCATGAGCGAATCAACGGTGCCCGAGGTGGGGTCGAGGATGTCGATGAGGCGCTTGTGGGTGCGCATCTCGAACTGCTCACGGGAGTCCTTGTTCACGTGCGGCGAGCGGATAACCGTGTACAGGTTGCGCTCGGTGGGCAGGGGGACAGGACCGGAAACGCGAGCACCGGTCTTCTGAGCGGTCTCGACGATGAGCTTCGCGGACTGATCGACGACCTCGTGATCATAGCCCTTGAGGCGAATGCGGATCTTCTGGGTAGCCAACTTAAACCTCCAAAGAGTGCGAGAGATGTTCTCGCGGATTACGTAACAGGGAGCTCGAACTTAGGCGTTCTTGCTCATGACCTCGTCCACGATGGACTTGGGCGCGGGCTCATAAGAGTCGAACTGCATCGTGTAGGATGCACGGCCCTGGGTCTGGGAGCGAAGGTCGGTAGCGTAACCGAACATCTCGCCCAGCGGCACCTTGGCACGGATGAGCTTGCTGTTCTTGCGATCCTCCATGCCCTCGATCTTGCCGCGGCGACCGGAGAGGTTGCCCATAACGTCGCCCATGTACTGCTCGGGGGTCTCGACCTCGACAGCCATGATCGGCTCGAGCAGCTGCGGATCGGACTTCTTGAGAGCGTCCTTGATAGCCATGGAACCGGCGATCTTGAAGGCGGCCTCGGAGGAGTCGACCTCGTGGTAAGAACCGTCGAACAGGGTGACCTTAACGTCGAGGACCGGGAAGCCGGCGATAACACCGGTGTTCAGGGCCTCCTGGATGCCCTTGTCGATGGACGGGATGTACTCCTTGGGCACGACGCCGCCGACGATAGCGTTGACGAACTCGTAGCCGAAGCCCTCCTCCATCTTCTCGAGCTTGATGACGGCGTGGCCGTACTGACCGCGACCGCCGGACTGACGGACGAACTTGCCCTCAGCCTTCTCGACGTCGTGACCGGCGGTCTCGCGGTAGGCAACCTGGGGCTTACCGACGTTAGCGTCAACCTTGAACTCGCGGAGCAGACGGTCGACGATGATCTCGAGGTGCAGCTCGCCCATGCCGGCGATGATGGTCTGGCCGGTCTCGTGGTTGGTGGACACCTGGAAGGTCGGGTCCTCCTCGGCGAGCTTGGTCAGAGCCAGGGACATCTTGTCCTGCTCGGCCTTGGTCTTGGGCTCGATGGCAACGTCGATAACGGGCTTAGCGAACTCGATCTTCTCGAGGACGATCTCCTTGCCCTCGGCGCACAGGGTGTCACCGGTGGTGGAGTTCTTGAAGCCGACGCAAGCGACGATGTCGCCGGCGGCAGCGTCGTCACGGTCGATACGCTCGGCGGCGTTCATCTCGAGGATGCGGCCGAGACGCTCGCGCTGACCGTTGGAAGCGTTGACCACGTAGGAGCCGGACTCGGCGCGGCCGGAGTAAACGCGGACGTAGGTGAGCTTACCGACGAACGGGTCGGTCATGATCTTGAAGACCAGGCCGGAGAAAGGCTCGTCGAAGGAAGGATGACGCTGGATCTCCTCGCCGGTGTCCGGATCGGTACCGGTGACGGCCTCAACGTCGAGCGGGCTGGGCAGGTAGTCGACGACAGCGTCGAGCAGCTCCTGAACGCCCTTGTTCTTGTAGGCGGAGCCCACGAAGACGAGGTTGAGCTCGTTGGCCAGAACGCCCTTGCGCAGAGCAGCCTTGAGCTCCTCGACGGTGAAGTCCTCCTCCATGAGGATCTTCTCCATGAGCTCGTCGTCAAAGCTGGCAGCAGCGTCGAGGAGCTCCTCGCGCTTGGTGGCAGCGATGTCGGCAAACTCAGCCGGGATCTCGTCCATCGGCTCGGGGTAGGTCATGCCCTTCTCGTCGGCCTTGAAGTCCCATGCAGTCATGGTAACGAGGTCGATGACGCCCCAGAAGTTGTCCTCGGCGCCCATCGGGACCTGAGCGGCCACGGCGTTGGCGTCGAGACGATCCTTCATGGTCTCGATAGCGTTGAAGAAGTCAGCGCCCACGCGGTCATACTTGTTGATGAAGGCGATGCGGGGGACGTTGAAGGTAGAAGCCTGACGCCAAACGGTCTCAGACTGGGGCTGAACGCCGGCAACGGCGTCGAAGACGGCGACAGCGCCATCGAGGACGCGCAGGCAGCGCTCGACCTCGGCGGTGAAGTCAACGTGGCCCGGGGTGTCGATGATCTGGATGCGGTAGTCCTTACCGTCCTTGTTCCAGAAGCACGTGGTAGCAGCGGAGGTAATGGTTACGCCGCGCTCCTGCTCCTGAACCATCCAGTCCATGGTGGCAGCGCCCTCATGGACCTCACCGATCTTGTGGGTCTTACCGGTGTAGTAAAGAATACGCTCGGTCGTGGTGGTCTTACCGGCATCGATGTGGGCCATGATGCCGATGTTACGGGTATCGGAAAGCTTGTACTTAGGCTTAGCCATGTTAGTTCCTTACCTTAACTTACCAACGATAGTGAGAGAACGCGCGGTTGGCCTCGGCCATCTTGAAGACGTCCTCACGCTTCTTGACGGAAGCGCCAAGACCGTTGGAGGCGTCGAGGATCTCGTTAGCGAGACGCTCGGCCATGGTCTTCTCCTTGCGAGCGCGGGAGAAGTTGACGATCCAGCGGATGCCCAGAGCGGTGGAACGACGGGAGTTGACCTCCATCGGGACCTGATAGGTAGCGCCACCGACACGCTTGGGCTTAACCTCGAGCGTGGGCTTGACGTTGTCCATAGCCTTCTTGAAGGTAGCGAGAGCGTCGCCACCCTCGGACTTCTCGGCAACGATCTCGAAAGCGGTGTAAACGATGCGCTCAGCGGTGGCCTTCTTGCCGTCAAGAAGGACCTTGTTGATGAGCTGAGTCACCAGGCGGTTGTTGTAAACGGCGTCAGGCTGAACCTCACGACGATTAGCTGCTGCACGACGCGGCATGTGAAATCTCCTTAAGTGTCTACCGTGCGGCGCTTAGGCGGCGCACGGCGAAAGTATCAAAACGTTATCTGGCTTATTTAGCCTTGGGGCGCTTAGCACCGTACTTGGAACGGGCCTGCATACGGTTCTGGACCGGAGCAGCGTCGTAGGCGCCACGGATGACGTGATAACGGACACCAGGGAGGTCACGGACACGACCGCCGCGGACGAGCACGATGGAGTGCTCCTGCAGGTTGTGGCCCTCACCCGGGATGTAAGCAGTAACTTCGATGCCGTTGACGAGGCGAACACGGGCAACCTTACGAAGAGCCGAGTTCGGCTTCTTGGGGCTCGTGGTGAAGACGCGGGTGCACACGCCGCGCTTCTGGGAGTTGTGCTGCAGAGCAGCGTTCTTGGACTTCTTGGGCACGGAACGACGGCCCTGGCGAACCAGCTGGTTAATAGTAGGCAAAGCGTACTCCTTCTCGAATGATTCCAGCTTTCTGTAAAGTGCAACGGCTTGAATCGAGGGGTCAGCATCCCCCTACGAAACACGCAGTTCGATAGGATACGTGCCGTTAGCTGTGCCGTCAACAGACCACGCCGCCGGGCGTATCCAAAAATTGGTACATTTCCGCAAAGCCTACACAAAAGGAATCCCCTCCTGTGCGCTTGGGAGGATTCCCGGATCGGGCGGCCCAGGTTTTAAGTTTGCTGCTCTACAGTCCTGCGCAAGACGGAAAGCACATTAAGTGCTTTCCTTTGCGTGCGGAACTCGCGACAAACTTAAAACCTGGGCCGCCCGGTCCGGGAATCCGACGTGCTCGTTGGGGCAACGCCACCTGCCAAAAAGGGACAGGTTTATTTTGGTCGGTTTTATCTGGGGAAACGTCGCGCTCCGGCGGTGATCTGCTTTCGTCTTTCGCATGGAAATCGGCGGCGTTTTCGGAAGTATATCGCTCGGTCTAACCGTCCATTTAATGCAAAATGGGCCGCCTCCCCTAGTAGGAAGCGGCCCCAAATCTTACGAATAGACGATGGTAAAGGGTACTTCTGTTTCGGTCTCTCCTGTTGATGTGCATCTCGTGCCCTCGAGGGTCACCGAGACCACTTGATCGACATTGATCAGTTTTGTCGGAACCCAGATGTTCTCTCCGCTATTGCGCGCCATCGAAACATAGAAATTGTACGCCCCTGCGTCGTCATCTTCGATAATCTGCTCCGATCCATCCTTGTAGCTGACGGTCAGTTTATGATCAACTGCTTCATAGCCCAGATCATCGATGTGCGTCTGGATGGAAAACGGGCTGATCTCGAGAGGCGAGTCGTCGGAGCGGAGCTCCTTTGTATCGACGTGCGCTCCGACGTTAAACTCTGGCGTCGATACCTCGATCACCTTCGCATCCTCACCTTTGCCCTCCGTCCAACTGATATTCCAGGTGACCGCATGTCGTAAATCTCGATCGCGATTCCAAGATGCAAAGTACATCGTGCCGTTAATGACCGTGTCGCTTGATGTGTCTTTATCAATGGTGCAGCGTGTATCAGCCCATTCCTCGCCGAAGTTCATGCTGGGTGTACTGACGCCCCCTTCTTCTTCACCATAGAGAACAAGTTCGCCAAGCTCTGCCGCCGGCTTGTAGTAGCTAACGCCATTCGGATTGGACAATGTAAACGTCACAGCACCGCAACCGTTCTCGTCGATTGCCATCTCATGAATGTCGAGCGTATAGCCGTTGCCCTCGACGGACAGATTGACCTTCTGGACTGCACCCTCCAGGCTTTGGGGCGCGATACCATCACCAAACTCTCTGGTGTAGGTATATTTCGTCCCCGACGAGCCGCCATTTGTCCAGGTAACGGACTCTCCGTTGCCATGGTTTCCCCAGGCAGAGGCAAAATAACTGGAATTGACAACAGCGTAGGCGACCCCTCCGGTCGCCAGCACTCCGGCAAGACATCCGATTACGGCAACATACAGAGGCTTCGCGTGACCCTTTCGGCGAAGCGGCTCGCCAGCAGCGGCATAAAGAACACGGTCAGCAAGATCGCTATCGGCTTGGACGGACTCGAAGGCCTGCTTGATCTGGTTGGATTTCACGGTCGCCCTCCTCTAGGATGAACTTGAGCTTCGATCTGCCGCGAGCTAAACGCGTTCGAACGGTCGCGGCTGGCACATGCAGTAACTCGGCAATTTCTGAAGTCGAGAAGCCCAGATAGTAATAGAGCACGATGGAGATACGGAATCGTTCCGGAAGCCGCATGACGTCTAATAGGACGGCCTTGGTCTCGTCCTGCGCCGTCAAGAGCGAATCGGTCAGACTTTCAATATCCTCCACGCGCCTCCACGGCTTTCGAAAGAGAGATTTGCATTCATTGATCGTGACCCGGATGAGCCATCGACGAAGATGCTCCCAGCTTTCAAAATGCGTATCGCTTTTGAGTAACTTTAGAAAGACGTCTTGAGCGACATCGTCGGCGTCAGCGCGATCACGCAGATACGTCAAGGCGATTCGGAACACGACATCTCGGTGATCCTCGACCGCCTGTCTAAAAGCTTGTTCTTCCATAATCACCTCCCGGTGACACTGATGGTTCTTGATGGGGCCCTCACCATAGATACGCTTTGACCAAACGGAATGTTTCAAATTCAAGCAGGAAAAACTACCAAAATAAACCTGTCCTTTTTTGCAAGTGATCAACGGAACGCAACAAGTTGAGCATACGCAAGCGAGCGGCCCCCAGAGCGTACAAGGTGGCATGAAAAAGGCAGGGCATTGACCTTTTGGTCATGCCCTGCCTTTTGAATGACAGATTGTAGCTCTGGGGGCCGCGCAGCGACGGAGGTCGCCGCCGTTCGTTAGAACGGCGGAACTAATTACTCCTCGTCGTTGTCCTTGGCCTCTTCGGCGTCGTCGGTGTCCACGAGCTGGTTGAGCAGCTCGTCGAGGGAAGCCATGTCCTCGTTGATCGCGCCGTTGGCGGGAGCCTTCTTGTCGTCGATCGGGGCGCCCAGGAGCTCCTCGTCGGCGTCGGCGTGATGCGTCGGAGCGGAGGTACCCAGCAGGATATCGTCCGGACCGTCGGGGCTAAAGACCATCTGCAGCAGCTGCGAGAGGTCTTCCTCGTCGGCAACGTCGTCGTTGTTCTCGAGGATGTAGAGCAGATCGTGGGCCTCCAGGCCGTCACGGAGCTCCTCGATCGCCTTGGCGCCGATGCCATCGATGCGCAGCAGATCCTCCTCGGACTTGCCAACCAGGTCGCCGACCGTCTCGATGCCAACCTCGCTGAACTTGTTGGTCCAGCGCTGCGACACGCCCAGATCGTCGAACAGGTACAGACGAGCCTTCTCGGCGGAGATGGTGTGGCCGTTGCGGGTGAACGAACCGTCAGCACCACCGAACTCGTCGTAGCCGGCCCAGTCGAGCTGCTGCGGGAGCTGCTCGTCCAGGTCCTTGAGCTCCACAGGAGCCCACTCGGGCAGCGACTTGGCGTTGGGCGAAGCCGGGCCGTCGATGTCCACGTAGCCGTCGGCCGTGCGATACGTCAGCTTGGCGTTGGCGTACGGCTTGAGGCCGGTACCAGCCGGGATCTTCTTACCGACGATGACGTTGGACTTAAGGTCGAGCAGGTGGTCGACCTTGCCCTCGATGGCAGCCTCGGTAAGGACGCCAGCGGTACGAATGAACGAAGCGCTCGACAGCCAGGAGTCGATGTTGGACGCGACCTTGAGCGTACCCAGGATGACGGGCTCGGCCACAGGAGCCTGACCGCCCAGACGGGCAACGCGCTCGACCTCGTCGGCAAACTCGTAGCGGTCGACGTACTGACCAAGCAGGTACTTGGAGTCGCCGGGGTTGGTGATCTGAACGCGACGCAGCATCTGGCGTGCGAGCACCTCGATGTGCTTGTCGTTCAGGTCGACGCCCTGGCTGGTGTAGACGTCCTTGACGCTCTCGACGAAGGTGTGCATCGTCGACTCGATGTCGGTCAGCTTGCGCAGGTTGCGGAAGTTGACGAAGCCCTTGGTGATCTGGTCGCCAGCGCGAACCTCGCAGCCGTCCTCGATCTCGGGCATGAAGCGCACCGAAGCGGGGACGCGACGCTCGTCGAGGACACGGGTGTGATCCTCGGAGTCGGTGAGCGTCAGCACGTACTCGGACTTCTCGGGCTTAATCGAGAGGTGACCGGAGTACGGAGCCAGCTCGGCCTCGCGACCCAGGATCTTCTCGTTGACGTTGCCGACGATATCGAACATACGGCTGACCGTAGGCAGACCCTGCGTAATATCGTCGACGCCAGCGACGCCGCCGGAGTGAATGGTACGCATCGTAAGCTGCGTACCGGGCTCGCCGATGGACTGGGCGGCAATAATGCCGACCGCGGTACCGATGGCGACCGGACGACGGGTGGAAAGATCCCAGCCGTAGCACTTCTGGCACACGCCGCACTTGGAGCGGCAGGTGAGCAGCGCGCGAAGCTTGACCTTCTTAAGGCCGGCATCGACCATCTTCTGGATGTCAGCGACCTTCTCGATGTAGCCGTCCTGCTCAAAGAGCACGGTGCCATCGGGAGCCACGACGTCCTCAATGAAGCAACGGCCGACGAGGTCGGTGTTGAGGTCGGTGGTGCCGGGGATGATGAGGTTGTAGGTGACGCCCTCGTGCGTACCGCAGTCCTCCTCGCGGACGATGACGTCTTGGGCCACGTCGACCAGACGACGGGTCAGGTAACCAGAGTCCGAGGTGTGGGATGCGGTATCGACCAGGCCCTTACGGGCGCCGTAGGTCGAAATGAAGTACTCGAGCGGCAGCAGGCCCTCGCGGAAGTTCGCCTTAATGGGAAGGTCGATCGTCTCGCCGGACATGTCTGCCATCAGGCCACGCATGCCGCCGAGCTGACGCAGCTGGGTCTTAGAACCACGGGCGCCGGAGTCGGCCATCATGTAGAGCGGGTTCTCCTCGTCGAACAAGTCGAGCATGAGCGCTGCGACCTTGTCGGTACAAGCGGTCCACTCGTTAACGACTTCGATGTGGCGCTCCGTCTCGTTGATGAAGCCCTCCTCGAAGTACTCGTTGATCTGGTCGACGTTAGCCTGGGCGCGGTCGAGCAGCTCCTGCTTCTCGGCAGGGATGAGAGCGTCCCACACCGAGATGGTGAGGCCGGCGCGGGTAGCGTAGTGGAAGCCGGAGTACTTGATGGCGTCGAGGATCGGACCGACCTTGGCCTCGGGGTAACGATCGCAGCAGTCGGCAACCAGCTTGGCCACGTCGCCCTTGACCATCTTGTAGTTCATGAACTCGTAGTCTTCGGGCAGGCACTGGCGGTTGAAGATGATGCGACCGATAGAGGTCTCGAAGCGTGCGGTCTTGTTACCGGTGACGTCGTAGTCGACAAACTCGTTCTTGCCATTCTTGACGCGGAAGATACGGGTGCCGTCCTCGTTGATGACGTTGGCGTTCTCGGCGGACACGCGGACCTGAATCTTGGCCTGCATGTCGACCTCGGAGCGGCAGTCATAGGCGTGCAGCGCGTCGTCGAAGCTCGAGAACACGTGGTTCTCGCCCGGCAGACCGTCGCGGACCTGGGTGAGGTAGTACACACCGATGATCATGTCCTGCGAGGGGATGTTGACCGGCTTGCCGGATGCCGGCGAGCGCAGGTTGTTCGCAGAGAGCATGAGCACGCGGGCCTCGGCCTGAGCCTGGCTGGACAGCGGCACGTGGACAGACATCTGGTCGCCGTCGAAGTCGGCGTTGAAGGGCGAGCAGACCAGCGGGTGCAGGTGGATAGCCTTGCCCTCGACCAGAACCGGCTCAAAGGCCTGGATGGACAGACGGTGCAGGGTCGGTGCGCGGTTGAGCAGCACGACGCGGCCGTCGATGACCTCTTCGAGGATATCCCACACAAAGGTGGCACCGCGGTCGATAGCGCGCTTGGCGCCCTTGATGTTCTCGACCTTGCCAAGCTCGACCAGGCGCTTCATGACGAAGGGCTTGAAGAGCTCCAGCGCCATGGTCTTGGGCAGACCGCACTGGTGCAGCAGCAGCTTGGGGTCGGTAACGATAACCGAACGGCCGGAGTAGTCGACACGCTTACCCAGCAGGTTCTGACGGAAACGGCCCTGCTTGCCCTTGAGGGCCTCGGCGAGCGACTTGAGCGGGCGACCGCCACGGCCAGAGACCGGGCGACCACGACGACCGTTGTCGAACAGGGCGTCCACGGACTCCTGGAGCATGCGCTTCTCGTTGTTCACGATGATCGCAGGGGCGTCCAGGTCGAGCAGGCGCTTGAGTCGGTTGTTACGGTTGATCACGCGACGATACAGGTCGTTGAGGTCGGACGCGGCGAAGCGGCCGCCGTCGAGCTGGACCATCGGGCGCAGATCGGGCGGAATGACCGGGATGACGTCCAGGATCATGTTCGCGGGGCTGTTGCCGCCCTTCAGGAAGGCGTCAACGACCTCAAGGCGCTTGACGGCCTTCTCGCGCTTCTGCTTCTGGGAATCCTCGTCGGCGATGATGGCCTTGAGCTTCTCGGCCTCGGAGGGGAGGTCGATGGCAGCGAGCAGGTCGCGGACGGCCTCGGCACCCATGCCACCCTTGAAGTACATGGAGTAGTAACGGGTCATCTCGCGGAACAGCGGCTCATCGGAGATGAGGTCGCGCTCGGTGAGCTTCATGAAGGCGTTGAAGGCGTCCGTGCGGAGCTGCTTCTCGTCCTTGCACTCTTCCTCGATGTCGACGATGCCAGAGGCGATCTCCTCGGGGGTCAGCGGCTCCTCGTCGGAGAACTCGTCAAAGTTCTCGGGGTCGCCCTGCTCCTTGAGGGACTCGATCTGGCGGGCGCACTCGGCATCGATCTCTTCCAGATCGGCGGCGAGCTCCTCGCGCAGGTCGTCGGCGTCGGCCTCGCGAGCCTCGTAGTCAACCTCGGTGATGATGTAGCTGGCGAAGTACAGAACCTTCTCGAGGTCCTTGGACTTGATGTCGAGCATACGGCTCATCGGGAAGCTCGTGGGGCTCTTGAAGTACCAGATGTGGGACACGGGAGCGGCGAGCTCGATGTGACCCATGCGGTCGCGACGCACCTTGGCCGAGGTGACCTCGACGCCGCAGCGCTCGCAGACGATGCCCTTAAAGCGGATGCCCTTGTACTTGCCGCAGGAGCACTCCCAGTCCTTGGCGGGACCGAAGATCTTCTCGCAGAACAGGCCGTCCTTCTCGGGCTTGAGGGTACGGTAATTGATGGTCTCCGGCTTCTTGACCTCACCGTGCGACCAGGAACGGATCTGGTCGGCGGAGGCAAGGGAGATCTTTACCGAGTCAAAATCAGTAGCTTCGAAATCTGCCACAGTCAACTACTCCTTATCAGTGGTCGTGGCGGCGACAGCCTCGGGCGCCTCGGCGGTCTCGGCATCCTCGGCCTCGACGTCGGCGTCAACGCCGGCGAGCGCAGCCAGGTCGTCGAGAGCGGAGGTCTCCTCGGCGGTCACAGGGGCGGAGGCGTCCTCGTCGGCATCGTGCATGGGCTCGATGTCCAGTGCGAGGGAGCGAATCTCCTTGACGAGAACCTTGAAGGACTCGGGGATACCCGGGACAGGAACGTTCTCGCCCTTGACGATGGACTCGTAGGTCTTGACGCGGCCCACGGTATCGTCGGACTTGACGGTCAGGATCTCCTGCAGGACGTTGGAAGCACCGTAAGCGTACAGTGCCCAAACTTCCATCTCGCCGAAGCGCTGGCCGCCGAACTGGGCCTTGCCGCCCAGAGGCTGCTGGGTAACCAGGCTGTAAGGGCCGGTCGAACGGGCGTGGATCTTGTCGTCGACCATGTGGCCGAGCTTGAGGATGTAGGACGTACCCACGGTAATGGGCTCGCGGAACTCCTCACCGGTGCGGCCGTCGAACAGACGGGTCTTGCCGCGCTCGTCAAGCTGGGTGACGAACTCGGGGCGCATGTGATCGCCAAAGGCAGCGGTGGCCTTGTTGAGCATGTTCTTGTTGGCACGACGGATGACCTCGGCGATCTCGTCCTCCTTGGCGCCGTCGAAGACGGGCGTGGCGGTGAAGAACGGACCGGGGACGTACTTGTCGGAGTCGGCCTGTTCGGTATCCCAACCGCAGGCAGCAGCCCAGCCAAGGTGGCACTCGAGCAGCTGGCCGACGTTCATACGCGAAGGAACGCCCAGCGGGTTGAGGATAACGTCGATCGGGGTACCGTCAGCCATGTAGGGCATGTCCTCGACCGGCAGAACGTTACAGATAACACCCTTGTTGCCGTGGCGGCCGGCGATCTTATCGCCCTGCTGGATCTTACGACGCTGGGCGACGTAGACGCGCACCTGCTCGTTGACGCCGGGGGCCAGGTCGTCGCCGTTCTCGCGGCTAAAGCGGACGACGTCGATAACGCGGCCGTAAGCGCCGTGAGGCATCTTAAGGGAGGTATCGCGGACGTCGTGGGCCTTGGCACCGAAGATGGCGCGCAGCAGGCGCTCCTCGGCGGTCAGAGCGCTCTCGCCCTTAGGCGTGACCTTGCCGACCAGGATGTCGCCAGGGCCGACCTCGGCGCCGATGCGGATGATGCCGTCCTCGTCGAGGTTGGCAAGCATGTCCTCGGAGAGGTTCGGGATCTCGCGGGTGATCTCCTCGGGACCGAGTTTGGTGTCGCGGGCGTCGATCTCGTGACGGGTGATGTTGATGGTCGTCAGCAGGTCCTCGGCCACCAGGCGCTCGGACACGACGATACCGTCCTCGTAGTTAAAGCCTTCCCACGGCATGTAGGCCACGGTGAGGTTCTGACCCAGTGCGAGCTCGCCATGATCGGTCGAAGGACCGTCAGCCAGAGGCTCGCCCTGCTCAACGGTGTCACCGACGCGCACGAGCGGACGGTGGTTGATGCAGGTGGACTGGTTGGAGCGCTGGTACTTGGCCAGGTGATACTCGTCCATGCCGCCGGCATGCTTGACGATAATCTTGGCGGCGTCGGCAAAGATGACCTCGCCGGCGTTCTTGGCCAGGGTGACCTCGCCGGAGTCCAGAGCGGCGCGACGCTCCATGCCGGTACCGACATAGGGAGCGGCGGGGTGAACCAGCGGCACGGCCTGACGCTGCATGTTGGCGCCCATCAGCGTACGCTTGGCGTCGTCGTGCTCAAGGAACGGGATCAGCGTGGCTGCGACGGAGAGCATCTGACGCGGCGAGACGTCCATGTAGTCGACGTCCTCGACGGGCACGTCGGCGGGAGCGCCGAAGGAGCCGTCGAAGTCGCGGGTACGGGCGATCACGGTGTGCGGACGGACGATCTTGCCCTCGGCATCGGTCGTGATGAACTCGTTGGTCTTGGGATCGAGCGGCGTGTTGGCCGGCGCGATGACGTGCTTCTCTTCCTCGTCAGCGGTCATCCAGTCGATCTGGTCGGTGGCAACGCCGTTCTCGACGCGACGGAACGGGGCCTCGATGAAGCCATACTCGTTGACGCGGGCGTAGAGGGCGAGCGAGCCGATCAGGCCGATGTTTGGGCCTTCGGGGGTCTCGATCGGGCACATGCGGCTGTAGTGCGAGTTGTGAACGTCGCGGACGGCCGTCGGCACGTTGGTGCGGCGGCTGGAGCCGGACTTGTGGCCGGCAAGACCACCAGGGCCGAGTGCGGACAGACGGCGCTTGTGGGTCAGACCGGTCAGGGGGTTCGCCTGGTCCATGAACTGCGAGAGCTGCGAGGAACCGAAGAACTCCTTGATGGAGGCCACGATCGGGCGGATGTTGATGAGCGACTGCGGGGTGATCTCGTCGATGTCCTGGGAGCTCATGCGCTCACGGACGACGCGCTCCATACGGCTCATGCCGATACGGAACTGGTTGGCGACGAGCTCGCCGACGGTGCGGATGCGGCGGTTGCCAAAGTGGTCGATGTCGTCGACCTTGAAGCCCTGCTCGCCGGCAGCGAGGGACAGCAGGTAGCGCAGCGTCGCGACGATATCCTCGTCGGTGAGCACCGTGACCTCTTCCTCGGTGGTGAGGTTGAGCTTCTTGTTGACCTTGTAACGACCGACGCGGGCCAGATCGTAGCGCTGCGGGTTAAAGAGCAGACCCTCGAGCAGGCTGCGGGAAGCGTCCACGGTGGGAGGCTCGCCCGGGCGCAGGCGACGGTAGATCTCGATAAGGGCATCCTCGCGGGTGAGGGCGGTGTCGCGCTCCAGGGTGCGCTTGATCACATCGGAGTTGCCGAGCAGCTCGATGATGTCGTCGTTGGTGACGGCAATGCCAAGGGCGCGCAGGAACATCGTGGCGCTCTGCTTGCGCTTACGGTCGATGGAGACCATGAGCTGGTCGCGCTTGTCGACCTCAAACTCGAGCCAGGCACCGCGGGACGGGATGATCTGGGCCTTGTAGATCTGCTTGCCCGAATCCATCTCGGAGCTGTAGTACACGCCCGGGGAGCGGACGAGCTGCGAGACGACGATACGCTCGGTACCGTTGATGATGAAGGTGCCCTGATCGGTCATCATGGGGAAGTCGCCCATGAAGACGAGCTGCTCCTTG
The DNA here is from genome assembly GCA_019424905.1 of Collinsella sp. Lineage (GTDB taxonomy): Bacteria > Actinomycetota > Coriobacteriia > Coriobacteriales > Coriobacteriaceae > Collinsella. Next base: position 11,001 of record JAHYYP010000015.1, on the reverse strand, counting down.
ATCTCGCCGGTCTCCTTGTTGGTGAGACGGACGTCGGTCAGAAGCGGAGCCTGATAGGTCATATCCTTCTCGCGGCACTCCTCGACGGTGTGCGCGGGGTCGCCGAACTGATGCTCGCCGAAGGTAACCTCGAGAACATGGTTCTGGCTCTGGATGGGGCTGGATTCCTTGAACGCCTCACGAAGGCCCTCGTCCTTAAAACGCTCAAAGGATTCCCTTTGAACAGAGATAAGGTTGGGGAGCTCCATGGCCTCCGGGATTTTCCCGAAGCTGACGCGCTTGCGCTCAGTGGCAGTGTATGCGTAGGTCACCAGGTTTTTCCTCCTTCACGGAAATGCTCGGTGGGTTGGCGAGGCATAGCTTCGCCAGTTATCGCAACCTAATAGTTTATCAGGTACCGACCGTTGGGCAAGAAAAGCCTTGACGCGATTGAGTTTTTGGAGTAGCAAAGTTTTTCGACAGAAAACACGCAGGTAGATGTATGTATATCGAACATCTGTTCATATATTTTCTGTGAACAGAGAGCCGGCAATCGCAGCTCTTATAAAAAACGGGCGCGAACCGAGGTCCGCGCCCGTAAATGTCGATGCCCGAAGGCTTACTTGCGCATCAATCCGCCGCGCTCGTCGATAGCGTCCCAGAAGGCGCTGGCAAAGCGAGGATCGCTTGCGGCCATGAGGGCGTTGGTGGCCATCCAGCCAGACGGGGTACCGGTGTCGTAGCCCGACAGCGGGTCGATGACGACAGCGTACATGGCCTCGCGGTCGAGCGAACGGGCCATTGCGTCGGTGAGCTGGATCTCGCCGCCCTTGCCGGCCTGCTGATCTGCCAGCAGGTCCATGACCAGCGGGCTCAGCAGATAACGGCCGACAATGTACAGGTTGGACGGAGCCGCCTCGGGAGCGGGCTTCTCGACCAGACCGCCGATGCGCCAGACAGCGCCCGGCTCGGCATCGGCAACGTCCTCGGCACCCTCGAGCGAACCGACGCGCTCGCCGGCGATAACGCCGTAGCGACTGACTTCCTCGGGCGAGCAAGCAGCGACGGCGATAACCGAAGCGCCACCGTGCTCCTTGGAAACGGCGAGCATCTTGTCGCAGATGTCGCGATTAGGCACAACGTAGTCGCCCAGAAGAACCAGGAAGTTCTCCCCTGCCACGGCGTCGGCAGCAGAGCGAATAGCATGGCCGAGACCCTTGGGCTCGTACTGATAACGGAAGTCGACCGGCATACCGCCAGCGTGGGCGACGGCGTCGGCATAGGCATTCTTGCCGCGCTCGCGCAGCAGGTTCTCGAGCGAGCGATCGGGCTGGAAGTAGTTCAGTAGCTCGGGCTTACCGGGAGAAGTAACGATGATGGCGTCGTCGACCTCTTCGGGGTCGAGCGCCTCCTCGACGACGTACTGAATGACGGGCTTGTCGAGCACCGGCAGCATCTCTTTGGGCGTGCACTTGGTGCCAGGCAGAAAACGCGTGCCAAGACCGGCGGCGGGGATGATTGCCTTCATGTTATTCAAAGATCCTTTCGCAGGCGCAAAAGCGCCCCATGCGTGCGGCACACAGCCGCAGACCAAATTGCGATACCCAAGCATCTTACCGCTGGAACTATATGTCGCTACAAGGCAGAGACAATTCTTCAGCAGGTCAACGCAAATTATTGCTCGAATGGTGCAATTTTATTGCCCAACGGCAGGGCGCCCGATACGACGCAAATCACAGAACTTGGCAGTTTGAGCAACCGATGTCGAGGGACCGAAAAACAAAAAAGACGGGGCTCGCAATGCGAACCCCGTCTGCAAAGAAATCTGGCGAGAAAGCCTGATTACTTGAGGGTGACAGCAGCGCCAGCAGCCTCGAGCTTCTCCTTGGCAGCCTCGGCGTCCTCCTTCTTGGCACCCTCGAGAACAGCCTTGGGAGCGCCCTCGACGACCTCCTTGGCCTCCTTCAGGCCAAGGTTGGTGAGCTCACGGACGGCCTTGATGACCTGGATCTTGTTGTCGCCGAAGCCCTCGAGCACGACGTCAAACTCGGTCTTCTCCTCGGCCTCAGCAGCGCCAGCAGCGGGAGCGGCGACAACAGCGGCAGGAGCAGCGGCGGAAACGCCGAAGGTGTCCTCGATAGCCTTAACGAGCTCGGAAGCCTCGAGAAGGGTCATTTCCTTAAGAGCATCGATGATCTCATCGGTGGTAAGCTTAGCCATTTCTAAGTCCTTTCGGTTTCCGTGCGGATGCACGGAGATCAGTTAAAACACGGCGCGAATGCGCCAGGGGTGCGGCGTTGCCGCCGCGGGTGAAAACAGCGACTAGGCTGCCTTCTGCTCGGAGACCTGCTGGATCGAACGAGCGAGACCAGAGGAAACGCCGTTGACGCAGACAGCGATGTCGCGAGCGAAACCGGAGATGAGACCGGCGATCTGGCCGAGAAGCTGGTCCTTGGTGGGCAGCTCGGCGATAGCCTTAACATCATCAGCGGAAACGGCCTTGCCGTCGGAGATACCGCCCTTGATCTCAAGGACGCCCTTGGACTTAGCGGAGAAGTCCTTAAGGGCCTTAGCGGCCTCGACCGGCTCGGTCTCGTAGAACACATAAGCGACGGGGCCGGCGAGGATCTCGTCGATCTCGGGCTGCTCCTGGTTCTTGAGAGCGATCTTGACCAGGTTGTTCTTGTAGACCTTCATCTCGGCGCCGCACTCGCGAAGCTGATGACGCAGCTCCTGAGCCTGCTTAACCGTCAGACCGTTGTAGTTGACGACGAACAGACCGGCGTTCTCGGCGATACGGGACTCGATCTCTGCAACCTTGTCGATTTTGTACTGCTGGGGCATGAATTACACCTCCTCGAATTCTTTCCGGGCACGGTCCGCCACAAGGACGTGACGGGGGCATGTCCAAAAAGAAAGCCCCCGCGCTGCATGAGCGACGGGGGCGAGAAGACATATCTACTCGACCACCTCGGCTGGCGGGAAGTCCCATTAAGCTCGCGGGTAAGACCCGTTTGCACCGGCTGTCTCTGGCAGCGGATTCGTGCGTGAACCGAAAGTATTATGGCGGGGACCCCGGCGTCGGTCAACGGAAAACCGGGCTGCACACAATTCCACCATCCGGCACGCTCCGCCGAAGGCCAGGCGCAAGGTTTTCGCTCGGTCAAGTCCTGGCTCGCACGAAGAGCACATTAAGTGCTCTTCGGCTCGTGCGGAATCTACGAAAACCTTGCGCCTGGCCTTCGGCGGCGCGGCCCGCGGTGACTTTGGGCAGCCCGGGTTTTCGTTGGCTGACGCCCCCGCTCATAATGCTTGGGTCGGTGGGCTGATGTGCTGCATCCCTGAGGACTACAAAGTCGAAATGAAGGTGGACAGGCGGCGGAGGCCTTCGTCTAGGTCTTTGTCGGAGACGCAGTAGCTGAGGCGGACGTGGCCTTCGGTTCCGAAGCAGTCTCCCGGGACTAGGGCTACGTTTGCCTCTTTGATGGCTTTGATGCAGAAGGCTTCGCTGGTTAGGCCGTACTGTTTGATGCTCGGGAAAGCGTAGAAGGCGCCGGCTGGTTCCACTACGTCGAGATCCATGGCGTCTAAGGCTGCGAGTACGCGCTCGCGGCGGGCTCGGTAGACTTTGAGCATGGGGGTTGGGTCGACGGTGAGGGCTCGGGCTGCGGCGTCCATCTCGAAGGAGACGGCGCTCGATACTAGGTATTGGTGAGCTTTTGCGATCTCGGCGATGACGGGCGCCGCTGCCGCGAGCCAACCCAGGCGCCAGCCGGTCATGGCCCAGGGCTTGGAGAAGCTCTCGATGACGACCGTCTGCTCGCGCAGCTCCGGGTGTCGCTGGGCGAAGCGCTCGTAGCCGTCCACATAGACGAGGCGGTTGTATACGTCGTCGCAGACTACGTATATGCCCGCCTGCTCTGCCACGCGCGCCACGGCGTCGAGCGATGCCGTGTCGAGGATGCAACCCGTGGGATTGTTGGGCGAGCAGATGACGATGGCCTTGGTCGCCGGGGTCACACAGGCGCGAAGCGCATCCTCGTCAATCTGAAATTGCGCAGGCCCCGTATCCAAGAAGACCGCTTTGGCGTGATTGGCCACAACGATGCTTTCGTACAGGCCAAAGGCCGGCGTGGGGATAATGACCTCGTCGCCGGGGTTGAGCATAGCCATAAATGTTGCCGACAGTGCCTCGGTCGCGCCGTCGGTCAGGATGACCTCATCGGCGGAAAACGCCAGGCCCGCGTCATCCATATATTTGGACAGTGCATCACGCAGGGCGGGGCGACCGTTGTTGGGCGGATAGTGCGTGTCACCGCGGTCCAGCGCGGCGGTCACCTCGGCGCTAATCACATCGGGCGTGGGAAAATCGGGCTCGCCGAGCGCGAGCGCGATACACCCCGGATGCCGGGCGGCGAGCGCGTTAATCCGGCGGATACCGGAGGGCTTGAGCATGGCAAGCGAGGTATTCATGGGCAGACGCATGGCGTTCCTTTCATAAGGGTTGCACTAGGATAGCGCGGCGGGGCGCCACCAGACGGTGTAACCTAAACGGAAACGAGCCGGAAAGGAGATGGCATGGAGACGACCGCGCGCGGCGACTTACCAAAAACACTGCACACCATTGCGTATATCAGTATTCCCAATAGCGCCGATCTTGATTTTTTGCTCTGGGACCTGCAGGATGCCATCGCCGCCTATGCTCAACTTTCCGGCACCGCACTCCCCCGCCCGGTCGACTTGAAGGCAAATGACGCCGGCAGCGTTGCCGATGGCATCGTGCTGGCCATTGAAGATGTGGCTGACGATGAGACGTTGACTGCTATCGAGCAGGCGCTTGAGCGCTTTGGCGGTACGGGAACGCGCGTCTATGCCGCGATTCGAGCCGCACAAGAGGGCACTGAGCAGGCGCGTGGGACCGCCGTTCGCCTGCACAAGGCATGTGAGCGCCATGACCAATTGTGGTGTGGCGGCGTTGCCATCTGCGCCGGCAGCGGCATCGCAGCGCTTCGCCATTCCCCGCGCATGGGACTCTTGCGGCGACCGTTTTCGGAGGCCATGGACAAGCTCGTGGGCGCCGTGCGCATGGGCTGCTCCGTCGAGCATGCACAGCGACTTGGCGGCGGCAATGCCGCCAACGTCGACGCCGACGGCATGGTTTGCGCCGAGCCAGCCGTGCCCGCGCAGATCTGGCGAGGCGTTCTGAAACGTCTGGGCGCCCACGCTCAAACAAAAATCTAAATTAAATAACAGCCCAGTCAACGGCTTCGTGCCAACGCTCGACAAGACGCTCCAGTCGCCAGGCGGCATTGGCAGGACTTGTCGAGGGCAGGACGACGGCGGGCAACCCCGTCCGATCTTGCAAGTAGCGTTTGTAGAGTCGCCCTGCCGTACCGCCGTTACAGACAACGACCTCGATCGGCGCGGCATCGGTAATGCGCTCGATATGTGCCGGCACAACGTTGCGAATGCTCGCGTCGCTCGAGCCCTTAATGTCGCAGCCCTCGATTGCATCCCACAGGGCCACGCCGCCGTTCAGCAGCATGGCCCGCTTGGCGGCAATGGAGGCATCGAGCGTCGCGGGCTCACCGCTTGCCAAAGGATCGCCCTCGTTGGGCGGCACAGGCACACCGAGGCACGCAGCCATCACACGCCAAAAGCGATTCTGAGGGTTGCCGTAATAAAAGGCATTTGCACGCGAGAGCACCGAGGGAAACGACCCCAGCACCAAAACGCGCGAGCGCTGGTCGAACACAGGCTCAAACCCATGCTCAATATGTTGATAGTCCTCGTCAGACACGGCCATGGGTTAGGCTCTCAACAGATAGCGCACCTCGTAGGGTGCAAGCTCAAGGGCACCCGTCAGCTCGACCGTGGGCGCATCGTCGGCAAGCAGGTCGACAAAGGACCCGTTGAGCTCGCCGGCGCCAAAGGCGTAAGGCTCGCCCACGGCGTTCACCGCCACGAGCACCGTCGCGTCATCACAGGCGCGCTCGAACAGCAGCTGCTTGTTCTGGATCACCACGTTGCGATAGGCACCATAGTTGAGGGCACGGGCCGCCGCGTCGTCTGCCGAGCGCAGGTGCGCGAGCTGCTTGATGAAGGCCGTCAGCTCGTTGGGCGCAGGCTCATCGAGCGCAGGTCGCAGCGCCCAGTCGCCATCGGGGCCACCCTTTTCGCCAGGAATCCCCCACTCGCTGCCATAGTAGACGCACGGAATGCCCGGCATGCCAAAGAGCATGCCATAAGCGGGGCGCAGACAGGACTTGTCGGTAAGGATGCTCGCCAGGCGCGGCACATCGTGGTTGTCGACAAACGACAGCAGATGCTTGCCGCGATAAATGCACCACGGGTCACCGCCAAACTGGCGATGCAGCGAGTGGGCGATCTCGAACATGTTGACCGAGTTAAAGCTGGAGTACAGGCCCTTGTAGCACTCGTAGTTGGTGCAGGAGTCAAGCATCTCGTCATTGACGATCTGGTTGTAGTCGCCGTGGAGCGTCTCACCAATCAGCACAAAATCGGGCTTGAGCTCACGGGTAAAAGTATGCAGGCGGCGCATAAAATCGCGATCGAGCATATAGGCGACGTCCAAGCGCAGGCCGTCGATGCCAAAGCCCTCGGCCCAGCGACGCACGGACTCAAGCAGGTAATCGACCACGGCGGGGTTTTGCAAGTTGAGCTTCACAAGCTCAAAATGGCCTTCCCAGCCCTCGTACCAAAAGCCGTCGCCATAGCAGGAGTCGCCGTCAAAGCTAATGTGAAACCAGTCCTTGTAGGGCGAGTCCCACTTGCGCTCCTGAACATCGCGGAAGGCCCAAAAACCGCGACCGACATGGTTGAAGACGGCATCAAGCACCACACGGATGCCATGGGCATGCAGTGTCTCGCACACGGCGGCAAAGTCGGCATCCCCACCCAGGCGACGGTCGATATGGCGCAGGCTGCGCGTGTCGTAACCGTGACTGTCGGATTCGAGCGGCGGGTTAATGAGCACAGCACCGATGCCGAGCTCTTGCAGGTAGTCGGCCCATTGGGCAATCTTCATTATGGGCGCATCGGGGTTGGGCGCAGCGTTGGCAGCCTGGGCGAGTTCATCCTCGGCAACAGGGGCGGCGTTTTCGCGCGGAGCTCCGCAAAAGCCCAGCGGATAGATCTGATAGAACGTCGTCTCGTATGCCCACATAGCAACCTCCCGGCAATCTTTCACGCAACGCCATCCATTGTATGCCCGCCGCGCATCCCCTCCCCCAAAATAAGTTGCGGTGAAATAGGGACTGTTGAGACCAATAAACCGGGCAAACAGTCTCTATTCCACCGCAACTGATGAGGGAACGTGATTAGGCGACGGGCTTTGCGCGGCGTATGACCGGGAACAGCACCGTAATGGCGAGGATGACGCCCACGACGGTAATCGCCCCGCCCGCAAAGCCAATCCAAGCGATACCGGGACCCGAAACCACGGCGCCGCCGATTGCGGTGCCCGTGCCGATGCCGAGGTTAAACAGGCCCGAGAAGATCGACATGGCGACGGCCGACGAATCCGCCGGTGTGTACTTGATGAGCTCGGCCTGGAACGCCACGTTAAAGGCTGTGGAGCAGCAGCCCCATAGCGCGCAGACGGCAAGCACTGCTACGAGCGACGATGCGACCGGACCCATGAGCAGCAGAGCCACCGGCACGCCGGAGAGCGTGATAGCCAAGAACGGGAAGCGATGCCCATCGAACAGGCGGCCAAACAGCCAGCTTCCGAGCAGACCGGAGCAGCCAAACGCCGTCAGCGTCATGGTAATAGCGCTTGCGTCGACGTGCGCGACCTGCGCCAGGAACGGCTCGATATAGCTGTAACCCGCATAATAGCCGGTTGCCATGAACACCGTGACCGCATAAAGCGCGATGAGGAATGGATTCTTGAGCAGCTCGGGCAGCTGCTTAACGGTAAAGCGCTCGCCCACCGGCATGGCCGGGAACACCGCGGCCTGGTACACCACCGCGGCGGCAGAGAAGGCACCGACCACGGCAAACGTCATGCGCCAGCCCACAGCTAGTCCGATGGCGCGGCCGATCGGCAGGCCAAAGATCTGCGCGATGGACGAGCCCGTGGCGATTATGCTGATGGCGAGCGCCCCGTGGCGACTGTCGACCAGGCGCGAGGCCATGATTGAAGCGACTGACCAGAACACGGCATGCGCGCAGGCGACCACCAGACGCGCGCAAACCAAAATAGGATAGGTGGGCGCCACAGCGGACAGGAACTGGCCGAGCGAAAACACGGCCAAAACGCCCAACAGCATCCGCTTGAACTCAAAGCGCGAGGCAAACACCATAAGCGGCAGCGACAGCAGCATGACGCCCCAGGCATAGACCGAAATCATGATGCCTGCCTGGGCCTCGGTGAGCGAGAACGACGCGGCGATATCAGTCAGAAGGCCGATGGGCATGAACTCTGATGTGTTGAACACGAACGAACAGCAGGCGAGCCCGATAAGCGGGAGCCACTGCTTGAGCGAGATGCCATCTTGTCTTGCCTGGGTCATGTAGGAAACCTCTCCGATTGTCATGGGCGGTGGGCGATTATATAGCAACGGCCCCGCATCCGTCAGTACAGATGCGGGACCGCAATCAACTCAATACACAGGGGTTGCGCCGTCAATAAATAGCTAAGCCAACCCCAACAATATGCCCGCCGAATGCACGACAAACGCCACGATCCAGGCGACCGTCACCTGAAACGCGAACACGGCAACGGCATAGCGCGCACCCAGCTCGCTCTTGACGGCACCGATGGCCGCCACGCAGGGCGGGTACAGCAGCGTAAAGACCAGGAACACGTAAGCGGTAAACGGCGAAAACATGGTCGACAGTGCCGCGGGCGAGGTCGCGCCCAAAAGCACCGTGAGGGTCGAGATGACACTCTCCTTGGCGATAAGGCCGGTGACGAGCGCCGTGGATGCTCGCCAATCGCCAAACCCAAGCGGCGCCAGCGCCGGCGCGATGATGCTGCCGAGACCCGCAAGCAGGCTTTGCGACTGATCGGCGACCACATTAAAGCGGATGTCGAACGTCTGAAGGAACCAAATGACCACCGTAGCGGCAAAGATAATGGTGAAGGCCTTGGTGATGAAGTCCTTGGCCTTATCCCATGCCAGCATCACCGTCGTCTTAACGCTCGGCAGGCGGTAATTGGGGAGCTCCATGATAAACGGCACCGGGTCGCCCTTAAATGCCGTGCGGTTGAGCACCAAAGCCGCTATGCATCCGACCGCAATGCCAATCAGATAGAGCGAGACCATGGCGGGAACTGTCGCCTGCGGGAAAAACGCCCCGCACAGCAGACCGTAGACCGGCAACTTGGCCGAACAGCTCATGAACGGCGTGAGCATGACCGTCATCTTGCGGTCGTGCTCGGATGGGAGCGTACGGGTCGACATGATAGCCGGCACGGTGCAGCCAAAACCGACGAGCATGGGCACAAAGCTGCGGCCCGACAGGCCAAAGCGACGCAATACCTTATCCATGACAAAGGCCACGCGCGCCATGTAGCCCGAGTCTTCCAGAATGGAGAGGAACAAGAAGAGCACGACGATGATCGGCAGGAAGGTCAGCACGCTGCCCACGCCCGTGAGAACACCGTCGACGGCCAGCGAGCGCACCACGTCGTTGGTGCCGAACGCCTTGAGACCCGCATCGGCCGAGGCGATGATGGCAGCGATGCCGTCCTCCATAAGTCCCTGCAACGCCGCGCCGATCACGCCAAACGTCAGCCAAAAGACGAGGCCCATGATCACCAGGAACGCCGGAATGGCTGTGTAACGACCTGTCAGGATGCGGTCAATCTTGACGGAGCGCACGTGCTCGCGGCTCTCGTGCGGCTTTACGACGCAGCGCCCGCACACGTCGCCGATAAAGCCGAAGCGCATGTCGGCCAGCGCAGATAGACGGTCGGTGCCGGCCTCGCCCTCCATCTGGGTAATGATGTGCTCGATGGCGTCAAGCTCGTTGCGATCCAGATGAAGTGCCTCGGTCACCAGCTCGTCGCCCTCAACCAGCTTGGTCGCCGCAAAACGCACGGGAATGTGCGCCGTCGCGGCATGGTCCTCGATCAGGTTGGCAATGCCGTGGATGCAGCGATGCAGTGCACCGCCGTCTGGACCATCGGGCGCACAGAAGTCCAGGCGACCGGGGCGCTCACGGAACCGCGCCACGTGCAAGGCATGATCCACCAGCTCGCCGATACCCTCGTTGCGGGCAGCGCTAATGGGGACAACGGGCACGCCCAACAGGCTCTCGAGCAGGTTGACGTCCACGGCGCCGCCGTTGGCCGTCACCTCGTCCATCATGTTGAGCGCGATGACCATGGGACGATCGAGCTCCATAAGCTGCAGCGTCAGGTACAGGTTACGCTCGATGTTGGTGGCGTCGATGATGTCGATGATGGCGTCGGGGTCTTCGTCCAAGATGAATTGGCGGCTGACGATTTCTTCGCCCGTGTACGGCGACAACGAGTAAATACCGGGCAAGTCGGTAACGCTCGCCTCGGGGTGGTTACGGATAGTGCCGTCCTTGCGGTCGACCGTCACGCCGGGAAAGTTACCGACATGCTGGTTGGAGCCCGTCAGCTGGTTGAATAACGTGGTCTTGCCGCAGTTTTGGTTGCCGGCGAGGGCAAAGTGCAGCGGCGCGCCCTCGGGCACGGCCGTCTTTGCCGCACGGGGCGAATACGTCCCCTCGCCCAGGGCCGGATGCTCCGTCGTGCCGATTGCGGCGTTAGCGCGCGGACCCGTATCGGTGTCGTGAATACCCACAAGCTCGATGCGAGCGGCATCGTCCTTGCGCAGTGTCAACTCGTAGCCACGCAGGCGGATCTCGAGCGGGTCGCCCATGGGGGCGTACTTCATCATGGTGACTTCGGTGCCCGGCGTTAGGCCCATGTCCAAAATATGCTGTCGGAGTGCCTGATCGTCCGATGCCACCGATGCGACAACGGCGTCCTTTCCAATCTCGAGTGTATCGAGCTTCACG
>JAHYYP010000014.1 GCA_019424905.1 Collinsella sp. | reverse complement strand
GGCATCGACCTGCGCCGATGCCCCTAAAGTAGACACACATTTTGTCCTATAAGCCGATCTTTATAGTTAAAAGGAAAACCCCACAGCCCATATGAGCTGCGGGGTTTTCCTTTGTGCCTCCGATGCGAAATAAATCGCTCAGATATTACTGATAATCGACGACGTCGATCCAGTTCTTAAGGAACTCATCGTTCACGTTGCGCTTACGAGCGAGCTCGGAAGCGGCGACGATGCTCGTCCACTGACGCACGACCTGCATGGGCATGTCGGCGCGGTCGCAGTAGAGCTCCAGGTAGGCCTCAGCCTGGTCCTTGCTGTTGAGGGCAAAGAGCAGGTAGGTGGTGGCAACGTCGGCAGCAGGGGAGCCCTGGGTGGCATGTGCCCAGTCGCAGACGTACAGCTGGCCGTCGTCGCCGACGATGACGTTGGAGGGGTTGAAGTCGCCGTGGCAGACCTTGAACTCCTTGGTCATGCCGTCCAGACGCTCCTGAAGGTTGTAGCGCGTGGTGGCATTGAGCTGATCGAGGCTGTCGATCATGCGGGCGAACTTATCGCGCTGACGGTTGAGCAGCGGGGAGGTGTAGCCGTGGATCTCGATCTGGAGGTCGACGAACATCTCGAGGTACTCACCAAAGCGCTGGGGCTCGGCAGTCATCTTCTCGGCAAGGGTGGTGCCCGGAACCTTCTCGGTCACGAGAGCCCAGCCGTTGGCGTTCTCGAGCTGGGAAACCTCGAGAGCCTTGGGGCTGCGGATGCCGCACTCATTGATGCGGGCAAGATTCAAAGCCTCGTTGAACACGTCGGAGACGGGCTTGGTCTCGTTAAAGACCTTGACGATCTTGTCGCCCAGGTCGTAAACGACCTTGTTGCCGCGACGGACGAGCTCGGTCTTGGAATCGGGGAGCAGCATGATTGCATCCTTTCAACGATGCGATAGAAGCAACGGCGGGGGCGTGCGTACACCCGTGCACCCCCGCCGCAAATAACCGTGCTAAAAACTAGCAGACGGCGTAGTCCTGGGGCTCGCGGCCGTAGTAGGCGTCCAGGTAGAGCTCCTTGATCTCGCTCATGAGCGGGTAGCGCGGGTTAGCGCCGGTGCACTGGTCGTTGAATGCCTGCTCGGTCATCTCGTCGAGGGTGTCGAGGAAGTACTGCTCGTCAACACCGTAGTCGGCGATGGTCTTCTTGACGCCGATGAAGTCCTTGAGCTCCTCGAGCTTCGTGATGAAGTTCTCGAAGACCTCCTTGTCGTCCTTGCCCTCGATGCCGCAGTACTTGGCCATCTCGGCGTAGTTGTGCAGCGCGTTGGGGTAAGGATACTGGGAGAAGGTACCCATCTTGACGGGAGCCTCGGCGGCGTTGTAGCGCATGACGCGAGTCAGGATGACGGCGTTGGCGAGACCGTGGGGCAGGTGATGGAAAGCGCCGAGCTTGTGGGCCATGGAGTGGTTGAGGCCCAGGAAGGCGTTGGCGAAGGCCATACCGGCCATGCAGGAGGCGTTGTGCATCTCCTCGCGGGCATGCGGGTCCTTGGCGCCGTTCGTGAAGCTGGAGGGCAGGTTCTCGAAGACGAGCTTGGCAGCGCGCTCGGAGAGGCCCTTGGTGTAGTCGGAAGCCATGATGGAGACGTAGGACTCGATGGCGTGGGTCATGACGTCGATGCCGGAGGCAGCGGTCAGGCCGCGCGGGGCGGTCATGCAGTTGTCGGCGTCGACGATAGCCATGTTGGGGAGCAGCGCGTAGTCGGCGAGCGGCCACTTGATGCCGGTCTCCTTGTCGGTGATGATGGCGAACGGCGTGCACTCGGAGCCGGTACCCGAAGAGGTCGGGACGGCAACGAAGTAGGCCTTCTTGCCCATCTCGGGGAAGGTGAAGATACGCTTGCGGATGTCCATGAAGTCCATGGCCATGTCCTCAAACTTGCACTCGGGGTGCTCGTACATCATCCACATGATCTTGCCGGCGTCCATAGCGGAGCCACCGCCGACGGCGATGATGACATCCGGCTCAAAGAGAGCCATCTGCTTGGCGCCGCGACGTGCGCACTGAAGCGACGGATCGGGCTCGACGTCGTAGAAGCAGTCGTGGGCGATGCCCATCTCGTCGAGCTTGGCCTCGATGGCGCGGGTGTTGCCATTCTTGAAGAGGAACTGGTCGGTGACGATGAAGGCGCGCTTCTTGCCCATGACGGTACCGAGCTCGTCGAGGGCGACGGGCGTGGAACCCTTCTTGAAGTAGACCTTCTCGGGAGCGCGGAACCACAGCATGTTCTCACGGCGCTCGGCTACAGTCTTAACGTTGATCAAGTGCTTCACCCCAACGTTCTCGGAGACGGAGTTGCCGCCCCAGGAGCCGCAGCCCAGGGTCAGAGACGGCTTCATGCCAAAGTTGTACAGGTCACCGATGCCGCCGTGCGAGGACGGGGTGTTGATGACGATACGGCAGGCTTTCATGACGTGCTCGAACAGGCTGATCTTCTCGGCCTGGGCGGGGTGCACGTACAGAGAGGCGGTGTGGCCCGGGCCACCGGCGAGCACCAGGTGCTCGGCCTTGTCGACGGCCTCCTGGAAGTCCTTGGCGTGGTACATGGCCAGGACCGGGGAGAGCTTCTCGTGGGAGAACTCCTCCTTGGCGGGGTCGGTAGAGGTGACCTCGGCGATCAGGATCTTGGTCTTGGCGGGAACCTCGATGCCGGCGAGCTCGGCGATCTTGGCGGCAGCCATGCCGGGGATGCGGTGATCGAGGGCGCCGTTCTTGAACATGGCGGCACGCAGGGCCTCCATCTCGGCACCCTGCTTGACGAAGTAGCAGCCGCGCTTCTGGAACTCGGCCTTGACCTGGTCATAGATGGTGTCGATGACGGTCACGGACTGCTCGGAAGCGCAGATCATGCCGTTGTCGAAGGTCTTGGAGTGGATGATGGAGTTGACGGCGAGCAGCACGTCGGCGGTGTCGTCGATGACGACCGGGGTGTTACCGGCGCCAACGCCCAGCGCGGGCTTGCCCGAGGAGTAAGCGGCCTTGACCATGCCCGGGCCACCGGTGGCGAGGATGATGTCGACGTCGCGCATGACCATGTTGGTCAGCTCGATGGAGGGGACATCAACCCAGCCGATGATGCCCTCGGGGGCACCGGCCTTGACGGCGGCGTCAAGCACGAGCTTGGCAGCGGCGATGGTGCACTTGGCGGCAGCCGGGTGCGGGGAGATGATGATGGCGTTGCGGGTCTTCAGGCTGATCAGCGTCTTGAAGATCGCGGTGGAGGTGGGGTTGGTCGTCGGGATGACGGCGCCCACGATGCCGATGGGCTCGGCGATCTTGGTGATGCCGTAAGCCTCGTCGCGCTCCAGGACACCACAGGTCTTGGTGTTCTTGTAAGCGTTGTAGATGTACTCTGCGGCGTAGTGGTTCTTGATGACCTTGTCCTCAAGAACGCCGCGGCCGGTCTCCTCGATGGCCATCTTCGCCAACGGGATACGAGCCTTGTTGGCGGCCATGGCGGCCTCATAGAAGATCTTGTCGACCTGCTCCTGCGTGTACGTAGCAAAAAGCGCCTGGGCCTCTCGCATCTGAGCGAGCTTGGCCTCAAGCGCCTCTACGTTGTCCACAATTGCGGGAGTAGTGTTTTCCGGTGACTTTTTCACCATTTGTGTCTCCTTGCGATCGGAGATTTACCCTACGCCTTGCATGATAGCAAGAAATTATTCGGCGAACGGTCAGATTCCTGTAAAAGGCACACTAAAACGCTTCAATAAACTGAAGCGTTTTAACTAAACTATCTACCAGTGCATCGCCCCGCTCATTGGGGACAGGCTTACACGGGTGTTTTCGCTCATGTAAGCCTGTCCCCAATGAGTGCAAAAAGGCGCCCTCCGTAGGGGAGGGCGCCTTTGGTAAGTTCTATGTGAACGCGAGGTCTTTGACCCGGAGAGTCCGAGGTACTTGTTGGTAAGACCTTATTTAGGAGCGCGCAACCTTGCCGGACTTGAGGCAGGTGGAGCAAACGTTCATCTTGCGACGGTGACCATCGACGACGACGTAGACGCGCTGGATGTTGGGGCGGAACTTACGGTTGGTGACGCGGTGAGAGTGGCTGATGGAGCGACCGGCAACGGGGTGCTTACCGCAAACTTCGCAAACTTTGGACATAACTGACCCTCCTTGGGCGACAAACGAACATGTCGCGTTAACAAACAAGCCTGAACTATAGCACAGAAGCAGATCCCTGTGCGTAATCTACACAGAGATATTTCTCTTTTGGCGATAGTGCTCACGCCACGGCCCTG
The DNA here is from genome assembly GCA_019424905.1 of Collinsella sp. Classification (GTDB taxonomy): domain Bacteria; phylum Actinomycetota; class Coriobacteriia; order Coriobacteriales; family Coriobacteriaceae; genus Collinsella. The sequence continues at coordinate 35,876 of JAHYYP010000014.1, read as the reverse complement.
GACGTAGATCCGATTTGCGTGCAGCAGAGGGGATTATGCCAGCTCGTGCGTACGTTTTCAAGCTCGTCCCAAAAATATATATAGGTTTATTGAGCATCGGGCTCCGTTTACGGATTGCTCTGTATTTATGCTCGCAATTAAGCTCGAGGTTGGCTACACTATCCCTTGACCATTAAAGGGGTACGAGATACCCACATGGAATTACATAGCTGCCAAAGAGCAGCCCTTCCTGTGGGTGTCTGGTCCGCTTTGAGCGGTCGGGCATCTATTTTTTTGACTGTGTCAGCAGTCAAGACATGTGAGGAAGGAGATCGATGGGCACGACTTCCCCCAAGGCGGTCATCATGGACGAGACCGCCGTCAATCGAGCGATGACCCGCATCGCGCACGAGATTCTCGAGCGCAACGAGGGCTGTGAAGACCTCGCTCTGGTCGGCATCGTCACGCGCGGCGACCTTCTGGCAAAGAAACTCGCCGAGGAGATCAAGGAGATCGAGGGCGTCGACGTTCCGCTCGGCAGCCTCGACATCAGCTTCTACCGCGATGACTACGCTACCAATTTCGCTCCCGCGATCCACGCCACCAACATTCCCTTTAGCGTTGACGGCAAGCGCGTCGTGCTGGTGGACGACATCCTGTATACGGGCCGTACCATTCGCGCCGCTCTCGACGCCGTCATGGATCTGGGCCGTCCGAGCCGTATTGAGCTGGCAGTCCTCGTTGACCGCGGCCACCGTGAGCTCCCCATCTCGCCGGACTTTGTCGGCAAGAACGTTCCCTCGTCGCATGAGGAGAACGTGCACTTATATATGAAGGAAGTCGACGGCCACACTGCCGTCGAGATTAACGACGTCGCGCCGGGTTCCCACGTGGGCTCCGCGCCGCTGGGAGGTGAGTAGTACCGTGGCGTTCAACCATAAGCACCTGATCGACATTACCGAGTACTCCGAAGAGGACATCAAGCTCATCCTCGAGACCGCCAAGGCGTTCTCCGAGGTCAACGAGCGTGCGATCAAAAAGGTCCCCACGCTCAAGGGCAAGACCATCGTCAACATGTTCAACGAGCCCTCGACGCGCACCCGCAGCTCCTTCGAGCTCGCCGAGAAGCGTCTTTCGGCCGACAGCCTTAACTTTGGCGGCTCTTCGACCTCCACGGTCAAGGGCGAGAGCCTCGTCGATACCGTCGAGACCCTTAACGCCTACAAGATCGACTGCATCGTCGTGCGCGACAAGCACGCCGGCGCGCCCTACATCGTCACGCAGAACTCGCCCGCGAGCGTCATCTGCGCTGGCGACGGCAAGCACAACCACCCCACGCAGGCCCTGCTGGACCTGTACACCATCTGGGAGCACAAGGGTGACTTCCACGGTTTGAAGGTCGCCGTCGTCGGCGATATCGCGCACTCCCGCGTCTGCGGCTCGCTGATCCCCGCCCTTAAGATCATGGGCTGCGAGACCTACGCCGTCGCCCCCGGCACGCTGCTGCCGCCGGCGCCCGAGGTCCTGGGCTGCGACCACGTGACGAGCGACCTCGATTCCGTCCTGCCCGAGCTGGACGTCGTCTACATGCTGCGCGTGCAGCAGGAGCGCCTCGAAGGTGCCCCGTTCCCGACCATTCGCGAGTACCACAAGCTCTTCGGCTTGACCAAGGACCGCGAGAAGCTCATGAAGCCCGATGCGATCATCTGCCACCCGGGCCCCATCAACCGCGGCGTCGAGTTCGACTCCTATATGGCCGACCACCCGCAACGCTCCGTCATCCTGGAGCAGGTCTACGCCGGTATCTGCGTGCGTATGGCTATCCTGTATCTGCTGCTTGGAGGTGCCGATAATGGCCTTGCTTCTTAAGAATGCCCACGTCGTCGACCCGTCCGTCGAGCTTGACGGTGTCGTTGACGTCCTGATTGACGGCGACAAGATCGCCGAGGTCGGCGAGAATCTCGCCGTCGAGGGAGCCGAGGTCCGCGACCTTTCCGGCAAGTACCTCGTCCCTGGCCTGGTGGATATGCACGTTCACCTTCGCGAGCCCGGCTATGAGGTCAAAGAGGACATCGAGAGCGGTACCCGCGCAGCTGCCAAGGGCGGCTTCACCGGCGTGTGCGCCATGCCCAACACCGATCCCGTCACCGATAACGGCACCGTCGTGGAGTTCGTCAAGTCCCGCGCTGCCGAGGTCGGTCACTGCCGCGTCTATCCGTCGGGCGCCATGACCCGCGGTCTTAAGGGCGAGGCCATGTCCGAGATGGGCGATATGGTCGCCCACGGCGCCGTCGCCTTCACCGACGACGGTCGCGGCGTGCAGGGTGCGGGCATGCTCCGTCGCTGCATGGACTACGGCAAGATGTTCGGCAAGGTCTTTATGAGCCACTGCCAGGACGAGGACCTGGTCGGCCACGGCCAGATCAACGAGGGCAAGGTCTCGACCCGTCTGGCTCTCGAGGGCTGGCCGGCTGCCGGCGAGGAGCTCCAGATCGCCCGCGACATCGAGATCGCCAAGCTGACCGGTGCCAAGCTGCACATCCAGCACATCTCCACCGCCCATGGCCTGGAGATCGTGCGTGCCGGTAAGGCCGCTGGTGTTCAGGTTACCTGCGAGGCCACTCCGCACCACATGTTCCTGACCGAGAACGACCTGGACGAGACCTACAACACCTCGCTCAAGGTCAACCCGCCGCTGCGCACCGACGAGGACGCCGAGGCCATCCGTCAGGGCGTCATCGACGGCACCGTCGACGCTATCGTCACCGATCACGCTCCCCACACCCCGTGGGAGAAGGCGCGCGAGTTCGAGCTTGCGCCCTTTGGCATGATCGGCCTCGAGACCTCGCTGTCGCTCGTACTCACCGAGCTGGTCAACACGGGCAAGATGAGTATGGGCCGCATGGTCGAGCTCATGGCCATCAAGCCGCGTGAGATCCTGGGCCTCGACCAGGTTCAGGTCAAGGCGGGCTCCGTTGCCGACCTGACCGTGTTCGACGCGTCCGCCACCTGGACGGTCGGCGAGGATGGATACGAGTCGCGTGCCGAGAACTCCGGTTTTGCCGGCCGCACGCTTACCGGTCGTGCCACCGATGTATTTGTCGGCGGTAAGCAGACGCTCGCCGACGGCTGCATCTGCTAGCATAGCCTTATCGCTTTTGTGCGCGGTGCCCTTGCGGTGCCGCGCTTTCTGTTCGTTTTGACCATGCAACCGCATGGGGGATTGGAGCGTCTATGCCCACACCTTCCACTGCACGCATGCACGACTTCGAGGTCGTATCGAACCAGGAGATCGCCGACGGCATCTTCTCGCTCGTCATCTCGGCCCCCAAGCTTGCAAGTGCGCTCAAGCCCGGTCAGTTTGTGAACATCGCCGTGCCCGGCGATGCGTCCTCGCTGCTTCGCGTGCCCCTGAGCTTCTATCGCGCCGACGCCCAGGCCGGTACCGTCGAGCTGTGGTACGCCGTCGTGGGCGACGACACCCGTCGTCTGTCGCAGATGGCCCCAGGTTCCACCTCTAACCTGCTGGGCCCCGGCGGCCGCGGCTGGCTTGTGCCCGAGGGCACCAGGAAGGCGCTGCTCGTGGCGGGCGGCATCGGCGTTCCGCCCGTGCTGTGCCTTGCCGGCAAGCTTGCCGAGCAGGGTGTGGCCGTCGACGTGTGCCTGGGCTTTTGCACCGCGTCCAAGGCCGTGGGCATCGATGAGTTCCGCGCGCTCTGCGATACGGTCAACGTATGCACCGACGACGGCTCGCTCGGCACGCACGGCTTCTGCACCGATCCTGCCGCCGAGCTGCTCGGCGAGGGCGGTTACGACTACGTCGCCAGCTGTGGTCCCGCCGTCATGATGAAGAAGGTCGCCGCCGCTGCCGCCGAGGCCGGCGCGTACTGCGAGGTGTCGCTCGAGCGCATGATGAGCTGTGGCTTTGGCGCCTGCAACACCTGCAATGTCGAGACGGTCGACGGTATGAAGGGCGCCTGCATGTGCGGCCCCGTGTTTGATGCTTCCAAGGTGGTGGTCTTCTAGTGGGTAACGTGAACATGGCCGTCGATTTCGGCGGCGTCAAGATGCAGAACCCCATCAACACCGCAGCCGGTACCTTTGGCTACGGATGGCAGTTCCAGAACTTCTTTGATGTCTCCCAACTGGGCGCCATCACCACCAAGGGTTGTGCTGCCGAGCCCTGGCCCGGCAACCCCGCGCCCCGCATGGCCGAGATCCCGGGCGGCATGATCAACTCCGTGGGCCTTCAGAACCCCGGCGTGGCTGCCTTTGCCCGTGAGTCCGGCCCGTGGCTCGAGCAGCTTTCCAAGGACGGTTGCCAGGTCATTTGCCAGGTTGCCGGCCACTCCGTTGACGAGTTTGTCCGCGCGCTCGAGATGTATGTCGAGCTGTGCCCCTGGGCTGCCGGTTACGAGATCAACGTGAGCTGCCCCAATATTGCCGCCGGCGGTGCCGCCATGGGCTCCTCGCCCGAGGGCGCCTCTGCCGTTATGGCTGCCTGCCGCAAGGTGACCGATAAGCCGCTGTTCGTCAAGATGGCTCCGGTTAACGTCGCCGAGATTGCCAAGGCTCTCGAGGCCGCGGGAGCCGATGGCCTTTCGGTCATTAACTCCATCCAGGGCATGGCCATCGACGTGCACACCCGCAAGTCCCGTGTGGCCAAGCCCAAGGGCGGCCTTTCGGGCCCGCTGTGCCACCACATTGCCGTGCGCATGGTCTGGGAGGTCGCTCAGGCCGTCGATATCCCCATCAACGGCGTCGGCGGTGTCATGACGGGCGAAGATGCGGCCGAGTTTATCCTGGCTGGCGCCACCTGCGTGTCGGTCGGCATGGCCAACTTCGTCGATCCGTGCGCTTCGCTCAAGATCGCGCACGAGCTCGAGGCCTGGGCGGAGTCCCAGGGCGTGAAGGACATCAACGAGCTGGTAGGTGCTTTCGAATGCTAGAGACCGATGCCCGCGACCGCGTTATCGTTGCCCTCGACTGCGACCGTGAGCGTGCGCTTGAGCTCGCCCATGAACTTTCTGGTCATGCTGCTTGGCTCAAGGTGGGCATGACGCTCTATTACGCTGAGGGCCCCGAGATCGTCAAGACGTTCAAGGACCTGGGCTTTAAGGTCTTCCTCGACCTCAAGTTCCATGACATTCCGCATCAGGTGCGCGGTGCCGCCCGTTCCGCCTCGCTTGCCGGTGCCGACCTGCTTTCGGTCCACGGTCTGGGCTCGGGCGCTATGCTCGCTGCCTGCCGCGAGGGTGCCGAGGAGGCTCGCGAGGACCGCGCCAAGCTCGTTGCCATTACCGTGCTCACGAGCATGAACCAGGATGCGCTGACCGAGATCGGTGTCGAGTCGCCCGTGGCCGAGGAGGCCGCCCGCCTGGCAAAGCTTGCCCAGGCTAACGGCATCGACGGCATCGTGTGCTCGCCGATGGAGGCCCATGACATGCGCGAGCTGCTCGGCCCCGACGCGCTGATCGTGACTCCGGGCGTGCGTCCGGTGGGTGCCGCCCTAGGCGATCAATCCCGTGTGGCGACGCCTTCCCAGGCTATCGAGCGCGGTGCGAGCCACATCGTGGTGGGCCGACCCATCACCGGTGCCGACGACCCGGTTGCCGCACTTGACGCTATCGTTGCCGAGCTGGTCGAAAACGTCGCCTAAAAGATTCCCTCAAGTCACCACTTTTGGGTTTCATTAGCACAAATTAGCCCCTGTGCCTGCGAAAACTTTCCCATCCTTTGTGTGGAATCGCAGGTCAGGGGCTCAACTTTGACCTCTGTATATTGCACTTTTTGCAGGTATCGTCTAACCTATGGAGCCGTCGATTGGGCATTTAGTGCGTTTGACGTGCTAAAATGCTAATTATTGCATCAGATATAACCCAACTATTTGGAGGTTCGAATGGCACTCCCTCAGCTTACCGACGAGCAGCGCAAGCAGGCTCTTGAGAAGGCTGCCGCCGCACGTCACGCCCGCGCTGAGCTTCGCGAGCAGATCAAGAAGGGCGAGAAGTCCCTCGAGTCCGTGCTCAACTCCGATGACCCCATCGCTTCCCGCATGAAGGTTTCCACCCTCATCGAGTCTCTCCCCGGTTATGGCAAGGCCAAGGCCGCCAAGATCATGGAGGAGCTCGGCATCTCCGCTACCCGTCGCGTCCAGGGCCTCGGCGTCCGTCAGCGCGAGCAGCTCCTCGAGCAGCTGACCAAATAAGTGAGCGCTCAGGATTCAAAGCTCTTTGTGATTTCTGGACCGTCAGGTGCAGGCAAGGGCACGCTCGTCACTCGTGTGCGCGAGCGTCGCTCGAACCTGGGCCTGACGGTTTCGGCTACCACGCGAGCACCACGCAAAGGTGAGGTCGACGGCGTCAACTATTTTTTCCTGACGCGCGAGGAGTTCGACCGCCGCGTGGCAAACGGTGAGTTTGTTGAGTGGGCTGAGGTCCACGGTAACTGCTACGGCACCTTGGTGAGCGAGGTCACATCCAAGCTCGCCTCTGGCTCGTCTCTGATCTTGGAGATCGATGTCCAAGGTGCCCTGCAGGTCAAGGAGCGTTTCCCCGAGGCCGTGTTGATCTTTATCAAGCCGCCCTCGCTCGAGGTGCTTCGCGAGCGTCTGGTCGGTCGCGGTACCGAGACGCCCGAGACGATCGAGCTGCGTATGGCAAACGCCGCCGATGAACTTGCCCTTGCCGACCGCTACGACGACGTCGTGGTGAATGACGATCTCGACCGCGCGACCGATGAGCTCGTTCGCGTTCTCGATATGCATGAAAGGATCTGAGGTCCGTGTCCGTTGTAAAGCCTTGCATTGACGATCTTCTGGAGAAGACCGATCACAACCGCTTCCTGCTCGCCTCGCTTGCCTCCAAGCGCGCCTGCGACATTAACAGCATGCTGCGTGGCCAGCACAACCGCGTGCTTGCTGTCCAGGATGTCGACGACATCACCATTGCGCTTTCCGGCGCCGATACCATCTCGATGGCTATGGACGAGATTGTCGACGGCGACATCTCCTACGACGAGGCCCGTTACGAGAAGGCGCTCGGCCACAAGGTTGCTGAAGCCTAAATGGCAGCCCGCGTCTGCCTGGTCCACTATCACGAGGTTGGACTGAAGGGCAAGAACCGCGCACATTTTGAGCATATCCTCATGGATAACATCAAGGCGGCCTTGGCCGCCTTTTCCGTGAACGCCGTGTCTCGAATTTCCGGTTATATCCTCGTGACCTTTAACGAGCATCAGGCCGACGAGGCGGCGCGCGTTATCCGCACTGTGCCTGGCGTTGCCCGCGTGTCCCTGGCCTATCACACCAATCGCGACCCGCAGGAGTACTGCGCGGCGGCTGTAAAGGCGCTGCGCGAGTTTGGTCCCTTTGAGTCGTTTAAGGTGCATGCCAAGCGCTCTAACACCGACTACGAGCTCACCTCGATTGATATCAATCGTCAGGTGGGAGAGGTGTTGTGCGAGGCGTTTCCCGATAAAAAGGTCCAGATGCACGACCCCGACGCAATGGTGCACGTGCTGGTGGTCCAGGGTAGCGTTTATGTGTACGCGCGCTCCGAGCGCGGCGTGGGCGGTCTGCCGGTGGGATCTGCCGGCAAGGTCGTGACGCTACTGTCGTCGGGTATCGATTCTCCGGTAGCGACCTGGATGCTCGCGCGTCGCGGCGCGGTGTGCGTGCCGGTACATTTCTCCGGTCGTCCGCAGACGCCCGACACGAGCGAGTATTTGGTGCAGGACATCATCCGTGCGCTTGAGCCGGGTGTCCAGATCGGCCGCCTGTACGTGGTGCCGTTTGGCGATTGTCAGCGTGAGATCTCGGTGACCTGCCCCAGCAACCTGCGCGTGATCATGTACCGTCGCATTATGTATTCGGTTGCCGAGCGCATTGCGCATATCGAGGGCGCCAAGGCTATTGTGACCGGTGAATCGCTCGGTCAGGTTGCTTCCCAGACGCTCGAGAACATCATGGCCGTCAACGAGGCCGTCAAGATCCCCGTGTTCCGCCCGCTGATTGGTTCGGACAAGCAGGAGATCATCGCGCGTGCCGAGGAAATCGGTACCTTCGATATCTCGACCGAGGCCGCTCCCGATTGCTGCACGCTCTTTATGCCGCGCCGCCCCGAGACGCACGCCAAACTCGATGCCGTGCATGAGGCGTGGGAGCTGTTCGATCACGAGGAGATGATTGAGCGCTTGCTCAAGCAGACCGAGTATATCGACTTCGAGAGCAACACGTATAAGGCCCCTAAGACCTTAAAACGCAAACATTCCGAGCTCGCTCCACGTGAGATTTACCAAGATCACGAATAATGTTGTGTATAGACCGGCGGTGATTTTGCATCGTCGGTCTTTTTCTATCTGGGCATTAGGCGATAAACGGTTCATTTGTCGACGTGTGCCTGAATAAATGGACACTTTTCCGCAAGGTTTTGGTCAGCTTTTGGTTTGACCGCGAAAACCGGTGTGGGCGTGCGGAGGCTGCGGCGTTCGTTTCCTGACACGATGGTGTTGGGAGGTGTTTGCTATGGCGCAGCGCGAGCAACACGAACGGGTTAAACGGATGGACCGCTGGGCAGAAAAGCTGCTCGGCCATAAGGCGATGGTCGTGGCGATCCTGGTTGTCATTGCCGCCGCGAGCGGCTTGGCGATGGCAGGTTTTGGTGGTCACTCCAGCGACGTATCGTTTGAGCGTAGTGATGAGGCGAGCGCCTCGGATGTGCGCGGGGCCGGGGATGCCTCTCCTGACGATGCCGATGAGCCGTCTGCCAAGAGCTCCTCTGCTGCCGAGGTGTACGTCGATGTTGATGGCGCCGTTGTGAAGCCTGGCGTGTACCGGCTTAAAGATGGAGCACGGGTGTCCCAGGCGATTGATGCCGCCGGAGGGCTTACGGCCGAGGCGGATGTGACGGTTCTTAACCGTGCGTCCAAGATCACCGATGGTCAAAAGATCTATGTGCCGACGGTAGGGGAGCAACAAACGGCTGCGGCCGTCGGCGCCGCCGAAAGCAGTGCTTCCACGACCCCTGGTACAGGGTCTTCGTCGGGACTTGTGAATATCAATACGGCAAGTGCGGCGGAGCTGCAGACGCTTTCGGGCATCGGGCCTTCTATGGCCCAGTCAATTATCGACGAACGGACGCAAAACGGGGCCTTTGCCTCGGTCGATGACCTTATGCGCGTATCGGGGATCGGTGAGAAGAAACTCGCCAAAATTAAAGATTGCATCTGCGTATGAGTGCGACCGAGCGCGAGCATGTGATGCCACCGCGCCCATTGATGCCGTGGGCGATAGCCCTTTGTGCCGGCTTGTGTGCGAGCTGTGGGTTAGTGCTTAACATGGCGGCCGATGCGCTGCTGGGAGAGCGGGCGGCGCCCGTCACATTGCTTATGGCCATTCCCTTCGCGGCTGCGACGTGCATCGTATTGGCACGGTCCTGTATGCGTCTTGTGCGGTGGAAGCGATGGCTGTATGCCGCGGCCCTTGGCCTCGTTGCGGGAGCGGTCGTGTCCGCGGCTTGGGCGATAGGAGCGCTACACGCATCGAGGGCACTGGATAATCGGGCTGCGAGCAGTCTTGAGTTTGTTGTGCACGGCGATCCGTCCATCAATGACGGTGTGTACTCCTATACCTGCGATGCGATTGCGGGCGAAAAGCATTTGGGTCAGGTATGGCTGTCGTGCGATCGTGAGCTCGGCGTCGGTTCGCATGTACGTGCTATCGGTCGAATTTCGCGCTTTGAGAATGATGCGTATGGGCGCTCACGCGTGCTTCGGGGCGAGCTTCGAAAGGTTAAAGTCGTCCGGTTGGTATCGATCGACGAGGGCCCTCCAGGCCCGTTGTCTTGGCTTCGAAACGAGCTCCTTGCCGTTATCGCGCCCGCGACCGATCCAGCGCGCTCGCTCATTGCCGGCGTTGTCTGCGGACGCTCGGCCGAGCTGCGTGCCCAACCGGCGGGCGATTGGTTTTCGGTAACGGGCACCGCACATCTTATCGCTGTCTCGGGTAGTCATCTTGCCATCGTGGGGTTTGTGATTGAGAGCGCCCTGCAAAAGACACGCCTCTCTCGTGGGCTGCAGCGGGGGCTGTTGGTGCTGGCCCTCGCTGCCTATGCCGTTTTTACGGGCGCTTCGCCCTCGGCCGTGCGCGCGTGCTGCATGGTGGCGGCGTCGCTTGTCGCCAACGGCGCCGGGCGTCGTCGGCATGGCCTCTCGGCTCTGTTCGTCACCATGGCAATCTTTGTGTTGCTGCGTCCGACGGTATTGTTCGAAATGGGTTTTCAGCTTTCGTGCGCCAGTGTCTTTGCCATCCTTTGTTTTTGCCCCTACGCCACCTACGCCTTGGGCGAGCTGGGCATGCCATCGGGTGTCGCCAGCGTTTTGTCTGTCACGCTGTGCTCGCAGCTGGCGACACTTCCCGTTACGATTCCCGCATTTGAGACGTTTTCGCTCATTGCCCCACTTGCAAATGCCGTGATCGGTCCGGTGATAAGCGTGCTGCTCGCTGTATCGGTTGTGCTGGTGCCCTGCTCGCTTGTGCCGCTGCTGCGTCACGGGGCGCTCGTGGTGCCCATGATTGTCGCCCGCTGTGCGCTGTTCTTTGAACAGCTCTTTGCTGCCGTTCCGGGCGCATCCGTAAGCGTGCCGCCCGATACGCCCTTGGTATATGTGGTGCCGTTCGCGCTGGTGGCCCTCTTGGTCTGGTGGCCACGCCCCCGCGCGCGGAGCATGGCAGCGGGGCTGCTGTGTTTAATGCTCGCAGCGGGTGTCCCGTATGTCTATTGGGATCGATGTGCGCCGCCTTCGGTAACGGTCCTCGATGTTGGCCAGGCCGATGCGATTCTGGTTCGTCAGGGTGGCGCCGTGGCACTCGTCGACTGTGGGCTCGATGACCGCGTGGTGTCGGCGTTGGTTCGCAATAACGTCCACCATATCGACGCCGTCTTCGTGACGCATTGGGATGAAGACCATTGGGGCGGTCTTCCCGACGTACTCGATCGTTTTTCGGTTGGAACCATTGCGGTCGCGGCCGATGCACTTGACGGCGCGCCTACTGAGGTTCTGAATCGCCCGGGTGTAACGTATCGGCAGGTGGCTCGCGGAGACACGGTCGATATCGGCGCATTTCGGGCTCGTGTGATGTGGCCGTTTGACACGGTGGATGGCGAGGGCAATGAGGACTCTCTTGTTTTGCTGCTCTCCTACGCTCAGGAAGGCAAGAGCCTGCGTGTGCTCCTTACTGGTGACGCCGAGCTCGATCAGGAGCGCGAGTTTGTACAGGAGGTGGGCGATATCGATGTGCTCAAGCTGGGGCATCATGGCTCAAAAGTTTCCGTCGACACAGACCTGCTGGGCACGCTTAAGCCCGAGTTCTCTATCGCGAGCGCCGGCGAGGGGAATCGTTACGGCCATCCGTCGGATGCCTGCATCGATGCAGTTAAGGAAGCGGGTGGTGCGTTCGCATGCACCATCGAACACGGCGACATTACCGTCACGCCGACTGCGAAGGGCTTTGCCATGCGATGCCAGCGACCGTGATGACATCGTTGGCGCGCGGTGGACCCCTGGGCTAAAATGGCACGGTACGAATTCGAGTGTGTGCGAGAGGGGAGCGCAATGTCCGAAACCGGTCTGCTGCCGGCATATCTGATCGTCGGTACCGATGGGGTCAAGCGCGACCACGCCGTCTCGCGTATGAAAGCTCGCTTGGAAAAGTCGGGTATGGTTGAGTTCAACCTCGATGAACGCGACATGACGAAAGATCCCGATATCGAGTCGATCATCGGCTCGCTCAATACCTTTCCCATGGGCAGCGAGTTTCGCCTGGTGATCCTCGACGGCTGCTCCAAGCTTGCCAAGGCGGTCTCGGAACCGCTTGTCGAGTACCTCGCAAGTCCCAGCCCCACGACGGTCTGTCTCATTATTGCCGACTCACTTGCCAAGAATACGCGCCTGTATAAGGCAATCGCCAAGATCGACAAGAAGGCTATCGTCGATTGTTCGGGTACCAAGCGCTGGGAACTGCCGCGCCGCGTTCAGCAGATGGCGACGCAGCGCGGTAAGTCCATCTCGACGGCTGCTGCCGAGGAGCTCGTCTCGCGCTCGGGCGAGAACACCCGCATGCTCGATAACGACTTGGCCAAGCTTGCCCAGATGGTCGAGGCGCCGCAAATTGAGCTTGCCGATGTGGAGCGCTGGATCGTGCGCACGGCCGAAGTTCAGCCCTGGGACTTCCTCAATGCCGTCTCGGCCCGCGATATGCGCCGCTCGCTTGAGCTCTTTGGGCTGCTGCCCGCCAAGAGCTATGTGTGGACCTACACGCTGCTATGCGGTCGCATCCGCGAGTTGATCGTCGCCAAGGCGCTCGACTCTCGTGGGCAGGGGCGTGAGCTCGCCGCGACACTCAAGCTTCAGGCCTGGCAGGTCAAAAATCACCTGACCTGGGCACGCCGCTTTTCGATGGCGGAGCTTGTCGCTGCGCTCGAGGGCGCGGTCGATGTGGAGCTCGCACTGAAGGGTTCTGCCGATTCGGAGACCGCGCTTTTGCTCTGGATTACGAACATCTTGAGAAAATCGTGATGATACCTGCCTATTTGACAAATTCGTTCTATCCCTTTGAGGGGGAGCGTGCTATAGTAGGCGCTTGCATGACCTCACCGTGTCTCAGAGGTGTCATACATTTTTTGCAAGGAACTCGAAAGGAACTCCAGAAGTGGCAAACATCAAGTCTCAGAAGAAGCGTATCCGCACCAATGAGGCAGCTCGCATGCGTAACAAGGCTGTCAAGTCCGAGCTCAAGACGCTGACCAAGCACGTCCAGTCCGCCGTCGCCGAGGGCGACGCCGAGAAGGCCCAGGCTGCCCTCAAGACCGTCACCAAGCGTCTCGACATGGCTGCCGCCAAGCATGTTATCCACAAGAACCAGGCTTCCAACCGCAAGTCCGGTCTTGCCAAGCTCGTGAACAGCATCAACGCCTAAGTTGTAAATTTCACACCACACAGATTACGCGCATAAATGGAGCCTGTTTTATGGAACAGGCTCCATTTTTTGTACCGCTCGGGTAAGATAGTCCGCATGAATACTTCAATTGACATTTCCCACATCCGCAACTTCTCGATCGTTGCGCACATCGACCATGGCAAGTCCACGATCAGTGACCGCATCCTCGAGCTCACCCATACCGTCGACGAGCGCGATATGGAGTCGCAGCTGCTCGACACCATGGATATCGAGCGCGAGCGCGGCATCACGATCAAGTCTAATGCCGTTCGCGTGTCCTATGACGCCGACGATGGTGAGACGTATCAGTTCAACCTGATCGATACGCCGGGCCACGTGGACTTTACCTACGAGGTCTCGCGTTCGCTTGCCGCCTGCGAGGGTGCGGTGCTTGTCGTCGACGCCACGCAGGGCGTCGAGGCGCAGACCGTCTCCAACGCGACGCTCGCCATGAACGCCAACTTGGATATCGTGCCCGCTATCAACAAGATCGACCTGCCGTCGGCACACCCCGACGAGGTCAAGACCGAGATCGAGGACGACCTGGCGATCCCTGCCGACGATGCCGTATGCGTATCGGGCAAGACCGGCGAGGGCATTCACGATTTGCTGGAGTCTATCGTCTTTTTGATCTCTCCGCCCAAGGGCGATGCGAACGCGCCGCTCAAGGCGCTTATCCTGGATTCGTATTTCGATGAGTACCGCGGCGTCGTTGCCACGGTCCGCGTCTTTGACGGCTCCATCAAGAAGGGCGATACCCTGCGCATGATGCAGGCAGAAGGTGACTTCTTGGTCGACGGCGTGGGCGTCAAGCGTCCTGCCGAGACCCCGGTTGACGCACTGACGGTTGGCGAGGTCGGCTACGTGGTCACGGGTCTGAAGGATCCTGAGGCCGTGCACGTGGGCGATACCCTCACGTGGGCGTCTAATCCCTGCCCCGAGCCGCTTCCCGGTTACCGCGAGGCCAAGCCCATGGTCTATACGGGCCTGTTTCCGATCGACAACAAGGATTACGAGAACCTGCGCGACGCTCTCGATAAGCTGCACGTCAACGACCCGTCGTTGGTGTGGGAGCCCGAGACCTCGGTGGCGCTCGGCTTTGGCTTCCGCGTGGGCTTCTTAGGCCTGCTGCATATGGAAGTCGTCAAGGAGCGCCTGGAGCGCGAGTTCAACCTTGACCTCATTGCTACGAGCCCTTCGGTGGACTATCACGTCTATAAGACCGACGGCGAGATGATTGATGTTCGCAGCCCGCAGGATCTGCCCGAGGCTACGCGCATCGAGCGCATTGAGGAGCCTTACCTCAAGGCCAAAATTATCTGCCCGCCCGAGTATACGGGTGCCGTCATGCAGCTCGCTATCGAGCACCGCGGCATTACAACTGACATGATCCATCTCACGAGCAAATCGGTCGAGATGCGCTTTGACATGCCGCTCGCCGAGCTCATCCTGGACTTCTTTGACCAGCTCAAGAGTCGCACCAAGGGCTATGCCTCACTCGACTACGAGTTCAACGAGTACCGTCCCTCCGAACTCGTCAAGCTCGATATTTTGCTTTCGGGCGATGAGGTGGACGCGCTTTCGTTTATCGTGCACAAGGATAAGGCCTATGGCCTGGCCCGCGGCCTGTGTGACAAGCTCAAGGAAATCATCCCGCGCCAGCTGTTCGAGGTGCCTATTCAGGGCGCCATCGGCAACAAGATCATTGCCCGCTCTACCGTCAAGGCGCGTCGCAAGGACGTTTTGGCCAAGTGCTATGGCGGCGATATCTCGCGAAAGCGCAAGCTGCTCGAGAAGCAGAAAGAGGGCAAGAAGCGCATGAAGGCCATCGGTTCGGTCGAGGTCCCGCAGGAGGCCTTTATGGCGATCCTAAAGGTAGACGAGTAAGTCCATGGCGCTTTCTGAATACAGCAAGCGTCTGCTGGGCGCCTATGCCGAGCAGCCGTTCCTTATGGCTCCCATGGCGGGCGTAACCGACCCCGCCTATCGCATCATGTGTCGCCGCCGCGGTGCCAACCTTGCCTACAGCGAGATGGTGAGCGTTGCGGGCCTTGCCTATGCCAGCAACAAGACGTGGCGCCTGGTGTTGCCGGCCGACGAGGAGCAGCAGATCTGCGTGCAGCTCTTTGGTTCCAAGCCCGATCAGTTTGCGGGTGCCGTCGCTGCCGTCGAGGAACGCGTGGGCGATCGCCTGTCATTGATTGATATCAACATGGCCTGTCCGGCTCGCAAGGTCGTTACCAAGGGCGAGGGCTCGGCGCTTATGCGTACGCCCGACCTGGCCGAGCAGATTGTCGAGGCAGCGGTGGGCGCGGCGCATGTTCCCGTGACCGTGAAGATTCGCAAGGGCTTTTACGCCGAAGACCGCAATGCCGCGACGTTTGCCCAGATGCTCGAGGGGGCAGGGGCAGCTGCGGTGGCGGTGCACGGCCGCTGTGCCACGCAGCTCTATACGGGCCAGGCCGATTGGTCGGTCGTCGATGAGGTGGCCGACGCCGTCGAGATTCCCGTTATCGGTTCGGGCGATGTGTTCTGCGCCGAGGATGCGGCGGAACGCCTGCGCAACTCGGGCGCCAGTGCCGTGTTTATCGCGCGCGGTATCTATGGCAACCCCTGGGTGTTCGGTGATGCTCGAGCCCTTGCACTCGATGGCACGCCAGTACCGGTGCGTAGCTCGGTCGAGCGCCTGGATGCCCTGCGCGAGCACCTGACGCTCACGCATGAGCTGTTGCCGCTTATGTCACGTGCCCGCACGTACGCGAGCTGGTATCTTAAGGGCATGCCCCATGCCGCCGCCTGGCGCGCGCAGGTGGTGCGCTGCTCCACATACGAGGAGTTCATGGCATTGGTCGATGATATCGAGCGCGATGTGGTGGCCTGCGAGGCCGCGCTTGCCGCCGGCGAGTCGGTGCCCGCTCATCCGCTGGAGGCCTAACGGTGGCCGTTACCGCGCTGTACGTCCACGTGCCGTTTTGCGCCCAAAAGTGCCGATACTGCGACTTTGACTCACGCAGTTTTGCTTCGTGCGACCTGAGTGCTGCGCTCGATGTCTATTTTGAGCAACTGTATGCGCGCCTCGATGCCTTTGGCGACGCAGGCGCGCTTGCGCAGGTCCGCACCGTCTATGTTGGCGGCGGTACGCCGTCGCTGGCAGGAGAGCGTCTGGTGGAGCTTGCCCGGCGTATTTGCATGTGGTGCAAGCCCGTTGAGTTTACCTGCGAGGCCAATCCCGAGTCGTTGACCGCCGGGCTTGCCACTGCGCTTGCCAAGGTCGGTGTCACACGCGTCTCTCTGGGAGTTCAAACCCTTGACAACGCCGAGCTTGCTGCGATTGGCCGTATTCACGATGCCGATCGGGCGCTCGCTGCCATCACGACGGTTAAGGACGCTGGGCTCGATGTGTCCTGCGACCTGATGTGCGGACTTCCCGGGCAGACCGCCGTAAGCTGGCAACGCACGCTCGATGGCGTGCTGGCGGCGGCGCCGCATCATGTGTCGGTGTACCCGCTCACGCTCGAGGAGGGCACGCCGCTCTACCACATGGCGTGTCGCGACGAGTCGCTCGAGCCCGACGAGGATTTTCAGGCTGCGTGCATGGACGCGGCGCGTGAGTGCCTGGGTGCGGCCGGCTATCACCCGTATGAGGTGGCAAGCTACGCGCTCGACGGACATGAGTGTGCCCACAACATTGCCTATTGGACAGGACGGGGCTATCTGGGCTTGGGCCGCTCTGCCGCCGGTATGCTCGACGCCGAGGATTTCGATCGCTTGGCCGGGCTGTTTCCCGACGTGCCTGCTCGCGGCGATGCGTATCGCGTGCGCTTGGTGCAACGCGACGACGCCGCGACGACGTTTGATGCCGAGTATCTGTCGCAGCGCGAGGCTGCGGCCGAGGATTTGATGCTCGCCTGCCGCATGACGCGTGGCATTGGGCCCGATCTGTTGGTTCGCTCGGCAAGCGTGATCGCTGCAGACGAGCTGGTGGCGGCCTGTGACCGTGCGCTCGAGTTGGGTCTTGCCACTTGGGTGCCCGATTATGTCGAGGGGCATGCGGGGTGCGTCGCCTCGAAAGACGTTATCGCAGGTCGTGCCCACGCCCGTTTAGCGCCCACCCACTTGGGCTGGCTCGATGGAAATGTGCTGTTCGAGCTGTTTTGGGGTCTAGCTTAGGCCGCTCGGGTAGAATTACCGCAATATATACGCTGCTGTGAGCAGGAGGTTGCCGCGCATGGCGACGATGAACGAAAAAGATTACTACGAGATTTTGGGTGTCTCCAAGGACGCCACCTCGCGTGATATACAGAAGGCCTTCCAGCAAAAGGCCCGCAAGCTCCATCCGGACGTCAACAAAGAACCTGATGCCGAGGAAAAGTTTAAAGAGGTTTCCGAGGCCTACGCCGTGCTTTCGGACGAGCAGAAGCGTGCGCGCTACGACGCCATGCGCTCGGGCAACCCCTTCGCCGGCGCTCCTACGGCTTCGCCCTATGGCGGCGGCTACGCCGGCAGCGCAGGCTATGGCAATCCCTTTGAGGGCGGCTTTCCCTTTGGTGGCGCCTGGGGCCAGCCGCGTCGCGGGCAGGCTGCCTATAATCCCGAGAACGGCGCCAACGTGGTCGTCGATATCAAGCTCGACGCTAAGGAGGCCAAGGGCGGTGCCCGCAAGACCGTCCGCTATACGCGCTTCGATACCTGTGGCCACTGTGGCGGCTCGGGTTCTGTTTCGTCCGAGCATGCACATACCTGTCCGAGCTGCGGTGGTCGCGGCCACATCGATGTCGACCTGTCCTTCCTGTTCGGTGCCGGCACGTTTCAGTCGGTCTGCCCCGAGTGCGGCGGTTCCGGTAAGGTCGTCGC
The DNA here is from genome assembly GCA_019424905.1 of Collinsella sp. GTDB lineage: Bacteria > Actinomycetota > Coriobacteriia > Coriobacteriales > Coriobacteriaceae > Collinsella. The sequence goes on along the minus strand of JAHYYP010000014.1, from coordinate 18,046 downwards.
CGACCCCTGCCCCGATTGCGGCGGCAGCGGCCGTGTCCGTGTGACCTCCGAGCAGACGATTGAGTTTCCTGCCGGTACGCACGATGGCGACGAGGTCCGCATTGGCGGCATGGGTCACGCCGGCACCAACGGTGCCTCGGGTGGCGATCTGGTCGGCCGCGCTCATGTCGAGGCCGAGCGTCTGGAGGGCAAGGCCCGTACCGGTTTTTACCTGATGGGCATCGTGGCGCCGTTTTTGGTGCTGTCGGCCATCTCGGGCGTGTTCTCGGCCTTTGCCGTGATGTGCTTTATTCCGTTTGCCATGGGCCTGTTCATGGTGGTCTCGGACGGCGTGCTGCACCGCAGCCTGCTGTGGTGGAAGCGCGGCGCGATGCAGTTTGCCAACGGTTTTGCCAACGGATTTATGTTTGCGCTCGTGTCGGTTTGGTTTGCGAGCTGCTCGCAACGTGCCATGCTTTCGCCCTACGCAATGCAATAACATCAACCCCTCTGTTTGCGGCCGGCCCAGCTTGGGTATAGGACGCACTGTGACAATAATGAAAGTCGGAAGGATTCGGTCGTGTCGGAAAATAGGGATTACTACGAGGTACTTGGCGTCGACAAGGATGCCGACGCGCGGACGATTAAGCGCGCGTTTCTAAAGAAGGCCCGTACCGTACACCCGGACGTTTCGGACGACCCCGAGGCCGAAGCCAAGTTCAAGGAGCTCAACGAGGCATATTCCGTTCTTTCCGACGAGCAGAAGCGTGCTAACTACGACCGTTACGGCACTGCCGATGGCCCTGGTGGCTCTGGCTATGTCGACATCAACGATATCTTTGGCGGCATGGGCATGGACGACCTGTTCTCGTCGTTCTTTGGTGGTGGCGCCGGTGGTGGCGCTCGAAATCGCCGTGAGCGTCGTCGCGGCCGCGATATGGCCATTTCCCTTTCGGTGACCCTTGAGGAGGCGGCACTCGGTTGCAAAAAGACGATCAGCTATGACCGCCTTGCTCCCTGCGAGGATTGCAACGGCACCGGTAGGGCCGAGGGCGCACAGGAAAAGCAATGCAGCCGCTGCCACGGCACGGGCTATGTCACGACGGTTCAGCGTTCGTTCCTGGGCCAGGTTCAGTCCTCTTCGCCTTGTCCCGACTGCCATGGCGAGGGTACGGTTATCGACCATCCCTGCGAGACCTGCGACGGCCAGGGCCGCACGCCTTCGCACGAAAAGATCGACATCGATATTCCCGCCGGTGTTTCGACCGGTCGTCAGCTGCGCGTGAGTGGTTTTGGCGAGGCCGGCCTTCGCGGCGAGCCATCGGGCGACCTGATCGTCAACGTGCGTGTCGCCGACCACGAGCGTTTTAAGCGTAATGGCGATGATCTGTACTTGGTGAGCGATATCTCGATTGCGCAGGCCGCGCTCGGTTGCGAGATCGAGGTCGAGGGCATTATGCCCGATGAGGTCGTCAAGGTGTGCGTCCCCGCCGGCACACAGTACGGTGACACCGTGAGCGTCAACAATTACGGCATGCCGCGTATCGGCGGTGGCGGTTCGCGCGGTCGTCTGATCGTGCAGATGCGCGTGGTCGTCCCCACCAATCTCTCCAACAAGCAGCGCGAGCTGCTTCGCGCCTTTGCCGACGAGATGGGCGATGACGTCGCATCCGGTAAGAAGTCGGTGACCGACCGTATCAAGAGTGCCCTCGACGACATCCTCGATTAAGGAGCCCGCGTGCTCGCACCTCATATCTCTGTCGTCAACCTCGGCTGCCGTGTCAACCGGGTTGAGTCCGACCGTATCACTGCCGATCTTATGCGCCAGGGCTTTGCGATGGTGGAGCCCGAGGATGCCGACCTGATCGTCATCAATACCTGCGCCGTGACGGGCGAGGCCGAGGCCAAGACCCGCAAGGCCGTCCGTCATGCGCTGTCATATCCAGGCGAGCCCTACGTGGTCGTGACCGGCTGCGTCGTCAACTTGCATCCCGAAGAGCTCCTAGAGCTTTCGGAGCGCGTGATTGCCGAGCCGTCGAAAATCGACGTCGCCGAGCGTGTCTGCGAGGTGCTGGGTGTCGAATCCGATAATGTGGCCGCCTGCAACGACAGCGATGTGGTCGATGCTCTGGGGCGCTCGCGTCTGGGCGTGAAGATCCAAGACGGCTGCAATCACCGCTGCACGTATTGCATCGTGTGGAAGGCGCGCGGCCCCGAGCGCTCCGTGCCCGTCGAGTCCGTGCTCGAGCAGGTGCGCGAGGCCCAGGAGGCCGGTGTGCCCGAGGTAGTGCTGACTGGCGTGAACCTGGGCGCCTATGACGGCAAGAGCGCGACTGACGAGCACGTGGAGATCGATGAGCTGCTCGAGGCCATTATGGAGCGCACTACGATTGCCCACGTGCGCATTTCCTCAGTGGAGCCCATGGATATCTCCGAGCGCCTGCTCAAGGTGATGGCGCGCTATCCGCAGCGTATCGCGCCGTTCTTGCATCTTCCCGTGCAGTCCGGCTGTACGGCGACCCTGCATCGCATGGGTCGTCCCTATAGTGCGGAGGCCTTTGAGGACACGGTACGCATGATTCGCACCAATCTGCCGCAGGCGTCGCTTTCTTGCGACATCATCGTCGGCTTCCCCGGCGAGACGGACGAGGAGTTCGAGGAGTCGCTGGCGTTGTGCCGTCGCGTGGGCTTTTCGCGCATGCATGTCTTCCGCTATAGCAAGCGTCCCGGCACGCTTGCAGCCGATATGTCCGACCAGGTGCCGCCCGAGATTATGGCCGAACGCAGCCGCCGCATGCGTGCCGCCGCTCAGGAGCTTGCGATCGCCGATGCCCGCCGCCGCGTGGGCACGGTCGAGCGTGCGGTGCTCGAGTATGGCGACAACCTGACGCTCGGCTCGTTCCATCATGCCCGTCTTGACGATGTCTGCGGGCTCAAGGCCCCGTGCCTGCTCGATGTTGCTATCATCGGAGTCGACGATTCCGGCTTAGTCCATGCTCGCAGGGAGGTCCATGGAAGCCTCGAAGATTAGACTTACCGTTCCCGAGGGGATTGACCCCTCGCGCGTCTTGGGCGCCGGCGACGCTGTCCTTCGCGCGGTCCAAGACTTGGTTCGCGCCCATGTGGTTGCGCGCGGTGACCAGATTGCCGTGAGCGGCGACCCGGACGAGGTAGAACTCGTGGCGCGTTTTTTCGAACACGCTTTTCGTGAGGCGGCTGCCGGTCGCACGCTGTCTGCCGACGACGTCTCGCGTTGCTTGGCTGTCCTGCGCGATGGTGAGCACGACGCTTCGTCGCTTCGCGATGACGTGCTGCTTTCGTATCGCGGCTGCGTCATTCGTCCCAAGACGCTCGGCCAAAAGCGCTATGTTGACGCCATCCGCTCGCATACCATCACGTTTGGCCTGGGCCCCGCCGGTACCGGTAAGACCTATCTAGCCATGGCGCTCGCCGTCGCCGCGCTCAAGCGCCGCGAGGTGGGTCGCCTGGTCCTTACGCGGCCCGTTGTCGAGGCGGGGGAGAACCTGGGCTTTTTGCCCGGCACCCTCGAGGAAAAGATCGACCCTTACATGCGTCCGCTCTACGATGCCCTGTTTGACATGATGGACCGTGAGCGCACCGATGAGCTCATGGAGCGTGGCGTGATCGAGATCGCCCCGCTTGCCTACATGCGCGGCCGAACACTGAGCGACGCCTTCGTGGTGCTCGACGAGGCACAAAACACGACGCCTGAGCAGATGAAGATGTTCCTGACGCGCTTGGGTTTTAACTCCAAGTTTGTGATTACCGGCGATTTGAGCCAGCGCGACCTCGTGGGTCGTCGCGGCGGCCTGGCCGACGTCGAGAAGATTTTGGGCCGTGTCGACGATGTGGCATTTTCGCACCTGGAGCGCGCCGATGTGGTGCGCCATGCCCTGGTGGGCAGGATCGTCGAGGCCTATGATGCGTATGATGACGTGCGTGAGCAGCGCTCGCGCGACCGAAAGGAGTCCCGTTGAGTGTATTGATCAGCAACGATGCCGAGCTCGATACGCTGCTCGACGCCCAGGAGGTTGAGCACATTTGCGCGTTTGTGCTTGCGGCGGAGGGCGTTGAGCGTGAAGTCGAGATTTCCCTTTCGTATGTCGACGAGGACGAGATGCACGAGCTCAACCACGAGTGGCGCGGTATCGACCGCACCACCGATGTGCTCTCGTTTGAGTGCGACTCTGCCTTTGACGAGGATATTCCCGCCGACGAGACGATCGAGCTCGGCGATATTATCTTGGCCCCGCAGGTCATCGCCCGTCAGGCTCCCGGTTTTGGCAACAGTCCCGCCGACGAGTGCCGGTTGATGCTCGTGCACGGCATGCTGCACCTGCTGGGCTATGACCACATCGAGGACGACGAGGCCGAGGTCATGGAGGCCCGCGAGGATGCCATCCTGCGCGATCTGGCGCTCGAGCGCGGCGAGGACCCCAAGTTGGTCCACGTCGGTCCCATCACCAACCATGCCCACGACTAGGAGCCGTCTATGATTCCCGGATCGAACAAGGACCATCCGTCCTTTTTAAAGTCGTTCTCCTACGCCATGGAGGGCTTTGTCACCGCCGTTAAAACCGAGCGCAACATCAAAGTCATGCTCGTGGCGGGCGTGTGTACCGTCATTGCCGGCTGCGTTGTCGGCCTCGACATTGCCGAGTGGACCACGGTTATCATCTGCTGTGGCCTGGTGATTCACGGCGAGCTGTGCAATACCGCTATGGAGGCGATCGTCGACCTGGCGACCCAGGAACTTCATCCGCTGGCAAAGCGAGCCAAGGATATCGCCGCCGCTTCCGTGTACGTTCTTTCCATTACCGCCGCAATCGTGGGCCTGCTAGTCTTTGCCCACGCGCTTGGCTTTATTTAGAAAGGGATTCCCATGTCCGACAATATGCAGCCTACTGACGAGGTTTTGGACGACGAGGTCCTCGATGAGGTCGAGGATACCGATTCGCTTGACGAGGTCGAGGAATTCGACCCGTTTGAGGGTATGAGCGACGAGGAGCTCGATGCCCTATGTGACGAGGACGAGACGTCTCTGGGCTTTGGCGATGTGGAGCCCGGTTTTCGCAGCGGCTTTGTGGCCCTGGTCGGTCGTCCCAACGCCGGTAAGTCCACGCTGCTCAACGCCTGCTATGGCAAAAAGGTCGCCATTACCTCTCCGGTGGCCCAGACGACTCGCCGCCGCATGCGCGCTGTGGTTAACCGCCCTGGCTATCAGCTGGTCTTTGTCGATACCCCGGGTATTCATAAGCCCAAGGACGGTCTGGGCTCCGAGCTCAACAAAAGCGCCCTGTTCGAGCTCAACGACGTTGACGTCGTCGCGTTTTTGATTGATGCCACCAAGCCCATCGGCAGGGGAGACGCCTGGGTTGCCGAGCGCGTCAGATGCGCCCGTTGCAAGAAAGTCCTGGTGCTCACCAAGGCCGATGAGGCCGACCCCGCGCAGGTCATGGAGCAGCTTAAGGCAGCGCATGAGCTTATGGAATACGACGACGAGATCGTGACCTCGTCGGTGAAGAACTTCAACGTCGACGCCTTTATCGAGACCGTTGCCCACTTTTTGCCCGAGGGCCCGCGTTGGTTCCCCGAAGACATGGGTACCGATGCTTCCGACGAGACGCTTGTTGCCGAGTTTGTGCGCGAGAAGGTCTTGCGCCGCACCCGCGACGAGATCCCGCACTCCGTTGGCGTGATCTGCGATGCGCTCGAGCAGACCAAGAAGGTGCTGCGCGTGCACGCCACCATTTACGTCGAGCGCGAGGGTCAAAAGGGCATCATCATCGGCAAGGGCGGCGAGATGATCAAGCATATCGGTATCGACGCCCGTCGCGATCTTGAGCGCATCTTTGGCACGCAGGTCTTTTTGGAGCTGGACGTGAAGGTCAAGGCCGGCTGGCGCGACGACGAGGCCCAGATTCGCCGCTTTGGCTACAACGCCGAGGACTAAGGGCGCGCGGCGCGCATGGCAGGCTCCCGGACATATCGCACGAAAGTGCTCGTCCTCGACAAGACCAAACTCAAGGAAACCGATCTGATATTGACGATGCTTGACGAGCGAGGCCGCCAGGTGCGTGCCGTGGCAAAGGGCGCGCGCAAGCCCGGCGGTCGCTTGGCGGCGCGCTGCGAGTTGTTCTGCACGGTGGATATGCTGCTCGCGCACGGACGCTCGCTCGACATCGTGTCGCAGGCCGAGTTGTTGGAGGCTCCCCTTGGTGCCGCCCCCGATTATGAGGTGACCTGTGCGGCGAGTGCGATTGCCGAGGTCGCGCGTGTGTGTTCGTTTGAGGATGCGGAGGATCCGTTTACCTTTGCCATTTCCTCGCGCGCCTTGGAACTTGTGGGCGGCGGCCTCGATACGGCGCACATGGACCTCCTGGTAGCCGCCTTTGTCTTTAAGCTGCTGTCGCATATCGGGTATCGCCCCGATTTTTCTGCCTGCGTGTCGTGCGGCGACCCTATGCTGTCGTATTTTTCGCCCCAGGCCGGCGGGCTCATGTGCGGGTCGTGCGCGTCGAGCGTTCCCGGTGCCGAACTGGTGTCGACCAGTGAGGTCGCATGGCTGCGCGCCCTCATGTCCATGACCTTCGACGAGCTTATGGATCAAAGGATCGACCCGCATACTGCGGCGTTTTTGCTCGGGCTTTCGCATGTCTGGGCGGCAACACATACCGATCAGCGGCTCCGTGCGATGGAATTCATGTTGGGTCGGTGATGATGCGCAGGCACAGGCTGCTTGTGGTAACATACCGACCTGTTGGTACCTCGACCTTGGTTGCTCGCTCCACCGGCGGCTTCCCAGTCCGAGGCGAATCGAGTCGCCCGCGGGCGACGTAAAACGAAAGGTGAAACAATGACTGTTTCCAAAGAGCGCAAGGCGGAGCTGACTGCCCAGTTCGGTAACACCCCGGTCGACACCGGTAACCCCAAGGTTCAGGTCGCCATCCTGTCCGAGCGCATCAAGGAGCTGACCGAGCACATGAAGTCCCACCAGAAGGACTTCCACACCCGTCGTGGTCTGCTCATGCTCGTCGGCCGTCGTCGTCGTCTTCTCTCCTACATCAAGAAGAACGACATCGTCGAGTACCGTGAGCTCATCAAGGCTCTGGGCATCCGCGACAACATCCAGTAAGGATTTGTACATGCTAAGAGCGTCCTGCGCAGCGGGGCGCTCTTTTTGTGTAAGGGCGTGAACACTCACGCTCTGAAGCGTGGCGGGGGCAGGGGGCCCGCGTCACATGAGAAGCCCGCAGGCAAGGGGCCTGTGGGGTAAAGGAGAACAATGACACTCGTATCCAAGACCTTTGAGCTGTACGGCAAGACCTACACCTTTGAGTCCGGCGAGCTTGCCAAGCAGGCCACCGGCGCCTGTCTGGTCAAGCAGGGCGACACCACGATGCTCGACACCGTGGTCGTCTCCAAGGAGCGTAAGAACTACGACTTCTTCCCGCTGACCGTCGACTTCAACGAGAAGATGTACGCCGCCGGCCGCATCCCGGGTGGCTACCTCAAGCGTGAGGGCCGTCCCAGCGAGAAGGCCACGCTCACGGCCCGTATGATCGACCGCCCGATCCGCCCGAGCTTCCCGGACGGCTTCCGCAACGAGGTGCACATCGTCGCCACCTCGCTCGTCGCTGACCAGGTCAACCCCTTCGACGTCATCAACGTCATGGGTGCTTCTCTGGCCATGACGCTCGGCGGCGTGCCCTTCGAGGGTCCGCTTGCCTGCGTGCGCATCGGCCGCAACGTGGAGACCGGCGAGTTTATCGTCAACCCCACCTATGAGGAGCGCGAGAACTCCGACCTGGACCTGGAGCTGGGCGGCTCTGCCGACTTCATCTCGATGGTCGAGGCCGGCGCCGAGGAGATCTCCGAGGACGACATGCTCGCCGCTATGAAGTTTGGCCAGGAGGCTCTTGCTGCCTTCTGCCAGGCTCAGGACGAGTTTGTCGCCGAGTGGGAGCAGGTCAACGGCGCTATCGTCAAGAAGGAGTACCCGCTCGACCAGCCCGTCGAGGAGGTCCAGGAGCGCATCTTCGCCCACTACGACGAGATGGCAGCCGCCCTTCGCGACGCCGACAAGCTCTCCCGTATCGGTAAGGTCGAGGCTCTGAAGGAGTCCATCCGTGCCGAGTTCACCGAGGAGGAGCAGGCCGCTTGGGAGCGCGAGATCCCCGTGGCGCTCAAGAAGCTCGAGAAGAAGGCCATGCGCACCATGGTCGTCGAGACCGGCGAGCGCGTCGACGGCCGTGCTGCCGACGAGATTCGCCCCATCATGGTGAAGGACAACTACCTGCCGCTTGTTCACGGCTCCGGCCTGTTCCAGCGCGGCCAGACCCAGGTGCTTTCCGTCCTGTCGCTCGGCATGCTCAACGAGGGTCAGCGTCTGGATACCATCGAGCCCACCGAGGGCAAGCGCTACATGCACCACTACAACTTCCCGCCGTTCTGCACCGGCGAGACCGGCCGCATGGGCAGCCCCAAGCGCCGCGAGATCGGCCACGGCAACCTGGCCGAGCGCGCTCTGCTTCCGGTGCTCCCCGACGAGAACGAGTTCCCCTACGCCATCCGCGTCGTCTCCGAGGTCATGGAGTCCAACGGTTCCTCTTCGATGGCTTCGACCTGCGGTTCCACGCTCGCCCTTATGGACGGCGGCGTGCCCATTAAGCGCCCGGTCTCCGGTATCGCCATGGGCCTGATCCAGGAGGAGGGCAAGACCGTGGTCCTGTCCGATATCCAGGGTCTCGAGGACTTCCTGGGCGACATGGACTTTAAGGTCACCGGTACCACCGAGGGCATCACCGCCCTGCAGATGGACAACAAGGCCACCGGTCTTACCTTCGACATCCTGGCCCGCGCCCTGCAGCAGGCCAAGGAAGGTCGCGCCTTCATCCTGCAGAAGATGCTCGATGTGATCCCCGAGCCGCGCCACACCACGCGCAGCACCGCTCCGCGTATCGTCTCTATCCAGGTTCCGACCGATAAGATTCGCGACGTCATCGGCTCCGGCGGCAAGGTCATCCGCGGTATCCAGGACGAGACCGGCGCTTCGGTTGACATCCAGGAGGATGGCACCGTCTTTGTCGGCGGCACCGGCGAGTCCGTCGACCAGGCCGTCGAGCGCATCAAGCTCATCATCAAGGTTCCCGAGCCGGGCGAGGAGTACACCGGTCGCGTGGTCTCCATCCAGCCCTTCGGCGCCTTCGTCAACCTGCTGCCTGGCAAGGACGGCCTGCTGCACATCTCCCGCGTCGCCAAGGGCCGCGTGGAGAAGGTCGAGGACGTTCTCAACGTGGGCGACGAGGTCAAGGTCGTCGTCATCGAGGTCGACGATCGCGGCAAGATCTCGCTCGACCGTCTGGACAAGCCCGAGGCACCGGCTCGCGCCGAGGGTGCCTCCGAGGGCGATGGCGAGCACTTCCAGCGCCGTGAGCGTCCGCGTCGCGAGCGCTCCGAGCGCAGCGACCGTCCGCGCCGTCCCGGCGACAACGGAGGCCGCAAGCCCCGCCGTCACCACGACGCCGAGTAACAGTTACACATAAGCAGCTCAACAAGGGCGACTCCGGACAGGGGTCGCCCTTTTGCTTGCGCCCGGGAGGGGCGCATATGAAGTTTCCTGCTCTACAGTCCTGCGCAAGACGGAAAGCACATTAAGTGCTTTCCTTTGCGTGCGGAACTTGCGATAAACTTCATATGCGCCCCTCCCGGGCGCAAGCAAAAGGGCTAGTTAGTGCCGCTCGCCATTGAGTTAGACAGTCTATTCAGCAGTCAGATTTCGGATCTGTAGAGAGATGCAGCAGCATTTCCCCAGATAAAACCTACTTAAATAAACCTGTCCTTTATTGGCAGGTCTGGGCTCAGCGGCCCCGGCACGGGCTAAGTTTATCGCGAGTTCCGCACGAACAGGAGGCCACTTAATGTGGCCTCCGTCGTGAGCAGGACTGTAGAGCAGGAAACTTAGCCCGTGCCGGGGCCGCTGAGCCCAGACCGGCGGGATACACAGGTTCAGATGGGGCTTTGATGCATGGGTGGTCTGTTGATGGACAATTGGGTATGATGATGTGGTTACTGCATCGACTCTGCGATGCATGTTTGTACGTTCCCGGCGGTCGGTTTGCCAGAAGCGCCCCGTCGGTTGTTCCAGACCCGTTTCGAAGAAAGGAAACCACACGAACCTATGGCAGCTAAAAAATCATCTCCCTTGAAGATCATTCCGCTCGGCGGCCTTGACGGCATCGGCAAGAACATGACGGTCTTCGAGTGCGGCGACGACATGGTGCTCGTCGACGCCGGCCTCATGTTCCCCGACGACTCCCAGCCCGGTATCGACCTGGTGCTTCCCGACTACACCTATGTCCTGGAGAACGAGGAGAAGCTCCGCGGCATCGTCGTCACCCACGGCCACGAGGACCACACCGGTTCGCTTCCGTACCTGCTGCAGGACCTCAACAACAAGGTGCCCATCTTCTCGAGCAAGCTGACGCTCGGTTTTATCGAGGGTAAGCTCTCCGAGTTCCGCATTCGCGCGCCCAAGTTCCGTGAGGTCAAGGGCGGCAGCCACGTCAATCTCGGTGGCATCTCGCTCGATTTCTTCTCCATGACGCACTCCATCCCCGGCGCTCTGGGCGTGTTCATTCGCACCAATCAGGGCACCGTCATGCACACGGGCGATTTTAAGCTCGACCAGACGCCCATCGATGGCGTCACGCCCGACTATGCCGCCATCAGCCGCTTTGCTAAACAGGGCATCGACCTGCTGCTTTCCGACTCCACCAACGCCACGGTTCCGGGCTTTACCAAGTCCGAGGCCGAAGTCGGCCCCAACCTGCTGCACGCCATCAAGAACGCCCCGGGCCGCGTGTTCGTCGCGTCGTTCTCGAGCCACATCCATCGCCTACAGCAGATTTGCGACGCCGCTCGCAAGTGCGGCCGCAAGGTCGTCGTGACCGGACGCTCCATGCTCACCAACACCCGCGTGGCGCGCGAGCTGGGCTACCTCAACATCGACGATGCCGATATCCTCGATGCCTTCGATATCGATAACCTGCCTGACGATAAGATCGTCGTCATGTGCACCGGTTCGCAGGGCGAGCCGCTGTCGGCCCTGTCCCGCATGGCTAACGGCGAGCACAAGACGCTCTCCATCCACGAGGGCGATACCGTCATCCTCTCGGCAACTCCCGTTCCCGGCAACGAGAAGGCCGTCCAGCAGGTCGTCAACAGCCTGGCCAAGCTCGGCTGCGACGTCTGGGATAAGAATCGCGCACTCGTTCATGTCTCGGGCCACGGCAGCCAGGAGGAGCTCAAGCTTCTGATGGCCATGGCCAAGCCTACCTACTTTATGCCGGTTCACGGCGAAGCCGTGCATCTGCGCGCCCATGCCCAGCTTGCCCGTAAGATGGGCATCAAGGACGATCACATCTTTATCCTCGACAACGGTGACACGCTCGAGATGCGCGGTGGTATCGTAAAGCGCGGTACGCCCGTCGAGTCCGGCGTCGTCTATGTCGACGGTCTGCGCATCGGTGACACCGATCCCATCGTCCTGCGCGATCGCCAAAAGCTCGCCAACGACGGTATGGTCACGGCCGTTGCCATCGTCTCGCTCAAGCACAAGAAGATCGAGGCTATCGAGTTCTCGGGCCGCGGCGTTTCGTTTGCCATCGACGATCAGTTCTCCGAGGATGCCTCCGCAGCCATCATGAAGACGATCGAGAAGGGCAAGTTTAGCTTTACCAGCAGCGGCTCCGATGCCATTCGCAAAGCCGTGCGCGATTCGCTCTCCAACTTTATCTGGAGCCGTACGCGCACCCGCCCGATGATCATCCCGGTCGTCATGGAGGTTTAGTTTGGCGCGCGGATCTGCACAAAACGCCAAAGGCAATAAGGCCAACAACCAACCGGCATCTGCGAAGGGTGCCGGTTCCCATCTGCGTGCCAATAAGGGCCACGAGTCCGAGTTCGATGAGTTCGAGCCCCTGGTCGAGCCTTCGGCCAATCGCGATATCGCCGGCGTGGTCATTGCCGTTTTGGCGATTGCATCCTTCATTGCCGTGATTTCGCCGGCAACGGCGCCCGTGACGGCTGCTGTCGCCGGCTTCTATCACCTCGGCTTTGGCCTGGGCGCTTACGTGCTGCCGATCGTCATCTTGCTGTTCGCCGCCACGCTCTTTTTGGGTGAGGACTCGCCGCTCAACATTCGCTCGGTCGCGGGCGGCGCCGTGGTCTTTGTGGCCATTGTCTCTATCCTGTCGCTGATGGTGCCGGGCACGAGCGATTCGTGTGACCTCATGTTTACGCCGCAGAACCTTTCCGCCTCGGGCGGCTACATTGGCGCCTTTATCGCAAGTACCTTGCAAAACGCCCTGGGTAAACCTATCGCCATGGTTGTCTTGCTGGGCCTTGTCGTCGTTGGCCTGGTCATTATCGGCTTCTCGGTGGGCGGCGTTTTGCGCTCCGCACGCGATCGCGCCGCCGATTTTGCCGAGCGCCGTCGTGCCGATGTCAATGCGAGCCCGTGGGGCGACGAAGAGGCCCTGTCGGTTCCCGGCGTCGCCCGTCCGCACCTGAGCATCCTGCGTCAGAAGGCAACTGACGCCGCCGTGACCACGGTCATGGGTGGCGATGTCGATTCGGTTTTGGATGACGACGAGGACGATGACCCGTTTGTCGATGTGTCCGAGACCGTGGAGGCCGAGCGAGCCAAGACCACGTTGCTGCCGCGCCGCCATACCAAGAAGGGCAAGGCCGTGCCCAAGCTCAACACGAGCGAGCCCGACCCGTCTTGGTCCGATAGCGAAATCGAACTCACCGAGGGCGATGACGAGGACGACGAGGCTCCGCTCGAGACCGCCAAGACAACCTTACTGCCGCGTCGCCGTGCCAAGGCAGGACAGGTCACCGGACAGTTTTCGATGGAAGACGATCCGGACAAGGCTGACGAGTCCGAGCCGCCGTTTGCCGTGAATCCCGTTTCGGCAGCTCCGCAGATCCCTGACTTCCTAAAGCATCCCAAGGTTTCCGATGCCTCCGCCCCCACGGCTTCCGCTGCTTCTGTTGCAGCCGGCGATGGGGGAGCGGACGGTACCAATGCCGATGCCGAGGGCGACCAAGAGGACGGCCTCAAGCTCCCGCCGCTCGAAATCCTGCATGCCAACCCGCAGTCGGCGTCCTCCGCGTCTTCTGACAAGGAGCTGGAACAGACTGCCGAGTCGCTGCAGTCCACCTTGCTTGAGTTTGGCCGTAGCGCCCGCGTCGTCGGCTGGATTGCCGGCCCCACGGTCACGACCTTTAAGCTGCAGCCCGGTGAGGGCGAGCGCGTGAGTAAGATCTCGAGCCTCGAGGACGATATCGCGCTTTCGCTTGCCGCCCAGTCGGTGCGCATTTTTGCGCCGATTCCCGGCACCTCGCTTGTGGGTATCGAGATCCCCAATCGCAAGCGTCAGAACGTCAACCTGGGCGACGTGCTTCCCTATGTGAAGGGCGGTCCGCTCGAGCTTGCCATCGGTCGCGATGCCGAGGGCACGCCGGTTGTCGCCGACCTCGCCAAGATGCCCCATCTGCTGATCGCCGGCACCACCGGTTCGGGTAAGTCGGTCATGATCAACTCCATCATCACGACCTTGCTCATGCGCGCCCTTCCCGAGGACGTTCGCCTTATCATGGTCGACCCCAAGCGCGTCGAGCTTGCGGGCTATAACGGCCTGCCGCATCTCTATGTGCCCGTGGTGACCGAGCCCAAGCAGGCTGCCAGTGCGCTGCAGTGGGCCGTGTCCGAGATGGAGCGTCGCCTGAAGGTCTTCGAGCGCCTCAACGTTCGCAAGATTTCGACCTATAACGAAAAGCAGGCTGCCGGCGAGTTCGAGCATTACGATAACCCGCCGCAAAAGATGCCCTATCTGGTCATCATCATCGACGAGCTTTCGGACCTGATGATGGTAGCCGGCAAGGATGTCGAGGCCTCGATCGTCCGTATCGCCCAGCTGGGCCGTGCCGCCGGTATTCACCTTATCGTGGCTACGCAGCGCCCCAGCTCCAACGTGGTGACGGGCCTTATCAAGGCCAACATCACCAATCGTATTGCCTTTAACGTGGCTACGGGCATCGATTCCCGCGTCATTATCGACCAGATGGGCGCCGAAAAGCTTACTGGTTTGGGCGACATGCTGTTCTCCAAAGTCGACTGGGGTAAGCCCCGCCGTATCCAGGGCTGCTTTGTTTCGGACGACGAGATCAACGAGATCGTCGAGTTCGTTAAGTCGCAAAGCGAGCCCGACTACCATGAGGAGATTCTCTCTGCCGTGGCGCCCGCTTCCATGTCCATGGCTGGTGGCGGCATTGTTCGCACGGGCGTTGCCGAACCGCAAGATGACGACCCGCTTATCTGGGAGGCCGCCCATATTGTGGTGGAATCGCAGCTGGGCTCCACATCTGGGCTGCAACGCCGCCTCAAGGTTGGCTATGCGCGCGCCGGGCGTATTATGGACATGCTGGAAGAAAAGGGTGTCGTCGGCCCGCCCGATGGTTCCAAGCCGCGCGAGGTCCTGCTGGACGAGGAGGGGCTCGCCGCGTTGGAGTCTGTCGACGCCGAGATGGCACGTGAAGATCGTGAGTTTGGAGGATTCTGATGGCTGCACGCTTTGGTGACATGCTGCTCGAGCAGCGTCGCCGGATGGGCCTTTCCATCCAGCAGGTCGCCAACACCATCAAAATCAGGCCGCAGATCATCGAGTTTTTCGAGACCGGTAACTTTGCATCGATGCCTCCGCGCGGCTATGCGCAGGGCATGATTTCGAGCTATGCTCGCTTTTTGGGGCTTAACCCGCGCGAGGTCGTCAACGCTTATTTTGATGACCTCATGGCATATGAACGCGAGACCTCGCAGCAGGGCGGTCGTTTTCAGGATGCTGCCGGCTACGTTAACTCGCGTTCGTCGGTCGATAACGGACGCTTTCTGATGGTTCAGGGTGGTCGCTCGACGCGGTACGGCCAGCGCCCTCCGCAGGCGGGCTATATCACCGAGACGGGCTCCAGCGAGGAGATTCGTTCTCAGCGAGATCGCTTTCGCAGTACGCCCATGCCGGATGATCGTGCGCTTCCCGCCGCTCGCGGGTTGAGTCGCGATCCCCGCGCCGGTTACGGCGACGGTGGCTACTCCGGTCGTGGTTATCGCGGAGTTTCTGCCGGGCGTTCCCACGGTGGATATGCCGACGCCGATACCACGCAGGTGACGCCGCGCCTCCGTTCTCAATCGCAGCCTTACGGGCAACGCTCTTCGGCGCCTCGCTCTGGCCAGCGTGGCTATCAGAACCGTGGCGAGCTTGCGCCGCGTTCGGGTCAGCGCGGCTCGCAGAGCCAAGGCGGATATCGTGGTCGTCCCGATAGCAGTCGCGGCCGTATGCCGCAGGTAAACGGTCGCGGTGGCTCTAATCGCGGACGCGGCGGTGGACGTGCCCCCCAGAACAATGGACTCGATCCGCGCATCATCTACGCCGGCATCGGTGCCGTGGCGCTTTTGTTGATTCTGCTCATCGTGGTCCTCCTGCGTGGCTGCGGCTCTTCTGCACCCGAGTCGACGCCCGAGACGCCCGCGGCCACCAAGACGACGACCAAGAAGTCTTCCAAGACGACCGAATCTGTTGACGAGGATGAAGGCATCGACGAGGCGACGGATTCTGCCGATTCCGATGCCGCCAAGGCGAACGCGAAAAAGAAAGAGGACGAGGTTATCAAGGTCAAGGTCTCCGTTGCCAAGGGCAAGACCGCCTGGATCGAGGTCAAGGTCGACGGTAAATCGGTCTTTGGCGCCCAGGCAACCGGTCCCTTTGAGCAGGAGTACACGCCCGAGTCCTCGATCGAGATCACCACGTCCAAGCCCTCCGATGTCACGGTTACCAAGAACGGTGAAAAGGTTCGCTACGACACCAAGACATCGGGCGTGGCGCGCGTGACCATTACCGTTCCCAAGAAGGAGACCACTGACTCCGAAGACGGTGAGAGTGCCGACGGCACCGATGCCGCCGACGGCACCGACGCCCAGTCTACCGACGGCACCGACGCCCAATCTACCGACGGTACCGACACGGCATCCGACGGCCAGACTGCAAACGATTCAGATGACTATTCGTACGACAGCTACTAAGGCTCCCCGTACCGAAAGGAAGAACCATGGCTAAAGATTCCAGCTTCGACGTTGTGTCCGAGGTCAATATGCAGGAGGTCGATAACGCCTTCCAACAGACCACCCGCGAGATCTCTCAGCGCTATGACCTCAAGGACTCCGGCGCCACCATCGAGCTTTCGAAGGGCGACAAGCTCTTTACGATCAATGCCCCGGCCGATTTTGTCTCCAAGCAGATCATTGACGTGCTGAGCTCTAAGCTCATCAAGCGCGGCATCGATCTTAAGGCTGTCTCTTGGGACGCGTCGCAGGCGGCTTCGGGCGGTACCGTGCGCGTGCTCGGCCATATCGTCGAGGGCATTGACCAGGCGACCGCCAAGAAGATCAATAAGGACATCAAGGATCAAAAGCTCAAGGTCAAGGTGACCATCGAGGCCGATAAACTGCGCGTTACCTCGGCCTCTAAGGATGCGCTTCAGACGGTGATCCAGTTCCTGCGCGACCAGGACTACGGCCAGCCGCTGCAGTTCACCAACTACCGCTAATAACATTCGAAAGGACCGCTCTCCAACATGGATACACCTTTGGGCTCCGTGCTCTACATCACCCTCGGGTGCGCTAAGAACGAGGTTGACACCGACCGCATGCGTTCTCTTTTGACCGCTGCGGGCTACGAGGAGGCATTCGACCCGCAGGATGCCGATATCGCCATCGTCAACACGTGCTCGTTTCTCGCCTCGGCGACGTCCGAGAGCATCGAGACCACGCTCGAGCTCGCCAATGAGGTGCAGGACGGCGTTCGCGCCTGCCCCATCGTCATGTGCGGCTGTGTGCCGTCGCGCTATGGCGATGACCTGCCTGACGAGCTGCCTGAGGTCGCTGCCTTTGTGAAGGCCGACGAGGAGGACGGCATCGTGGCGGTCATCGATGGCGTGCTGGGTTTCGAACGTGAGATCGCGGCCTATATCCCGCAGGTCAAGCGTACCGTCGAGGGTGCCGTTGCCTACGTCAAGATTTCCGATGGCTGCAATCGTTTTTGCAGCTTCTGCATGATCCCCTACATTCGCGGTCGCTATCATTCGCGCAATGCCGAGAGCATTATCTCCGAGGTGCGCGACCTGGTTGCCGGCGGTGTGCGCGAGATCGTGCTGATCGGCCAGGACACGGGCATTTGGGGCACCGACTTTGCCGACGAGGACTTCGCCGAGGGCTCGCCGCGCAATCTGGCGCAGCTGCTGCGTGCCGTCGCCGAGGCTGTGCGCCCGCATAACGTCTGGGTCCGCGTGCTCTATCTGCAGCCCGAGGGCATGACCGACGAGCTTATCGAGACGATTCGCGATACGCCCGAGGTACTGCCCTATATCGATATCCCCGTGCAGCACTGCGACGCGCGCATCCTCAAGGCCATGCGTCGCTCCGGTTCGCGCCAGGAGCTCGAGGATCTGTTCCGCGACCTTCGCGAGCGCATCCCCGGCATCGTGATTCGCTCCACGGCCATGGTCGGCTTCCCGACCGAGACCGATGACGAGTTCCGCGATCTTATCGACTTTATGGACACCGTCGGCTTTGACTACACGAGCGTCTTTGCCTACTCGCGTGAGGAGGGCAGCCTGGCCGCCAAGATGGAGGGCCAGGTCGATGAGGAGGTCAAGCTCGAGCGCGCCCAGGAGGCCATGGATCTGGCCGAGTCGCTCGGTTTTGCCGCCACGGCAGCCCATGTGGGCGAGCGTGCCCAGGTGATCGTCGATGGCATCGAGGAGACTGAGGACGGCGCCGAGCTGATCGGTCACGCCTGGTTCCAGGCGCCCGATTCCGATGGCGCGGTGCATCTGGACGCCAGCGAGGCGTCCGTGGGCGATATTCTGACTGTCGAGTTTACCGATAGCTTCTGCTATGAGCTTATCGGTCATGTTGTGGAGTAGG
>JAHYYP010000013.1 GCA_019424905.1 Collinsella sp. | reverse complement strand
AAAGGGCGGAGGCGGGGCATTCCCCGCCTCTTACACCACATCTCTGCGCGCTACCAAAACCATGCTCCAAAACACAAAAGGAGGGGCCTCGTAAGGCCCCTCCTTAGGAAAGGGAATCGATTTATTCCACAGCCGTAGATTAATCCTAGCCGCTACTCCATCATGTCGAGGACGGAGGGGCGAAGCTCGTTCTCAGCAGCCTCGGGATCGGTTTCGCGCAGGCGGTTGATGTAGCGGTTGTACCACATCACGGCAAGGCCCAGGAAGACAACCACGCCGCCGACGTTGTAGACCAGCGTCAGCCACAGCGGCTGATCGAGCGGAATGGTGCCGCAGATAAGCACGAAGCAGAAGACCACAAGCAGGAATGCAGCAATGACCAGGCCAAAGGTGCGCGAACCCATGCGGAAGCCACGGGGAGCAGCGTCGAAGTTCTTGCGCAACATAAAGTAGGCAAGCAGGATCAGCAGCGGCGGGAGCAGAGCGGTGGCAGCCGTCATGTTGGTGACGATCATGAGCAGGTCGTCGAGGTTACCGGAGCCCAGGGCCGGGATGATCAGGATGGGGACGACGATGGCGAACTGCAGCCAGGCAGCGCGGGCGGGAATGCCGTGCTCGTTGAGCTCGACGATCTTGCTACCAAAGACACCCTTGGGGATCTCGGTGAAGAAAACCTTGATGGGAGCAGAGGTCCACATCATGAGGGAGCCCAGCGTGGCGGCGAGAAGGATCAAGCCGATGGCGCGCGTAGACACTTCCATGGGAATGCCAAAGCGGGCAAAGACAGCGCCGAATACGTCGAAGATACCGGTGGAGATGGCAACGCCGCCCTCGGGGATGAACAGGTTAACCAGCAGCGAAGCGCCTGCATACAGAAGGCCGATGGTCAGACCGGCGATAACGACGGTGCGCACGAAGGCCTTGACGCCACCCTTAAGGTCGTTAAGGAACACGCCGACAGACTCAGCGCCGCCAACGCCCTGGATGATCCAGGCAAGCGTACCGAAGAAGCCCCACGCAGTTGCGAAGTTGCTCATGTCGGGAGCCATGTTAGCGGGAGTAGGAGCCGTAGCGAACTCAACGCCGCCAAAGGCAGCAGCCAGGGACAGCAGGATGAACACGGCGGTCAGGCCGAGAGCCGCGGTCGAACCGAAGGAGGAAATGGAGCCGATCCACTTAGCGCCCTTGGTCGAAACCCACGTGGCGATAGCAAAGACAACGATCTCGATAATGGTGATCCACAGCTGCGAAAGCTCGGCGTTGGCACCAAAGAACACGTAGCTCGCGTAGATGATGACGTTGGGCAGGACGGACGCAAAGAAGAACAGGTTAACGAACCAGTAGCAAAATGCCGTCAGGAACGCCCAGCGACCACCCATCGAGGTCTTAACCCATGCGTACACGCCCGACTCGGAGTCCTTGTTAAGGCCGACGAACTCGGCGGTAACCAGGGTATAGGGGACAAAGTACAAAAGCGTGGCGAAGAAGAACGACGGCGCGGCTGCTAAGCCGATGGCCGCGTTGTTGTTGATGATGTTCTTGATACCGAACACGGCGGCGACCGTCATGCCCAGCAGAGCGAACGAACCAATCGTTCCTCGTTTTTCAGAGCTCATAAGCCCTCCCAATCATCTATTAAATGTCATCTAAACCCGTCCGAGCTGCAAGTGCAAACACGGACGGCGCACCTGCTAAGGGGAATGGGGAAAAGGGAGTCAACAAAGCCATCCCCCCTTAACGGCGCGAAGCAAACGTCCAGGCGGACGAATACTACTTGTTGGGGAAGGAATAACCTTCGACCGTCACGTGCAGTACCACGACGCGGGGATCCGCGGCATCGGCCACGACACGGTAGGCCTCGTCAATTTCGACGACGGCAACGCCGCCGGCGGGAATCGTCACGGTCTCCCCCGCACCCTCAAAGCGCTCACGATCGTCGATATCGCTGTATGCGCGGGTGCAGGTGAGGCCTGCCTTGGGGGCAACCTCGACAGTCAGGTCGCCGTCGAGCGGGGCGAGCACGGCATGGTAGCGACGGTGACCGACCAGATCGGCAGTAGCCGCCTCGTGAGCGTTCACCCACCAGTACACCAACGAGTCGCCGATGGAGTACGCCACGTCGTGCTGCAGGTCGGCAACACCATCGAGCGCCTGGCCGGTGCGCATCCACTTCTTGACGGACTTCATCTGAGCGTCGAAATCGGCGCGCGAGTTAAAGACATGCATGACTTATGCCTCCTTAATGGGTGCCAGCGCCTGAGCCAGATCGGCAGACGTCAGCGGTCGCAGGGACACCTCAAAGCTGAAGCTCTCAAAACGGGTGCGGTAGGAATCGAGTACCTCGGAACCCCAAGAGTTCGAGCCAAGGCCGAGCAGCTGGTCGTTGATGTTGACCGTGACCGTATCGCCCTTGACAAGGTCGTAGACGTGCTTGGCGTTATCGATTGCCTCGCAGCTATAGGGCCATGCCGAGAACGAGAACGGGTTGGAGGCGGCGTCAGCCGGACGAGTCACCAACACGCCGTCACCGTGACTGGAGCGCAGGGCAACCCAGCGGGTACCCTCACGGTTGGCGCAGTCCTGAGGCATAACGTAGGGCGTGAACATGTCGTCGACCGTAGTGCGGTAATGACCGACCGGGTTGGCGCGCAGCGAGTCCGGATAGTTCTCGCCCGGGCCGTGGCCATACCACTCGACGGCACGATTGCAACCGGGGACCTCGAAGGAGATGCCGATGCGCGGGATGATATCCGAGTAATCGCCGTAGGGCTCGCCGGAAACCTTGAGGTCGACGCGACCGCTCGGAAGCACGGTGTAGACGAGCTCGACGCGCATGCCGAACGCGCGGACGGGAGGAGCGATACGCTGGCTCACGGTAACGACGACCGCATTGCCGTCCTGCTTCCAAGAAACCTTGCGGGTAGACGTCTGCATCACATCGATGAAGTTGTCCTTCCACAGGGAGTCATACTCCTGAGCGTGGTTGTCGACGAGCGGATGCCAAAAACCAACCTGGGGACCAGAGGCCATTACGTCGCGGCCGGATGCCTTCCACTCGCTCACGGTACCGTTGACTTTGCTGAAGGTCAGCTCGCCGTTGAGGGAGTGAATGCGGATCTCCTGCTCGGTCTCCTCAACCGTAAGCTCAGGACGAGCGGGGGGTACGATGGCCGGCGCCGGATGGTTTGCGATGGCAAACTGGCTTGCGCCCAGCTGGAACATCGGCTCGCACCAGGCGTGAGCCGCCATGGTGTAGGCGCGCACGGTCAGCAGGGTCTCGCCTACCGCGGCCTCGCGAATCACCAGTGGCAGCTGGACGGATTCGCCGGGAGCCACCGCGCCGGGCATAAGCGTCTTGCGGCACACTACATCGCCGTCTACCAGGGTCTCCGCCGACAGGCAGACATCCTCGAGGGTAGTAAACCAGCGCTTGTTCGTGACGGTCAGCTCGCCCGCCTCGGTGTCATAAGCCATGCGAACCGGGCAGATGACCTGGCCATACTCAGTGAGGCCCGGGCTCGGCTGCTGCCAAGGGAACACCATGCCATCGATGCAGAAGTTGCTGTTGTTGGGGTAATCGCCGTTGTCGCCACCATACATATCGTAAGCAACGCCATCCTCGGTCACAGCAGCCAAACCGTGGTCGCACCATTCCCAGATAAACTGGCCTTGGATGCAATCCCAGCGATCGAAGACCTCCTGGTACTCGGACAGGCCTCCGGGGCCATTGCCCATGGAGTGGCCGTACTCGCAGTTGATGCGCGGCTTGGGGAACGGATGCTCACCAAAGTCGTTCATCTGCGACACACGGGAGTACATCGTGGAAATGACGTCGACGGTATCGGCGTTGCGGTCCTCCTCGTAATGGACCGGACGATCATCGAGCTCGTGAGCCTTGGCGTACATCGCGCGGATGTTGCAGCCATAGCCGCTCTCGTTGCCCATCGACCACATAATGATGCAGGCATGGTTGCGTTCCTGCATCACCAGACGCTCAATGCGGTCGACGTAGGCCGGCTCCCATGCCGGGTCGTCGGTGACCAGAGCGATGTTGCCGATATTCTCGAAGCCGTGGCTCTCCATATCGGTCTCGGCGACCAGCATGATGCCATACTCATCGCACAGCTCGTAGAAGCGCGGGTCATTGGCATAGTGAGAGGTGCGCACCGCGTTGATGTTGTGTCGCTTCATGAGCTCCAGGTCACGGCGCATGCGATCGAGGCCCACGGCGCGACCCTTGTGATCGTCGTGATCGTGGCGGTTGACGCCATGCATCTTAAAGTAAGTGCCGTTGAGGTAGATATGATTGCCCTCGACCGTCACCTCGGCAAGTCCCTGGTGATGCGGAACGTACTCGCTGACCTCGTCGCCGTCGTAGACCTCAAACGTAAGGTCATAGAGGAAGGGGTCCTCGGGGTTCCAGAAGTGGGCATCGGCAACGCTGCACTCGGCATGGCCGTCGACGCACTCGCCCGTAGCGACCACGTTCTCGCCATCGCTGAGCGTAAACACGACGTGGGAAGCGCCCTCGGCCACCGTATCGAGCGTGATCAGAGCGGCATCGCCCTCGCGGTGCGTGCGGAACCTAAAGTCGACCAGGTGCGCGGCGGGACGCTGCATAAGGTACACATCGCGGAAGATGCCCGAGGCCCACCACATGTCCTGATCCTCGATGTAGCTGCCATCGCTGTACTGCAGGACCTTGACCGCAAACAGGTTGTCGCCCTCGACGAGCGCGTCGGTCACGTCGAACTCGGCAGACAGGCGCGAACCCTTGGTCATGCCGATATACTGACCGTTGACGTACAGCTCGCCATAGCTCTCGATGCCGTCGAAGCGAATGATCTCGCGAGCGCCGGCAGGAACGGCGGGAAGGTTGACGATGCGCTGGTAGACGCCCGTGGGGTCGTCGGAGGGAACGAACGGCTGATCAACCGGGAACGGGAAACCCTCGTCGGTGTAGGCAAGGTTGCCATAGCCGTCCATCTGCCACAGGTGCGGAACCTCCACGTGATCCCACTCGGGCTTGTACGTGGAGAGTTCCTCGTTGGAGACGGCAGCGGGGCCCTCAAAGAGGCGGAACTGCCACGAGCCGGACAGCTGGACAAACCCGCGCGACAGCTCGCGGCTGTACGTTGCAGCGAGATCGGCGGTCTCGTAACCCATAAAGTACGCATGGGGTGCCAGGCGGTTCCTGTGGGTGAGCGCTTGGTTTTCCCAATCGTTAATGGCGTCCATGGTGATGCTCCTTCATCATCGTAGTGATTCTTGTGCAACCGGTTGTCCTTATCTTACGGGCGATGCAAAATACTGTGCAACCGGTTGTCCGCTGAACGGTCGATTTGGCCGGGTTAACGGTGCAACCGGTTGTACAATCGCAACACTTATGTCACCCTGAGTATCGAAACTCAGCACAAGACATCGTTCTTAAGCTCGTAGGCAACCTCCACGCCCGCTGATATCTCACCCACACGAGACGTATTCGATTTCGGCTTGGTTGCAAAACGACACCGGTCACCGGATATCATGAACGCTGTTCAGGCGCACTATAGTAAGCTGTATCCGCACTAGCCCGTATCAGTGACAACATCGACCGCATTTTCCAGGAGACGCCATGACACAACCAGTTCGCACCGCACCTACGCTTGCCGAGGTTGCCGCAGCTGCCGGCGTGTCGCGCTCCACGGCATCGCGCGCCCTCAACGATTCGCCCCGCATTAGCGAGGAAACCAAAAAGCGCGTCCGCGCGGCGGCCAAGGAAGTCAATTTTGTCCCCAACGCTCGTGGCCGAGCGCTCGCTGTCGGGCGCACGGAAATCATCGCCGTGCTCGTGACCGAGCCTCTGAGTGAACTCTTCAGCGACCCCACCTATAGCGAGTTTTTGAGCGGCATTACCGAGGAACTGTCGGAGTCGTCCTATCTGCCCGTTATCTTGCAGGCGTCTTCTACGCATGAGCGCAACCGCGCACGCGAGCACTTTGAGCGCCGCTCGTTCGACGCCGTGATCGACGTCTCTCCCTACAAAGGCAGCGAGCTGCTCGAGGTGCTGCGCGAGCTGGGCGTACCCACCGTGTTGTGCGGCCAGCTCGAGGGCCACCCCTATCGCGATGTGTTCTCGACGGTCTACTCTGACGACGAAGAGGGCGGACGCTTTGCGGCACTCGCCATGAAGGGGCGCGGCCGCAAAGATATCGTCGCCGTGTTGGGACCGCAAGACAACCCCGCTGTTGTCGACCGCCTGCGCGGCTACCGCGCCGTCTTGGGCGAAGACCTCCCAGACGCAAACGTTATCTATACCGGTTGGAACAGCGGAGACGGCTATCAGGCCATGCACCTGATTCTCGCGCGCAAGATTGCTTTCGATGGCGTGCTCTGCGGATCGGACCGTATCGCGGCTGGCGTCATCACCGCACTCAACGAGGCAGGCCTATCCGTTCCTGCGGACGTTTCTGTCGTCGGCTTCGACGATCACGAGATTGCGACGCGCTGCGTCCCCGCGCTCACGACCGTCCGCCAGCCCCTGCGCGAAGAAGGCCACATGGCCGCCAACATTGCGCTCGACATGATCAAGGGTGCCGAGCCTACCACCTCCGTGATGCACATGCAGCTGATCCAGAGAGACTCGCTATAAGAAACTGGGGCAGGCTTTCTGCCAGA
Source organism: Collinsella sp. (assembly GCA_019424905.1). Lineage (GTDB taxonomy): Bacteria > Actinomycetota > Coriobacteriia > Coriobacteriales > Coriobacteriaceae > Collinsella. Next base: position 37,549 of record JAHYYP010000013.1, on the reverse strand, counting down.
CAGTTGTTGCGGAAAGCCTGCCCCGTTTTGAGCGCTCATTCTGGGGCACAGTTTCCGTTAGACAGCTCAACCGGAAACTGTGCCCCATTATTTTGCCGAATTCTGGGTCGCGCTTTCCCAGAGGACCCCCCTTGGGAAAGCGCGACCCGTTCTGGACGCAAATTCCGGGTTGTAGTTTCCCGGCGCACGACGGCAAGCCTCCAAACCATGACGTCACGACATAAAAAACGAGGGAAGGCACGTGTCCTTCCCTCGTTACAGGCAATATGTAGCCGCTTCCCTACATCAGGCGCAGGCTGACGTCCTTGAGCTGGGCGCCGCTAACGGCACTCGGGGCGCCCGACATAAGGTCGGAGCCGCTGGCCGTCTTGGGAAACGCCATGACGTCGCGGATGGAGTCGGAACCGGCGAGCAGCATGCACACGCGGTCCAGGCCCAGAGCGAAACCGCCCATCGGGGGCGCACCAAACTTGAGGGCCTCCATGAGGAAGCCAAACTGAGACTCGGCGCGCTCCTCGGTAAAGCCCAGGAGCTTGAGCATGGACATCTGCATCTCGGCGTTGTGGATACGCATACCGCCACCGCCGGCCTCAAAGCCGTCCATGACAAAGTCGTAGGTGCACGAACCGGCCGCCAGCGGATCGGCCTCGATCTTGGCGATGTCGGTCTCGGTCGGCAGGGTAAAGGGCTGATGCTCGGCAGCATAGGCCTTGCGGTCCTCATCCCAATGGAACAGCGGGAAGTTGACGACCCACAGGAAGTCGTGACCCTCGCGCTTGATCTCGAGCGCGTTGGCCATGTGAGAACGCATGCCGCCCAGGATCTCGTCAGAGAGCAGGCGCGGGCCGGCGGCGAACATCACAAGGTCGCCGGGCTCGACGTCCATGCGCTCGCGCAGAGCCGCCATCTCCTCGTCCGAGAAGAACTTGACGATGGGGCTGTTGATGGAGCCGTCCTCGCGAAAAGCGATCCAGGCCAGGCCCTTGGCGCCAAACGTGGAGGCCACGCCGGCGAGCTTATCGATCTTGGCACGTGCCCAGGCACCGGCACCCTTGGCGTTGATGGCCTTGACGACAGAGCCCTCCTCGTTCGCAGCGGTCGCGAAGACCTTAAATTTGGAGTTGGCAAAGATGTCGGTCAGGTCGACCAGGTGCATGCCATAGCGGGTATCGGGCTTGTCGGAGCCATAGGTGTCCATGGCATCCCAGTAGTTCATGCGACGCAGCGGCGTGGGCATCTCGACACCCATGCGACCGAAGGCATCGGCCAGGACCTCCTCGAGCGCGCTCATGACATCGTTCTGGTCCACGAAGGACATCTCGATATCGACCTGAGTGAACTCGGGCTGACGGTCGGCACGCAGGTCCTCGTCGCGGAAGCACTTGGCAACCTGGTAGTAGCGCTCGACGCCACCGACCATGAGCAGCTGCTTCAGGAGCTGCGGGGACTGCGGCAGGGCGTAGAAGTTGCCCGGCTGAATACGGCTGGGAACGATGAAGTCGCGGGCGCCCTCGGGCGTGGACTTAAACAGGGAGGGCGTCTCGACCTCCATGAACTCACGGTTGTGCAGCGCCTCGCGAATGGCAAAGGTGAAGTCGGAGCGCAGCTTGAGGTTGGCCATCATCTCGGGACGACGGAGGTCCAGATAGCGGTAGCGCAGGCGGGTGTCCTCGCTCGTCTCGATGCCGTCCTCGATCTGGAACGGCGGGGTGACGGACGTGTTGAGCACCTCGGCGTGGTCGGTCAGGACCTCGATCTCGCCGGTCGCGAGCTTGGCGTTGGTGGTCTCCTCGCCACGGGAACGCACAACGCCATGGATCTTGATGGGCCACTCGGGACGCATGGTCTCGGCGATCTTAAAGGCGTCGCCGTCGGAGTGCTCGGGGTCGAAGGTGAGCTGCGTGATGCCCTCGCGGTCGCGAAGGTCGCAGAAGATAAGGCCGCCGTGGTCGCGGCGACGGCTCACCCAACCGGTGAGGGTGACCTCTTCGCCCACGTTCTCGCGGCGAAGCTCGCCGCAGGTACGGGTGTGCATGGAATGCTCGTCGATGGGACGGGTCTGGCTCATACCAGTGATCCTCCTTTATGGATCTGTGCCGCCCCGTGTCGTTCCGGGCGGCGTCGTACAGATTTGCCCGGCCTGCGTAAACCGCGCAGCCAGACATGGCGTTCTATCTTATCGCACCTGTGTCGATGTGCCGCGGAAAAGTAGCTCCTGCCCAAAGACTTGACGGAGACGAAACAATTGACGCGCCGTGGCCGTCGCCAAGGCGCGCCGCGTGCGACAATGTGCCCCAATACAACTGCACTCGGAAAGGCCCGCCATGACTGCACGCCTCATCGTTATGGATATCGACTCCACGCTCATCAACCAGGAGGTCATCGACCTGTTGGGCGAAGAGGCCGGCGTGGGCGAGCAGGTGGCACAGATCACCGAACGCGCCATGCGCGGCGAGCTTGACTTTAAGCAGGCGCTCGAGGAGCGCGTGGGGCTGCTCGCCGGCCTGGACGAGAGCGTGTTCGAGCGCACCTTTGAGCGCGTGACATTTACCCCCGGTGCGTTGGAGCTTGTGCGCTCAGCGCACAGCAAGGGCTGGAAGGTCGGCGTGGTGAGCGGCGGCTTTCACGAGGTCGCCGACAAGATCGTGGCTGCCACGGGCATCGATTTTTGCCTGGCCAATCGTCTGGAGGTCGTGAACGGCAAGCTCACCGGTAAGTTGGCTGCCGACATTGTGACCAAGGAGTCCAAGCTCATCCAGCTGCTGGACTGGGCAGTTGAGTGCGGCGTCGATATGGCACACACCGTGGCAATCGGCGACGGGGCAAACGACATCCCCATGATCCAGGCCGCAGGCACGGGCATCGCGTTTTGCGCCAAGCCCAAGACGCGCGAGGCCGCCCCGTTTACCATCGACGAGCGCAACCTGATGCTCGCCATGGACATCATCCTGCGCGACTAGTCGATCCGTCTAACAATTGAATCAGTCTGTCCTATAGTTTCCGAACAATTTTGTCTTAGTGTTCGGAAATATACCCTTTGAGTGCTAGACTTTGCGCCGTCGAAGGGAACATATATGGATAAGCGAGATCTTGAGCAATTGCTGAGCGATGTTGCCGGCGGAGCAGTCACCCCTGCCGACGCCCTCACGCGCATCCAGACGGCTCCGACCGCCGATTTGGGCTTTGCGCAGCTCGATCTTTCGCGCGGGGTGCGCCAGGGAGCCGGCGAGGTTGTCTACGGGGCCGGTAAAACCGCCGATCAGATTGCCGCCATTATCGAAGCACTGCGCGATGCCGGCCAGGAGCGCATCCTGGTCACGCGCCTGGATGCCGAAAAAGCCGCGCGCACCGCTGAGCTTCTTGGCAACGGCATCGACCTGGGATATGTCCCGGACGCACAGCTCGCCCTCGTGGGCGGCAAGCCCTTCCCTACCGGCAACGGACGCATCGTCGTCGCCTGCGCCGGCACGAGCGACCTGCCCGTCGCCGAAGAAGCCGCGTTGACGGCCGAGTTCTATGGCAACGAGGTCGACCGCCTCTACGACGTGGGTGTCGCCGGCCTGCACCGTCTGCTCGCGCATGCCGAGGAACTTGCCCAGGCACAGGTGGTCATCGCCATTGCCGGCATGGAGGGCGCACTGGCGAGCGTTGTCGGCGGCCTGGTAAGCTGTCCGGTCATAGCCGTTCCCACCAGCGTGGGTTACGGCGCGAGCTTTGGTGGCGTAGCCGCGCTGCTCGCCATGCTCAACTCCTGCGCCAGCGGCGTTTCGGTCGTCAACATCGACAACGGCTTTGGTGCCGCCTACCAGGCAAGTCTTATCAATCATCTGAGCGCCGGCACGCCCTGCGCCCGTTAAGGAGCATTCCATGTCCAATCATCAGCACACGCTTATCATCGACGGCACCTCGGGCATCAGCGGCGATATGACCGTCGCGGCCCTGCTCGACCTAGGCGCCAGCGAGGAGCACCTGCGCGAGCAGCTCGCCACGCTGCCGGTCGACGGCTTTACGATCGCCGTCACACGCGTAAGCAAGCATGGCATCGACGCCTGCGATTTCGACGTCCAGCTTGCAGAGGAGCTCGAGAACCACGATCACGATATGGTCTGGCTCTACGGCAACGAAGCAGCTGCCGAGCACACGCACGAGCATGAGCACCACCATCATGATCATGGCGAGCACGAACACGAGCACGAACACGAGCACTGCCACGAGCATGATCATGAGGCCCACGACCATGGCCACGAGGACCATCATCACGCCCACCACCATCACCACCGTTCTTTGGCGGACGTTACCGCCATCATCGATGGCTCGCAGCTAAGCGATGGCGCCAAGCGTCGTGCGCTCGCCATCTTTACCGCGCTCGCCGCCGCCGAGGCCAAGGCACACGGCAAAACGCCCGAGACCGTCATGTTCCACGAGGTGGGCGCCGTCGACTCCATCGTCGATGTCTGCTCGGTCGCCATCTGCCTCGACGACCTGGACATTGAGGATATTGTGGTCGAGTCGCTCTCCGAGGGACACGGTACCATCCACTGCGCCCACGGCCTTATGCCCATCCCGGTACCCGCCGTCGTCAACCTATGCCAAACAGGCAATATCGCCCTCACGCCCGCACCGGTCGCCGGCGAGCTCGTGACGCCCACGGGCGCCGCCATCGTCGCCGCACTGCGCACGTCCGAGCACCTGCCGGCCCGCTACCGCATCGAGGCCGTCGGCTACGGTGCCGGTAAGCGCCCCTACGAGGGTTGCTCCGGCACGCTTCGCTGCCTGCTCGTTCACGTGGACGCATAGCCATGGATGCCCGCAAGGCAAAAAGCCGCGCTGCCATCGTTGCGGCGTTCTCCGAGCTGCTGCGCGAAGAGGACTACGGCAAGATCACCGTCGGCGACATCATCGCTCGCGCTCACGTGGGTCGCGCGACGTTCTACGGGCTCTTCAAGAGCAAAGACGACCTGCTTGCCGAGCTCGTGTGCGATATCTGCACCCATGCCCTCGACGATGACGGCACGCCCCTCGATGACCCGCTCGTACAGGTCGAGCACATCCTCAACAACCTCTGGGAACGACGCCAGGGTGTAAGGGCCCTCGTAGCCGGCGCCGGATCACGCGTCTTCGCCGACTGCTTACGCAAGACCATCATGTCACGAGCAGCCGAAACCATCCCCGTCGACCCCACAGGCCCCGCCGGCACCATGGACCGAAGCTTCCTACTACACCACATAGCCTCAAGCTTCGTAGGAATGGTCCAATGGTGGGCCTGGCACAACTTCCAAGCCGACAAAGCCGACGTAGCCAAAGACTACCTATCAGCCATAAAGCCTCTCTTCACCTAAGTAAGAAGCTCATCCCAAAGCATCACCCCAACCCAGGGCGCCACGCATCCCAAAGTATCAACAACAGCTCAACGCCCCTATCAGCAACAAGCCCCTCCCATCCAAATTCAGATATATGTTGGGTTGCTTGCTCGAGCGCAGCAAAGATCCCACAGCTGGCCGCATGGGGTAACTTCCCAGCGCATTCCGCAGGACGCAAAAAGGCTCGCCGCACGAAGTGCGCAGCGAGCCTTTTTGCATGTCCGAGGACGCGCTGGGAAGTTACCCCATGCGGACGGCGGACAACCTATGTAGCCTCAGACTAGAACATGCCCAAGAAGCCATGCACAAACAGCGCGGCCACAATAGCACCGACAAACGGCGCGATGCCAGGAACAAGCAGACCATACTTCCAGTTGTTGTCAGCCTTGTTCTTGATCGGCAGCACCTGATAGGCCATGCGAGGACCAAGGTCACGAGCCTGGTTCATGGCGAAGCCGGTGATGCCGCCCATGCCCATGCCAACGGCCCAGACAATCAGGCCGACGCAGATGGCGAGCAACAGAACGTTCTCACCAGCACGGCTAGCAGCAGCAAGGATGGCGCTGATGAACACAAAGGTGCAGATGGCCTCGCAGAAGAAGTTGCGGGCATAGTTCGTACCCTCGGTGGTGGGGTTGGTCGAGAAGATGTTGCGCTGGGCAATGGGATCGACGACGCCTTCGGAAGCCTTGAACTCATCGGCATACATAAACCAAGCGATCACGGCACCCACAAAGCCGCCGAGCATATCGGCAATCATGAAGGGGATGCAGCTGCTCCACGGCACCAAGCCGACGATGCACTGGGCAAGCACCATAGCCGGGTTCATGCACACGGCGCCGCCAAAGACAAACAGGCAGACCGAGATGCCAAAAGACCAGGTGGTGATGGCAAACATATGGCCGGAGCCCTGATACTTAGTGCCCTTGAGCACGGTATCGCAGTGCACGCCCACGCCAAAGACGATCATGAGGGCCGTCGCGCCGAATTCGCAGAGGAGTTTGGTAAGCATAAAACCTTATCTTTCTTGTCGGTTATAAACGATTCGTTTAGGCCGCGCACTAGTGCTGCGCAACAACAACGCCCAGGCCATCGGGAATGACGGCAACCTTGGCATCGGCACCCTTCATCTCAAAGGCGAGCTTGAGCGCCTCCTCGAGGGTGTTGACCGGCGTCATGTGCATATCCTTGAGCATCTGGTGATCGCACAGGTCGGTGACCATGATCACAGGGTGATGCGCCAGGATACGGGCGAAAATCTGGCTCGTCCACTGGTCAGGCAGGGTCTCGTCCTTAGGACGGTCGATGCAGGCGCGCTCAAACTCCGCCGGATCGTTGTCGGCGATGTTGTGATAGAAGCCCTCGCCACCGTGACCGTCGGCACAACCGGCGACATCGATGATCACGCCGCCCTCGGGAAGCGTGGCCTCGGCAGCGCACATGCCCTTCACGGCCTGGTAGATGTTCTGGTCGAGCGGGTAGCCGCCATTGGTGGTGATGGCAATCTCGCACTCGACGGGCTCAACGCCGGCAAGGCTCTTCACGAACTCGCAGCCGGCCTCGTGCGCCTTGTGGATGTCGCCGGCAAAGGAGCCGATGACCTCGTGCTTGCCGTTAAGCACCACGTTAAGCACAAAGGCGAGGTGAGCCATCTCGGCGGCGGCGAACATGTCCTCGCTCACGTGGTTGTGGCACAGGTTGCCGGCACGCGAGTGGGAATCGTTCACAAACTGACCGTTGTGGTTGTACATGATGGTCTTATAGCTGGCGATGCCGGGCAGGACGGACTTACGGCTGCCAGAGAAACCGGCAAAGAAGTGCGGCTCAATGAAGCCCTCGGCAAGCAGCAGATCGCAATCGGCGGCAATCTTGTTGATGATGCACTCGCCACCAGAAGGCAGGGTACCGATCTTTTTCATCATGCTGTCATCAGTCGCGACGTGCATAACGATTTCCTCGTTGGCAACGATCTCCTCGCCGTACTTGTTGACGAGTTCCTCATGCGTCGACGGACGATGCATACCCGTAGCAACCAAAATGCGCACGCGAGCCTCGGGCGCAGCGGAATGGATGTGATGCAGCAGAATAGGCATCGTCACACGCGAGGGAACGGGACGCGTATGGTCGGAGCTAATGATGACGATATCCTTCTTGCCAGCACAAAGCTCCTCGAGCGACGGCGAGCCATAAGGGTTGGCAAGCGACTCCCCTACCAGCTCTTCCTGCGATTTCGTGGTCTTAAACTCGTTTTGATGACCTTCCATCACACCCGCGAAGTTCTTATCCTCGAGCTCCAGATGCAACGTCTTGTGGTCAAACGGCAGTTCACATTCAAACAATGACGAGCGCCCTCTTCCTTTTCAACTGACACACTAGATAAACCGTTGGAAGGATACGCCGCTCACCGAAAAACACCACCGTCCACCGACTCATTAACACAACGTTCATATTTGACCCACAACAAAACGGCCGCGACCCCAAACGGGACCGCAGCCGCCTGTCAAAGACACTATAGACAGGATGATTTACGCAGCGCCGAGGCAAACATCTAGTCCGAGACGTACGCACGTAAGCCATTTTGCATAAATTCGTTAAATAATTGCATAAGATGGCGCATGGATTTCTGGCCATAACTGGGTAGTACCCTCCGGAGCGTGCATTTTTGCGAGTATTCAGCATCGCGGGATAAGATTTTGGTGCCAAAAATCTTTCAAAAGGTAGATAGTCCTCATGACTCGACCCATCTGGATAGCATGCGGCGAGAAACCAGCCATATATGATCGTCGCCAAAGCCCAATCGTCGTGCAAAAGCATCAACAAAGGCAGCGAAAGCCGGCTATGGCCTTATGCATCAATCTTTGGCTGCTGAAAACTCCGTTTTTTGCACGTCGCCCCAAGCACCACCCTCACCCAGCGGCTGATCCGCCGAAGACCGGACATCGCAGGGCCCGCCATTAGTTTACTTTTAGGCACACTCCGCAGGACGCAAGAAGCCCTCGCCGCACTCCACGCTATGCGCGAAGCGCGCCTTATTCCCTTCAGCTTTAATCCCAGAAGACCGAGGACGAAGGGGCCCGATGGGTTTCCCTCTGAATGCATTCCGCAGCACGAAGCCCCCCTATCCACAGCTCCGAAGGAGCAGGATAAGGGGGCTTCAAGTGCGAGGACGCATTCAGAGGGAAACCCATCGGGTCCCGGTGAGAGCCACAGGGCTATCGATTACCCCGTGTTCTGCAATCCTGCCGAGACGCCGGTCACAGTCGAAAGAATCAGGCTCATGTACTCGGCCTTCTTCTCCTCGGCCATCTCGTCCTGGTTCATACGCACCTCGCGAAGGGCGCGGACCTGGGCGATGGACAGGGCGTCGACGTAGGGGTTACGCACGCGAACGGCGCAGCCGAGCACGCGACGACGCTGCAGCGGCCACTCATCACCGACGATGGCAAGGACCCACTTACGGGTGAGCTGCATCTCGGTAAAGACCTTCTTGGACAGATCATCGCGGTCGCCCAGATGCAGATACATCTTGGCGATGCGCTGATCGGTCTTAGCAATCGACATCTCGATGTTGTCGATAAAGGTGCGGAAGAACGGCCACTCCTGGTAGGCAGCCTTGAGCTGGTCAAGATCGCCAAGCTGCTCGCAGGCGGTGCCCAGACCGTACCAAGCGGCCAGGTTAATGCGCGCCTGGCTCCAGCTGAAGATCCACGGGATGGTACGCAGGTCATCGAGCGACTTGGCGCCCAGACCGCGCTTGGCGGGACGCGAGCCGATCGGCAGCAGACCGACCTCGGTCAGCGGCGTCACGGTCGAGAACCACGGTGTAAAGTCCTCGGTGTTCAGCAGGTCCAGATAGCGTTCGTGGCTTGCAGTGTTGAGCTTCTCGGCCATATCCCAGAACTTCTGCGTGGTCTCGGTGTTGGTCTTCTCGACACTCGGGGCCGACTGCAAAAGCGTTGCGGCGGCAACGGACTCAACATGGCGCTGAGCCAGCGTGCGGTTGCCGTAACGGGCAAAGATGACTTCGCCCTGCTCGGTAAGCTTAAAGAAGCAGTTGACCGAACCCTTGGGCTGCGCCAGCACGGCCTTGTTGGCCGGGCCGCCGCCACGGCCCACGGCACCGCCGCGACCGTGCATGAGCACCAGGTCGATATCGTTCTTCTCTGCCCACTTGGCGATGCGCTCCTGCGCGGAGTGCAGCGCGAGCATGGCCGTGGTAGGACCGGCATCCTTGGAAGAGTCGGAATAGCCCAGCATGACCTCCATGCGGCGGTTGGTCTGGGCAAGGCGCTTTTGCACCACGGGCAGCGTAAGCATCTGATCGAGCACGTCGACGCAGCCCTCGAGGTCCTCGAGCTGCTCGAACAACGGGATCACGTCGAGCTCGGGGACATCCTCCTCGTGTGCAAAGGACAGGTGCGCCAGCTCAAAGACGTCGGCCACATGCTGAGCGCTCTTGGTAAACGAGATGATGTAGCGGTGCGCCATCTTCTTGCCGTAGCGCTTTTGGATGGAGCCGATAGCGCGGAAGGTATCGATGACCTCGCGCGTCATGGGCTGCAGGTCGCCATGGATACCGTTCTCGTGGATATCCTTAAGGGCGCGGGCATGCACCACGGAGTGCTGACGGAACTCCATCTCGACCATATGGAAGCCGAAGGACTCGACCTGCCAGATGATGGTTTGGACCGGGCCGTAGGCAGCACGGACGGCACCGCAGGCGGCCAGCGAACGCTGGACGACGCGCAGGTCATCCAGGAACTCGTCGGCGCTGTGGTACATGGTGTCGGTGATACGACGGACGGTGGCGTTCAGGCGGTCGGCCATGACGAGCATGACGGCGCGATGCGGCTCGTGCTCGGAGATCAGCTCGGCGCGGGCCGTGTAACGATGGCTCATCTCGACCTGATGGTTCCACAGGTTAATGAGCTCGGCCGACGGCTTGCTGTAGGTAGCCTCGAGCGTGAGGTTGCGGCCGATGTGGCGGCACTTGTCCTCGAGCTTGAGCACCATGTGCGTAAAGTACTTGGCGGCGACCTCACGGCTCACCTTGGCGGTGACGTTGGGGTTACCGTCGCGGTCGGAACCGATCCAGCTGCCGGGATGGAAGAACGCCGGGCACAGCGGCGGCACAGTACCGGCCTTGTCGCCCAGCACCCAATCGTCAAAACGACGATAGATAACGGGGATAACGTCGAACAGCGTGTTATCGAAGATGTCGATGATGGTATCGGCTTCCTCGACCGGCGTGGGCTTCTTGAGCGCGATGGGACTCGTACGCACCAGGGCGTCGATCTCCTGCAGCATATGGCGCTCGTTCTCCACCAGGTCGGAGCCGCCCAGACGCGGACGCTCCTCCAGCAGGTTGGAGATACGGCGGATCTTGCCCTCGACGGCCTTACGACGGGCCTCGGTGGGATGTGCGGTAAAGACAGGGTGGAACTCGAGCTTGTCGAGCAGCTCGTTGGCACCCTCGACACCCAGCTCATTCACCAGCTGGTGATAGGCAACGGTAAGCTCGTTGGCAGGATCGACCTCGGTATCGGTCGACGCACCGGCCTCGCGCTCGCGCAGCTGCGCCACACGGTAGTTCTCCTCCGACAGGTTTGCCAGATGGAAAAAGCTCGTAAAGGCGCGAACGATGACCTGCTGCTTATCGAGCGGCAGGCTGTCGATCAAATCGACGACCTCACGAAATGCCACGGCAGTGGGCTCGTCGGCGGTGGGCACGCCCTGCTCGTCGACGGCTTCGTCGGCAGCGCAGGTACCGGGGTTGCCGGCATTGACCACAATCTCGGCTGTCAAAATCTTGTCGAACAGGTCCGCGATCTCGGGATCATACTCGCTAAGCACACGGCGCTCCAGGCGCAAGAACAGCGCCAGATTGTCGCGCAGCTCCTCGGGGATCTCGATCTCGGCGAGACGCTCCCTGGACTCGGCATTCGAGCCGATTCGGTTAACGAGGCGGTTGACCACGGCAGCGACGCGCGCCGCGGCTTCGGGTACAGACTGGTTGCTTAGGTTCTCAGCCACGTTTCCTCCCATTCCTCCTTCTATGCACGTAACATGCGGTATTCATTATAGGCGCTTGAGAAATACTTTCGACACTGATTGCGCTTTACCACACAAAAGTATTTTCTGCATTGCAAAGGTTTTTGCCCTAAATGGTCGTATTTCTCGGTGGGCGGCATACGTAAACGGGGGCATTCCGCATAAAAGCGAAACACCCCCGTAACAATCGCTCTCCATGAGCAGGACACGTTAGCAGGCCCGAAGCTCAAAAAGATGCGCTACAGGCGCTCGCGAACCGCCTCGACGACGTTGTCCAGATCGGCGAGCACCTCGTCATGGCTCTGCATGTCGCGCACTTTGACCTTGCCGGCGGCAAGCTCGTCGCCACCCAGGACCAAGATGAGCTTGGCGCCTACCTTATCGGCTTGCTTAAACTGGGCCTTGAGCGAACGACCCTGATAGTCGGCCTCGGCCACGATACCTGCGGCGCGAAGCTCCTGCGTAATGGCAAAGACGTTCTGACGCAGCTCCTTGCCGGCGTTGGCGACATAGACGCACGGGGCCTCATCGGCACCCAAATCGCTGCCAAAGGCCTGCAGGGCCAGCAGGGCGCGCTCAAAACCGACAGCAAAGCCGACGCCCGCCGTGGGCTTGCCACCCTCGAGCTCGACCAGGCCATCGTAGCGGCCGCCGCCGCCGATGGAGCCGACGCCGGCGCCAGGGGCCTCGACCTCAAAGACAGTACGGGTGTAGTAGTCCAGGCCGCGCACCAAGGTGGGATCCTCGACATACTCGATACCGGCGGCATCCAGATAGCGCTTGACCTGCTCGTAGTGCTCGCGGCACTCATCGCACAGGTTGTCACCCATCAGCGGAGCCTCGGCCATGATCTCGCGGCAGTGGTCGTTCTTGCAGTCGAAGGCACGCAGCGGGTTGAGCTCGGCGCGCTCGCGGCACTCATCGCACATCTCGTCGGCGTGATCGAGGATGAACTGCTTAACCTGCTCGCGATAAGCCGGACGGCACTGGGCGTCACCCATCGAGTTGATGAGCAGACGAAGCTTGGAAAGATCGAAGCCCAGGCGCTTGTAGAACTCCATGAGCATGATGATGCACTCGGCGTCTGCCGCCGGATCGGGAGCGCCGAGCCACTCGATGCCCACCTGGTGGAACTGGCGCAGGCGGCCCTTCTGGGGACGCTCGCCGCGGAACATGGCCTCGGCGTAGTAAGCCTTAAACGGCGTGGAGCCCTGGGGCACCAGATTGTTCTCGACGACGGCGCGCACCACGCCGGCCGTGCCCTCGGGGCGAAGTGCCAGGCGCTGCTTGGGCTTGAGTTTGGTGTCGGTGCCCTCGGTAAAGACGCGCTCCAGGTTGGCACCGCTGAACACGCGGAACATTTCCTTGCGCACGACGTCGGTCGACTGGCCGATACCGTGGACAAACACGTCAACCTGCTCGATCGCGGGCGTCTCGATGGGTTTAAAACCAAACGGCTCGAACACGCCGGCCGCAATCTGCTGCATCTTTTGCCAGGCGCGCATCTCGGCGCCGATAAGGTCGCGGGTTCCCTCCGCCTTCTGTGCCTGCATGGGCAAACACCTTTCTTTTGTATCGCGTCATAGGTAGTGGACATTATACGGCACAAAGCAGCAACGCGGCGGCGCGCCTGACCGAACGAGGGTATGGGGACTCGTTCGGCCAGACGCGCCGCCGCTGTTTGTGATCCCTTTTCCTCCGTCCCCTTCGGATCACGTGATCCCTTGGGGACGGAGGAATAGGGATCATTTCGTAGGCCCGTGGCCGCCTTGGAAACCGAATGATGGTACGAGCATCCATTCGGCTTCCAAGGCGGCCACGGACAGAACGGGACGAACAGAAAAGAGCGACGGACGCCTACTCCCCCGCCACGCTCGCGCGCAGCTTGGCGGCGATGGGCTCGGATACCAGCAGGAACACGAGCATGACCACGGAGCACGCCAAGCACACGATCCAGGTGCTCGCAAAGGAGCCCGAGACGGCAAAGAGCACGTAGACCTGCCACAGCTCACCGACAAAGCTCATGCCGGCAAGCACCGCCGAGGTAGCGATAACGGTAAGCGAGCCCAATACGCGGCCACTCACCTTATCGGCAACATGACCGATAACGAGCGAACCCACGACACTCACCACGGTGGAGATGGCATTGGAGACGTTGTACTGCGCAAGGGAAATACCCAGGTTGCTGACGATCAGCGGCTGGAACAGGCTCATGCAGTTGACGAAAATCGTGTAACACGTGGCCATGATCACGAAGCCGGAGGCCACCACGAGCCAGCCGGGGAAGAACTTACGCTGCTGGGGCATACTGCTCCTTTTAGACAAACGAATAGCCTGCGCCGGGCGCCGGTAGTGCCCAAGATTGCCTTGAAAGACAAGGGCATAGGCCTTACGGCCATGCCCGCAGGCTTGAAAGGCAAGGTTGGGTGCTACCGGTGGTCGGCGATATAGCCCAAAGCGACGGCGGTATAGGCCGCGGCACCGAGCGGCAGCTCGGCATCGTTAAAACGTGCCTTGGGATGGTGCTGGGCAAAGTGTTCGTCCGTGTCGGTTACGGCCGCGCCCACGGTAAAGTACGCACTTGGGATCTTGCTCGAGATAAGCGCGAAGTCCTCACTCGCCATGGCATGGAAAAGCGGCAAGAAAGCCGTCTTGGGCAGCACTGCGCCCACGTAGCCAAGCGACGCCTGAGTCATATCGCTGTCGAGTACAAGCGGCGGAACATCCGAAAGCGTCTCGATGGTCGCCGGCGTACGATAGGTCGTAGCAACGCCGTTAACGACCTCCGCGATGCGGGTCTTTAGGTGAGCCATGAGCTCAACATCAAAGCCGCGCAGCGTTCCCTCGAGCACGCAGGTGTCGGGGATGACGTTGGCCGCCAAGCCGCCGGCGAACTTACCAACGGTAAGTGCGACTTCCTTGGCCGCCGGCACCTCGCGGGAGATAAGCTCCTGGAGCGCCAGGTGCACGTGGACGCCGGCCGTGATGGGGTCGATGCAGATCTCGGGGCTGGAACCGTGGCCGCCCTTGCCCTGGAGCGTGATGCGGAAACCGTACACACCCGAGAGCGCCGGGCTGCCGTAGAGCACCAGGCCAAGCGGCGACTGGCTGTTGACATGCATGGCAAAGGCCGCCTGAGGGCGCGGGTTCTCGAGCAAGCCGTCGGCGATGGCAGCGCGTGCTCCCTCAAAGGTCTCCTCGCCCGGCTGGAACAGCAACTTGACGGTAGCGTTGGCCTCCACAAGCTCGGCCTCGCGGGCCTTGAGCAGGCGCGCCGCACCAAGCAGGGCCGTCGCGTGCATATCGTGACCGCAAGCATGCATGCAGCCATTGGTGGATGCAAAGGGCTCGCCGGATTCCTCGACAACGGGAAGGGCATCCATATCGCCTCGGAGCATGACGACCGTTCCGGCCTGCTCGTCCTTGCACGTGCCATTGCCCTGAGCGGCCGCACCGGCACCGATCAGGCCAACGGCGCAGGAACCGTCGACTAGCGTGGTATGGGGGATGTCCATCTCGTCCAGACGTGCCTGGATATAGGCAGACGTCTGCGGAAGATTGTTACCCAGCTCGGGCATCTGGTGTAGATCGTGTCGCCATGCAGCGAGCTCGTCTGCAAAAGCCTGAGCTTCTGCGACAAGACCGTCACCGATAGCGGCCTGCGCCGCCGCGGTGGCCTGGGGCGCTGGTTGCGGTTGAAAATCGGACAGAGCTGATGCCATAGAAGCCCTCCAGTAACGTTTTTGCAGCACGCACTTTGATAGCGTAAAGTGCAAGGTACAACTGTAAGGGCATGACATAAAAATGCCGCCCTGGGAGGGCGGCGCAACAAGTTGTTTACAATTGCGGGTGTGATTTTCGGCGCAAGAAATCGAAATGCGTCTCGCTCAAGATAATCGAAAGAAAGATGAGCGCGAAGCCGGCGAGCAGGCGCGAGGTGAGCGCCTCCCCCATCAGCAGCACCGAGAACAGCACGCCCGAAGGCGACTCCATCGAAAGGAGCAGTGAGCCCGTCGAGGCCGAGACATGCGCCAAGCCGACGTTTTGGATGAGCAGAGCCGCGCATGTGCAACCAACCGAGAGAAACGCCATCGCGCTGATAAAGCTCGGCGTCCACACGGACAGAGGCGCTTGGGTCTCGAATAGCAGCGACGTTGCCAGGCTCAGCACGCCGTTGCCCACAAACATCCAAAACGTGATGACGTTGATGTCCATTTTGCGACCGTACTTGGCAGTCACCGCCATCTGGATGGCGAAAAAGACCGCACCCGCCAGCGTAATGACATCACCGATGTTGAATTCAACGCTATCGAGCGCCACCAAGCCAATGCCCGCCAAGCACAGCAGCGCCGCGCCCAGGTTATAGCGGGTGAGTTTTTCGCCGCTCAGAAAATAGCTCGCGAACGGCACAACGATGCAATACGTGCCCGTCAAAAAAGCATTCTTGCCCGCCGTGGTGTGCGCCAGACCGACTGTCTGCAGGGCGTAGGCGGCCCACATAAGTGCGCCCATGCCAAGTCCGACGATAAGGTTGCGGGCGTTGAGGTGCGCGATGATGCGCTTGTGGAAGATGAAAAACATGACCAACGCCGCAGGCAGAAAGCGCACGTAGAGCAGTTCGAACACCGGAATGGTGTCGAGCGCGTCCTTCATGGTCGTAAAGGAGTAGCCCCAGACGACTGCCACCGAAAGCAGCAGGACTTTCCAGAACAGCGGCGAGCGAGCGCCGGCGCCGCGGGAGGTGCCGCCCGCGCCCAGGTCCTCGCGAGCAACAGGGCTATCGGGCATCATTTCGATATTGTCAGTGGCATGCTGGGCCATAGGGCATCCTCGCGCTCAATCTGGGCGTGGTGTCCGCACGCGCATGGCTGCGTGCCGCCTCATGGTCAAATAAAAGCAGGGCGCACCGGACCCCCGGCACGCCCCGCTACTGTAGCAACAACCAAGCAGCCCGTGCAATTCACTACGCTAAAGCATCGGGTTGGAAGATCTCGATGTTCCGACGGCGTTTACGTTGCTGAACTAAATCAATTTGGTTGACTCCAGTTTTTCGATGATCCAGTCGTTGGCTTTGATGACCGGGCGGCGGAAGACGACGCCCAGTGCCAGCGACGGAATCAGATAGCTCGCCAGAATGCCTAGCTCAATCCAGTACTCCATGTGGTACGCACCGGCCATGGCGGCATGCATGGCGTTGATGCCGTGGGTGAACGGCAGGAACGGATAGATCGCCTGGAACACGGGGCCGGTCATCTCGATGGGGAACGTGCCGCCCGAACCGCCGACCTGCATGACCAGCAGCACGACTGCAAGCGCCTTGCCGATATCGCCAAACGAAACCGTAAGCGTGTAGACGATATTGGAGAACACGAGACTCGCGACCCAGCCCGCCAGCACAAACTGCAGCGGGTCGTCGCACTGGATGCCAAAGAACAGGATGTCGCCCGCACACACGAGCGTTGCCTGCAGCAGGGCCAGACCGCCAAAGAACAGGTAGCGGCCCAGGTAGATCTCGTGCAGGCGCACGGGGATGAGCTCGTTGATAAGCTCATCGTCAACCGAGACCTTCATCATGGCCGCCAGCACAATCGAGCCCACCCAGAGCGACAGAATCGTGTAGAACGGTGCCATGGCCGAACCGTAGTTGCGGATCGGATAGACCGGCTTGCGATCGAGCGCGACGGGGCCGGAAAGCGACACGGCCAGACCCTCGGGATCATTGCCGATCATCGTCTTGATCGTAGCGAGGTCATCCGACATCAAGGCGCCGTCGAGCTCGTCCTTAAACGCACTGATCTTGTCCGACGCCTCGCCCAGCTGATCAGAAGCCTTGTTGACCAGCTTTGCAGCCTTGGAGAGGCCCTTTGCCAGCGAACCGGATGCGTCGGTCAGGCCAGCAACAGCACTATCCAGATCGTTCGAAATACCGTTCAGCGAATCCAAAACGCCCGAGATGGTCTTCTTGAGCTCCTTTGCCTTGGCCGAAAACGCAGAGTCGTAGTCAGTCTTGGCGCCCGAGATACCAGCCTTGGCATCCGCGATTGCCTGATCGACCTCGGCACGCGACTTATTAACCTCTGCCATGCTGTCAGAGAGAGACTTCGCGGTGGCCGTCAAGTCCTTGGCGTTGTTGCGATACTCCACAGCAATCCTGCTCAGCGATGTTGCCACAGACTTGAGGCTGTCCTGGAGTTTTTCGTCAGTCACCTGATCGGCAAAGCTGCGGAGCTGGTCGGCCGTGGCGTCGATATCGTCGGCACGCGTGTTGAGCGCCGCCGCGGCATCGTTGAGCTGGGACACTGTAAGGTCGACATGTTGATTCGCGGCATCAAATGCCTTCGCAAGCTCGGCGGACACGTTGTCAAACGAGCCCGCGCTTCCGTCAATCGCGGCATTGATGGCGTCGTTGGCGTCCTTCAGCGCTTCCTTGGAATCGCTAATACCGCTCTTGACATGCTCCATCAGCTGCTTCGTTGACTCATCGACCGTGCCCGTCTGCTTGAGCATGCCGCTCGCCGACGTCAGCGAATCGGACGTGGAGCTCAAAATGCCCGCCAGCGACGAAGCATTTGCCCGAACGTCTCGCAGGTCCTCAATCGAATCGCCGAGCGTCGAGGACAGGTTGGCGATAAAGTTACCCACCTGGTCGGTGCTCATGTAATCGAGCAGGCTGGACACCGTCTTAAGACCGATCGTCGTAATGGTCTCGGTAAAAGTTTTGTTAACCTGGCTCTGGACGGCGCTCGAACCCTTCTCGGTCACGATCTGCGCAATGGCGTTGGCCTTCTGATTCTCGTAGAACTCGATATCGGCATGCTTCACGTCGGTCGAGAAAAGCGTCATCATGTCAGCGCTAAACGTTTTGGGGATAACGACGGCAGCATAGTACGCGCCCGACTTAACGCCCTCGATAGCCTTTTCGCGATTGTTGAGCACAACCCAATCGAAGCTCTCGTTGCCGCGTAGGGTGGCGGTCACGTTTTCGCCCACGTTAACCTCGACGGGGATCAAATCGCTCTCGTAACCCTCATCGGTGTTGACCACGGCGATCTTAAGATTGCCGGTGTTGCCGTACGGATCCCAGCTGCCGGCGATGTTAAACCACGCGTACAGACACGGTACGATAATGAGGCCCATCACGACAACCAAGCCGATCACGGAGCGAGACACGTTTTGGACATCGCGCTTAAACAGATGCAGGATGTTCTTCATTTATGCCTCACCTCCTTTGGAGTGCTTGCCAAGCGCGGTGGTATCTCCATCATTTGTGGCTGTGCTGTCGCTGCCCTGAGATTTATGGTGCGAGCCGATATGCGGCAAGCGGCCCGTGGACTGATCGCCGCCCTTGGCACCACGCTCGCTGGCGTTGAGGCCAAACATGTGGCGGGCGGCAGGAATGGCGGCCGTGTGTTCGCGCATCTCGCGACGCAGGTCCTCATCCGAAAGCGCCGAGATGCGCATCTGGGTATTGAGGCTCGCTCGGATATATTCGATATTGATAAGCCAGCCGCAGATGGCAATAACCGAGATGATCCAAATGACAAGCAGGATGATCTTGCCGTTATTGTCGATATCGAGAACCGTCGACAGGACAAAGAGCAGGACCTGAACGCCCACCACGGCGGCAAAACCGCCCTTGATGTAGTACGGGTAGCGATGTTCAAAGGCGACCGCATGATCGAGCAGTTCGCGACGGTACGAATCGGAATCGAGCATGACGCGCATGGCCGTGCGCAGCGAGTAGCGCTGGCGCGGCAGGTCGTTGGACTCGCAAATCATCATACCGGTCGTGGAGAGCTGTTTATCAAAGAGCAGGTTAAGGTTGAGCAGCAGCGGACGCAGCTGCAGGCCGATAAAGAGCGCCACGATCAAGAACACGCCCAGAATGCACAGGTTAAACAGGTAGTTGAACGAATACATGCCGCCGACCGTCTCGCGCAGCAGATTGATGCCGTAGGTAAAGGGCAGCAGCGGGTGCAGCCACTGGAAGAAGCCGGGCATCATCTCGATGGGGTACATGCCCGACGAACCCGGGATCTGCACGATGACGAGAATGACGCCGATAGCCTTGCCGATATGCTTAAACGTGGTGGACAGCGCATAGATGATATTGACGTAGGTGAACGAAATGGCGATGCCGCCCAGCACGAACAGCAGCGGGCTGACGCACTGCACGCCAATCACCAGATCGCCTACCGTAACGATGATGGCCTGCAACGCGCCCAGGATCACCATGAGCAACCAGCGGCCAAAGTAGCCTTGGCGCGCCGTAAAGCTGCCAACACCTTCACGGTCGACCTCGAGCTTGTAAATGGCGATGAGCACATAGCCGCCCACCCAAAGCGCCAGATTGGTGTAGAAGGGAGCGATGCCCGAGCCAAAGCTCTTGACCGGATAGATTGGCTTGGACGTCAACTCAACCGGAGACGCCATGAAATCTGCCACGTCATTGACATCGACGCCCATCAGATCGGCCAGCTCGCCCATGGACTCGGAGGTCTGCAGCGCCGCGATGTCATTGGCGGCGGTTGCAAGCTTGTCCTGGACCTTGGCAAGCGAGGAATCGGTCTGGGACAGCGTGGTCTTGGCCTGGCCGAGCGTAGCGCTAAGCTGCGCCAACGTGCCGCGCGCATTTGCAAGTGTAGGTGTCATACCCGAGACGATACCGGTCAGGTCGCCCGAAACGGCAGCAAAAGAGTCGAGCGCGCTCGAGGCCTTCGGCAGCGCGTTTTGGCCCAAGTCCGTCTGGGCTTGGCCAAGGTTGGTCGCACCGGTATGAATTGCGTTATTGATAGCGTCACTGGCACCCGAAACAGCCGCTGCGTCATTCGCCATGGCGCTCGACTGCGCGGACAGACCGTCCTTGATGCTCTGAAGCTTTTCATTCTGCTCTCGAAGCAAATCGATGGTCGATACAATGCGCGCGTCAATTTCCTCGGAACCTGTCGACGTGTCATTGGCGAGAATCTCCAAGTGCCCGATAACGGCCTTATTGTGGTCGATCGTCGCTTGAAGAGACTCGAGCGAGTTGTCGATACGGGTGGTCGTAGATGTGACCGCGCCCGTCAGCTTGCCGATGGCAGCGTTCGCAGAGGCCGACGTCTTGGTGAGCGCAAGGCTGCCTTCCGAGAGCGCCTTGGAGAGCGAGGTGATGGAGTTGCCCGCCGTGGTGCGAGCTTCGCTCAGCAGATCGTTGCCCTGGGAGATCGCCTGCGTCAGCGACGGTGCCTGGCCTTGCAAGCCGGCAAGTGCCGCATCAGCCGAGGCGATAGCGCCACTCGTCTTATCGATGGCGGCATTCATATCGCCAATCGAATCGCGCACCTCGCCCAAGGTGTCGGACGCCTCGGACACCGAACTTGCCAGCGAGTCCTGAGTCTGGGTTGCCTTGTCCTTTAAATCGACACCGGCATCCTTGGCGATACCGGCAACAGTCTTGCCTACCGTAGAGACAAATTCCGAGTTGATCTGCTCCTCGATGGTGTTTGCACCGGTATCGGTAACCTTGGGCGCAATGGCGCTCTTCTTCTCATTGACGTAGTACGTGAGCTTGGGCTGATGGTAGTTGCCGTCGAGCATCGAAACCAGGTTATCCGAGAAGTTCTTGGGAATCACGATAGCGGCATAGTACTCGCCGCTCTCGACGCCCTCCTTGGCATCGGCCGTCGAGTCGACGAACGTCCAGCCCAGCTGATCGTTCTCCTTGAGCTGATCGACGACCTGATCGCCCGCGTTGAGCTCGCCCACCAGGTCGTTTTGGGTGCCCCGATCGTTGTTGGCGATGGCAATCTTGATGCCCTGGGTGTTTCCGTACGGATCCCAGTTGGCCACGATGTTGTACCAGGCATACAGCGAGGGAATAACGCACACGCCAAGGGTAACCACCAAGGCGACGGGGTTCACAAGCAGTCGCTTAATGTCGCGCTTAAATATCGCAAAGGAGACCTTTGCATTGGATAGTTTGCTGCCGAGACTCACGCTTGGACCATCCATCCTGTCGTTGAATCGAATCGTACTATCGATAACCATTGTACGTAAGCGCTTTAGCGTCTCAGAGCACAATGGTATTGAGTTTTGCGGGTAGCAATATACTACGAAGACGAATTAACGTACAGTTGTACAGTATCTTTAATTTCAGCAGGTCACAAAACCACAACCCGCACAAATTAGCAATTCAAATAGTCATCGGGGACGTTCTTAAACGACTGGTCAAACAAGAACGCCCCCAACGACTAGTTTGGACCACGGTAACATCGATGTTTTAGCAATGCCAGCGAGCGGGCGCCAGAGCGAACAAATTGGCATGAAAAGAGGACGGCATAGACCTTCTGGTCATGCCGTCCTCTTTGAATGACAAGTTGTCGCTCTGGCGCCCGCGCAGCGTCGACTGGTCCGCCGTTCGTTAGAACGGCGGAACTGAGGGCAGCGTCGAGCCGTTACGCGGTTTGGTAAAACCGCGTAAATACCTAACTACATCAAGTTGCAAACAGCTGCTGCGAAGGCAACGGGGTCCTCGGGCAGAATGCCCTCGACCAGCAGGGCCTGGTCATAGAGCAAACCGGAGTACTGCTTGATCTTGTCGGCGTCGCCCGCCTTCTGAGCGGCGACGAGCTTGGAAAAGACCGGGTGCTTGGCGTTGAGCTCGAGCACGCGCTGGCTCTTGGGCATACCGTCGGGCGCGCCCTCGGGACCCTTCTGGAGCACCTTCTCCATCTCGAGCGAAAGCGGGCCCTCGGTGGTGATGCACGCGGGAGCATCGGTCAGGCGCGCAGAGACGGCGACCTTCTCGACCTTGTCGTCGAGCGCCTCCTTCATGGCGTTAAAGAGGTCCTCGTTCTCCTTGGTGGCGTCCTCGGCCTCCTTTTTCTCGTCCTCGGTCGCCAGGTCAAGATCACCGGTTGCGACGTTCTTGAGCTCCAGGTGACGATCCTCAACCTCGGGCTCGGCACCATCGGCCACGGCCTTCTCGGCAGCCTCGCGGGCGGCATCGTCCTCGTAGATCTTGGGCATATCGGCGGCAACGTACTCACGCATAGCCTGGAACGTGAACTCATCCACATCCTGCGTCAGCAGCAGCACGTCATAGCCGCGGTCGAGCACGCCCTTTACCACGGGCATCTTGGCCAAGCGCTCACGCGAGTCGCCGGCGGCGTAGTAGATGGCCTTCTGATCCTCGGGCATGCCCTTGGCATACTCGGCCAGGGTAATCATCTTCTGCTCCTTGGCAGACCAGAACAGCAACAGGTCGGCGAGCTCATCGGCCTTCATGCCATAGCTCGAGTAGATGCCGTACTTAAGACCGCGGCCAAAGTTCTCAAAGAACTTCTCGTAGGCCTCGCGGTCGTTGTCACGCATATCCTCAAGGTCGGCGGTAATCTTCTTTTCCACACGCTTGGCGATGGCCTTGAGCTGACGGTTCTGCTGCAGCGTCTCACGCGAAATATTGAGCGACACGTCGGCGGAATCCACGACGCCGCGCACAAAGTTGTAGTAGTCGGGCAGCAGGTCGTCGCACTTCTCCATGATCAGGACGTTGGAGCTGTAGAGCGCCAGACCCTTCTCGTAGTCCTTGCTGTACAGATCGAACGGCGCGCGTCCCGGCACAAACAGCAGGGCGTCATACTCGAGCGTGCCCTCGGCGTGGAAGCTGATGGTGCGCGCAGGATCGTCAAAGTCGTGGAACGTGGACTTGTAGAACTCGTCGTAGTCCTTCTGCTCGACATCGGAGCTGCGCTTCTTCCAGATCGGTGTCATGGAATTGACGGTCTCGAGCTCCTGATAGTCCTCGTACTCGGGCTTGTAATCGTCGCCGGCGTCCTCGGGCTTGGGTTTCTGGCGGCTCTTGGACACCATCATCTGAATCGGGTAGCGCACATAGTTGCTGTACTGCTGAATCAGGCTCTTGAGACCCCACTCGGTCAGGAAGCGATCGTAGGTCTCGGCCTCGCCGTCGGCATCGAGCTTCTCGTTCTCGCGCAGCGTCAGGATGACATCGGTACCGTGCTCGGCGCGCTCACCGTCCTCGATGGTGTAGCCCTCAAGACCGTCGGATTCCCACACATGGGCGACATCCTCGCCATAGGCGCGGCTGACGACCTTCACATGGCTGGCAACCATAAAGGCAGAGTAGAAGCCCACGCCAAACTGGCCGATGATGTCGACATCGGAGCCCTGCTGCTCGGCGTTCTCGGTCTTAAACTCCTCGGAGCCGGAATGGGCGATGGTGCCCAGATTGCGCTCGAGCTCCTCGGCGGTCATGCCAATGCCGTTATCCGAGATGGTAATGGTGCGGGCGTCTTTATCAAAGGAGACGCGAATGGCCAGGTCGCCCTGGTTGATCTTGACGCTCGGATCCTGCAGGCTCTTAAAGTTGAGCTTGTCGACGGCGTCGCTCGCGTTAGAGATAAGCTCGCGCAGGAAGATTTCCTTATTGGTGTAGATGGAGTTGATCATGAGGTCGAGCAGTTTTTTGCTCTCGGTCTTAAATTGACGCATGTGCAGTCCTTTCGCGCTACCCCCGTCCGCAAAAACGGCCCGGTTGCCCGAGCCGCATCGCAGACCTGCTATGTTCAGACTTAGATTTTATAACCCAATAGCGCGCATATATACATACGGAATCGAAAAACTGTATGTCCGAGCGCTCCAATGCGTCAATTGCCAAGGAGTGTCCCCAGCTGCCGGCAGAAAAGGAACGTCCCTATCTGCCATCTACGCGCTTGGCCATCCAGACATGGGGCTGGCCCTCGTCTTCGTAATCTACCGGGGCAATTTGCGTGTAGCCCGCCTTTGCATAGAGCGGCAACACGTATTCCTGCGCATGCAGCTTAATAAGCTTAGCGCCGGCATCGCGTGCACACGAAGCACTGGCCTCGACGATCGCACTCGCCAGTCCGCGACGACGCATAGCCGGCAGCACGGCGACGCGCCCCATAATGTAGGCCTCCCCCGCCGCAACGCCTTCGTCCATGTCGCATGCCGGCAACACCGGGGCCTCTGCGTCAGCCACGCGCTCAAGCTCCTCGGGAAACACGCGCGAGCAACCGGCAAGCTCGCCGTCTACATAGAGCGTCACATGAATGCAGTTCTGATCCTCGTCGATAGCGTCGAACTCATTCTCGTAGCCCTGCTCGTCCATAAAAACGACGCGGCGCACCAACGCCGCGTCATCAAAGCATCCCGTCTTAAGTTGGATATCCATGGCTGCCCTTTCATTCAATGCGAACGTTAGGGACAGATATTAGCGAAAATGAGCTCCGCGCACGCTAAACTTCGCGCGAGCCTTCGCCAGGCAGTCGTAATGACCCACGTTATGGGCATCGCTCGCGATGAAGCTGTACAGGTTCTGATCGAACAGGCGCTGTGCCGGCTTTTTCTCGCGACCAAAGCGACCGCCGGCAATAAAGTCCGCCGAAGCCTGCAGCTTGCAGCCCATATCGACCAGACGCTCCGCCACGCTTACATCCTTTTGAACCGCACGATAGCGCTCAGGATGAGCGATGATCACCTGGTAGCCACGGCACTGCAAATCGTAAATCGTGTTCTCGTACTCTCTAAACGCATACGCATCGGCATGCGTCGAAAGCTCGAGCAGAAACTCGTTGGTCCCATCGAAATGCAAGTGCTCCGCGGCATCGATACCAAGCTCAACGAGCTTTCGATGGTTGACCTCGAAGCCCATCTGGAGCGGAAAACCGTCAGCGTTATCACGCAGCAGCTCAAAGGCATCCCACATCTTGTCGTAATCAAAATAGGGATCACGGCAGTGAGGAGTGCAAACGATTCTGGTTACACCGGCCCGCTTGGCAGCCTCGAGCATCGCCAAGCTCTCATCGAGATCGGCGGCGCCGTCGTCTACACCCGGCAAGATATGGCAATGAATGTCACGCATAGGTCAGCCTTAATCAACTAAACGTTTGCTCGGTTGGTGAAGATGCCCTTTTTGGAAGTCCCCTGATCGTCGGAGCCCTTCTTCACCTTCTTACCGTCCTTGGTGTAGTAGGAGTAGTAGTACTCGCTGGTCTCGGTCTCGCAGTAGTTCATAACGGTACCGATGAGCTTGACCTTTTCGGACTTCTTAAGCTGGCCGATAGCGTTGAGTGCCTCCTCGCGCTTGGTGAAGTCCTCGCGCACCACGAACAGCGTGCCGTCGGTCAGACTTGCGATCTCGGCAGCATCGATGAAGGTGCCGACCGGGGGAGCATCAAAGATGACGTACTGAAACTTGGCGGACAGTGCCTTTACCAGCTTGGCAAAGCGGTGAGAGACGATGATGTCAGCAGGATTGGGAATGTGCGGCTCGGCATCGAGGAAGTAGAAGTTCTTCTGACCCGTCTCGACAATTGCCTGGTCAATGGAGATCTGCTCGGAAAGGACCGCATAGAGTCCGCCGCGCGAACGAACGCCGAGCATATCGGAAAGGGACCTGCGGCGCATATCGGCCTCGACCAGGAGCACGGACTTGCCGCTCGTGGCGATAGCCTGGGCAAGGTTGATGGAAACCGTAGACTTGCCCTCGTTGGGAATCGAGGACGTGACAGTAATGGAGCGAATGGGGTCGTCCACGCTCGCAAAGCGGATGTTGGCCAGAAGGGTCTTGGCGGCATTCTGTACAACGAGCTTATCGGTGTTCTTTGCCTTAGCCATGCCTATTTACCACCTTTCATAGCCGGAATTCGGCCAACAACGGGAATGCCCAGGAGCTCTTCTGCCTCTTCGGCACCGCGGATGCGGGTATTGAGCATGTCTGCCAAAACGACATAGGCGACTGCGATAAAGATACCGGCGAGGAACGCGACAGCAACGTACAGCATACGCTTGGGACCGCTGGGGGCTTCGGGGGTCTTAGCCTCGTCGATAACGTTGATGCTCTGGGCAGCGCCGACGTTCTGAGCGACCGTACTCACCGAGCTGGCCATGGCCTTTGCGACCTTAGCCGTCTCCTTGGCATCGGTGCCGGTAACCGAAAGCGTAATGACACGCGTGGTGGTCTCGGAGGAAACAGACACCTTGTAGTCATCCAGATCGGTGAGGCCCAGTTCATTGGCTGCGCCGCTCTTAACGCTATCGCTATCCAGCAGCGTGGCGATATCGTTGGAAAGCATCTGACTCGCCGAGAGATCGTTGTAGCTCATCTGACCGCTATCGTCGGTCTTGGCGAGAATGTACATGCTCGTCGTCGCGGTATAGGTGTTGTCCATCGCAACGAAGGACACGATGCCCATGGCGATCGCGCAGACCACCGGAAGGGTGATGACCAGCTGAAGGTGCTTCTTCAGCAGCTGGAACAGTTCGAGAAGGGTCATGCAGCTTGCCTTTCATTTCCCCAGTTCGGATTGACAAAACTGTCCGTATGTTATCGCATCTTTTTACCGAGACCAAACTCTATACATAAGAAACAGGCTCTCCTGTAAAAATGTCGGAAGCAATCGTAAAATTGCACAACAACGCCGCACCCGAAAGTCAAATGCGGCGTCTGCATCAATATCTATGTTATATCGCTATGCGAATGGCTCGTCCTGCTGTATGGGAAACGTCACCGTAATGGTGGTTCCCACGCCCAACTCGCTCGACAGATCGAGCGTGGCGTGATGATACAGGGCCGCATGCTTGACAATGGCAAGCCCCAGACCGGTTCCGCCGCGTGCCTTGGACCTACTCTTGTCCACGCGATAGAACCGCTCAAATACCTTGCCCTGTTCTTCAGGCGCGATACCGATTCCCGTGTCGGCGACCGCAAGGAACGGATGGCCTTCGTCGTTGGTGCCGCACTGCAGCGTAACCGTACCGCCGGGTCGATTGTAGCGGATGGCGTTGCTTGCCAGATTATAGATGAGCTCGTCAAGCAAGCGCGACACGCCCTCGATGACCACAGGCTTGGTCTCATGACTTATCGTCACATTCGCCTGACGGGCGACCTGTTCAAGACGCTGCTCGACCGCGTAGATGGCACGTGAGAGCTCAATAGGCTCCGTGGACCCAATGGGCACCGCCTCGCCCTCAGCTGCACGCTCGGCCTCGTCCAAGTTAGACAGCGTAAGGATATCGTTGACAAGCGCTGCCAAGCGGCCCGCCTCACGATAGATGCGACCGCCAAAGTTGCGCAGGTCGCCCTCGCCCTCGACCATGCCGTTTGCGATGAGCTCGGCATAGCCCGAAATCGCCGTAAGCGGCGTCTTGAGCTCATGGGTGATATTCGCCGTGAACTCGCGGCGCATACGGTCGTTGTCCGCCAGCACCGCCATTTGGCGCTTGAGCTCCTGGCGCTGCGACTCAATACGCTCAAGCATGGGGACCATCTCGGCATAGGCGTGCTCATAGCTACGGCGTGGGTGGTCCAAATCCACCTCTTGCAAAGGCGCGATGATGGCACGGGACTCGCGGCGCGCCATAAAAAACGAGAGTACCGCACCCGCTGCTGCGATAAGCAGCATCGGCGCCACCATCGACAGCAAAATCGCCGCAACGCCAGGCTGGGCCTGCGCCAAGCGGACAACCTGGCCGTTATCAAGGGCGACGGCGCGATACAGCATAATCTCGTCGAGCGTAGAGCTTGCGCGCTCCGCGGAACCCGAACCACTCTCAAAGGCCTCGATGACCTCGGGGCGATCGCCATGGTTGGGCAGTGTGGAAGGCGACGCCTCGTTGTCGTAGGCAACCGATCCATCCTTGTTAATCAGCGTGATGCGCAAGTCCTCTCGATCGAGGCTACGCAAGAACGGGATGGGCTCCTGCTGCTCGTCGAGGGCGGCAGCAATGAGCTCGGTTTCCTGCGCCAGATTGGCACTCGTGGCATCCGCCAAGGTGTTTTGCACAAAGAACGCACCCAGCACCGTAAACGCCACGATAACCGCCATGGCGCAGACAAAGATCGTCACAAAAACGCGGTGCGACAGCGTATGTTTTCCCTGGGGGGCGAAGACCACGGGTTACTCCTCCGATGCGGTGGCCGCGGTGTCGTCACCTTCGGCACCATCACCGGCAGAAGGCTCGGCCAAGCGGTAGCCCACGCCGCGCACGGTCTCGATGGCGCTGGCATGCTCGCCCAGTTTTTGGCGAAGCGTCTGCACGTGCACGTCAACGGTGCGCGAACCGCCGTCGAAGTCCCAGCCCCACACGCTCTGCAGCAACGACTCGCGGGTAAAGACCACGCCGGGCTTGCGCATGAGGTACTCGAGCAGGTCGAACTCGCGCAGGGTGAGCTTAAGCGACTCGCCGGCAACAGTCACCTCACGATGGCTGGGCGAGAGCACAATGTCGCCCACGCTGAGCACATCGCTTGCCTGTTTGACCATGCCGCCGCGACGCAGCAGTGCGCGGCAGCGGCTGGCGAGCTCCATGAGCGAAAACGGCTTAGTCAGGTAATCGTCGGCACCGCCATCGAGCGCCATCACCTTGTCGAGCTCGGTATCCTTGGCGGTAAGCATCATGATGGGCACCGTCGCCGTCAGGCGATCGGCACGCAGTCGACGCATAATCGCCAAGCCATCGGTATCGGGCAGCATGATATCGAGCAGGACAGCATCGGGTACCCGTCGCGCCACGGCGGCCTTAAACTCGCCATCGCACGAAAAGCCCTCGGCCTCGATTCCCTGCTTGCGCAGCGCATAGACCGTCAAATCCCTGATGTTGTCATCGTCCTCGACGTAATAGATCATGTTGAACCCCTTTGCGGCCGGCATGACCGCATCTTAACCCTAAAGGTGCCTGTACTAGATGGTATCAGCCAAAACGGCCCGTCAAATAATCCGCCGTGCGCGGATCAGTCGGATTCTTGAAGAGTTGCGCGGTGGGCGCGTGCTCCACCAGCTCACCCAGCAAAAAGAACGCGACCGAATCGGAAATACGCGCGGCCTGCTGCATGTTGTGCGTCACGACCACGAGCGTGCAGGTCTCCTTGAGCTCGCAGGCCAGCTGCTCCACCACCAGCGTCGATACGGGGTCGAGCGCCGAGGTCGGTTCGTCCATCAGCAGAATGTCGGGCTGCACGGCCAGCGCACGGGCGATGCACAGACGCTGCTGCTGGCCGCCCGAAAGACCCAGACCCGATTCTTTGAGCTTGTCCTTGACCTCGTCCCACAGGGCGGCGCGTCGCAGGGAGTCTTCGACCAGCTCGTCGAGCACGACGCGGTCGCGCACTCCCATGCCGCGAGGACCGTAGGCGACGTTGTCGTAGATGCTCATGGGAAACGGGTTGGGGCGCTGAAACACCATGCCCACGCGCTGGCGCAAACGGCAGATGTCGTAATCGCCCAGGATATCTTGACCATCGAGCGCAATCTTGCCCTCGATGCGGCAATCCTTGATGCCGTCGTTCATGCGGTTAAAGCAGCGCAGCAACGTGGACTTTCCGCAGCCCGAAGGCCCGATAAACGAGGTGATCTGCTTGTCGCGGATCTTGATATTCACGTCCTTGAGCGCATGATGGTCGCCATAGAACAGGTCGAGGCCCTCGACGTCGATGCGCGTCGGCGAGGCGGCAAGATCCTCTGCCGTGGGGCGAGTCGCATCCCCAACCTCGCGCTCGTACGCGGCCTCGGCCTGCGCTTTCATGAGTTCTTCAAGCTCCGTGGGCTCCACAGCCGCAGCAGCCGTCATACCGCATACCTCCACATCGATATCAATTCAGCAGTATCGATAGTAGAAATCGCGGCTCATATGCACGTGAGCGCATTGTCAAGTGTTTGTAAGGGCACGCTGGCTATGCGGCGGGCAGCTCGATGGTGAATATCGTGTGTTCGGGCGTCGATTCACATGCAACGGTACCGCCGTGTGCCGCGATGATCTCCTTGGCAATAGCAAGGCCCAGACCGGCACCACCGCGATTGGTCGCACGCGCCGCATCCAGGCGATAGAACTTCTCAAAGATCACCTTGAGCTTAGCCGCAGGGATAGGATCGCCCTGATTGATAAAGCGCACGCGCACGCCGCCATCGTCTTGGCGCCCGGCCTCGATCGTGATAGTCGAGCCCTCATAGCTATAGGCGACGGCGTTTTTCATGATGTTGTTAAACACGCGGGCCATCTTGTCGCCATCCACGAGCACCGTCAGGTCCTCGCGAATATCAACTTGGACTTCCTTATGCTGCTCGTTGAGGATGGGATAGAACTCGTCAGTCACCTGAGCCAGCAGCAACCCCAGATCAACATAGCCGCGCGTGAGCACGATATCGTGGAAGTCAAAGCGCGTGATATCGAAGAACTCTTCGATGAGTGCATCGAGCCGGTGCGCCTTGTCGAGCGCCACGCCCGTAAAGTGCGTACGTTGCTCAACCGGCAGCTCGGGAGCCTCTTGCAGCAGCGAAAGATAGCCCACCACGCTGGCAAGCGGGGTGCGCAGGTCATGTGCCAAGTACGTGACCAGATCGTCCTTGCGATGCGACTCGTCACGCAGAGCTTGCTGCACCTTGCGCTCACGGTCACGCACGCGGTTAAGGGCGCCCTCGGCCTCCAAGAAGTCGCCGTCGATGTTGTCCCAGGTGTCGGGGTGATCGATCAGGCGATCTTGAATACGAGCGGCCAGCACACAATCGGCATGCTGCTCGCCCTGCTCGTAGCCCTGGTAGTACAGGGCGCGGCCGCACAAGAACAGCACGCACACGGCAAGCGCCAGCACAAAGCCAAGCATGTTGAATACAAAGCCGGCATCGAACAGCACCGGCCCTTCAATGCCGCCGAGCGCCATGGCGCCAATCGCCAACGTCATGGCCCACGCGGCGCCGCCAATCACCACGCAGCGGCGAACGATTTCGAATCGATCGATCAGCAAAAAGCCGATAAGCAGCACCGCCAAGATTCCGGCGATGTTATCGATGCCAATCAGCAGCAGGCTCAGCAAAAAGAGCAGCACCGTTGCAAGCGCGCGGTTGTCGACGACCGACCTCACGTATTCAAAGAGTCGATCGGGCACCTCGAATGCCTGCCTATCGTCTTTTGTCATATCCACTTCCCCACCATCAAAGGCGCTATTCGATTATGTAGCCGACGCCCCAGACGTTTTTGATAAAGCGCGGCTTTTGTGCGTCGTCGCCGATCTTTTCGCGCAGGTGGCGAATGTGCACCATCACCGTATTGTTGGAGCCGGGCATAAAGTCCTCGTTCCACACCGCGCGGAACAGGTCCTCCACGGCCGCCACGCTGCCGCGATGCTCGACCAGATACAGCAAGATGGAATACTCGATGGGCGTGAGGCGAACCGGTGAACCGTCCACTGTCACGGAACGAGCATCGCGGTTGATCTCCAGGCCGTCGAGCTGGAGGGTCAGCGACTCGGCCGCCTGTGCGCGGCTACCGTAGCTGGTGTAGCGGCGAAGTTGAGCGTGCACGCGCGCGATGAGCTCCAGCGGACGGAACGGCTTAACCACGTAATCGTCCGCGCCAAGCGAAAGACCCTCGATCTTGTCTTGCTGGGCATCGCGCGCCGTCAGCATGATCACGGGATAGGTATGGCTGGAACGGATCGTACGCAGCAGCTCAAACCCATCGATATCGGGCAGCATGACATCCAGCAGCGCCAGATCGAACTCCTGCTCCAAGATTGCCTTGGCCGCATCGGCCCCGCTATAGGCAATCTGGACATCAAAGCCTTCTTTTGTAAGGTAGATACCAACCAAGTCGGCGATGGCCTTTTCGTCATCAACTACCAAAATGCGCTCGTTCATGCGTGCTCCTCTCGCGCTCCATTATGCCCGAGGGGGCGCATGCCACACACAACAAGCGTGGGTGATTAAGTCGGCCTTAAGCACCCTTGTGCCCGTTCGGGCGCGGATGTGGGCCACGCACGCACGCGATGATCGCCGACACCGGCAAACGATATACTCTAGTTCCAGAAGAGACCATCCCGTCGAAAGCGAAATCTGTGAAGTCCCTCACCTCTTTTGCAAAGCGCTCAGCCCAGCTTGCCGCCGGCTTTGTCTGCGCTATCGCCCTTGCCGCTGGCGTGCCCACCGTCGCCGGCGCCCAAGTACTCACGACCGACAATGTTTGCGGCAAAACCGCCGATGCGCGCGGCATCACGGCCGAAAACCTGCCCGATATCGATGCGACCAATGCCCTCGTCATGGGCAAAGACGGCACCGTCTACTATGCCCGCGGTGCCGATGAGCAGGTCAAGATTGCCTCGATCACCAAGGTCATGACCGCAATCCTAACCGTCGAGAATTGCAAGATGGACGAGAAGGTCACGGTGAGCAACGCCGCAGCCACCGTGGGCAATTCAACAGCCGGCCTACTCGAAGGCGACGAGCTCACCGTGAAGCAGGCACTGCGCGGCCTGATGATTCCCTCGGGCAACGATGCCGCCATCGTGCTCGCCGAATATGTGGGCAAGAAGATCGACCCTAAGACCAAAGACGCCGAGGCAACATTTGTGAAAGCCATGAACGAGCGCGCTAAGAAGCTCGGTTGCACCGGCACGCTTTTTGAAAACCCGCATGGTCTGGACTTTGATGAGTGGGCTGGCGATATGCACTCAACCGCACACGACGTAGCGCTGATGATGCAGGAGGCCATGAAAAACGATACGATCCGCGAGGTCGTAGCGAGCGAGGATTCCTGGATCGAGGTCACGGGCGCCGACGGCACCGACCATTCGCATTCCATGGACACGCATAACTATTTGCTGGGCCAAGATGGCAATATTGGCGGCAAGACCGGCACCACCGACGACGCGGGCTACTGCTTCACGAGCGCCTACAACCGCGACGGCGACGAGATCTACACCGTCGTTTTGAACTCCACCACCACCGACCAGCGCTTTACCGATACCGCCACCCTTGCCAACTGGTACTACGGCCACAAGGTGACGGTCGCAATCGCCAACACACAGGAAAAGACCGCCAACGGCAACCCGCTTATGGCGCGCATTGGCCAAACCGACTGGACGGATAAGACGATCGACGCCACACTCGCCGATCCCACGGCGCAAGCGACCGTGTTTTCCCTTGCCGGCGAGGTGACCGAAAAGGTTAGCTACGACGATCTTTCGGGCACGGTGCATGTGGGCGACAAGGTGGGTAGCGTCACGCTCAAGCAGGACGGCACCAAGATCGCCGTCATGGACCTAGTTGCCGACGAGGAAGGCGCAGGGCCGAATCCCATTGAATGGCTGCTCGTGAAGCTCGATCGCTTGGGCCGTCGCATCGACAACCGCCCACTCACGGCAGAAAGCGAGACCGTCGCCAAGGCGCCCGAGGTGTAGGGCGCAAGAATAATAAGCCCACTGAAAGGAGGCGTCCGAAAGGATGCCTCCTTTTTTTGAGGGTTCGAATCCCCAGCCGCCATTCTTGATAATAAAAAGGGCCCCAAATGGGACCCTTCTTTCAAGTCATACTGGCGGAGAGCTGGGGATTCGAACCCCAGATGCCCTTTTGGGGCATACTCGCTTAGCAGGCGAGCACCTTCGGCCTCTCGGTCAGCTCTCCGTAACAGCCGTTCTATAGTAACCAAACAGCCAAGGATGAGCAAGAGGAAATTTTCTAATTGCCTAGCAGCCTTTCCTTCTTGAAAGCATCGCCTACCCCAGCGAGCGGTTGAGGGAGCCGAGCTCGTCGTTGCCCATGGTGCGCCACATTTGGAAGATACAACCGCGCGCCAGGAAAAAGAAACCGTTGTCGACCAGTTGCACAGCGGCATCTGCCAGCTGATTCGTCACGGCGGACACTGGCGGCAGCTCTAGTTCAGCCTTGTGGATGGTCTCGACCGCTTCCTCGAACGTCGGAGGCTCGCTGACGCCCATCTCGTTCATAAGGCCCTGCATTTCTTCCAGCGCGCTGCTGCCCGATTCCTCACCGCGCGGCACCAGACGGTAACAAGCCAGCGCCAGGTCGAGCTGATCGCAATTCCAATAGGCAAACGCCAAGCGATAGAACAGGTAACCGATTGCAGAACGATCGCTGGCAATACGTAGGCCGTGGCGCGCCACCTCGATAATCTCGTCAAAGCGCTCCAGACGCGCAAGCACGTTGATGAGCGCAAAGTGCGACTGCATGGACGAGCGCGCCAGATCGTAAAGATGGCGCACCTCGGGCAGTGCTCGTTCAAAGTCCTCTTGCTCGGCGTAAAAGCTGCAGATCTCGTGCTGGGCAAAGTACAGCGCATCGGGCGCACGAAGGATTCGCACAGAGTGGTCTTCTTCCAACACCGGTAGCACCATGCGCACCAGCTGGTTATCGCAAAACTGCGTTTGAACCGGACCTGTCGCCAAAAGCTCGGCGACGGCGCACTTAGCCTCCAACTCCTCAACAAGACGGGAAAAGCCTTCAAAAGCACCTGTACGGTCGACTTTTGCCTGCTCGCGCAATTCAACAACACGGGCCACGTATGGGTCGTCGTCCTCTTCCATGACCTCCAGCTCGTCAGCCGTATCGGCAAGCAGCAGATCGCGCAGCGCCGGCGGCAGCATGCGATGGTCATCACGCGGACGAGCATGAACCTCCGCAGGTTCAATCGTCTCCGGAGCGGTTGACTCATATGCCTCAAGCACACGCTTGCACGGCATATCGTCCATGTCCATGCTCTCAAGATCCTTGGCGACAGGCACGCAATCGGCCAGATAGGCCGCGCGCCCAAAGAAATACGTTGCGACAACGCACTCGCCCTGCTCACTGTCGGGAGCAGCAATCTGCACATAGCAGCGCGTGATGCAGGTGCCCGCGGCAAAACACGCTGCCGCAAGCGTGAGCGCCACGCGCGCATCGTGCTCCGCGGCCCAGATCGTGCGCGTGTCCTCGTCCAGCTCGTGCCAGGCGTCATCTTGAGCGTCGTATTCACGTTGCGGCATGGCATCAACGACAGACTGCCCAAACCGAACGAGCATAATCCCCTCGGCAACGTTTGCCCGATAGGTATAGTCGAGCCGCGTGACCACGTTAAGCGCCTCGACAATACGCGCGAAGCGGGTACGCACATCCCACTCACCGCCCGGCTGGCAAGCCACCGTTCCCGGTTTGGACCACGGGTTGTCGCTCGAGGTTGTATCGAGCAGTCGGGGAACATCGTTGGTCGTCTTGGCGATATGCCACGCATCAAAGAGCGCGCAGCCCTCAAGGCTCGGCGAGGATGCCGCAGGGACCAATCCGGCCCCGATGTGCTCAAGGATGCCGGAGAGGCGGTTGAGACGGCACTCGATGGCGAGCAGCGTGTCAATCTCGTCCTGGTCTAGCAGACTACGATCAAAATTGAGATAGAAAAGCTTTGAGCGATCGATGCGAGCCAGGCTCATCTCGGACTTAGCGGCGATGGTGCGCAAGCGGGGCAAGTCAATTTCACTCATAAGGGCGGCGGCATAGCGCTCGATACCGCTCGGATTCTCGGCATGGTCAACGCGGTAGAGCAGCGTCTCGATAGCGTCAGGTAGCGGTGTCGTGTTAAAGCCCAAAAACACCTCGACCGGCTCGGGCAGCTTTACGAGCTTGATCTTGTCGACAACGTTTTGCATACCCTCGTCGAGTCCGTCGGCGTCCGCCGTGCTCGCAATGGTATTTTCGGAGTCAGCGAATATCACGTAGCGCAGGAACATCGATGCCATGAACTCACCGTAAGGAAGGGAGCGGGTCGAATTCCATGTCTCGTGATCGGACTGCTCGCGCATGGGACCTTCGGGAAAGCCGACGGTTCGCGCGCACGCGCGCATCGTGCCGTTTGCTCCCCTCACCATAATCTCACCAATACCGGAGTCCGACTCGTCAAGGACCAGTTCCATGTCGGGATCGTTGGGCAGCGGAGCCTCGCTGACGGGGCGGTCCACCTTGTACACCTCACCCGAAACGCTTACGTAGCCCAAAAGCGACACATGGCTTTTGCCAACGAATTCGACGACATAACAAGATTCATGCTGATCCTCGCCAAAGAGTTTCCAGACCACGCCATATGAGCGTCCCGCAGGCTGCTCGGGCATCGCCGGAAAGCGCTTCTTGGGATCGAGAAA
The DNA here is from genome assembly GCA_019424905.1 of Collinsella sp. Lineage (GTDB taxonomy): Bacteria > Actinomycetota > Coriobacteriia > Coriobacteriales > Coriobacteriaceae > Collinsella. The sequence goes on along the minus strand of JAHYYP010000013.1, from coordinate 1,216 downwards.
CCTGAGCTTGTATGTCGGACGCTCTGCCACGGAATATCACCCTGATCGGTCGCTTGAAGAAGGAGTGGTCGCGAATAAGTCGCGACATCTACTCGGAATCTTACACGAGTCGACAGGAAATCGTCCCTTTGGACGAAAGCACTCAAGCTGGCGCAAAAGAAAAGCCCCCGTTGCCGGGAGCTTTAATCTCAAATGGTGCGGCGTATAGGATTCCGCGCATCCGCTGCGCGGATCCGTACCGGCTTCGCCCGCCTGCCGGCGTGCTCGCCCGCGGGCTAAAAACGCTCCGCGTTTTCTTTACGCCCGCGCCTCGACCGAGGTTCGAATCAATGCGGTGTTTACGTAAAAGAAAAGCCCCCGTTGCCGGGAGCTTTAATCTCAAATGGTGCGGCGTATAGGATTCCGCGCATCCGCTGCGCGGATCCGTACCGGCTTCGCCCGCCTGCCGGCGTGCTCGCCCGCGGGCTAAAAACGCTCCGCGTTTTCTTTACGCCCGCGCCTCGACCGAGGTTCGAATCAATGCGGTGTTTACGTAAAAGAAAAGCCCCCGTTGCCGGGAGCTTTAATCTCAAATGGTGCGGCGTATAGGATTCGAACCTATGACGTTCTGATTCGTAGTCAGACCCTCTATCCAGCTGAGGTAACGCCGCGACTTGTTGATTATTATGCACATGGACTGAATAATCGTCAAGCGTTTTTCAAAAAAAGTTATTGAATTTGATTTTTACTCATTTTAATCACTTGATGCGATCTTCGACGCATCGCGATATAAGAAAAGCTCCCGTTGCCGGGAGCTTTAAACTCAATTGGTGCGGCGTATAGGATTCCGCGCATCCGCTGCGCGGATCCGCACCGGCTTCGCCCGCCTGCCGGCGGACTCGCCCGCTCGCTAAAAACGCTCCGCGTTTTCTTGACGCTCGCGCCTCGAACGAGGTTCGAATCTCCGCAATGCCCCCGTAAAGGAAAAGCCCCCGTTTCCGGAGGCTAAAAACTCAATTGGTGCGGCGTATAGGATTCGAACCTATGACGTTCTGATTCGTAGTCAGACCCTCTATCCAGCTGAGGTAACGCCGCAACGCACGGATTATTATGCACGTGACCCCTCGATGGGTCAAGCGACAATTTGGAAAAATTTTACGGAGTGATAATTAAGTTGTTCGTGCCTCGACCGAGGTTCGAATCCATGCGGTGTTGCCATAAAAGAAAAGCCCCCGTT
>JAHYYP010000012.1 GCA_019424905.1 Collinsella sp. | reverse complement strand
AAGGAAGTTCTCGACGACATGATCGAGGCCAACAAGGGTTACTGGCCCGAGCTTAGCTAAAGACAGAAGGTCGCTGGCACAAAAGAGCCGCTGACCGCATGCCTGGAGCAATGTCCCGTCCACGTGATTGCGTGGGCGGGACATTGCCGTTTTGCGCAAAGGGCTGATATGGGGGCGGGCAGCGCCGTCGCGTCGAGATTGCCCGAGCCCTGCTGTGCCCAGGCGACGCGGTGATTCTGGACGAGCCCTTTACCGGCCTGGATGCCGCCGCGCGCGATGCGTGCGCCGAGGTCGTGCTCGACTTGCTCGACGGCCGCATGCTGTTGCTTGCCACGCACGATGCCGTCGACGCTCGGGCCTTCAATATCTCGGATATCATCACGCTCTAAATGCTAACTCAGCAACAAAATGATCCGTTTTCCTCCGTCCCCATGGGGTCGGGTATGGTATTCTATCTGCGGGGTAATACTTAGGAATACCAAGTAATACCAACGCCGTAGAAACAAACTCCAGATGTGGGCCAATCGGGTTGCCTTCACAGCCCGTCGCCCAGCCGCGTGGCCCGCATCTATCCGCACCACCGTCGTTTCAAAAAGGAAGCGCCATGGCAGAACACATGACCCCGGTTGTCGCGAAGGTCTTGCCCGAGGAAAAGGCGGCCTTCGCGGCGGCAACCCAGCTCGTAGGTACCACGCCGTCCAACGCCATCCGCATGTTTATCGCCGCGTTTAATCGTTGCGGCACCTTTCCGTTCGACATTTCGCCCAACGGGGCCTTTGGCACTGCGCCCGATTCTCATCAATAAGTGATCCGTTTTCCTCCGTCCCCATGGGATCAGCTCTCTGCCGAGTTGTGGTAGAACTAGGGAACGGTTTTGAGGAGGTTGGCATGCTCAATGCGATGATTTGGGCGCTTGCCTGTTTTGGCGTTGTCGCTGCCGATATAGCCCTGAGCGTCGTTTTGTTCTCCGCCCTTGGCGTCGCATCGGTGTTCATGGGTTTTTCAATCGATGACCTCGACATTCAATTGCTTCAGGCTGCTGCTCAGGCGGCGTCGTTTTTGATGGCGCTGCTGTGGTGGCGTTATCTGTGGCCGCGCTCCTTTCTGGCGCGCCGGCAAGGTGAGCGCCCGCTCGGTGGGGGAGCAAATGCTGCATGGAAGCGCATCGCCTGCGTTATCGTGATCGGCCTTGCCCTGCAGGTGGTCGTTGGCTACGTGACCGACGCTGTGCTGTCGCTGTTGCCCGAGGCGGCGGCCGATTACAGCGAACTTGTCGAGGAGACGGGCATGGGCGACACGAGCTATCTGGCCGTCCTGACCACGGTGCTCGGCGCTCCGTTTTGCGAGGAGCTGCTGGTGCGCGGTATCATTTTTGAGTTTTCGCTCCGAGCGTTTAACCCGCAGTGCCGTCCGCTCTGGAAGCGCCGGCGTCGTGCGAGCGCTCAGGACGGCGCCATAGTGCCCTGGGCGGCCCCGAGTACCTGGGGCATCGCCGCGGCGATTGTGCTGCAAGCGGCCATCTTTGGCTTTATGCACATGAACTGGGTGCAGGGCTGCTACGCCGGTGCCGCCGGTCTGGTCTTTGGCTGGGTGCTCGTGACCACCGGAAAGCTCCGCTACACGATCCTGCTGCATTTTGCCTTTAACGCCGGGTCGTATCTCATGACGTTGCTCTGGTTTGTGAACACGCCGCTCGACGTGGCGGTCACGGTTGCCATCGCCGGCTTTGTGCTGATAGAGGCGATGCGGTCGCTCAAGCTGACGTGCCAGCTGGCTCGCTCCCGTCAGTAAATGTGATTCCCCTAAGGAAAACACGACTAGGTGTGTCTGAGCGTGTTCCCCCTAGGGAAAACACGCTTGGCCGATGAAAGGACGCCGGCTGGCCATGAGACGCCGGCTGGCCCTCGCCGCGCTAGTTGCGCCTGCCGCCGCCGTTGGCGCCCTGTCGTCCCTGGGCCGCGCGATTGCGACCAGCAGTGTTCTGCGCGCGGGACATACCGCCGTGGCCCTTGCTGCCCTTGGGCCCCTTGCCGGCGCCGCCAGCGCCACCGTGGGCCTTGCCACCCTTCTTGCCGGTCCCGTGTCCGCCGCTGGCCGATGTCTCGCCCGGGCGCGGGGGCACGGGGCGAATCAGGCAATGCTTGGTGTAGCCGATCAGATCACGGCGGCCGGCTTTTTCCAGCGCCTCGCGCACGAGCTTGTAGTTCTCGGGTTTGCGATACTGAATCAGCGCGCGCTGCATGGCCTTTTCGTGCGGGTCGCGCGCTACATAGATCGGCTCCATGGTGCGCGGGTCCACGCCGGTGTAGTACATGCAGGTCGACATGGTGGACGGGGTGGGGTAGAAGTCCTGCACCTGCTCGGGCATGTAGCCCATGTCGCGCACGGCTTCGGCAAGGTCCACGGCTTCCTTCATCGTTGAACCGGGGTGGCTCGAGATCAGGTACGGCACCACGTACTGCTTGAGTCCGTATTCGCGATTCAAACGTTCAAATTTACGGCAGAACGCGTCGTAGACAGCGCGGCTCGGCTTGCCCATCACGGACAGCACCGCATCGCTCACGTGCTCGGGCGCTACGCGCAGCTGGCCCGAGACATGGTGCTCCAGCAGCTCGCGTAAAAACTCGTCCGAGGCATCGGCCATGGTGTAGTCAAAGCGGATGCCGCTACGCACGAAGACCTTCTTGACGCCCGGCAGCTGGCGTAGGTCGCGCAGCAACTGCGTGTAGCCGCTCTCGTCGACCACCATGTTCTTGCATACACTCGGCCACAGGCAGCGCTTGTTCTTGCACACGCCGTGCTTGAGCTGCTTGTCGCAGGCAGGGCGGCTAAAGTTGGCCGTCGGTCCGCCCACGTCGTTGATGTAGCCCTTAAACTCGGGATCGCGCGTGAGCAGCTCGGCCTCGCGCATGATCGAGTCGTGGCTGCGCATCTGCAGCACGCGGCCCTGGTGGAAGGTGAGGGCGCAAAACGAGCACTCGCCAAAACAGCCGCGGTTGGAGCTAATGGAAAACTTGATCTCGGCAAAGGCCGGCACGCCGCCCGCCGCGTCGTAGTCGGGATGCCAATCGCGTGCGTAGGGGAGTTCGGCAACCTCGTCCATCTCGTCGGTGGTGAGTGTTGCCGACGGCGGGTTCTGCACCACATAGACGCTGTTGGGGTAGGGCTCTACCAGGCGATGACCGGTGATGGGGTCCATATTCTGCTGCTGCACGTTAAAGCTGCGCGCGTAGTTGAGCTTGTCGGCGGTAAGGTCGTCCCAGCTGGGCAGCAGGTCGTAGTCGTAGACCTCGTCGAGCGAACCCGTGCGGTAGACGGTGCCGTTGATATAGGTGATCTGATCGATGGGCAGGCCCGCGTCGAGCGCATCGGCGATCTCGACGATCGCGTGCTCGCCCATGCCGTAGATGAGGATGTCGGCACCCGAGTCGAGCAGCACCGAGCGCTTGAGTTTGTCCTGCCAGTAGTCGTAGTGGGCCAGGCGACGCAGGCTTGCCTCGATGCCGCCGATAATGATGGGGGCGTCCTTGAACGTCTGGCGGATGAGGTTGCCGTAGACCGTGACGGCTCGATTGGGACGGCGCCCCTCCTCGCCACCGGGGGTATAGGCGTCGGTGTGGCGGCGGTGCTTGGTCACCGAATAGTGGTTGACCATGGAGTCCATGTTGCCGGCACTGACGAGAAAGCCCAGACGCGGCTCGCCGAGCACGCTGATGCTGGCGGGATCGGTCCAGTCGGGCTGACAGATAATGCCCACTTTGTAGCCGTGCGCGTCGAGCACGCGGCTGACGATGGCCATACCAAAGCTGGGGTGGTCCACGTAGGCGTCGCCGCAGATGTAGACAAAGTCGCACTGGTCCCAGCCGCGCGCATCCATGTCGGCGCGACTGACGGGGAGGAACTTATCGCGGCCCGGGCGCCAGGGGCGGGCGGGCGTCGCTTGGGAATGCTTGGTGCGGGCGACCGTGGCCTGCGCCTTGCCGCCGCGCTTTTGCTGCTGGCCGCGCTGGGCATGCTTGCCGTGCTGGTTGTGCTGAGCGTCCTGGGGCTTTTTTGCCACGATTCCTCCCGTTGTTAGTATGCTGCACGTAATTGTAACCAGTCTTTTTGGGGCGGGGCTAAAAAGAATGGCGGAGTACATGGGCTGGCGGATCGGCGTGTCGATGCGGGTGCTGTACCTGCCGTTTGTTTCCAGACTGTGTATCTGCGCGTTGGAGAACCCGTCTCGCGCGCACGCCATGTTGTCAATGGGTTACAGTATGAACGGCGGATATGTTTCCGCCAACGCACGAGAGGGTCGTCAACAAGGAGGATGCACGACGATGCAGCGTGCCAAACAGATATCGGAGTCTATTGAGCTGGGCATCATCTTGGCGCTCGCCGGTGGCTTTATGGATGTGTATTCGTACATTGGGCGCGACCATGTTTTCGCAAACGCGCAGACGGGCAACATCCTGCTCGTGGGCGTGAGCATCTCCGAGGGCAACTGGGCGCTGGCGGGACGCTATTTCTTCCCTGTGGTGTCGTTTGCTGTGGGCATTATGCTCGCCGACCTGGTGCACGAACGGTTTGGCAGCGTGATTCACTGGCGCCAAGTGACGGTGTTCTTTGAAGCCGTCATCTTGCTGGGCGTGAGCTTTATCCCCGGTGGCGGTTACAACCTGCTCGCCAACTGCCTCACTTCGTTTGCCTGCGGCATGCAGGTCGAGAGCTTCCGCAAGATCCACGGTCACGGCATCGCTACGACCATGTGCATCGGTAACCTGCGCAATGCGCTGCAAAACGTGGACGACTACATCATCACCCACAAGCGCGGCTTTTTGGAAAGCGGCGTGCTGTACTTTGGCGTGATCTTTACCTTTGTGTTTGGCGCCGTGCTGGGCAACTGGTGCATCGAGCGCATGGGCCTGCACGCCATTGCGGTGGCGAGCGTGCTGCTGTTTGTCGCGTTTGCCATCATGTTTATCGACCGTGAACGCGATTTGCACAGGAAATGGGCCCGCATCGTAGCTGACTGGCAGACCACGAGTCTTAAGCGCTAAGGTGCATGTTCGTAACAACATTCAGGAGCCAGAAAAACTATCTAGCTCCTGAATGTTGTTACGAACTGCTTTTTGCGATTTATTCGAGATGCTCTTCAATCCGAGCCCTAAGAAGGGCAATGGCTGTAGGTATTCCAATTGCGGCGGCTAATTCGGCTTTATCCAAAACCTGTATGCTAAAGCACGATTGTTTATCACATTGAAGGACGATAACTGAAGATAGCTTCACTTCCTGTTGGCTGAATATATCGTAATCTCCAAATAGGAAGTTACCTTTTATTGCGTAATTCGGTATGTTCGTTACGCACTTCATCTCAAGTCTGTTTAGACCATAATCGAACACCGCAACTTCCTTGTGTTCGATGATGAGCACAACCCTGGGCATGTTACTAAAACCACCGTCGACGACAGTAAAGAGCTTTTCATTTGCATCGTCATAAACGGTGTATTTAAGACTCAATAGCTGTCCTAGTGGACCCGTGAACCCATGTCTTTTGATGTTGAGGTTGTCTCCCGCTGGGTTGACGAGAGCCAGAGCATGCGGATAAGGGTTACCTTCAATTGAGATTCGATATTCGTTTGTAGCCGTCTTGCTCGATTTAGGACCAGTAGCCATCACGCGTCATCGCCTCGATTGAATTGGAACCGTCTTCTGCTTCGTGCGGAGAATTACGCTGTATGTTGCAGTACATGCAGCTGCAATAACCGCATGGGTAATTTCTAACAAAATGAATGACACTATTTGCTGCATGCATATTAATTACTATAAAGTATCCTTGTATAAACGTATTGTCAAACATATATTGCTAAAACAGAAACAATTTATAGACTGAGTTGGTCGTATTCTTTGGGCAATTGCTCCTATAATCTAGCCTTCGCTGCAGTCGGGAGGGAAGGACTGGGGCTCCGTTATTATGTTGAAACGCTTTAACACTTTTGACGTTCTCACGCGTTTTTTGTTTCAAAAGCGTTAGGATGGGACATATAGCGCGGGGCGTAACGGGTGCCCCGCACACGATAGGAGGCTATCAATGGCTAATCGTTTCGTTCTCAACACCATTTCTTATCATGGTTCTGGCGCCATCAAGGAGATCCCCGGCGAGCTCCAGCGTCGTGGCTACAAGAAGATCTTCGTCTGCTCCGACCCCGATCTGGTCAAGTTTGGCGTTACCGCCAAGGTAACCGACGAGCTCGACGCCGCCGGTATTGCTTGGAGCCTCTACTCCGAGATTAAGCCCAACCCCACCATCCAGAACGTCAAGGACGGCGTCGAGGCCTTTAAGGCCGCCGAGGCTGACGCTATCGTGACCATCGGTGGTGGCTCCTCCATGGACACCGCCAAGGCTATCGGCATCATCATCAACAACCCCGAGTTCGCCGATGTCCGCAGCCTCGAGGGCGTTGCTCCGACTAAGAACCACGCTGTGTTCACCATCGCCGTGCCGACGACCGCCGGTACCGCTGCCGAGGTGACCATCAACTACGTTATCACCGACCCCGAGAAGGTCCGCAAGTTCGTGTGCGTCGATACCAACGACGCCCCCGAGGTCGCCGTCGTCGACCCCGACATGATGGCTTCCATGCCCGCCGGCCTGACCGCTTCCACCGGTATGGACGCTCTGACCCACGCCATCGAGGGCTACACCACCAAGGGCGCTTGGGAGCTCTCCGACATGTTCCACTTTGAGGCTATTAAGCTGATCAGCGAGAACCTGCGCGACTCCGTTGCCGAGGCCAAGTCTGGCCAGCCCGGCTCCGGCCGCGAGGGCATGGCTCTTGGCCAGTATGTCGCCGGCATGGGCTTCTCCAATGTCGGCCTGGGCATCGACCACGCCATGGCTCACACCCTGTCCGCTCACTACGACACCCCGCACGGCGTCGCTTGCGCCATGCTGCTGCCGATCGCCATGGAGTTCAACAAGCCGGTTTGCGCCGAGCGCCTGGCCAAGGTTGCCGTCGCCATGGGCGTTGACACCACGGGCATGAGCACCGACGAGGCTGCCGACGCCGCCATCGCCGCCGTCAAGCAGCTTTCCGCCGACGTCAACATCCCGCACGTCTGCGAGGCCATGAAGGCTGACGAGATCGAGGTCCTGGCCAAGGACGCCATGGCCGATGCCTGCTTCCCGGGTAACCCGCGCGAGGCGACGCTCGACGACGTCATCGAGCTCTTCAAGAAGATCTGCCCGGCTGCCTAACTTGGTTCGGCGGGCCCCTGCCCGTTAGCCCCACAATCGTCCTCGGACATGTCGGAAGCCCCCGCTGCGCTCGTTGCGTGGCGGGGCCTCTTTTGTCCCATGGAAACCTCCTGGAGCGGCGGCGAGGACGTGCCGTGAACGGGTGGGGGTAAGGGAAGCGTGCATTTTTGCGAGTATTCAGCATGCCGAGTAAGTTGCATACAGTTGAAATGCGTTTTTTGCGGTTCCAAGTAGTAGTGGGCGAGCGGTTTCAGCGGCGGAATCCAAGTTGAAGGGACGATCTGTCCGTTTTGAGCTGCGTTGTGCCCCAAATACAGGACGAGGCGGTCGGTTTTGCCGCCTCCCGATGGCGCTATCAGGCACCGCGATGTTGAATATTCCGTTTTTTGCACGGTCCAAGGTGGGGTACCCTAACACAAGAGAAAAAATGCTTCATTTTTATGCATGAATCTAAATCCTTTATACAAGAATAGGATTGAATGACACGCGTGCGCTCAAGTCGGCGCACCGACGTCCGAGGGCTGATCGGCTCCCAGGGCTTTGCGTGTGCAGAACGGTTAAAATCGGGACTCGGTCTTAGTTTTACTTGGAAGGATGCATATGGCTTCTAATGTTGATGCTTCTCTAGAGGAGGCGCTCTCCTATATTACTGACCAGTTGAAGGCGCTGACTTCTATCGCGTCGCCTACGGGCTTTACTCGTGCGGCTACTGATTATCTGATGGAGACCCTGCGCGATATGGGGTTTGGGCCTGAGCGTTCTAATAAGGGTAACGTGCTTGTTGAGCTTGGCGGCGAGGGCGAGCCGCTTGTGTTGGCGAGCCATGTCGATACCCTGGGCGCCATGGTGCGTTCCATTAAGGACAATGGTCGCCTGCGCCCCACGACGCTCGGCGGGCATCAGTGGTCTACGGCCGATGGCGAGAACTGTACCGTCTACACACGCGACGGCAATGTCTACACGGGCGTGGTCCTCAACACCGAACCCTCGGCGCATGTGGCCGACGAGCCGGTCAAGCCCATCGAGAAGAACATGGAAATCCTGCTCGATGAGAATGTCGACAGCAAGGACGACGTACTTGAGCTGGGCATTCAGACGGGCGACATCATCGCTATGGATCCGCGTACCACGGTGACGGAAAGCGGCTACATTAAGAGTCGCTTCCTGGATGACAAACTGTCGGCGTCGATTCTGCTGGGTCTGGCCCGCGCCGTTGCTGACGGCGAGGTGACCCTTTCGCGCAAGGTTTCGCTGCTCTTTACCGTGTACGAGGAGGTCGGCCACGGCGGCGCTTTCGTGCCGGCCGACACGCGCGAGATGATCAGCGTTGACATGGGCTGCGTGGGCGACGACCTGGGCTGCACCGAGCGCATGGTTTCGATTTGCGCCAAGGATTCGGGTGGCCCCTACAACTACGATCTGGTGACCACGCTGTCCAATATCGCGCGCGAGCTTAAGCTCGATTACGCCATCGACGTGTACCCGCATTACGGCTCGGACGTCGAGGCCACGCTCTCTGCCGGCTACGACATCCGTCACGGCCTGATCGGCCCCGGTGTGTACGCGAGCCACAACTACGAGCGCAGCCACATCGACGGCGTGCGCAACACCTACGAGCTCGTTCGCGCCTACGTTCAGCGCTAGTGGAGTAGCTTGCGACTCGGCTGACCAATCACTAAGGCCCGATTTCTCGGGCCTTTTTTCGCTTTGGGTTGTTTAGTATTATGATGTATGTAATCTATTAACTAAGCGTGTAAATTACTTAACGAGGTGATGCGGCGTATGGATACGTCTGAGTACTTATTTATGGGTGATGCCGCCCGCCTGTTGGGCGTTACGAAAGCCCGCATATCTCAACTTGCCGCATCGGGGACGCTTGCGTGCGATATTGTGGGCGGCCGGAAGATGGTCGAGTACAATTCTGCGGTCGCTTATCAAAAGGTCCGCAAACGAGGGCGCCGTCCTGCAGCCGATGTGGGACGCAAGTTTACGCTGATGTCGGCCGACCATGAGGTCGCGCATGTCTCATTTGATCCGACGCGCGAGTTTCCCTTCGAAATCGCCGAGGTCCTTGATACGCAACGAATGCCGTTTGGCACGTGCTCGAGCTCTTCTCCAACGGTGAATAAGCGGGAACTCAACGCGTGGTGGGGGCATCGATCGGTACCCGATGTTCGCCCTGGACTTATCTCGCGCTACCGCGAGCTGGGGATTGTCAACGGCGTTGAGGTGCCGGTTCAGTGCCTGGGCCTTTCGCTTTCGGATTGCTATTGGCTGCGGCCGGCCGATTGCGAGGGACTCGAATGGCGAGACCTCAATTACTTCGAGAATGATTTTGAGCGGTCTGCGCCCGAGGGGCGTTCGGGTTGGCTGGAGGGCATCGGCCTTAAAAACCCCGACAACACGTCCGAGGGTGAGCTCCCTAAATCGTGGATGATCCGAAACGGCATTCGCGTTTTGGCTAAAGGGTGCGGGATGGACGATCAGCGTCCCTTTAACGAGGCGGTTGCAACGGCTCTGCATCGTCGCTTGCTTTCCAAGGGGGAGTTTGTTCCTTACACGGTTGAGCGCATGTTCGATGGCCCCGTGTGCCTGTGCGAGGATTTTCTTGACGGCTGCGAGGAATATGTTCCGGCTGTTTACGTTAAGAACGCCCTTGGCAGCCAGCGAGGAAGCTCGACGTACGACCGATACTGTCGCTACCTTGGTAAGCATGGAGCTGATGAGGCCGCTGTGAGAAGGTCTATGTCGCAGATGATTGTCTGCGATGCCCTTTTGGCCAACAGCGACCGCCATTGGCGAAACTTCGGCATCATCCGCAATGTCGACACCCTGGAGATAAAACCTGCTCCGCTGTTCGATAGCGGCAACTGCCTGTGGTATAACGTGCCAACCGCTGCGCTCGTAGCTGGGGAGTTTGGGTTTTCCGCTAAGCCGTTTGGGCCCGACCCTTCCGTCCAGCTGGCGCTTGCGGACTCGCTCGATTGGTTCGATTCATCGCGGCTCAACGGATTTGTTGATGAGGCAATCGAGATTCTTTCGCAGAGCGAATGGGCCACGGCGGAGGGCCGGCTCGAGGCCATTCGCCGCGGCCTCGAGCGTCGCGTAATCGAGGTTAGTGCCGCTGTTGAGGTACTTCGACACGTGCAGCGATAAACCCGCGGCTACTTAAGTGCGCCGGTCACGGTGCCGCCGCCCAGGACGATGTCGCCGCGGTAGACGACGACGGCCTGGCCGGGGGCGATGGCTCGCTGCGGCTCGTCAAAGGTCAGTAGCATTTGTCCGTCGGCGCCACGTGTAAGGGTCGCTGCCTGGTCCTTTTGACGGTAGCGGTACTTGGCACTTACGCGAATGCCGCCGGCGTCGAGCTCCGCCTCCATGCGTGCGTCAGGGGCGCTCCAGATCCAGTCGTCGGCTGTGAGCGCTGTGGCCGTCAGGTCCTCGGCCTCGCCCAGATGCACAATGTTGTTGGCGGCATCGACGCCCGTTACGTACACGGGATGCGCCATCGCGACGCCCAGGCCTTTGCGCTGGCCGATGGTGTAGCGCAGCGCGCCGTTGTGGCGTCCGACCACGCTGCCGTCGCGCCACACAATGTCGCCCGGTGCAGCGGGATGTCCGCAGCGGCGCTCGATATAGCCCGCGTAGTCGCCGTCCGCGATAAAGCAGATATCCTCGCTTTCGGCCTTCTTGGCGTTGATGAAGCCCTGCTCGGCGGCAATCCGGCGCACGTCGCGCTCTTTGTCCAGCCCAGCCAGCGGAAAGATCGTGCGTGCCAGGCGCTCTTGCGTGAGCGAATACAAAAAGTAGCTTTGGTCCTTTTTGGGATCTTCGCCGCGGTTCAGCTGCCAGGTGCCGTCGGACGCCTGGCTCGTTTTGGCGTAATGACCCGTGGCGATGTAGTCGCAGCCCATATCGAGTGCCGCATCGAGCAGCGCGCCAAACTTAATGTGGCGGTTGCAGATGATGCACGGGTTGGGCGTCAAACCCTCCTGATAGGCAGTCACAAATCGCTCGATAACATTGCGGTCGAAGGTCTGCTGCAGGTCGAGCACATGGTGGGGTATCCCCAGGCGCTCGGCGACGGCCTTTGCATCGGCGATGTCGCGGTCGACTTTGCTCATACCCGTTGCAGGATCGGGCGCGGGGCAGGTGAGGCGCATGGTGGCACCGACGCATTCGTAGCCCTGGCGCTTGAGCAGATACGCGGTCACGCTGGAATCGACGCCGCCACTCATGGCGACGAGCACGCGCTTGTTGTGCATGGGGAGGTTCTCCTTGGTGGCATGTGGCCAAAAAAGAAAAGCGGCGCGGGAGGCTGGTTCCGCGCCGCAGACATTGTATCAAGTTCGGACGTCTCGTGGGACACCCTGTTGGGATGAGCTCAGGCTGCCAGAAGAGAGGGGAGGCCGGCGTGCCTTGGACTCGTTCTAAGAACGAGAGGCCCTAGTCCTGGAAGAGTGCCGTGGACAGGTAGCGCTCACCGGTGTCGGCAAGCAGAGCCACGATGGTCTTGCCCTCGTTCTCGGGGCGCTTGGCCAGCTGCAGTGCGGCCCACACGGCGGCGCCGGACGAAATGCCCACGAGCACGCCCTCCTTGTGGCCCACGGCGCGGCCGGTGGCAAAGGCGTCGTCGTTCTCGACGGGGATGATCTCGTCATAGACCTGGGTGTCGAGGACGTCGGGCACAAAGCCGGCGCCGATACCCTGGATCTTGTGCGGGCCGGCCTGGCCCTTGGAGAGCACTGGGGAAGTGGCGGGCTCGACGGCGACAACCTGAATCTCGGGGTTCTGCTCCTTGAGGAACTCGCCCACGCCGGTCACGGTGCCGCCGGTGCCAACGCCGGCGACGAAGATGTCGACCTTGCCGTCGGTGTCATCCCAGATCTCGGGGCCGGTCGTGGCCTTGTGGATGGCGGGGTTGGCGGGGTTTACAAACTGGCCGGCGATAATGCTGTTGGGTGTCTCCTTCTGCAGTTCCTCGGCCTTGGCGATGGCGCCCTTCATGCCCTTGGAGCCGTCGGTGAGCACGAGCTGTGCGCCGTATGCCTGCATAAGTTTGCGGCGCTCGACGGACATGGTCTCGGGCATGGTGATGATCACCTTGTAGCCGCGAGCCGCCGCCACCGAGGCGATGCCGACGCCGGTGTTGCCACTCGTGGGCTCGATGATGGTGTAGTCGCCGCCGCGCACGAGCTTGCCGGCCTTCTCGGCCTCGTCGATCATGTTCTTGGCGACGCGGTCTTTGACGGACCCGGCGGGGTTGAAGTATTCCAGCTTGACGAGCACGCGGGCCTTGAGGTCTTCATCGGCCTCAAAGTGAGTGAACTCCAGAAGCGGAGTGTGGCCGATAAGCTGATCGATGGACGTGTAAACATTGCTCATGGTGAACCTCCAAAGTGTTCAAATGACTGGATACCGTGTGGTTTTACGGTGTGTGTAACAGCGAAACCCACAAACCTTATAGGTTGTTCGTTTGCTGTTGGCAAGCATAGTAGGCACTAAAGCCTAGTAACGCAATAGGAAATAGAAGATTATTACGAGTCGATTAACCAGCTTGACGGGAATAGGTATTTTCAAAACCAATTTTTCGGCTAGAATTTCTACGAATTAAAAGACCGAAAGGCAGCAATATATATGTTGGTTTCCACAAAGGGCAGATATGCCCTGCGCGTTATGGTTGACCTGGCCGAGCACCAGGCGGCAGGCCGCATTCCCCTCAAAGAGATCGCGGCGCGTCAGGGGATTTCTGAGAAATATCTGGAGAACATTTTGGCTACGCTCGTCCGCGCCAATATGCTCTCGGGCATGCGCGGCAAGGGCGGCGGCTACGTGCTCACGCGTCCGCCCGAGCAGTACACGGTGGGCGAGATCTTGCGCCTGACCGAAGGCAGCCTGGCACCGGTCGCATGCCTGGACGGCGACTGCAAGGGCTGCTCGCGTTCGGACGAGTGTCCTACACTCGGCGTGTGGAAGAACCTGGACAAGCTCATCAACGACTACCTCGATGGCGTGACGCTCGATGCGCTCGTCGCCCCCAACGAGGGTTACGACTACGTCATCTAGCCCCACCTGCCATTTGGGGACGGGGCAGAAATGGTAGATTTTCTTGCCCTCTGAGGCTTGACAAATGACATGGCCGCCCATCGTTGCGATGGACGGCCTTCGTTTTGGCGTGTTGTGGCGGTCCGTATCTGGTCGCTTTAGTTCCTGGCGATGCTGTCGAGAATGCTGCGCATGATGGATACCAGGATGCTGCCCATAAAGGCCGATCCAAAGCCGGCAATGGAGATACCCGCTCCCAGCAGATTGACCGACAGGTAGCTGGCCAGCTCGAGCATAAAACTATTGACTACGAGCTGAAAAATACCAAGCGTGATAATAGTGAGCGGCAGTGAGATGACCGTCAGGAATGGTTTGACGAGCGAGTCGACGATGTTGAGGAACAGTCCCACGAAGGCAAAGCAGACCCAGGCATCGGCCATGCCGAAGGGCTGAATGCCGGGGACGAGAAACGTTGCAATCGCGATGGCGATTGAGGTCAAAAGCCAGTTGAGCAAAAAGCGCATGGTGGAGATCCTTTCTTGCGCAAGACGTGGCAAAGAGGCGTGAGAGGCGCATGCCTTTGCAACTCGGATAGATGCGCGGGCACGGTCCTGTTTGGGCGCCCATTGTCTCAGATATTCGTGGAGCTTGCGTGCGCATTCGGTTTCAAACCGGCGTTCGTCCTAAAAAACGCGCCGCTGGCAGAGAGTCTTGTCGCTTTAGTTTGGTGGTGTGCTACACTGCTACGGGCAAAAGCCACAGGCGTTGCCCTATTGCATAGAACGGGCGAACGATGCCCGATGTCAGTATCAACTTCGATGCCTTTTGGCGGGTTTGGCGGTGATCGATGAATATCGAGAACATGTTTGACAAGCCTGATGTCAAGCAGCTGGTCCACGCATTTAGCCTTTTGGACGACGAGAAGGATATCCAAGCGTTTTTGACCGATATCTGCACGCCGCGCGAGATTTGCGATCTATCGCAGCGTCTGCAGGTCGCGCGTTACCTGGACGAGGGCGAGCCCTATGTCGAGGTTCAGGCGCGTACCGGCGCTTCGTCCACCACGGTGAGCCGTGTGTCCAAGGCGCTCAACGGCGAGTACGGTGGCTACCGCAAGATCCTCATCAAGCTGGAGGATGGCGAGTAGGCCGCGCCAAAACGGATTGTGTAAAACCGCTCCTTCGGGGGCGGTTTTTTTGATCCCTTGGGGACGGAGGAAAACGGATCATCGAGGGGGTCAGTCTAACCCGGTGATCCGTTTTCCTCCGTCCCCAAGGGATCAAATCTGTTGGCGTGGGGCAAATCTGTCCGCTTGGGCGGGTAGGATGGATGCATTGATTATTGCGAACAGTTTGAGCGGAGGACCATGCCTGTTCGAATCTATACCACCAATGCCGGCACGGATTTGAGCGATGCCGAGTCGGCGTTGCTTGCCGATCTTATTGCCCGCCACGGGCGTGCCGTGTTGCTGGCACCTACGTTTGCCGAGCTCGACCTGTGCCGTCATGATGCGGCGGAAGCCGGCGTTTCGCTGGGTATCGACTACAAGACGCCTACATCGTGGCTTCGCTCGCTTTGGGAGCTTTTGGGCGACGGGCGCGGTTTCGTCGACAACCTGCAGCGCCAGATGCTGTTTTCGGACATGGTCACGCGCCTCGATGATGCCGACCTGCAGCCGCTTTCGCGCAGCCAGGGCACGGTGCGTATGCTTGCGCGCATGGCCCGCGATGTGCTGCCGGGTGTGGCGGGGACGGGTGCCGAACGATGCCGTGGCGACAACTGCCAGCCGGAGCCAAAAAGCGATGCCGAGGCTCGTGTGTTCGAGCTTTTGCGTGCCTACGCGGGCGGTTTGGACCGTCGAGATATGGTCGAGCCCTGCGAGGCGGCTGACATTATGGCCGGTGCCCTGGCCGATAGCCTGCCGGCGTGCGCCCGCGCCGTATGCGTGCGCGGTATCACGTCGTTTACGCACGGTCTGCTCGAGCTGCTGTCTGCCGTGGCGAACAATGGGGGAGAGGTCGTCGTGCTGCTTGCCCGCGAGCAGGCGGCGATGCGCGAGAAGCTTGCCACGGCATTTGATGCCCGCGGTGTGCTGTTTGAGGTCGGGCCGCTGGGGGAGGGTGTCGGCGCGTCTGATGCCGCTTGCGGGACCGCCGCTCAGCCTGCCTTTATTGAGGTCGCCGGCCCCCATGCCCGCGCCCATGCTTATGCGGACGCCATCGATAAGTTGGTGAAATCGCACAAGGAGTCCAAGGCCGATAAAACTACTGCAACGCCCGCCGACCCCGTGCGCGTGCTCGTTGTTTCTGCTCGGGCACCCCAGCTGTTCGGTGAGCTCGCCTCTCGTCTGGCGGCTCGCCATATCGCTGCCGAGACAACTGAGTTCACGGCGTTTTCCCAATCCATTGCGGGCAGGCAGTTTGCGGCGCTTGCCGGCCTGATCGAGCGCATGAAGGCCGCCGATGAGGGCACGGCGTCAAAGACCGAGTGGTGGCCCGCGCCGGAGCTTACCGACTGGATCTACAGTCCGCTTTCGGGCGCTGATGCCGTCAATGCCCGTGCCTTCGATAAGAATATGCGTCTCTCGCGCAGCAAGACTACCGCGAGCGTTAAGAGCCTGCTGCAGAGTGTCCAAGGCCAGGTGAGGGGCGCGCGCAAGGCGGCGAGCGACGACAACTGGTTTAAGAACGTACCGTGTGTGGTTTCGGACGTGTTCCAGGCGCTGTGGCGTGACAAGCCCGTGACGGCGCTCAAGGCCATGCTTGCCGTTGCCGAGGCGTTGCCCGATCGCGCCCTTGGAGGCCTTGACGGTCAGGCTCGTCGCCAGGCGGAGGTGGCCTTGCTGCGCCACGTCATCGACATCCTTATGAATGGCGCCCGCGTGCTCGACGTGTCGCAGGCCGCGACCGTGCCCGTGCTCGATGGCATTCGCACCAAGGTGGACAAGCGTAGCACCGCCTACGATTACGAGACCTACGAGGTTGACCGTGCGCCACGTGCTCAGGTTCGTTTTGCTTCGCTTGCCGATGCGGCAGCTCTGCGCCCCGGCAGCTACGATGCCGTGCTGTTTGCCGATGTCGATCTGGACAGCTATCCGCTCTCGCACGAGGAGGGGCCGCTGGCCACGCTGACGGCGAGCCTTGGTCGCGAGGGCGTGACGCTTGAGCCCGCGGCCTTGCTGCGCGCGCGCTTTGGCCACGCGATGCAGGCGTCACGCGGCCCGGTTACGCTCGCCCGTGTGACCCACGATCGCCAGGCGCGCGAGTGCTATCCGGCTGCCGTGTGGACCGAGTTGCGGGCGCATGCCGAGGCTGACGGCGCTAAGATCGCTGACGACGCTAAGACCGCTGGTGACGCTAAAGCCGCTGGCGCCGACAAGGCGAAGTGCGTGGGTGAGGGTGATATCGTAAAGGACTTCGATCCCGCGGCAGGCGAAGGTCTCAAGCGCGAGCGCGTGACCTGTGAAGCCCCTCAGCATCTGAGTGCCGAGGCCGTGCCGTATTTGGTCCTGCGTCGTCGCGATGGCGAAGGCGAGGACGCGCCGCTCGTGCCGCGCCTGACGTCCGCCTCGCAGATCGAGGCCTATTCCACCTGCCCGCTGTGCTGGTTCGTCTCGTATCGCGTCAAACCTCAGTCCATCGATGCAGGCTTTGGCAACATGGAGAAGGGCAACTTTGTCCATGACGTGCTGGAGCACTTGCATGCACGTCTTCCGCAGGAGGGCATGGAGCGTGTGACGCCCATGAATCTGCCGCGCGCGAAGGAGCTGCTGCACGAGGTCTTTGCCGAGACCCTGGCCGAGCACGCCGGCAAGCGCGGTACCGAGGGCCCGCTGGTGCCGCTCTCTCCAGTGGAGGAGCGCCAGGCGGCCGAGATCTTGCCGCAACTGGAGGGCGTGCTCGCCTACGAGTCCGAGGCGCTCGCGCCCTTCGCGCCGCGCTACCTGGAGTTTGCGTTCAACGAGCTCCAGGTCGAGTATGCCGGCTGGCCGCTCGGCGGGCGCATCGACCGCGTGGATGTGGATGCCGAGAACCGCGCTGTGGTGATTGACTACAAGCATCGTTCGGGTGTCGAGGAGTTTAAGCTCGCCGACCCCACGGTGCGCGACGAGGAGTCGGGCGAGGCCCCCATCGACGATCCGCGCTGGCTGCCGCCCCATACCCAGACACTCATCTACGCGCAGGCCATGCGCCGGGCGCTGGATTTGGACACCCGCGCGGCGCTCTATTTTTCGACCAAGGGCGGCAAGCCGGCGTTGCGCGGTGCCGCGAGCGCCGAGCTGCTCGAGGAGGAGCGCGGCGACGGTCGCATCCCGGGCCTCAAGAAGGGCTTTCCGGGCGAGGGCGGCAACATGGACTTCGATGCGCTGCTCGACCGCGTGGAGGCCGGCATTGCCGAGCGCCTGCGCGAGCTCGAGGCGGGCGACGTCGCCGCTGTCGATCCGACGTCGGCGCAGGCCGCGCATGCGCGCTGCTCGTATAACCACGAAGGAACGTTTGTAAGGAGGGACGTGTAGACCATGGATCTTTCGACTTTGATGCCGCAACAGCTGCAAGTCGTCAAAACGCTCGACCGTCCGCTGTTTGTCTCGGCAGGTGCCGGCTCGGGCAAGACCTTTACCCTCACGCGCCGCATCGTCTATGCGCTCTCGCCCGAATCCGGTCCGTTTGTCGAGCATCTGGACCAGGTGCTCGCCATTACCTTTACCAAAGACGCCGCGGCCGAGATCCGCGACCGCGTGCGCCGTGCGCTTATCGACGAGGGGATGGACGAAGAGGCCCTGACGGTCGATGACGCTTGGATCTCGACCATTCACGGCATGTGTTCGCGCATTCTGCGCGCGCATGCGTTGGAGCTGGGCATCGATCCCGAGTTCACGGTGCTCACCGATACCGACGAGCTTATGGATCAGGCTGTCGAGCATGTGCTGGGGCGCGCGACGGCGCCCGATGCCGCGCCCGAGCTCGCCACTTCGCTTAAGGCCCTCTACGCCTGGTATCCCATGGCGGGCGAGGGCGGGACGTTTGGCGCCGGTACCACCATCAAAGGCCTGGTGCGCGACTTGCTGGAGCTATCGAGCCAGCTTCCGGGCGGCATGGACGATGTGTGCGTGGCGCGCGGCCAGGCCGACACCTCGGCGCTTGCCGATGCCTATCGTGCGGCGCTGGGCGCAAGCAAGGCCACGACCGAGAAAGCGCAGGTGGCACTCGACGCCATCGACGCGTTTGAGGCGAGCGGCAAAACCATGGAGGATGCGGCGCGACTCATGATGTCGTGCAGTATGCCTCGGGCGAGCAAGGCGTTTCCTAAGGAGCAGGTGGAGCTACTCAAGGCCGAGGCGGCTGATGCGTTTATCAATATCGTGCTTGCCTGCGGCGGCCCGGCGCTCGATGCGCTGGTGGGGCTTGCCCGTGCCGTAGAGGCGGAGTACCGTGCGCTCAAGGCCGACCAGTCCGCGCTCGATAACAATGACCTGCTGCGCATGGCGTACGAGGCGCTGCGCGACTACCCGGCTATTCGAGCTGCCTATGAGGGCCGCTTTAAGATGGTCATGATCGACGAGTTCCAAGATACCGACCAGATGCAGGTCGATCTGATTCGCTATTTGACGGGTGCGGGCGAGCGCGCGCTGTGCACGGTGGGCGATGCGCAGCAGTCGATCTATCGCTTCCGTGGTGCCGAGGTCGAGGTGTTTCGCCGCCAGGAGCGCAAGGTGGGTTCGACGACGGCGTCCGAGACGGTCACCACGTCCGATGCTCCCGCCGGCGAGCTCGTCAAACTCGTGCGCAACTTCCGCAGCCACGACGAGGTGCTGCGCTATGTGGCGCGCGTCTTTGACGGCGACACCGGTGGTTTGATGCAGGGGTTCTTGGATCTTGAACCGAGCGACAAACGCAAGGACATGCTCAAGGCAAAGGCTTCGCGCCGCCAGGCGCTGTTCGTTGCCGGCGGCAGTATGCAGGAGCGCACGCAGGCCAAGGCCCGTGCGATCGCCGAGCGATTCCATGCGCTTGCCGATGCCGGCCAGCCCCAGGGCGGCATGGTGCTGCTGCTGGGTCGCATGACCAATGCCGACGTCTACGCGCAGGCCTTCCGCGACCAAGGACTCGACTGCGTCATCGCAGGCGGCTCGGTCTTTGCCCAGGCGGCCGAGGTGCAGACGGTGCGTGCCCTGGTCTGCGCGCTCGCCAATCCGGCCGATACGGCCCAAGGCCTTATGCCGTTGCTGGCCTCGCCGATGTTTGCACTCGGCGCCCAGGAGTTCCTGGCGCTGGCGACCAAGCTCGACGAGCAGACGGGCGAGACGTCGCGCCGCAATATCGATGTGGGCATCATGAGCGATTCCGATGTGCCGGGTTTGCAGAACCTGCCGCTCGTGACGCGTGCCCGCGAGGTGCTGCGCTACGCGCTTCGTCGCGTGGGACGCGATTCGTTCGCCGCCATCGCGCGCGATGTGGTCAATGCCTCCGGCTGGTTCGTGCGTCTGGCGCAGCGCGGCCCCGAGGGCAAGGCCATTGCCGCCAACGTGCTCAAGGCGCTCGATGCCGTGGCCGAGGCAGAGGCCGAGCTCGGCAATTCTCCGCGCTCCATCGCGCTCGCCTTCGACCGCTTCTTGGCGGGCAAGGAGGCCCCGGGCGCCCTCAACGAGGAGGGCGACGGCGCGGTGCGCATCATGACCGTGCATGCGTCCAAGGGCCTGGAGTATCCGGTTGTAGCGGTTGCCGAGTGTTTTGGCGTGCGCAAATCGTCCGGTGCGGCACAAATGGGTCGCGTCGACGGTGGGGCGCAAGTCGTGGCGCTGCCGGCTCGTTTCGATGGCGTTAAGCTTGCCGACGGGACCTTCGTGAAGGGCGATGACGTCAAAAAGCAGTTTGAACACGCGTTTAAGGGCAAGGGCACGTCGCTGTGGTTGCCGCCGGAGCTCATGGAGGACGTCTGCGCGACGGGCTCTCCCGCCGAGGCATTTGCCCGCCTGCGTAACGACGACCTGCAGCTTTCGCTCGAGGAGCGGGCTCGTCTGCTCTATGTCGCCATGACGCGAGCGCGCGAGTTGCTCATTCTGGCGATGGATGCCGGCGTGAGCCGCGGCAAGGTGATGGCGCCGACCTTCGATGTCGAGACGGATCTGACCTACGACGTGCTGCGCCGCATCCTGCCGACCGATAGTCTGGACATGCCGCAGCTCGATAGCGACCGTCTGGTGTTCGACAACTCCCAGCCGGGCGACTACGAGCTCATCTCGCTGGCGGACTTTACGTTTGGTGAGCAGGCGTTTGAGGCTAACGCTTCGCTGGATGCCGAGGGCAGGCTCGTTCGCGGCGATGTCGATGTCGCTGATAATGCTGCGCACTCAACTGTGCCCGGTCCTGCCGACCCCAAGCCCGATGCGTTTGAGCTCGTGTATCCCCAGGCAGTGGGCGTGCGCATGGGCATCTGTCCGTTCCCGGTGCGTGACTCGTATAGCTACTCGTCAATTGCCGTGGCGCTGCATGCCGAGTCCGAGGACCGTGCCGCCGAGGCGCTTGTTCCCATGGACGAGTCCGGCGATGATGCGGAGTCGGATGGCTCGGAGATGGCCGATGCGGACGTGGCTGCTGTCGAGCCCGCCGGCAACCCCATGGCGCTGGGCTCGGCCTTCCACGCCGCTTGCCAGTGGCTCATCGAGATGGGTGCCGATGCGCTGCCCGTTGAGCGTGCCGACGCCCTGGCTCGCTTGTGGCGCCTGACGCCGGAACAGCGCGAGCGCTTCGATGTCGCTCTGGATCGCTGGCTCAAGTCGTCGGTTCGTGCCGAGCTGCTCGCGTGGCCGTGCATCCGTGCCGAGGTGCCGTTCTTCTCGCTGGGCTGCGAGGACGAGGATATCGCCCGCTACGGCGCCTATGCCGAGGGCGCCATCGATGCTTTGGCAACCGACCCGGCGGATCCGTCGCGCGCACTGGTCATCGACTACAAGACGGGTGGCACGCCGGATGAGACGCCGGAGCAGCTGCTCGAGAAACACGCCTTGCAGGCGCGCGTTTACGCCGACGTTCTGCACAAGGCGGGCTTTGAGGTCGTGACCGTCAAGTTCGTTCGCGTGGAGCGGGCGAATCCAACCATCTTCGTCAATCCCGCCGAACCTCAAGTGGTCACCTACAACCTCTAGTCCTCAGATAACTTGCGGTGGAATACGGACTGTTTTGGTCAAAAAAGCCGCCAAACAGTCCGCATTTCACCGCAACTGCAAGAGGAGCCGTGTGGGTTTGGGCTAGGTTCGGGTGCCGTCCGCGCTGTGCGGTAGAATCGTAACCCTAAGATCACGAACCCGCATCGGAGCTCATCACATGGCATTCGTCCATCTGCACAATCACACTGTTTTCTCCATGCTCGACGGCGCAACCCGTATCCAGGATATGGTCAACCGTGCCGTTGAGCTGGGCATGCCCGCCGTGGCCATTACCGACCACGGCTACATGTATGGCGTGCCCGACCTGGCGCTGGCCTGCGACGCCGTCAACCACAATACGCCCGAGTACAAAACCTGGAGTCACGACAAGGCCTTCTTGGAAAAGGACCGCCGCGACGAGCTGGTGGAGCCCGATCCCGAGGAAAACCCGCGCGAGCATGCCCAGTATGTGAAGGACATGGCCATGTGGGACGAGAAGGGCAATATCGACGAGCTCAAGCCACCCCTGGTCATCAAACCCATCTTTGGCTGCGAGGTCTACTTTACGCCGGACGAGACGCTCGCCCGCGACCACAAGCCCGAGCTCTACCACATGATTCTTCTGGCCAAGGACCAGGAGGGCTACGTCAACCTAATGCAGACGGTCTCCGAGGCCGCTGTGCAGGGCTTTTACTACAAGCCGCGTGTGACGCTCGACAACCTGCGCCGCCACGCCAAGGGCATGATCTGCACGAGCGCCTGTATCGCGGGCGTCATCCCCAAGTACATCGACCGCGGTGACATGGAGGGCGCCATCAAGTGGGCCGAGACCTTCCGCGACACCTTCGATCCCGGCGACTTTTATATCGAGATCCAGGAACACGGCATCACCACCGACAACGGCCTGACCGACGAGCAGATGGACCGCACGCTCATCGATATTGCCAAGCAGGTGGGCGTCAAGGTCATCGCCACCAACGACTTCCACTACCTGCGCCGCGAGGACGCGCCCGTGCAGGACGTCATCATGTGCATTGGCATGAACGCCAAGGTCGACGACCCCAACCGCATGCGCATGACCGGCTCGGAGTTTTACATGAAGACCGAGGAGGAGATGCGGGCGATGTTCCCGTATTGCCCCGAGGCCTGCGACAACACGCTCGAGATTGCCGACAAGTGCTATGTGGAGCTGGACTGGGATTCCATCATCCTGCCGCGCTTCCCGTTGCTCGATCCCGGCGAGACGCACGAGAGCCAGTTTCGCCGCGAGTGCGAGAAGGGCCTGCGCCAACACTACGGTGACGACTGGGCCACGCGCGAGATCTGTGGCGTCAACATCAAAGAGCGCTTTGAGTACGAATACAAGGTCATCTGCGACAAGGGCTTTGCCGCCTACTTTTTGATCGTCGCCGAGTACGTGCAATGGGCCAAGGACAACGGCATCGGCGTCGGTCCCGGCCGTGGCTCGGCCGCCGGTGCTATCGTCGCCTACGCCATGAACATCACCGCGTTCGACCCGCTCGAGAACGGCCTGATGTTCGAGAGGTTCCTGTCCCCGCAGCGTACCGAGATGCCCGATATCGATATGGACTTCGACGATGAGCGGCGCCTCGAGGTCGTGGAGCACGTTCGCCAGCTCTACGGCCCCGAGAAGGTCACCCACGTCATCACCTACTCGACCATTAAGGCCAAGCAGGCCATCAACGACGCCGCGCGCGTGCTGGACTATCCGGTCTACATGGGCCAGCGCCTGTCCAAGATGGTTTCGAGCGACCCCAAGGTCAAGCTCAAGCAGGTGCTCGAAAAGCAACCCGGCAAAGAGGATCTGTTTAACCCCGACTTTGCCGAGGCCTATAAAAAGGATGACGACGCCCGCCGTATCATCGACACGGCGCTCTCGATCGAGGGCCTCACCCGTGGCGAGGGTGTGCACGCGTGCGCCGTCCTGATCTGCCGCGATCCCGTCAACGAGCATGTGCCCACCAAGCTCGATACCAAGGGCGGCGTCGAGATTACCCAGTACGAGGGTCATACCGTTGCCGACATGGGCCTGCTCAAGATGGACTTCCTGGGCCTGCGCACGCTGACGGTTATCTCCAAGGCCAAGGCAAACATCAAAAAGAACTTCGGCATCGACATCAAAGAGGAAGAGATTCCCTTTGACGACCCCGAGATCTTTAAGCTCATGGGCTCCGGTCACACCGCCGGCGTCTTCCAGGTCGAGTCCGCCGGCATGACGGCCACGATCAAGAACATGAAGCCCACCGAGTACAAGCACGTCGTGGCATTGATCGCTCTATACCGCCCGGGCCCGCTGGGTGCCGGCATGGTTTCGTCCTACATCAACCGTATGAACGGCAAGGAGCCGGCCGTCTCCTACGACGATCGCCTGGACGACATCCTGGGCGAAACCTACGGCACCATGGTCTACCAGGAGCAGGTTATGCTCATCTCCGTCGAGATGTGCGGCTTCTCCAAGGGCGAATCGGACTCGCGTATCCGTAAGCCCGTGGCTAAGAAAAAGATCAAGCTGCTCACGTCGACGGTGCTCCACTGGGAGGATGGCTCGGACGAGACCACCTACGACCACTGGATGAATGGCGCCATCAAGAATAACTACACGCGCGAGGTCGCCCAGAAGATTTGGGACGATGTTCTCGAGTTCGCATCTTACGCCTTTAACAAGTCGCACTCCGCCGGCTACGCCATCCTGGTTATGCAGACGGCATGGCTCAAGGCGCACTATCCGCACGAGTACATGGCGGCCGTTCTGACGTCCTACACGGGCAAGACCGACAAGATCGTTCACTACGTCTCGGCGTGCCGTCACGACGGCATCCCCGTGCTGTCGCCAGATGTCAACGAGTCCGGTACCGAGTTCACCGCTACCAAGGAGGGCGTGCGCTTTGGTCTGGCCGGCATCCGCGGCGTGGGCACCGGCGTGGCGCAGGCGATTATCGCCGAGCGCGAGGCGGGCGGCCCGTTTAAGACACTGCACGACTTTGTCGAGCGCGTGGACTCGAGCCAGGCCAACCGTCGCGTGATCGAATCGCTCATCAAGGCAGGCGCCTTCGACTCCACGGGGTATCCGCGTCGCCAGATGATGCACTTTGTGGACAAGAACAACCCCGAGAACATCATCGATGCCGCCGTGAAGCGCCAAAAGGATCGTGCGAGCGGCCAGACGTCGTTCTTCGACATGTTCGGCGATGTCGAGGGCTCGGGCTTTGAGGTGAGCGTGCCCGATCCGGATGGCCAGGAGTGGGACCGCCACCTTAAGCTGAGCCAGGAGAAGGAGGTTCTGGGCATCTATGTCTCGGACCACCCGCTGCGCCCGTTTGAGTATGCACTAGCCAAGGCACGCGACTTCTCGTTCTCGCAGATCGATACCGGCTACGAGGTGCAAAACCCCACGGGCGGTACCATCAACCAGGAGATTCCCGAGGGCAAGGCGCTGTGGTGGGCCGGCATGGTTTCGAGCGTGTCCAAGCGCGTGACCAAAAACGGCGACCCCATGGGCATCGTGCAGCTCGAGGACATGGAAGGCGAGGCCACGGTCGTGGTGTTCCCCAAGACCTACAAGGAAGCCGAGGGGTATCTATACGGCGAGGTCGATCCCGAGACCGGTGCACAGCTGTCCGATGCGTTTGTGCGCATTAAGGGCAAGCTCGAGCGCTCGGACCGCGGCGACCAGATCATCGCGCAGGAGATCGTGCCGCTTGAGCTTAACGAGGAGAGCAACAAGCCCAAGGTGTTTGAGGTCATGGTGCCCAACAGCCGCTTTAGCCAGGGCAACATGGCGCGCCTTGCCACGGTGCTTACCGCCAACCCGGGCGGCGACCGCGTAGAGATCTTTATCGAGCAGGTGGACGGGCGCGTGCTACGTGCCGAGGTGCCGGCGAAGGTCAACGCGCGCTCGATTCCGTTGTTGGCAGAGGCAAAGGCCATCGTGGGTAACCAAGGCCGCGTGACGGTGATCTAGGGACGGCGTTGCTGAGGGGTAGCTAATTTGGGACGGGGCTTTTTTAGCTACCCTTTGACTGACGGCGAATGAGTCGGGGTCGGAATACATCTCAACCGACATATGGGGGTAGCTAAAATAGCCCCGTCCCAAATTAGCTACCCCGGGTGAGATTGGAGGAAGTGATGGCGCAGGGGACGTTTGCGCAGGCGCTTCGTAAGGAGGCGGCGCTCAGCAGTACCTTTATGAAGGGGCGCTCGCTCATGCTCAACGGCGCCGTGCTGTCGTTTGAGGACTCCGGCTCGCGCTTCTCCAAAAACGTGAACATCGAGGGCACGGTGCGCGGCTCGCGCGGCGACCTGTACAAGACGCACGTGGCGCTCGACATGGACGAGCACGAGGTTATCGACTACGACTGCGATTGCCCCGCCGCCTTCCGCTATTCCGGCATGTGCAAGCACGCTATCGCCACGGCGCTGGCGTATCTGGATGCCAGTGGCGCCGAGCCCGTCGAGGGCTTGCGTACGCCGGTCCGCACGTTTACGGCACCGCCCGCACAAGCCAAACAGTCCACACGCCCCGCGCCCACCGCATCTGCGGTCAACCCCAACTTTCCCTTCCCGGCACCCGTCCCCACGAGCCCGAGCCTTGTGGCGGCGCTTTCCGATCTTTCGGACGCGCGCATGGACGAGCTCGTGGCCATGCGTCGCAAGCTCGCCGGCACCATTGACCCCGATGCGCCCAAAGCGGTGCTGGAGCCCTCGCTGGTGCCGTACTACAATCCGCTGTTTGCCGATCGCTTTAACTGGGCGCTCGAGTTTCGCATTCGCTGCGGTTCGGTGTCCTACGTGGTTAAGGATATCGACGGCATGGCCGATGCCTATGTGCGCGGCGGTACGTTCTCCTATGGCAAGAAGCTTACGTTTGCCCATGTGCCCGAGGCTTTCGATGACGTGTCGACAAAGCTGCTCGACTTTATCGCAATGACGGTCGCCTACCTAGGCGATATTACGAGCTCGCGCTCGGCATCGTATGACTTTGCCCGCAGCGGCTTTGTCGCCGAGCGTCAGTTGCCGGTATCCGAGTATTCCGTCGTGTCCGTGCTGGACCTGCTGCGCGGCAGGACCATGTCCTTTGAGCCCGCATGGTCGCGGGGGACGACGACGCATCGCTCCTACGAGGTGGCAGTCGAGCCGTCGCCGCAGGGGGAGGGCGAAGTCCCGGCTAAGCGCCCGCCGCTTCTTGCCGCCAAGATTGCACCGGCGGCGGGAGGCAGCTACGACTTGCGCCTGCCGGCCGATATGTACTGCTTTGTCGCGGGCGACGCAGCCTATCTGGTTGATACGCGCCGCGCGCGCCGTACCGACACGGCGTTTGCCCAACATGCGGCGCCGTTCCTTTCGCACTTGTTGCCCTGCCGCACGCCGGTCCATATCGCCGCCGACCAGGTGGGCGAGTTCTGCCGCATGGCGCTGCCTATCTTGCGCGACTATACCGACCTGACCGCTCCCGCCGCGCTCGACGCCGTGGCACCCGAGCCGAGTTTTGCCATGGCGATTGGCGTCGACGATGGCCTTGTGACCTGCAAGATTACGGTATCCTACGGTGATTGGTCGGCAGATCTCTTTAGTCTTGGTGCTCCGGGCAGTCCTTTCGAAGAGCAACGCCCCGGCGTTCCGTCCCGCGATACGGTGGCGGAGTTTCGCGTTATGGACACGGCTGCCCTGTACTTCGATTTCCACGAGGGCGGCCTGGCGTTTGAGGAACGTGATGACGAGAGCCTGTTCCACTTGCTGACCGAGGGCCTGTCTGCTCTGTCCGAGCTGGGCGAGGTCATGCTCAGCGATCGCCTGCGCCAGATCTCGGTACGCCCCGCGCCCAAGCTTTCGGTGCGCGCCACCGTCAAGAGTAACCTGCTCGACGTCGAACTGGGCGCAAGCGGCCTTTCGGCGGCAGACCTTGCCATCTACCTCGACTCCTACAAGCGTCACCAGACGTTTGCACATCTCACATCGGGTGACATCGTTCGCCTGGATGAAGGTGCCCGCGCTGCGTTTGGCCTTGCCGAGGACCTGGGCGTCGATGCCGTCGACCTGCTCGACGGCGTGTCGCTTCCCGCGTCGAGCACCCTTTTTGTCGATAGCATGCTCGCGCGCACGCCGACGCTCGAGGCCGATCGCGACGCGGCGTTCCGCCGCACCATCGAGCGTCTGGACACGCTCGGCAAGATGGACTTTACGGTACCCGCCTCGCTCAAGGCCACGCTGCGCGGCTATCAGGTCGACGGCTACCAGTGGCTCGGCTCACTTGAGCACCTGGGTCTTGGCGGCATCTTGGCCGACGATATGGGCCTGGGCAAAACACTGCAGATGATTGCGCACATTCTGGCGCGCGTGGAGGCGGGGGATACCAAGCCCACGCTTGTGGTATGTCCCGCGTCGCTCGTGTACAACTGGGCTGCCGAGTTGGAGCGCTTTGCCCCCTCGATTGATGTGTGCGCCATCGTGGGCGCCAAGGCCCAGCGTCGCGTGCAAATTGCCGGTGCCGCCGAGCACAACGTGGTGGTGACGTCGTATGACCTCATGCGCCGCGACATCGACGAATACGTCGAGCAGAACTTTGCCCGCGTGGTGCTCGACGAGGCCCAGTACATTAAAAACCCGCTCACCCAGGTGGCCCGCGCTGCCAAGCGCCTGCCGGCCGGCGTGCGCTTTGCCTTGACGGGCACGCCCATCGAAAACCGTCTGTCCGAGCTCTGGAGCATCTTCGACTTTTTGATGCCGGGCCTTCTGGGCACGCGCGACTCATTTGCCAAGCGCTTTGAGGGTCCCGTCGAACATACCGAGGGTGACAGCGCCGCTCGTCTGCAGGCGCTCGTGTCGCCGTTTGTGCTGCGTCGCGTCAAGGAAGATGTGGTGGCCGATCTGCCCGAGAAGATCGAGGATACGGTGATGGCGCAGCTTACCGGCGAGCAGCGCAAACTCTACCTGGCCAACCAGGACCGCATCGCCCAGCAAGTGCAGCACCGCGAGGCCGGGGAGTTTAAGAAAGACAAGCTCAAGGTGCTTGCCGAGCTCACCAAGCTGCGCCAGATCTGTTGCGATCCGCATCTGCACTATGCGGACTACAAGGCGGGAAGCGCCAAGCTCGATACGTGTATGGAGCTCGTCCATGGCGCGCTCGACGGCGGTCATCGCATCTTGCTGTTCAGCCAGTTTACGGGCATGCTCGATATCATCGGCAAGCGCCTGGCCAAGGAGGACATCGCCTTCCTTAAGCTCACGGGCGCATCTTCTAAAGAGAGTCGCGCCAAGATGGTTGCGCAGTTCCAGGCGGGCGAGGTGCCGGTGTTCTTGATTTCGCTCAAGGCGGGCGGCGTGGGCCTTAATTTGACGGCTGCCGACGTGGTCATCCACTACGACCCGTGGTGGAACGTGGCGGCGCAGGACCAGGCGACCGACCGTGCCCACCGCATTGGCCAGCAGCACACCGTGACCGTGTACAAGCTCATCGCCAAGGACACGATCGAGGAACGCATTATGCAGATGCAGGAGTCCAAGCGTAATCTGGTCAACAGTGTGCTCGGCGGCGATGGTATCTCGTCGGCGCTGTTTACCCGCGAGGATGTTCTGGCGCTGCTCGGCGGCGACGGCCGCTAACCGCGCGCGGGATGGGGTTGCCGAGTCGGACCAGGTCACCGGTTCGTCCTGGCCCGACCGCTTGCCGCGCCCGTTATGTGTTCATTTGCCATGCCGTGGATGGTTCGCCTGCCTTTGGGCATAAGAAGCATCAGGAATATTGGCACATCAGCAAAGGAGAACATCATGGCGAAATTCTTTAAGGATTCCAATGGCAAGCTCGTTGCCGCCCTTGGCGACGACGTTGCGACCCCTGCCGGCTGCACGGAGCTGACGGCGAACACCGAGGATGCGGCGCACGAGAAGCACGTGCCTGTTGTCGAAATCGAGCGCGACGGCCACGTCATTCGCGCACGTGTAGGCTCGACGGAGCACCCCATGCTGCCTGAGCACTACATCGAGTGGATCGCGCTTGAGGCCGAGGGCCGCCTGGAGGTCCATTACCTTGAGCCTGGCATGAAGCCCACGACGTTTTTCGCTGGCGGCTCCAAGACCGGTACCGTCTATGCCTACTGCAACCTGCATGGGCTGTGGTCCGCGACGTTCTAGGAGCGCGCCCCCGCTCGGGGTATCATAGCTAGCATATGCACATGCGAGCGCCGGCTGCATTATGCGGCCGGCGCTTTTACTACGACAACGACGATTTACGACGGAAAGGGCTTGGCCATGAAGCTCGCACTTGCACAGATCGATATGCGCCTGGGTGACATCGAAGGCATTTGCGGCCGCATCGAGGACCAGGCTCGCCTGGCTCATGAGCGCGGCGCGCGCGTGCTGTGCGTTCCGGCCCCGCTCTTTATGGGCGCCATGCCGGGCAGCCTGGTGGGCGCTGTCGATTTTGAGCACGATATGCTGATGGGCCTGACGGGCGTTGCCGAGCGCATCCAAGGGCTCGATATGATCTGCATCGTGCCCTCTGCGGTTTCGTTTGAGGGCCAGCCCCTGCTTGACTACATGATGCTCAAAGACGGTCGCGTGGTGCCTGCGCGCGCAAGTATCGCCCTGCAGCGTGGCGAGAGCAACGACGCGCGTTGGGCACCGCCGGTGTTTGACGTGGACGGCGTGCGCATCGCCGTGGTGTTTGACCTGGATCGCGAGCTCGAGATGCTGCCGACCGGTGTCGACCTCATTGCCTATTTCCAGTTTAATGCGTTTGACATGACCGACCGCGAGACCGCCGCCGTCGCCGCCGTGCGCAGCGGTGCCTACCGCAAGATCGCCTCCAAGCGCAGCGTGTGGTTTGCCTGCGTGGCGCCGGTCGGCGCCTATGACGAGTCGGTGTATACCGGCGGGTCGTTTGTGCTCGACGATTGCGGTCGCGTGGTTGCCCAAGCGCCGTGTTTTGAGGAGAGCCTGCTGGTTCAGGAAATTCAGCGCGGCGTGATGCTCGATGCCCTGGAGGACCACGAGCTGCCCGAGTTTCGCTCCGAGGAATGGCTGTGGCAGGCGCTGGTGCTTGCCGTGCGCGACAATGCTCGCGCTCGCGGTGCGTCGCGTGCCGTGGTGGCGCTCGAGGGCGATTTGCCGTCGTCCCTGTTGGCGGCACTTGCCGTCGATGCCTTGGGTCCGCGTAATGTGATTGGCCTGGTGCTGGGGCGCAATCGCATCTTTACGCCGGCGCAGGAGGAGGCCGAGGCCGCCCGTTGTTCCGCTGTTCGCTCAATCGCCGAGCGCTTGCACATTCGCACTGTCGAGCGCGATGCGCCGGATGCGGCGCGCGTGCTCGATCGCGACGTGTCGGCGGGCGATGCCGAACGCCTGCGTTCGCGTGCGCTGGGCCTGATGCTCGAGGATACGGCGCTCGAGCTGGGCGCTATGGCGCTGAGCCCGCTTTCCAAGACCGAGTACGCGCTGGCGGCGCCCGCGCTTTGCGGTGGCTACCAGGGCGATTATGCGCCCTTTGGCGATGTGTATCTGTCGACGCTCGAGTTTGTGGCACGCGTGCGCAACCGCGCCTCGGCCGTGGTGCCCCAAGAGCTCGTGACGCTCAACGCGGTAGAGGATTGCATGGATCGCGTGCTGGCGCAGGCGCTCTCGACGCTCGCCGGTCCGGTTGACATGCTCGATCGTGCGGCACAGCTGCTTGGCGGGCTTGAGCCGGGCGAGGTCGATGGTGCGCTCGAGGCGCACGTGGACCGCAATCGAGCTTTCGACGACATCCCGATGGCCGCTGGCAAGCCTGAGGCTTGCTCGCTGCTGCTGATGCTCGTTCGACAGGGTGAGGCTGCCCGCCGCATGTTGCCGATGGCGCCGATCGTCTCGGCCCGTTCGTTTGCCGAGCGTGCCTGGCCGTATATGCTCGCGTGGTCCGACCTGGGGCTTAACGGCAAGGAGCGTATGACGGTCGATTCGCTGGCGCGCGCCGAGGTGCGCCGTTTTGCTGACGAGGATACGAGCGAGCGCGTGCGAAACGAGATGATGGGCGTGCTGGGCGAGCTACTGGGTATTTCGCCCGAGCAAATGGAGGAGCTGCGCTCCGAGGACGGTCAGCGTCGTTTGCACGAGGGAATGAAAAAGTTCGAGGGCGAGGTTCAGGACGCCATCGATAAGATGATGGGCGGTCAGGGCGGCCCGCAAGGTGGGCCCCAGGGCGGACCGATGCCGCACCCGCCGGTGGATCCAAGGCAGTTCCCCTTTTTCTCTCAAAACTAACTCTGGGATAGGGCCAAGGTTACGCGGTTTTACCAAACCGCGTAACGAGTCGACGCTGCGCGAGCCCCTGCCGGGCAATCTGCCGCTCAAACCGTCGCTTGCGTACAGAAGTACGCGGCGCTCCTCTTTCGTGACACCTTGCCACGGCAGGGACTCGCTCGCTGACTTATGCTCAACCTATGGTTCAACCTTGCTTGCTAGATACGGTCGCTGTTGTGTTATTCTAGAACAGACGTTCGTGAATAGTGCGCGGGGCCTTGCCTTGTGCTTTGAAAAAGACGAGGGGAGGTTGGCTTGGTTATCTTGGGCATTGACCCCGGTTTGGCTCATACGGGTTGGGGGATTATCGAGGAGCGTCGTGGCGAGGTTCGCTGCCGTGCCTATGGCTGCATCGAGACCAGTGCCGGAAGTCCGCTCGCGGTGCGCCTGTCGCATATCGCCCGCGACCTCAAGGGTGTCGTGGAGCGCTACCGCCCCGATACCGCTGCTATCGAGAGCATTTACTTTGGCGCCAACGTTCGCTCGGCCATCCCTACGGCTCATGCCCGCGGTGCTGCACTCGTGGCGCTTTCGGAATGCGCGCTCGAGATTGGCGAGTACACGCCCATGCAGATCAAACAGGCTGTTGTGGGCACCGGCGCCGCGGACAAACGGCAGGTCGCCTACATGGTGCGCACGCTCACGCAGCTCGACCACGACCCGCATCCCGACCATGCCGCCGATGCCCTGGCCTGCGCCATCTGCCACGTAAACCTCAGCCGCACCCGCGCCCTCACCGGTGGCGAGTTCTATCAACAGAGAGGAACCGGATACTGATGATTTCCCAGCTCCATGGAACGCTTGTCGAGGCCACGATGAGCTCTGCTGTCGTCGATGTGTCGGGCGTTGGCTTTGAGCTCGGCATCTCGGGCAGCACTGCGGCCACGTTGCCGACGCCCGGCGGCGAGGTCCGCCTCTATACGCGTATGCAGGTGCGCGAGGACGCCATGACACTTTTCGGTTTTTCCTCCAAGGATGAGCGCACGATGTTCGATCGGCTCGTGTCCGTCTCGGGCGTTGGCCCGCGCTTGGCGCTCGCCGTGCTTTCCACCTATACCGTGGGGCAGCTGTATTCGCTGGTGATGGCCGAGGACGACAAGGGCATGGCCAAGGTACCCGGTGTGGGCAAAAAGACAGCTCAGCGCCTGATCCTGGAACTCAAGAGCACCTTTGCCAAGGATAAGGGCTTTGTGCCGGTCGACGTGATTCCCGGCCAGGTTGCGATGCCCGTGCCCGCTGCTGCTCCCTCGGCCATCGATGATGCCCGTGCGGCGCTCCTTTCCATGGGCTTTAGCCCGCAGGAGACCGATGTTGCCCTGAGCGGGTATGATGGGCAGAATATGCGTGTCGAGGATCTGCTCGGCGCGGCGCTTAAGCGACTCGGAATGGATGCGTGATGTGGGAAGCCGATGACTCTCAGGACCTGTGGGCGACGCCCGGTAACTCGCCGGCGGCATCCATGGCGCACGGCGAGCGCATGGTGGGCTCGGAGCTGACGGCCGAGGACCTCGATGTCGACCGCACTTTGCGCCCCCAGCGCCTGGACGACTACTGCGGCCAGGAGCACATCAAGCAGAGCCTGCGCGTGTTGATCGAAGCGGCGCAGAACCGTGGCGAGACGCTCGACCACGTGATTTTCTCGGGTCCTCCGGGCCTGGGCAAGACCACGCTGGCCACCGTTATCGCCAACGAGCTGGGCGCTCAGATCAAGACCACGAGTGGCCCCGCCATCGCGCGCACGGGCGACCTGGCGGCCATCCTTACTAACTTGCAGCCGGGTGATGTGCTGTTTATCGACGAGATCCACCGCCTCAACCGTTCGGTCGAGGAGGTCCTGTACCCCGCGATGGAGGACTTTGCCCTCGATATCGTGATTGGCAAGGGTCCGGCGGCGCGCTCGATTCGCCTGGATATCCCCAAGTTTACGCTGGTAGCGGCAACGACTCGCTCGGGCATGTTGACCGGCCCACTACGCGACCGTTTTGGCATTTCGTATCGCCTGGATTACTACACCGTCGAGGAGCTCGCCCAGATTGTGACACGCTCGGCGACCATTCTGGGTGTGACGATCGACCATGCCAGTGCACTCGAGATCGGCTCGCGTTCCCGCGGTACGCCGCGTCTTGCCAACCGTCTGCTCAAGCGCGTGCGCGACTACGCGCAGGTGCGCGGCAACGGTCCTATTGAGCTTGACATTTGCCGTCAGGCGCTCGAGTTCTTTGAGATCGACGAGCTTGGTCTGGACTGGATGGACATTCGCATCTTGGAGACGCTTGCCAAGACGTTCTCCGGCCGTGCCGTGGGCCTGACGACGCTTGCTAGCGCGGTGGGCGAGGACCCGGGTACGCTTGAGGATGTCTACGAGCCCTATCTGCTGCAGTGCGGCTTGATGATTCGCACGCCCCAGGGCCGCCAGGCAACGCTTCGCACCTTTGAGCATTTGGGTATTGAACCGACCCTGTAGGAATGGGCTTGTTTTAGCGCATCTGTAGGCTATCGCTGGGCATCGGGTAAACATATCGCCGTTCATCGGTTATGGGCGTTTTACTATTGCGCGCCCGTGCTATGCTGAATTGGTCTTTTTCTCATTCGGTAACGAAAGGACCGCCCATGCCTACTGACATCGAAATCGCACGTTCTGTCACGCCGCTGCCTATTACCGAGGTGGCCAAGAACGCCGGCGTCGACGTTAAGCACCTTATTCCGTACGGCTTCGACAAGGCTAAGGTCGACTATTCACTGCTCAACGAGCCGACTGATCACCAGGCCAAGCTCGTTCTCGTGACCGCTATCAACCCAACGCCTGCGGGCGAGGGCAAGACCACCACGACCATCGGTCTGGCCGATGGCCTGCGTCGCCGCGGCGTCAAGAGTGCCGTGGCCCTGCGCGAGCCTTCGCTCGGCCCTGTCTTTGGCGTTAAGGGCGGTGCTGCCGGTGGCGGCTGGGCTCAGGTGATCCCCATGGAGGATATCAACCTGCACTTTACCGGTGACTTCCACGCTATCGGTGCTGCCAACAACCTGCTGGCCGCCATGCTTGATAACCACATCCAGCAGGGCAATCAGCTCGGTATTGACGTTAAGCGCATCACCTGGAAGCGCGTCGTCGACATGAACGACCGTCAGCTGCGCCATGTTATCGATGGCATTGGTGGTAAGGCCCAGGGCGTGCCGCGCGAGGACGGCTTCGACATCACCGTCGCCTCCGAGGTCATGGCAATCCTGTGCCTGTCTACGAGCATCAACGACCTCAAGGAACGCTTGGGTGAGATTGTCGTCGGCTATAGCTTTGCCGGCGAGCCCGTCCGTGCCCGCGACCTCAAGGCCCAGGGTGCCATGGCCGCGTTGCTTAAGGACGCGCTCAAGCCCAACCTGGTGCAAACGCTCGAGGGCACGCCCGCGTTTGTCCACGGCGGTCCCTTCGCCAACATTGCCCACGGCTGCAACTCTATCATGGCCACGCGTATGGCGATGCGCTTTGGCGATGTCGCTATTACCGAGGCCGGCTTCGGTGCCGATCTGGGTGCCGAGAAGTTCCTCGACATCAAGTGCCGCATGACGGGCGTTCGCCCCAGCGCTGTCGTGATCGTCGCGACCGCTCGTGCGCTGAAGTACAACGGTGGCGTCGCCAAGGCCGACCTCAACGAGGAGAATCTCGAGGCACTCAAGGCTGGCATGCCCAACCTGCTGCGTCACGTCGACAACATCCAGAACGTTTATGGTCTGCCCTGCGTGGTCGCCATCAACCGATTCCCGACGGACACCGAGGCCGAGCTTGCGCTCATCGAGTCCGAGTGCCAGAAGCTCGGCGTCAACGTTAAGCTATCCGAGGTCTGGGCCAAGGGCGGCGAGGGCGCGCTCGAGCTGGCCGATGAGGTTATGCGTCTGATTGAGCAGCCGAGTGAGCTCAAGTTTGCCTATGAGGACGGCGCCGATGTGGCCGACGCTCTTGAGGCCATTGCCACCAAGGTCTACCGCGCCGACGGTGTTGACTTTACGCCGGCCGCCAAGCGCCAGCTCGCCGAGCTGCGCGAGAACGGCTTTGGCAACCTGCCGGTGTGCGTGGCCAAGACGCAGTACAGCTTTAGCGACAACGCCAAGGCCCTGGGCGCTCCCGAGAACTTCCGCATCACGGTGCGCGAGCTCAAGGTTTCCGCCGGTGCCCACTTTGTGGTCGCACTGACTGGCAGTGTTCTGACCATGCCGGGCCTGCCCAAGGTCCCTGCGGCCGAGAACATCGACGTCGACAACGACGGCAACATCACCGGCCTGTTCTAAGCCTGCTGCCCATAGCTGCTTGTCCGCCCCGCCGTGCCCACAAGGCCCGGCGGGGCTTTTTTATCCTTAGGCCCGCGCATGTCTTGTAGATACCGACGGGCTCTGCCCATCATAGGCTTTTGCGCGGGTAGAATGCATGGATAACTTGATGCTCACGCGCGACGGAAAGGAATCGTTGCATGGATCAGGACAAGACAACCGTGATGGGCGGCTACGGCTCCGCGCAGGCTGGCGATAGCGCCGATGCGACCCGCGTTGTTCCCAACCCCGGTTATACCGACCCCGCCGCGACGCAGCCTTCTGCCGAGCCAACCCGGGTTATGGGCTATGGCGACACAGCGCGGGATTCTTACGCTGCATCTTCGCAAGGCCCCTATGGCAACGCAACTCCGGACCCGTTTGATTACGCGCCGCAGGATTCTTATGTCGTCTCGACACCGAATCCCTATGATGACCTGCCGCAGAATCCCATTCCGCAGCCTCAGCAGACGACGTATATGCCTCGCACGGCGCAGCCTCGCTACGAGTCGCGCGAGCCGTATCGCGAGTACCCCAAGTCGATTCCGCAATATGGCGAGGACGAGGAGAAGAAGCCGTCGCGTTCGTCGAGCGTGATCAAGAAGATCCTCATCGTGCTGGCGATCTTCTTTGCGCTGTCGGTTGTGTTTGCCATTGTGTCGGGCATGCTCAACAAGCGAGGGAGTTCAACGGCCGATACCGCTGCCGAGCAAACCGAGTCCGCCTCGTCTAGCACCGTCGATCTGAGCGATATCCCGGGGCAGTACTGGTCCAACGCCAAGAAGCTCCTTAAGTCGCGCGGCGCCGATCTTTCGAATGCCGTGGTCCTGACCGACGACGGCTCAACGCCCGTCGTCGATGCCAACTGGATCGTTACTTCTGCTTACTATAACGACAGCGGCAACCTCGAAATTCAGCTCACGCACAAGAACAGCTCGGGCAACTCGTCCGACGGCCAAAGCGGTACAGACGGCTCGAGCTCCAATACGCTGGAGGACTTGAGCAACAAGGCACAGGAGCTTGGGGATAAGGCCCAAGAGCTGGGTGATACGGCCCAGAACCTGGGTGATATGGCGACGGATGCCTGGAACGCGCTGCAAAACGGCATCTCGGGCGCGCAGGGAAACTAGCTGTTAAGTGGGCTACAGCTGCTCTGCTGGACGGTCGGGCGAGCTAAAGCCCGAATCAAACGTGACGACGCATGAGACGTCGGGCCGGCGCTCGTGCACGATGCGCGTGACGAGCTCCAGCAGCTCCTCGTCGGATATATCAAAGCCGTCGGGACGCACCAGGTCAAACGAAACGAACCCGTCGTGCTCGTGCAGGTCGTGGATGGAGAGTGCGGGGTCGATCTGCATGATGCCGCGCTTGACCCAGCCGCGCAAATCATCGCCGGTTGTCGCGATGGGGTCGCAGTGCAGCGTGATGTCAATGCCCATCTGGCGCTTGATGTCGTGCTCGATGGTGTCCAGGATCTCGTGATGTTCAAACGCGTCGCCCTCGCCGGGCATCTCCACGTGGGCGCTGGCAAACTGACGACCGGGGCCGTAGTCGTGCACCATCAGGTCGTGTGTGCCCAAGACCTGCGGATAGGACATGATCTTGTCGCGGATTGCCTGGACGAGCTTGGGGTCGGGCGCTTGTCCCAGCAACGGGCTGATGGCGTCGCGCACTAGACCCATGCCGCTGATGCAGATGAAGATGCCCACACCCAGGCCTGCCCAGCCATCGAGGTCGAAGCCGGTCGTCTGCGAAATAAGCGCCGCCACCAAGACCGAGCCCGAGGTGATGACATCGTTTTTGGAGTCCTGTGCCGTGGCGATGAGCGTCTCTGAGTCGATGCGGTCGCCCAGCGTGCGGTTGAACGCGGCCATCCAGAGCTTAACGAGCATGGACAAGACGAGGGCGGCTAAGGAGAGCACCGAATATGCAGTGGGGGAAGGCTTGATGATCTTAGTGACCGACTCGAGGATCAGGTTGATGCCGACGGCGCAAACCAGAACGGCGACGAACAGACCGGCTAGGTACTCGTAGCGACCGTGGCCATAGGGGTGGCCTTCGTCTGCCGGGCGGCTGGCAAGGCGGAACCCGAGCAGGCTCACGATGTTGCTCGAGGCGTCGGAGAGGTTGTTGAAGGCGTCGGCGATGAGCGAGACAGAGCCGGCGAGCAGGCCCGCGATGCCCTTGGCCAGGCACAGAGTGATGTTGAGGCCAATGCAGATGAGGCTTGCGGCGAAGCCCGCGTTGGTGCGGCAGGAGGTATCGACCGGCTCGCCCTCGCTGCCGGGAACAAGCGTATGTACCAGCCGATTTACAAATAGCATAGCGGTCGTCCTCACAATCATGTTTAAGGGGATAGTGTAGCTCGCGCGGAGGCGCTGTGCACCGATGCTCAGAAAATGCAGTAATGGTCTGCCGGTGCTAACGAGCGAGCCTTCTCGTCTGCCTGGGTGGTCCATTTTGGGCCACATGGGTATGGGCATGTGCCTGTTTGCTCGACATACTTAACGTCGATAGCCCCTGTGCAAAGGAGGACGTTTCCATGGACGAGATGTTTGCCATTAAATGTCAAAACTGCGGCGGCCCTATGTACTCACACCAGGCTAAACGCAGCTTTGAGTGCGCCTATTGCGGCACGGTCGTTCCGTGGCAGGCCGATGCGGGGGAGCCCAAGAGCGCTTTGGGCATTCGCCATGCGCCGCTGACGGTTGTCGATGGGCTACTTAAGCTCACCCATGTGTCGCAGCTCGAGCGCCCGGAGGACCCGGACTGGTATTTCTTTAATTCGCACTGGCGCAATCAGTCGGTTCTGGAGCATCTGCTATGGGAGGACCGCGGCACGGCGCAGGAGTTCCAAGAGGCCACGCATGTGAGCATTCCTTGCCCCTTCTGCGGAGCGTCCTTTGAGGGCGAGTCAACGCAGCGTGTGTTTGAGTGCCCGTCCTGCGGCAACAAGATCGGCATTGCCGACCTGCTCAAGCCCGGTACGTTTAGCAAACGTCTGACCATAGGCGTGGGTGCGGAGTATGTGCCGGAGCAGGGTATTCCCTGCGAAATCTCACCGCAGCAGGCACGTGCCAACGCGCTGCAGCTGGTGCGCCAGTACCCGGATGCCTTTGCCGGGCACGACGTGGAAGACGCGATCCAAAACGACATGATGCTCTTCTATTTCCCCATGGCGCTGGCGGACCTGCGCATGATGGCGAGCTTCCCGGGCAAGGGCCTGAGCAAGGAAACCCTGGTGTACTACGAGGTGCTCGACTGGGCGTATCCGCGGGCAAACTATCTGGATGTTCGCCTTATGGGCATTCTGGAGCCGTGGGACTTTGCCAAGGTTGGGCCGTTTGACCCGGCCATGCAGGAAGGTGACTTTCGCGTTGTCTCCGTCGATGCGTCTACCAAGGACCAGGTGGTCATTGATAAGTTGGCGCTCGACGTTGCGGGCAACGACGCCGAGGCGATACTGGGGCTCAATAAAAAGAGCATCCGCACCTGGGCGCGCAAGGCCCGCAAGCATAAGGACGGCCTGGTGATGGTGCCGGTCTACTTTGTCGATCGTCCGGCGACGGATGGCCGCGATGGCGAGCAGGTGCGCATTGCAGTAAACGGCCAGACGGGTCGTGCGGCCGCGGTGGTGTTTAGCGACAAGCGCGAAACGCATATCGTGGCGCCGCTCAGTCCGAGCCTGCATCTGTCCGGTGAGAGCACCGTACACGCCACACCCGTCGAGGTCAAATATGTTAAATCGCCGTTCCTATACCAGATCGTGCGCCGTGGAGACGGCGAGCAACCGCGTCAGGTGGCAGCAGCTGCCGAGGGCTCTTACCGAGAGGAGAAGCCCAAACGCCGCGGTCTGCTGGGTGCGCTATTTGGGAAGTAGGGGAGCGCAGCGCGGGACGGCTCACAGGCGTGCGGGCGTTTCGGTCGCAACGTGCTGCTACCCTTGCGTTTCGCCATTAGTCGCTTCGTTGATGGCGCGGTACTCGGCACTCAGCTCGCGCGCCAGCTCTTCCTTGCTTGGAAGATACGGCAGGTATTTGGCGGCAAACACTTGGTCGTTGTCTTCGGGCAGCGTGTACTCGACGATCGAATCGCTTTTGTCCGCGCAGAGCACGATGCCTATGGGCGGATTGTCGCCTTCGTTCATGAGCTCGCGCGTGTAGTAGTTCACATGCATTTGCATTTGGCCCAGGTCCTGATGCGTAAGGTCATCGGTCTTAAGGTCGATGAGCACGAAGCAGCGCATCAGATAGTTGTAAAACACAAGGTCAATATAGAAATGGCGCCCATCAAAGGTGATGCGCTTTTGGCGCGCCTCGAAAGCGAAACCACGGCCAAGCTCCAGCAGGAACTTCTGAAGATGCGTGATGAGTGCCTGCTCTAGATCGCTCTCGCGAAACGTAGCATCGTCCGAGAAACCTAAAAACTCCAGTACATATGGGTCGCGGATGATATCCTCGGGGCGACGAGCCGGGGCGCTCTCTTGGATTTCCTGGGTGACGGCCTCTTTGTCCTTGCTGGTAAGTAGGCGCTCGCGGAACATGGTGTTGATCTGGCGTTCGAGCTGACGCGTGCTCCAGCGAGAATCGGCGCATTCGTTCATGTACCATGTTCGAGCATCAGGGTCGGTTATACGCGATAACCTGCGGTAATGTGTCCAATTCAATTCGGAACGCAGTGCGTTCCGGATTGGGAACGCAAGATAAAACTGACGCATGTATCTTAAGCTTCTGGCGTTGAAGCCTCTGCCAAAATCCTTAGTCAATCTAACGGCAAGTTCGTCGATCAGTGCATCGCCATACTTGGCGCGCTCCTCTCCGCCCTGTTCATCAACAATACTCTTGCCGATCTCCCAATATGCCTCAACCATCGCAAAGTTAATGGCGGTATAGGCCTTGTCGCGAGCGGCGTTGAGAATCGAGGAAATCTGCTTGTAAAAAACTTCTGGCACGATTGCCGATTCCCCGCGGTTTACCAGTTCACCCATCAATATCGCCCGACTTTCCTCTTGAGGAGTGCATCTTTATTGCATTTAGTTTAAAGCCTCGCGCTGACACGAATTGCTGCGTTGTCTGGCACCTTCGCATGGGGGCCTTGTGGTGACTAAAATGTGGCCATAGAGACAGTTTTAACGAACCCCATGGGAGTGGCACGCATGGACAACAACACGCTGCTATTCCAGGACAAAGGTTCGGGTAGGTTTAAAGACGTTAAGATCTACCCCAATCGTATCGAGGTGCTCAAGAAGGGCACTTTTGGCGGCAAGCACACCGAGATTGTCTACCTTAAGGACATCACGGGGGTCAACAGGATCAAAGGCCGCGATGTTTTTCTGCGCAATCGACTGTTAACCGCTTGTGTCTTTAGCCTGAGCAGCCGTGCGAAGGCCCAGGAGTTTGTTAACGCGCTGAACATGGTGATGTAGCCTATGGCGGCGTTCGGGCCAAGGTAAAAATCAGGGGGCACAGAACGGTGTCCTGTGCCCCTCCAATTGAGTCGATGTGTCTAAAAGGCCGGCTTGCCTATTCGCTACTGTCCCCAGCGTTTTCGCGGTCGTTGGCAAGCATTGCCGCACCGGCGACCGTTGTCGCCACGGCGGCGGCAGCGAGCCCGGCGGCAACGCCAGAGCCGTCGCCCGTGTCGGCGAGCTTTCCGCCCGAGCCCTTGCCCTTGTTGCCCTTACCATTCTTATCAGCGCTGCCTGCGTTGGAACCCGTGCTGCTGCCGGTGCCGCCTGCACTGCCCGAGGCCGCTACGGCAAAACTTGCGGCTCCATCGCTGGCGAGTGTGTAGTTCTGCGCCGCGTCGCCCAAGAGACCGTTCACGCGCACCCAGTACGTTCCTGCGGCAAATGTTTCGCCCTCGGCCATTGCCGTGCCCGGCGCGCCGTTTGCATCGTGCATAAACTCGAGCTGGGCCGCACAGGCATCGTTTTCGAGTTTGCCCTCGAGCAGCGCCGCGACCTTTGTGCGTACATCTTCGCCGGCCTTAAGGCCTTCGAGTCCCTCAAAATGGGGCGTCAGCGCGCGTGGATCGATATCGATGGGCACGGAGCCCTGCAGCCCCGTAACGGTCTCGTTGCCCAGGGTGTCGACATCCACATATTCGATGGTAAAAGGTCTTCCCGAAGCCGCTACGTTGAGTACGTTGCTGCTGTCGACGAGGCGGAAATGGCCCTCGCCAACGGTCTTGCCATCCTGGAGCGAGGCATCGCTCAGCGAGTCGCCGTACGTCATGCGCATGCGGGTCGGGAGGCAGCACGAAGCCGACTGCGTGTGCTTCGTGTCGTAATTGTAATTGCGCTGGTAGATGCTCCGGGCCAGCGCCGCATCAACAAAGTCGGATGCGATGATGCCAATGTGCTTGAGGTAATCTGACTTTGTATCCTCGGTGCCGCTGGGATTGATGTACGGGCTCTTGTACAGATGCTCGTTGACCACGCGCGCCGCGGTATAAGGGTTGTTTTGCGTGCAGCTAGTGTAGTTGATAAACCAGCAGCGCTCCGTTACCTGCACCGTTGTCCCGTCCTCGGCAGGGATATATACGAGGTTGCGCTCGAGTTCGGTCGCTGCCTTCAGGGCCATATCGACCCAGTCGATTTTACTGGACCCCGTGCAGCTGTAATGGTCTTGGGCATATACCGTTGTGCTATAGGGCTCTTTGTCGCCCGTATTGCCTGCAGCCTCAAAGCCTTGCTCGTATTTCACGAGGCACATGGACTTTCCGGAATGCGCCTTGATTTTTTCGTCCCATTCGGTGAGGTCGAGGC
The DNA here is from genome assembly GCA_019424905.1 of Collinsella sp. GTDB lineage: Bacteria > Actinomycetota > Coriobacteriia > Coriobacteriales > Coriobacteriaceae > Collinsella. Next base: position 3,362 of record JAHYYP010000012.1, on the reverse strand, counting down.
CCCACGTGTGGCCGTCTACGCTGTTGCCGGCGAGCCCAAATCGACGCAGCAGGACGATCTTTCCGCGCACCTCGCCCAGCGTGGGGACGTGGCTCGACGTGTAGAACAGATCGGGGTTATCGGCCATAACCTTGGCGAAGGCCGTCGTTATGCTTTCGTCGGTAGCCTCGTCGTTGCCGCGCGATGCGAGCATGATGAGCGCTTCTGACGGGCGTTCGTTCAAAAACGTTTTGAAGTACCCGATGACATCGGAGAGATGCAGAAAGTTCCCGTCTTTTTTGCGCAGGTAGAACATCCCATGGTCGATGCCAGGGTTGTCGCCCTTTCCGAGCCGGATATCAAAATAGCGGATTCCCTCGAGCAACTGCGTTGGTATGTAGTCCTGCTGGCACTTTACAAGCGAGGTTTGGGGCTCGGTGTCGTTGTCCACACTGCAAGTGCTCGAATCGTGCGTGCCCGGGATGCTCAGCTCGTCGAGGTACTTGTCGTCGTCGACGTGGCTCATCCAACATGGCCCATCGACGTAGCTGCTATACGTGATCCAGTCGATACTTCTAACCGTGGTATTAATCTCGCCCATGTCGTAACCGACAAGTTCGAGCTCCCACGGAATGGAATATTTCTTTTGGCAAATCTTGTTGTTGTCTTGGTCTTTGCCGTCCTTTTCTATTGCCAGGTAGTTAATACCATTTTTCGTGTATATGCGGTCTCGAATAATATAAGTTCCGTCGAACTGGCGGTCGAACGTATAGGCGCGGCTGTCCTTATGGTCGTACTCGCCACTCCATACGTGGATGACCTTTCCGTCTTTGTCCGAGTCGCCATCGACCGACCAAATGCTGTAGCCCGTCTTCTTGTGCTCTTCGAAATTGAGCAGGGTGCGGATGGCATACCAGTTTGTGCCGTCCGCATCGGTCCCTACGTGCTCAAGGATGAGCTTGCTGGACGTGCCGTCATTAAACAGGTGGCAGACGTTGCCGATGACGTTGCCGTCTTCGTTGACGCTCGCGGTGCGAAAATAGCCCGCGGGGCGAAGGCGAATGACGAAATTGTCGAGGCTGACCGACGCTGTGGCAGTGTCGTCTGCAAATGCCGCGCGCACGGGAAGGCCCAATCCCGCGGTTTCGGGCAGGTTTACTAATGGCGACAATGCTGCGAGTCCTAGGCCCAACGTGAATGCTCGACGGCTGATGGCGTGGTGTTCGGTCATAACTCCTCCGTTCGCAGGGTGCGGCTGTGCGCTCGTTTTGGTCACTATACTGCCCAAATATTTAAAGGAGCCGGCTTAAATTGTGTGCGCGGCGCTATAAATCGGCGGGCGGATTGCTGGGGTGCCTGTCCATTTTGTGCCGCCACCGCGCTTGGGGGTGGTTTTGGTGCCTGGCGCCGTGGCGAGCGCTGCTCTAACATGGGGCTCTTTACTTGATATGTATGCCCCAGTTGACGCCGTCCGAGAGTCCCGAAACGTGGGCCATGTGTCCCATGTTTGCGTCGCTGCCGCCTATCGTGTGTCATAGAAATCCGCGATGGCCAGGTGCGCTGACGCTCGAGTACTTATGGGCTAGACTTAGCAGCATTATGTGATCGATGCGGTCGGTCGGCGGTTGCCACCCGACCGATGTATATGACTTGAAGGTGCATGTGTATGAGCCAAGAGATGATGGACAAGACCTGCCGCGGGTTTGCCGAGGCGCTGGCCGCGCGCGAGCCGGTTCCCGGCGGCGGTAGCGCGAGCGCCTTTGTAGGTGCACTGGGCGCCTCGCTTTGCGGGATGGTTGCTCGCTATGGGGCGACAAACCCTGCGCTTGCCGATCGCGCAGACGATCTGACGCGCGCGTTTGCCCAGGCGGATGAGTTGGCGCAGGAACTTGTGGGTCTGGTCGCCGAGGACGTTCGTGCCTACGGGCAGGTGTCCACGGCGTACGGTATTCCGCGTGACGATCCGGCTCGAGCGACCGCGATTCAGGATGCGCTGCATGTGGCCGCTATGCCGCCGTATCGCATTATGGATGCCTGCGGGCGTGCGCTGGCGCTGCTCGAGGACATGGCCGACAAGGGTTCGCGTCAGCTGCTGTCCGATGTGGCGTGCGGCGCCGTGTTCTGCCGTGCCGCTATGCAGGGCGCGAGCTTGACGCTCTTTGCGAACACCACGTCTATGAAAGATCGCGTTCGTGCTGAGGAGCTCGAGACGGCGTGCGATGAGCTGCTGGATACGTGGCTGCCGCGCGCCGATGCGCTGGCGCGCCGCGCCGCCGACGCTGCAAGGAAGAGAGGATAGCCATGGCTGAGCTGCTGAAGGGTGCTCCCGTCGCCCGCGCGTTGACTGAGGAACTTGCTGCTCGCTGCGCAGCCCTGCGCGAGCGGGGCGTTGTTCCGACGTTGGCTATCGTGCGTGTAGGTGAACGCGAGGACGACCTATCCTACGAGCGCGGTGCGCTCAAGCGCTGCGAAAAAGTGGGGATTGAGGCTCGTCGCGTTTTGCTTTCTGCCGATGTTTCGCAGGACGAGCTGTTGGCGGCCATCGAGGACATTAACGCCGACCCAGCTGTCCATGGCTGTCTGATGTTCCGCCCGCTGCCCGCCGGCCTTGACGAGAACGCCGTCGCGGCAGCGCTCGATCCCGTCAAGGACGTTGACTCTATGACGCCGGCTTCGCTGCTCACCACGCTTTCGGGGCGCGGTGAGGGTTTTGCCCCCTGCACAGCCGAAGCCGTGCTTGCTTTGCTGGATCATTACGGCGTTGAGCTGGATGGGGCCAAGGTCGCGGTCGTTGGTCGGTCGCTGGTGATTGGCCGTCCTGTTGCCGCCATGCTTACGGCTCGCAATGCGACCGTGACGACGTGCCATACGCATACGCGTGACCTTGCTGCCGAGTGCCGTGCGGCTGATATTGTGGTTGCGGCCGTTGGACGCGCGCGCACGATTGGTGTGGACGCCGTTCGCGAGGACCAGACGATCATCGATGTTGGCATTAATTGGGATGAGGATGCTGGCAAGCTGGTGGGTGACGTCGATTTTGTTGCCGCGGAGCCGGTTGTTGGAGCCATCACCCCCGTGCCGGGCGGCGTGGGCGCCGTGACAACGGCGATTCTCGCCAAACACGTGATTGAGGCGGCGGAGCGCGCATCGAAATAGGCGTCTTAGTTGTTTGAGGGGTTAGTTCTATATCCCGTGGACAAAAAATGCCAAATATGAGTACTGTTGCCAAGATAGTCACATATATTTTAGGTCAATTTGGCTCTCTAACGATATTTATTATCGATAGAGAGCCTATTTTATTAGACCTATGGGGAATTACATCATCTAATTTTGGTAGCGCGCAGAGATGTGGTGTAAGAGGCGGGGAATGCCCCGCCTCCGCC
>JAHYYP010000011.1 GCA_019424905.1 Collinsella sp. | reverse complement strand
AAAAAATCGTCTGCGGTCAGGTCAATCTCGAGCTTTGAGGCCGTTCCAGCCGCGAGGTTGCCATCGGCACCCACGAGCTTAAACTCTGTCTCGCCGCGGCCCTTGCGGTACCACATATAGGTCGGTGCCAGCCCTGTTTCGCTATCGTCGGCACCGAGTTGCTTCACATGGCCAATCGCCGAGAGCGTCAGGTGGCTTCCCGCCGCGCGCTCAACCGAAGAGTCGTATCCAAGATCCGACCCCTCCGCAGCATCCGCCGCAGGTCCGCTCACGGTCATCGTCATGCCATCGGGCATGGTCTTGACCGTGATGATTGCCGAGCGAATACCTGTTTCGGTCGTGGATCCGTTCTTAACGGCGGCGATGGCGAATCGATACTCCGTATTGGGCTGCAGCCCATCCCACTTGAGCGAGGTCTGCGTGTTGTCGGCAATCTTCCAGCTATTGACGACCGCATCCGCCGCATTGCTCTGCAGCATGCCCACGCCGTAGCTAAAGCCACTCTTGTTTGCGAGTACATCGTCCCAGCTAAACGTAACGCTGGTCGAATCGACGGCGTTTGCCGTAAAGCCCGTCACGGCCGGCGCGTCGGGCATCTCGACGTCCTTAACGTCATAGCCCACGATCCAGAACTGGTCGGTGTCCTTGGTGCCGAGCTTGTCGCCCGAGTCTGCCTCGAACTTGTCGACATCCACCGCGTTGACGCCCAGACGCCACACAAAACCGTACTTGCCCTGCGCGGCCTCGGGCAGGTTGTCGACGGTGCCGCCGTATTCGGTCGATTCACTCGAGGAGTTACCCGTAGTAAAGCCGGCGTTGGCACCAAAGCACAGGCCGCCAAACAACTCGTGCTTTGCGAGCTTCGCGCCCATGACAACGCTGCCGTTCAGCGTCAAGCCGAGCTCGAGCTCCTGCTCCTTGCCCTCCTCGACTTCGATGGTCTGCTCAATGCTCGCCCCCGACTGCGCGGCGGCGCCGTTAAACCCATCGTGCGTGTAGGCGCGCGTTACGCCAGGCTTGCCCAGGCCAAAGGAATCCCCAACGGGAGTCTCGCCGTTGAGCGTCGTTTGATAGGTTCCGGGTTCTCCCGACCGGTTGGTCAAAAAGTAGCTGAGCGGCGTCATATTGTGCTGTTTGGCAATGCGGTCATAGGCCTCGACATTAACGACCGAGGTCTGCGCGCCGAGCGACACGGGCGCCGCCATCACGCCCTTGCCACCAGTTTCCTCATTTTCGATCTCATACTCGTAATAGACCATCGGAATCGTGTAGAGCACGGCCTTGTCACCCTCGCCGGCATGCGACTCATAGCTTACGCTTGCGCTGACCGTGCGCTCGCTCCGGTAGTCATAGCATCCCTCGGCGGCAAAATCGACTGAAGCATTCATCGCGACCAGGGGCGGACCGGTCTGCACCTCGACGGCAACGCCCAACTCGGCGCCAATGGTATAGCCCTGGGATGTCCCCGTGCCCTTTTCCTCTCCGTATGACGTGCCGCCCAACACCAGATAGCCGTATGCCTGCTCCAGATCCTCAACATAGGGCGCATCCTGCAGCACGGCAAGCACGCGCGGGTTGGTATAGACCTTGTAGCGGTCCTTGTACGTGATCTTGACGCTGTCGTTGTCGACATCGGGCAGCGCGAGCGAGATAAATGTGCCGTAGGTAGTGCCGCGACGGTTGCTCTCGCTAATCACCTGCTCCTCGCCGCGGCGCACCTTTCCGTTCTCGTCGAGCGAAAAATGCGAGGCGGTCATCCAATAGTAGTCATCGTTCTTGCGCAGGTCCTCGTCGCGGTGCTTGCCCACCACGGCGATAAAGCTCTCGTTATAGCGGTCCGAACCCGAGACGCTGCCCGCCTTGACGTCGCTGATCCACACCTGCTCTATACCCTTGTGGTCATGCTTGTTGCTGCTGTTGTATTGCTGACCGCTCATGCTCATGGTTCCGACCATGGACCCCAAGCCCTGAGCCCCGCTCTGTGCCGTGTTGCAGGCAAAGTCGCGGAACACATCGCCGCCCACGAGCACCTCGTCGACCGCCAGCTGCTCGGACAGGCCGTCAAGGTTGGCAGTGGCAAGGGCAATAGGCGCCAAGGTGCACGGATAGCGCTTATCCTGAGCGCTATCCTTCCATGCGCTGTTGGGCACATGCATCAGCCCATAGGAGGCGAGGAGCCCGTCTCTGTATTCCTTGCAATCGGAAAGCTTGAACTCGCCAGACTCCGAGTCAAAATACGCGTAGCGGTACAGCGCGCCGTACAGCCCCTTGCTGCCGTCAGAAGCGCCGTAATCAAAAGCGCTGCGTTGCCAGTCATAGCCCGCAAGAATAAGGCCCGTGACGGTTTCACCCGTCTTCTTTCCTTCTTCATCGTAGGCGGCAAACGTGCCGAACGTCGCATTCGCAGCGACCATGGTCTTGCCGTTCGCGGAGAGGGAGATTGCGCCCGCGTCGCCCAGAGCATCGACATGGACGAGCGCACCCTTGGATGCATCCCACGAAAACAGCTCGCAATGCGTCGACTTATCAATATTCTTCTTGCCGTAGGGTGCCGAGACCACGATGGCGAGGTCATCGCAAAAATCGCGATCGAGGTCGCCGGCCGCTAGCGAAACGACAGGAGCTGACTGAAGCTGCGTCCAGGAGTCGTTCCCGCCCTTGTTGTGCGTGGTGTAGTCCGCGGCGTTACCGGCATCGATCTTGACGACGCTTTGCTTCCAGTTGCCGCCCTCCAAGTCATACATGTCGACTACAGCCTTGCGCACGCCGTTCTCGTCGACATAGCAGCCCGCGTAGACAAAAAGCTCGTCGACGCCGTCGCCATCGACATCGCCCGCCTCGACATCAAAGACGGCGTCGTGCTCTTGCAGGTAACCGGCATCCAGGTACTTAAAACGGCCTTCGTACATCATATTAGTGTTGACCGTCACCGGCAGGTGTGTGTCGAGAGTGCGCGTACGCCCGTTGCTAAACGAGTAGAGGACCAGCTCAACCTTTCCGGCGTATGACTTGCCGTCAATCGTCGTGGAGGAACTGTCGCCGTAGGCACGGAGCTCGGCAACGCGGCTCTTTTTGCCCGTGCTGGCGTCGCTGCAGAACTCAACACTCGTGGCGTGAATGCCCGAGAAACCGTTGTTGTCGTTGGCGAGTACTGTTGAGGACTCATTGTTGCTTAGGTACGACCAGGTGCCGCCACCGTAGTCGCTATGCTTGTGGAGATCGCTGTTCGTATCGAAGTTGTTGACGTTTTGCCAGAACTTTGCGGCGCCCCACACACTTCCATAGCCATCGGTGAGTTTGCTGCTGCCGCCAATGTCACCGCGCTCGACGTTCTCGAGCTTGTCGCGCAGAGTGTAGCGATTGCCATGGCTACCGTTAGCTGCCATATAGACCTCGCTGCGCGTGGCAAACGTCGTGGGGGTATCAGTGGAATAGGGGCCAACGGTATCGGCCGGAATGTCCTCGCTCGTGCCCAGACCCAGGGCTTGATAATCCTGCTCGGTCATATCGGTGATTGCGGGCGCGTCTGCCGCCTGGGCAACCTGGGGCGTGGCCGTGAAGCAGGCGACGCTCGTGGCGATCAACGCAGCAAGCGCCGCCGTCCCAACAAGCGGGATTTTCGACAGCCTACGGATACGGGGGTGTGGAACGTACATGAGGGACCTCGCTTTATTCGAGTGGAGTGGACTCATTTTTGCAAATGATACATCCGATGCCCGATATCACGTGTCTCATTTTCGCCAACGGCGTGTCTCATTTTTGAGAATCCGAGATGCCGCGGAAATCTTATCCCAGCTCAAAGGCCATTTCTGGGATGTATTTTCCGTCGAGCGCCTCATCGGGAAACTGCATCCCATTTCAAGCGTCGATTCTGGGACGCATTTTCCCCTTAGACCCTCAACCGGAAACCGCATCCCACTTTGAGCGCAAATTCCGGGATGCATTTTCCGCTTGAGCCTCATTGGGAAACGGCGTCCCACTTTGAGGGCTGATTGTGGGATGCATTTTCCGGTTTTGCTCTCATTGGGAAAATGCATCCCGTTTCTTGACCGAATAATGGGACGCAATTTCCCGTTGGAGCGCCTTTGGGAAAGTGTGTCCCACTTCGACCGCCCAGAGTGGGATGCACTTTCCGCAAAGCACCTCAACGGGAAACTACGTCCCATTCCAAAGGCAAATTCCGGGACGCATTTTTCGAAAGCCTGCCCATCCGGAAAGCCCGTCCCACTTTGGACGCATCCGGGCACGAAACCATCGACCTATCAGGCCTCCCATCAATAAAGAGGCGTCCTCCCGGACGGCGGGGCACGAAGTTCATCGCGAGTTCCGCACGCAAAGAAGGCCACTTAATGTGGCCTTCGTCTTGCGCAGGACTGTAGAGCAGGGAACTTCGTGCCCCGACGCCCGGGAGGACGTTTCATTTAGAAAGATGGACCGACCGCCGTCAGCGATGGGAGCTACTCCCCCAGCACGGCCTTCTTGGCGGCTGCAGCCATGTTGTCCAGATCTTCCTTGGTGGGATGGTCCTTCGCGGCAACCCAGTTGTCGAGCAGCATCTTATAGCGAGCGTTTTCGGGATCTTGCTCGAGCATGGCCTCGTAGCGCTGCTTGACGGCGGGACCCATCTTGCCCTGGCACATCGCCCAGCCCGCAAGCTCGGCATCCCCAGCCAAATTGGAAGTTACGCAGTCGATAATCTGCTGATAGTAGCTCTGGTCGGCCCCAAAGCCGCAGGTGCCAAACAGGAACACGCGCTTACCGTGCAAGGCGGAGAGCAACGCCGCGACCGAAGGCGTGCACGCGCCCTTGTCGCACCAAAAACCGACGAGCACCGTGTCGGCCGCGCAGGCGCCCTGCGCCTCGAGCGCAACCTGATCTGCATCCGCATCGTCGCTCAACGCCGCGGCATGGACAAACTCAACACCCGCAGCCTGCAGAGCGCGCTTGATCGCGCCCGAAACCATCCTGGTATTACCGCTCTTGCTGTTAACCACCAAAGAGCACGTCATAGTCACGTTGCCTCGTATCCCCCAAAACTAAAGCCACTAATGCAATTTATTAGATGACTATCTTAGTACTAACGTGACAGATGTAAACCACCGTCTGTCGATTGATTAATTTGCCCCACGGGCTTGCTCACTGGGCAAACTGGCTGCGGTAGAGTTCGGCGTAGAAGCCGCCTGCCGCTAGCAGCTCGTCGTGCGTGCCGCGCTCGATAATCTGGCCGTCGCGCATCACCAGAATGCAGTCGGCGTTGCGGATGGTGCTCAGGCGGTGCGCCACGACAAAGCTTGTGCGACCGGCCATGAGCTCGTCGAATGCCGCCTGCACCTGCAGCTCGGTACGCGCATCGATGCTCGACGTTGCCTCGTCCAGCAGCAGAATCGCCGGGTCGGTGAGCATGACACGCGCGATGCACAGCAGCTGTTTTTGACCCTGGCTAAACGTGCCGCCGTCCTCGCCGATGACCGTATCGTAGCCGCCTGGCAACTGCACGATAAACTTGTGCGCATGAGCGCGCTTGGCGGCCTCGATGACCTGCTCGCGCGTGGCGTCGGGACAGCCGTAGGCGATATTATCCGCCACCGTGCCCTCGAACAGCCACGTATCCTGCAACACCATGCCAAAGGCACGGCGCAGGCTCGCGCGCGTGTAATCACGCGAAGACCGGCCATCGACCATGATGCGTCCGGCATCGATATCGTAAAACCGCAGCAGCAAATTGATGAGCGTTGTCTTGCCACAGCCCGTAGGACCGACCAGGGCAAAACGCATGCCGGGCTTAGCCTCGATGCAGATGTCCTGCAGCAGCTTGCGGTCGGGAACGTAGCTAAAGTCCACGTGTTCAAAGGTCACCTCGCCCTGCGGGGCGGCAAGCTCAACGGCATCTGGCGCATCGGGCTCCTGCTCGCGTGCATCGAGCAGCGCGAACATGCGGCGCGCCGAGGCGTACGCGGTCTGGATCTGCGTAATGACGTTGGTGACCTCGTTGAACGGCTTGGTGTACTGGTTAGCATAGGACAGGAAAATCTGCACGCCGCCCACCGTAAGCGCCGCGGGCACGCCCGTGATCACGCCCACGCAGCCGATCACAGCGACCACGGCATAGATGATGTTGTTAATAAAGCGCGTACCGGGGTTGGAGAGCGAACCCATAAACTGCGCGCGCTCGCCCGCGGTGTAGAGCTCGGCATTGAGGGCAGCGAAGCGCGCTTGGGCGTTCGGGCCGTAGGCAAAGGCGTCGACAAGCTTCTGCTCGCCTACGTACTCCTCAATATGACCACCGAGCTGCCCTTGAATACGCTGCTGTGCCGTAAAGCTCTTGTTGGAGAGCTTGGCGATGGCGCCGGCTGCAAAAATGGAAAGCGGCGTGACGAGCACCACCACGAGCGTCATGGTCAGGTTGATGGAAAGCATAAACGCAAGCGTGCCCACGATGGTGATGACGCCGGTGAAAAGCTGGGTAAAGCCCTGCAGCAGACCGTCGCCCACCTGGTCGACATCGTTGACCACACGGCTCATGAGGTCGCCGTGGGCATGGCCGTCGATAAAGCTGAGCGGCATGCGGCTGAGCTTGTCGCTCGCCTCCACGCGCATGTCGCGCACCGTCTCGTAGGACAGGCGGTTGACGCAGTAGCCCTGCAGCCACTGGAAGGACGCTGCTCCCACCACGACGAGCGCGAGTTTGGTGACAAGCGGCAGTAGCGCGTCGAAGCCCACCTGCCCGGCGGCGACGATAAGGTCGATGCCCTCGCCGATGAGAATGGGCGTGTAGAGCTGCAAGATCACCGAGATGGCGGCGCTCACAAACGACGCCGTAAACGAGACGCGGTGCGGGCGAACATAGCCCAGCAGGCGGCGGGTCACCGCGCCCACGGGATAGCGCTCAGGGTCGCCGGGCTGGCGCGGACCGTCGCCCAGGTCGTTGAGGTTATCGTTACCGGACACGTTGGCCGTCATCGTGGCGACCGAACCGGAGGAAGTGTACGGATTCATTTAGCAGCCCTCCTTTGCGCAGACAGATGCAGGGGCGGTCTGGGCGCCTGGGGCGGGCGCGGGCGCCGCACTCCCCTGCTGGCCCTCGAGTTCCTCGCGGCGCAGCTGCGACTGGCAGATCTCTCGGTAGAGCTGGCAGCTTGCATACAGCTCGTCATGCGTGCCCAGGCCCGCAACCGAGCCGTGATCGAGCACGCAGATCATGTCGGCGTCGCGCACGGTCGAGACGCGCTGGCTTACGATCACCGTCGTGAGCGGCAGCCCGCCCTCGACGGCACCGCGCACGCTGCGCTCGCGGATGGCACGGCGAAGCGCCGCGTCGGTCTTAAAGTCGAGTGCCGAGGCGGAGTCGTCCATGATCAGAACCTGCGGCGAACCCACCAGGGCACGCGCGATAGTCAGGCGCTGACGCTGGCCACCGCTAAAGTTCTTGCCGCCCGCCTCGACCGGGGCGTCGAGCCCCTGCGGCTTGTTGCGCACGAACTCGCTCGCCTGCGCCATATCGAGCGCCGCCCAAAGATCCTCGTCGGTTGCCGCCTCGTCGCGCCAGGTCAGGTTGCTGCGGATAGTGCCGCTCACCAGCGACGCACGCTGCGGAACAGTCGCAACCACATGGCGCAGCTGGTCGAGCGGCCAAGCGCGCACGTCGGCACCCATCACGCACACGCTGCCGGTGCCCGCATCGTACAGGCGCGGGATAAGCGAGACGAGCGTGGACTTGCCGCTGCCCGTGCCACCGATAATGCCGAGCGTTTTGCCCAGCGGCAGTTCCAGAGTCACATCGCTCACGGCATTTGCCGCGCCGGCGCCAAACGAGAAGCTCGCATGGTCAAAGCTCAGTGCGGGGACTGGAGCAGCACCACCCGCCAGTTCGCTCGGCTCGGGCAGCGCGACCGGCTGGTTGCCCTCGTCGGTGATGCTCGGCTCGCAGTTGAGCACCTCATTGATGCGCGACGCGCTGGCGCTCGCCTTGGTAAAGACCACGACCAGGTTGGCGACGTACACGATGGAGGTCAGGGTCTGCGTCATGTAGTTCACAAACGCCATGACCTGGCCCTGCGCGAGCTCGCCCACGTTGACCTGGATGCCGCCCACCCACAGGATGGCGCACACGCCCAGGTTCATCACCAAAAACGTGACGGGGTTGAGGATCGACGAGAGCTTGCCCACCGCGATCGCGACACGCGCCTGGTCATCGGCCGCCTGGGCAAAACGCTCGCGCTCGTGACCCTCGCGCACAAACGCCCGGACCACGCGGGCGCCCGAAAGCCCCTCGCGGCAAATAAGCGCGATGCGATCGAGCTTTGCCTGCAGCTGCTTGTAGTACGGGATGCAGTGCGCCATGACAAGCCAAAACACCAGGCCGATGGCGGGCGTGCAAATCAAAAAGATCATGCCGAGCTTAAGGTCGATGGCAAGGGCCGCGACCATGGAGCCCACCGCCAGGAAAGGCCAGCGGATGAGCATGCGCACGCCCAGCGCCACGGCGAGCTGCACCTGGTTGACGTCGTTGGTAATACGCGTAATGAGCGACGGCGTGCCAAAGCGATCGAGTTCGGCATAGCTCAGCTTGTTGATGTGCTGGTAGAGTGCGCCGCGAATGTCAGTACCCATGCCCTGCGAGGTGAGCGCCGCCATCTTCTGGCAAACAAGCGTAAACGAGATGCCGATTACAGCCATGGCGGCGAGCACCATGCCGTAGCGGACGACGGCACTCACGTCGTGCGCACCGATACCTTTATCGATCATCTGGGCAATCACCAGCGGCGTCAGCAGGTCAAAGATCACTTCAATCAACTTGCACGCAGGGCCAATCACCATATACCGGCGAAACTTACCACCAAAACGCCTGAGCAGCTCAATCATAAAAAGGCGCTCCCTATCATCATCTCAATTCAATCTGATTCATGATAGTACGGAGAACCCTGGAGATGCGTAAGCAACTCGTTACAGATGTAAGGGCAACGGTCACTAGCGCCCAAGGCACGTAGCAGCCGATGTTTTGGCAACGCCAGCGAGCGGCATAACGCCGGGGATTCAATTATCAGATAAATGTGACCCTTCAGGCGGTTTTGGTCGGCTACCCGCGGGTGCCGGCAGGGCGCTTGGTAGTCGAGCGATCCCGCAGGCGAAGCCGAGGACCAGCGAGACACCAAGCGCCCTGCCGGCACTCGCGGGTAGCCGCGGCACCAAAAAACGCCTGCGCACTCGATGGATTCGGATGCCCGACAGAGGCTCCTTATGGCTGCTTCCTTCCGGACCTGACCAGATTCGGAACATGTCGTCATCCGAACCCATCGAACGCGCTAGGCGCTCGATATATCTTACCCGCTCCCGCCCGATGGGGCAAGGTAGCTAATTTGGGACGGGGCTTTTTGACTACTTGGGCAATCAGATCGACAGGTAGTCAAATAAGCCCCGTCCCAAAAAGACTGGTCTGCTGCCGTGCCACAAAAGGGGCCTATCTACTACGTTTAGGCCGCAGGGGTCAACCATAGCCGGCTTTTTCGAAAATCGGCAAGCTTTCTACCTGCGGTTTTAATTTCACAAAATCCGGGATGGTCAAGGGTGCTCGGCTAAACGTAGTAGATGGCCGCATTTCATGGCGGACGGTCCGACCCAAGGCCCAAGGCGACCAGCCTCGGATAGCCATTCTCGAAGTTGCGGTGGAATAGTTCCTGTTTTTGCCGCCTGAGCCGCCAAACAGGAACTATTCCACCGCAACTTATAGGGAGTTGGGTTTTAGAGGCGGGCGAGGTCGTAGGCTTGGGCGGCTGCTTCACCGGCGCAGATGAGGTTGGTTGTGGCTTCCTGGGGGTCGAGCGCTTGGTCAAGAGGCATGGGCCTGCGGCAGACCGGCAGGACCAAGTCGATGCCCTGACCATACACCGCATCCAAATTATCCGCACGACCGCCCACGACGGCGACTACCGGCTTGCCATAGCGATTGGCACGGCGGGCCACGCCCACCGGCGCCTTGCCGGCAGCGGATTGCTCGTCCATGTTGCCCTCGCCTGTAATGACCAGGTCGACATCGCGCACGCGCTCGTCAAACCCAATCAGATCGAGCACCGTCTCCACGCCCGAACGCAACTCAGCACCGAGCGCCAGCAGCGCGGCGCCCAAGCCACCTGCCGCGCCCGCGCCAGGCACGCCGAGCACCGAGCCAAATGTCCGCACGCCCTCGGGCACGCGCAACAACCCCTGAGCCCGCACCCCGGTAATCGCCGCATCGAGCAGGCGGCCGTAGCCGACCATCCAACTGTCGTACCTGCCCAGCGCTTCGACATCGTCTGTCGGCAGGCCCTTTTGCCCGCCAAACACTGCAAGTGCCCCACGACGCCCCACGAGCGGGTTCTCGACATCAGAGAGCACGACGATACGCGCGCTATTCAGCGCCCGAAGCGCCGGTGCCAAATCGATACTCGCCACCTGCTCAAGCCCCGCGAGACCAGGGGCGACATCGCAGCCCTGATCATCGACCACACGCGCGCCCAGCGCCTGCAGCATGCCGGCGCCACCGTCGTTGGTGGCACTGCCGCCCAGACCAATATAGATAGTCTTTGCCCCAGCACGAACCGCTCGAAGCATGAACTCGCCCACGCCATAGGTCGTAGCGGCCAACGCCGCCGGCTCTGTGCAAGGCGAATACCCAATACCCGCCGCCTCGGCCATCTCGATTACAGCCGACTCGTGCTCGCCGTCCACCAGCATCCGGGCAGACACACAGTCGCCCAGAGGGCCTGCGACTTCACATGCCACGACCTCACCGCCGCACGCGGCAACGGCATCGAGCGTTCCCTCGCCGCCATCCGCCAGCGGCAGCGCGCTTACCTGGGCATCGGGCCACACGCGGCGCACACCTTCGGCAACGGCCTCCTCCGCCTGCGCGCTCGAAACGCTGCCCTTAAAGGAGTCGATCGCCAGCTGCACACGGCGGGGCCGGCGGCACGCGGCACCAAAATCGACCGCCCCAACGGCAGTATCTTCGACACCCGCAAGCGCCTCGGCGTGGGCGGTATGCGCCTCAAGATCGGCCCCACAACCGCAGCCAGCACCATCGGTGCCACGCAGCCCACTAAAATAGCCGCTCAACACCTCACGACACTCATCCGCCAGCACGCCGGCATGTACGTTAAACCGATGATTCAGGCGCGAATCGGCATTCAGGTCGTATAGCGACCCCAGAGCGCCCGCTTTAGCATCGGACGCGCCGTACACGCAGCGCCCCACGCGCGCGTTAACCATAAGCCCCGCGCACATGCAGCAGGGCTCGAGCGTTACATAGACCGTGCAATCGGAAAGGCGCCAACGACCGAGCGACCGCGCGGCGGCGCATAGGGCCGCAAACTCGGCATGCGCCGAAGGGTCCTGGTCGAGCTCGCGGCGATTATGCGCCCGCGCGACGATCTCACCCGCGCGCACCACTACGGCGCCGATCGGCACCTCGCCCACCGCCGCGGCGGTACGCGCCTCCGCCAGCGCCTCGCGCATGAACTTCTCATCGATTCCGGTGCTCGTCATCGTTCGCCTTCCCTGTTGCAAATTCAAAACGATGCTATCATTACAACTCACGGAGAGATGGCAGAGCGGTTGAATGCGGCGGTCTTGAAAACCGTTGAGCGCGAGAGCGTTCCGGGGGTTCGAATCCCCCTCTCTCCGCCACTCCTAGTGATGCACCGGTGTCATGGTCCGCTCAAACAACGCATCGACCACGTCGGCTATCTCAGGTCGACGCTCAAGATCGTGGCCCGATTCCCACCATATCGTGAAAAGTCGAATAATACCGCCGGCGACAAACTCAGACGTCGTCTCGAGTGACACGGGGGCCAGGGCATCCTCGGCAAGCACGTTCATCACACGCTCGCGGATGGAGCGGGCAATGCGGTCGCAAATAACGTTGGTCAACATGCCCGACATGCTGCTTGCCAAAATGTTATCCATGAGCCGCTCGTGCGTCAGAATCAAATCCATGGCATCGTCCAAAATCGCGTGCCGAAGCGCGCGCACGTCCTCGGCAGACACTGCGCCGGCCTCATCGGGCTGTTTTTGCGGCAAGCCCGACATGAGCTCATCGATATAAAAGGCAAAGTAATCGTTCTTGTCGCGAAAGTGCTTGTAGAACGTCGTGCGGCGAATCATGGCCCGGTCGCACAGCATGGCAACCGTCAGGTCCTCAAAACGATGCTCTTCCAAAAGCTCGGTAAAGGCATCGAACAGGGCGCGGTAGGTTTTCTTAATGCGAAGGTCCACTGGCATCGCCATCCTCAGGGCAAAGACAACACTCGTCAATCTGTCGCATATCTTACACCTGTACCTCGCGCGCTTTGCCCCGGTGCCGGCCCCGCCGAAAACACAACGCTTACCGGAAAGTTCGGCACGGCAAAACGTTGCGGGTATACTAGTAGCGTTATACCAACGGCAGCTGGCGCATGCCGCCGCGGCCATTCGAAACGGAGACATCATGATTACCGTCATCATCGGCATCGTTGTTGTCATTGTGATTGTCTGCGCCATCGCCGGCATCTACAACAACATGGTCACCAAGCGTAACCGCATCGATAACGCCTGGCAGAACATCGATACGCAGCTGCAGCGCCGCAACGACCTGATCCCCAACCTGGTCGAGACCGTCAAGGGCTACGCCAAGCACGAGCAGGAGACGCTCTCCGCCGTGATCAGCGCGCGTAACACCGCCGTCAAGGCCACCACGCCCGAGGCCAAGATGGAAGCCGACAACGTGCTGACCGGTGCGCTGCGCCAGCTCTTCGCCGTAGCCGAGGCCTATCCCGATCTTAAGGCAAACACCAACTTTACGCAGCTGCAGGCATCGCTCGAGGATACCGAGAACAAGATTAGCTATGCACGCCAGAGCTACAACGACTGCGTGCTCAGCTACAACAACGCCATTCAGACGTTCCCGGCTGTCATCTTTGCCGGCATCTTCCAGTTTAAGGAGCGCCAGGGCTTCGAGGCCGCCGAAGCAGCCCGCCAGGCCCCGACCGTCAAGTTCTAGTAGTTTGACAGCGCATCCTTAATCGGCCAAATGCATAAACCGCCCCGTCGAATGCATACTTCGACGGGGCGGTTTCCTTTTTCGCAAAGGTTCCCCTCTAAGCGCCGTGCATTTTTAGGAGTATTCAACATAACCAAGAGCTTCGGGCGCCACGATAAGTGCCAAAGACCGCGAATATCCCTGTAAATCAAACGCTATAAGCCCATAACCCCGCCCATCATCCGTAGAAAACATCGAGAACTCCCGATTTTTTGCCCGAGGTCGGTATGCAGGGGCCTTCGATTGCAGAATACTCGCAAAAATGCACGTCGCCACCACCCCCACATGGCGCGAACCAAAACAAAAGCGCGGCCTTCCTTTCCGGCGCACTCCGCGGGACGAAAAAACCTCCGCCGCACGAAGTGCGCAGCGGAGGTTCTTTCATGTCCGAGGACGCGCCGGAAAGGAAGGTCGCCCTCGGGCCGGACAGCTAAGACAGCTTACGCGACGGTGTAAACCCAGTTGTGCTTATCCTCAACAGCACCAGACTGGATACCAGTCAGGGTCTCGCGGAGCTTCTTCATCACAGGACCGATCTCGGTGTAGCCAGCCGGGAAGGTCACGGTCTCGTCGGCGCCGTAAACCTTGTTGTCGATCTCGCCAACCGGGGAGATGACGGCAGCGGTGCCGCACAGGCCGCACTCGACAAAGGTACCGGCCTTGACCTCGGCCCACTCGACGGGACGCTGGTCAACGGTCATGCCCAGGTCCTGAGCGACCTGAACGAGCGAGCGACGGGTGATAGAGGGCAGGATGGAGTCGGTGTGCGACTGAGGAACGACGAGGGTGCCGTCCTCCTTCACGAACAGGACGTTGGCGCCACCGGTCTCCTCGACATAGGTGCGGGACTCGGAGTCGAGATACAGGTTCTCGGCATAGCCCTCGCGATGGGCCTCCATCGTGGGCTTGAGGGACATGGCGTAGTTCAAGCCGGCCTTGATGTTGCCGGTACCGTGAGGTGCCGCACGGTCATACTCGGAAACGCGCAGCTTGACGGGCTTGAGGCCACCCTTAAAGTACGGACCGACCGGGGTCACGAGAATGCGGAACGTGTACTCAGGAGCGGGAGCCACGCCGATCACGTCACCGGAGCCGATCATAAACGGACGCACGTACAGGGTCGCACCGGAACCGAAGGGCGGAACCCAGGCGGCGTTGGCAGAAACGACCTGCTTGACGGCTTCAACGAACTTGTCCTTGGGGAACGGGGGCATCTCGAGGCGCTGCGCAGAGTTGTACATACGCTCGGCGTTCATGTCGGGACGGAAGCAGACGATGCTGCCGTCCTCGGCGGTGTAGGCCTTCAGGCCCTCAAAGACCTCCTGGCAGTAATGGAAGATGCCGCCGCACTCGGAGACATGCAAGGTGTGGTCGGTGGTCAGGCCGCCCTCGTCCCACTCGCCGTCCTTCCAATGGGCCTCGTAGCTGTAATCGGTCTTCATGTAGCCAAAGCCGAGGCTACCCCAATCGATATCCTTCTTCTCGACAGTCATATGTCGCTCCTTACATACACAGTTGCAAACTCGCGAACCCGCACGCAAGGACCGAGGCCGACCGCGTCGCAACGTCGCACGCCCGGAGCGTAGAGCCGGACGGGACACGCGAGCAGCATCAAAGCCGATGGCACGTCGATTCGCATGCACGAGATTGTACTCCCCGTACGCGTCTGATAAAACGCTTTTCTTTAACTAAGTAAAGTATTTTCATTTGACCGAAACTAAAGAGGCCCGCCACCGTAAGCGGTGACGGGCCTCAACTGCACGGTTTGCGCGCTGGCTCGAGCTACGCGTTCTTTTTGCCCAGCTTAGCCTTAACCAGACCGACCACGGTCGGGATGATCGACACGGCAACGATGCCGATAATCAGCAGCTCAAAGTGCTCCTGCACAAAGGGAATGCCGCCAAAGAAGTAGCCCAGCAGCGTAAAGACCGTCGACCAGGTAATGCCGCCCAGCACGTTAAAGACGACAAAGTTGCGCCAGTGCATGCCGCCCATGCCAGCGATAAAGGGCACAAAGGTGCGGATAAACGGGAAGAAGCGACCCAGGAAGATGGCCAGGTGACCCCACTTGTCCAAGAAGTCCTCGGACTTTTTGATGCGCTCGGGCGTCATGGCCTTGACCTTGCCCGAAGCGATGATCTTGCGGCCAAAGAAGTGACCGATCATAAAGTTGCACTGATCGCCCAAAATGGCAGCGGCCCATGCGGTGGCCAGAAGCGCCACGATGTTAAAGCCGCCGTTGTGGGCAAAGAAACCCGAGGCGAACAGCAGCGAATCACCGGGAAGGAACGGGAAGAACACCACGCCCGTCTCGATAAAGATGATCAGGAACACGCAGCCGTAGGCCATAAGCGGGCCGGCGGCGATCCAGCTGGCGATCGCGGTGCGCGGGTCCTTAAGCAGCTCGGCAATAAAATTGATGAAACCCATGAAGTAAAACCTCTCAGTTGTGGGCGCGGATACGTCCAAGTTGACCAGTATACGGTTGCGGTGCCCCCTCGTGCGCAACCCCACAAAAGCATGACTCCATTACCAGCAAGTTTGCATAACTGACACTTGTAGCGCAAAGCCGCCAAGATTGTCCTTTTTAATCCCTAGCGAATCGCTATACTTTATTGAATCGCATTGCCATGGCGCTAAGGGAGGGCGGCCGGTGAGCTTTATCAATACCATTCGCGAGGACATCAAGACCGTCCAGGCGCAGGACCCCGCCGCGCAAAACGGTCTGGTCATCTTTCTTTCCTATCCTGGCCTGCACGCCAAGTGGAACCACGTGCCCGAGCACTGGCTGTGGGAGCACGGTCATCGCTCGCTCGCCCGCGTGCTCTCGCAAATCACCCGCCACATCACCGGCGTCGAGATTCACCCTGCCGCGCAGATTGGCAAGCACTTCTTTATCGACCACGCCATGGGCGTCGTCATCGGCGAGACCACCATTGTGGGCGACAACTGTGTGCTCTACCAGGGCGTCACGCTCGGCGGCACCGGCAACGAGACCGGCAAGCGTCACCCCACCCTGGGCAACAATGTCACGGTGGGCACGGGCGCCAAGGTGCTCGGCAACATCCGCATCGGCAACAACGTCAAGATCGGCGGCAACTCGGTCGTCGTTAAGGACGTCCCCGACAACTGCACCGTCGTGGGCGTGCCGGGACGCATCATCAAGCGCAACGGCTGCCGTGTGTTCGAGGAGAGTTTCGACGCCAAGCAGCATCGCGAGTACATGCCCGATGACGCCGCCGAGCAGTCCGCCCTCAACCGCCAGGGCATCACCGAGAATGCCCGCCGCGTCAAGGAACTCGAGCGAGAGGTGGCCGAGCTCAAGGCCCTCGTCGCCAAGCTCGTGGACGAACGCTAGGAACGCAAGCGGCACAAAACGACATCGGCATCAACGCAAAGGCGCGCCAGGGAATTCATCCCCGGCGCGCCTTATTTGTGATGTGGCAAAGAGACTGTCCCTTTGTCACATTATGCGAACTGGCTCAGATAGAGGTCGGCGTAGGCACCCTCGGCAGCCAGCAGCTCCTTATGCGTGCCCTGCTCGATAATGTTGCCGTGATCCATGACCAAGATCAGGTCGGCGTCCACGATCGTCGACAGGCGGTGCGCGATCACAAAGCTCGTGCGCCCGCGCATGAGCGCGTCCATGGCACGACCGATGGCAAGCTCGGTACGCGTATCCACGCTTGAGGTCGCCTCGTCCAGGATGAGAATCGCCGGGTTATTGAGCAGCACGCGTGCGATGGTCAGCAGCTGACGCTGGCCCTGGCTGATGCTTTCGGCATCGTTGGCCACGCGCGTGTCGTAGCCCTGCGGCATGGTGCGCACAAAGAAGTCGACCTGCGCGGCGCGCGCAGCCGCCACGATCTCCTCACGCGTCGCCTCGGGACAGCCGTAGGCGATGTTTTCGGCAATCGTGCCATCGAACAGCCAGGCGTCCTGCAGCACCATGCCAAACTGCTGCCGTAGCTCGCCGCGGTCCATGCGGCTCGTATCCACGCCGTCGAGCGTAATACGCCCGCCGTCAATCTCGTAGAAGCGCATGAGCAGGTTGATGAGCGTCGTCTTGCCCGCGCCCGTGGTTCCCACCACGGCAATCTTCTGGCCCGGCTCGGCGGTAAACGACACGTCGTGCATAAGCGGCTTGTCGGGCGAATAACCAAAGCGCACGTGCTCAAAGGAGACGCGACCCTCAACGCGACCCGGCAGCTTGGCGGCCTCGTCCGGCAGCGGATCGGCCTCCATCTCGGGCTCATCGAGCAGGTCGAACACGCGCTCCGCACTCGCCAACGCGCTCTGCAGCGAGTTGAAGGTAAACGACAGCTGCGTCATGGGTTCGGACGCCTCGTAGATAAACTGGAAGAACGCCTGGAACACGCCGACGGTCATGTGACCGGCAACCAGCATGCTGCAGCCCACCAGCGCGATCACGATCTGCGCCAAACGGCCGATAAAGCGCACCGCAGGGCCGACGGCATTGATCATAAAGTCGGCCTTGGCACTCACGCGTGCCAGCTCGCCCGAGGCCTGGTGCACCTCGGCAGAACTTTGGCGTTCGCGGTTAAACGCGCGGATCACCAGACGGCCCGAATAGCCTTCCTCGACCGCACTCGTAATCTTGGACACCCACTCCTGGCGCTCGCCCGTCACATCGTGTGTGCGGCGCGAGACGACCTTCGTCACCAGCAGCGACAGTGCCGTAAAGAACAGAAAGACGAGTGTAAGCTGCACGCTGAACACGAACATCACGCTCACAGCACCAACAACCGTGCCGATCGACACGAGCAGCTGCAGCAATCCGCGCTGCATGCTCTCGGACATCTTGTCCAGGTCGTTGGTCGCGCGGCTGACGACCTCGCCGGGACGATGCGCGTCAAAATAGGCGAGCGGCAGACGGTTGAGCTTTTGCGCGATGCGGTTGCGCAGGCGCAGATTGAGACGCTCAGCGACGCTCGACATCAAAAAGCTCTGGAGCGCATAGAACGAGGCAGCGGCAGTCCAGATCATAAAGTAGACGAAAATGGTCTTGCCGCAGTTCTCCCAGGTGATGCTGAAAGTGGTGTCGTTGGCAAACGCCACCTGAATGTGGCCCCACAGCTCATCGATCACGCGGGCGCTATATGCCGGCGCGGCGGTGTTAAAGATGACATAGAACACAATGCTCGCGAACACGATATAGAAGCGCCAATGGTCGCCGGCAGCCTCACTCCACAGGCGGCGCACCGTCGCCCAGGTATCCCGAGGCGTCTCGTCCTCGTCTTCGTCGTCCACGTCGCGCATACGCTCTGCCTCGGCGCGGGCGCGCTCGTCCTCGGCACGTTCGTTTTCCTCGTAGAGCGCTTGGCGGCGAGCCTCGCGCTCGGCTGCAGCCTTGGCGGCGTCATCCAGCTCGGTCGACATGGCAGCCCGCTCGACCGCTTCCTCGGCAGCGTCCGCAGCGGCGGCATCGACAAGGCCGCCCTGCTTCTTGAGCTCCTCGGTCATGCTACTCACCTCCCTTCATCTGCGATTCCGCGATGGCGCGGTACACCTCGCAGGTTTCCATAAGCTCGCCATGCGTGCCCAAGCCCACAACCTCGCCATCCTTGAGCACGACAATCTGGTCGGCATGCAGAATCGTCGAGATGCGCTGCGCGATGATGAGCACCGCGGCATCGCGCGTCTCGTCTTGCAATGCATGGCGCAGGGCCGCATCGGTCTTAAAGTCCAGGGCCGAAAAACTGTCATCGAAGATGTACAAATCGGCCTGCTTCATGAGCGCGCGAGCAATGGCCAGGCGCTGGCGCTGGCCGCCCGAAAAGTTCGTACCGCCCTGGGCAACCGGGGTATCGAGCCCCTGCGGTTGGTCGAGTACAAAGGTGCTCTGGGCAACCTCAAGCGCGTGAAGCATGTCGCCCTCGGTCGCGCCTTCGTTACCAAAGCGAAGGTTGCTCGCTACCGTGCCCGAGAACAGCCACGCCTTCTGCGGCACATAGGCAATGCGCCCGCGGATTTCGTCTTGCGTAAGCTCGCGCAGGTCCACACCATTCAGGCGAATGGAGCCCTTGGTGGCATCGTGGAAGCGCAGCAGAAGCTTTGCCACCGTCGATTTGCCCGAGCCTGTCGAGCCAACGATCGCAGTCGTCTGACCGCGACGGCAGGCAAAGCTCAGGTCGCACAGGGTGTCCTCGTCGGCATCGTCAAAGCGAAACGACATGTGGTCGAACACGGCCACCGCATCGGCTTCGTCTTGGGGCTCGCGCGCCCCGTCATCCAGCGTGCGCTCGCCATCGACGATGCTCGGCTCAATCTCCAACACCTGCTGCGCACGGTTCAGGCACGCGGCAGCACGCGGAAGCGTCAGCACCACCATCTGGGCCATCATCACAAAGAACAGGATCAGAATTGCATACTCCAGCACCGCCGAGATACTCGCAATCTGCATGGCGTGGGCGCCTACGCGGTTGCCGCCCACCCACAGCACCGCCACCTCGGCGATGTTCATCAAAAAGAAGCTTGAGCTGTCGAGGCCCACAAACAGGTGGTTGACTTTGATGGCGTTGGCGGCGTATTCGCTAAACACCTCGTCCAGACGCCGTTCCTCGTGGCGCTCCTTGTTAAACGCACGGATGACGCGCACGCCCACAATATTCTCGCGCAGCACCACGTTCATGCGGTCGATAAAGCCCTGTAGGCGCATAAAAATCGGCGCCGCGTTGGCAACCGTAAAGACCGCCGCCACCAGCACAATCGCAACGACTACGCCCAGAAGCGTGCCCATGGCGGGATCGATAAACCAGGCGAAGATGATGCCCGCCACAGCCAAAAACGGCACGGGCAGCACCAGCTGAATCGTCTGCAGAATCGCCTGCTGAATCACGTTGATGTCGTTGAGCGAGCGCGTGATCATCGATCCGGTGCCAAAGCGCTCAAAATCGCTGGCCGCGAGCTCGAGCGATTTGTCGTACACGGCATTGCGAATATCGCAAGCCACGTTGGCGGCCAGGCGCGCCGAAAGATAGCAGCCCAGCACCGTGCCGCCGCTAGCCATGCTGGTTGCGATAAACATGTATAGGCCGTTGCGTAAAATGTAGTCGACATCGCCCGTGGTAATACCGGTGTTGACCATGTTCGCCAGCATCGTGGGAACCAACAGCGTACCGACGTTATCCACCAGCAGCACCAGCAGCGTCACTGCGACAAGCCCTCGATATGGCTTTAGAAACCTCATTAACAGTCGCACGACTCCCCCTCACCTTGATTCTCGGCTTGGCTCTCGGCAGCGATATGCTGCTTAAAGGCATCGCACTCATCGCCGAGCACCTGAGAGAATTTGCCGATCAAGCGCATAATCTCGCGCTGCTCACATGGCTCAAGCGCGCCAAAGGCTCGCTGTTCGGCCTTGAGTGCCGGCAACGCATAACGCTCGGCAAATCGCCTGCCCTCTTCGGTCAGGCTCACAACCTTGCTCTTACGACTGCCTTCGGCAAACTCCAACGTTGCGAAGCCCCGCGCCGTCAAGGTTTTAATTGCCGAGTTGATGGTCTGCTTGCTGTAGAACCATTCGCTTGTCAGACGGCTTACGGCAATACTGCCGCCCGCCGTGCTGGTGTCGACGAGCATCCAATAGGCGCAGTCCGAAAGGCCGCAGGCGCGCGAGAACTCCGAATAGATATGGTCGAGTCCATTGAGCAACCGATCGAAGTCGACCAGCGTAACCGCACTATTCATCTATCCCACCATTCGATTGTCCGATTTTTGACCAATTTTGTGTCTCTAGATTAGTCCGAGTTTTGACTATCGTCAACAGGCTCTCCGCAAATGCGCGCATTTTATGGCCTATCGGCAGAAAAAGACCGCCGGCGCGGGGGCGGCGCCAGCGGTCACGTGAAAATCGGGTTTTATTGCCTGTTAAGCGGCGACGGCCTCATAGACCGTAGCGCCCGAGAAGCTGTCATGCAGGCTCTTGCCGGCAATCCACGGCAGCTCGACGACCTCGCAGACCGTGTTGACCAACTCAGAGCAGTCAGTAAAGTGGCCCTTGTCGTTGAGGGCCTCGCAATCCTGAACACGCCAATAGCCATCGGTGTGCGTGATGTAGTACTCGTGATCGTTGATCGACACGAAAGCGCGCGTCTTGGAACGCAGCAGCTTCAGAAATCCTTCGAAATCGGTCTCGACGACATCTCCAGCCTGGAACATGATGTTACCTCCTGGCCCGGCGCCACCACGGCGCATTGATAAACGTTGGTACTCCTTTAGTAAAACCTTTATCAGAGGTTATGCGTTCGTCATTTAGGCAAGTGGTAAAAAACCGCAGGGTAGACGGGATAAAACGTTTAACCATCCCATTTGTTTGTCACATTCTGAAGGTACTTTTATGCAAACCTACTTTCCCAATTGGAATCTATCCTTTTGGCCGGGCAATTGACCGTCTATCGTTTAAGCCCGACGGGTATGAACGGGGCATCTGCAACGCCACCGCAAGGAGACACCATGGAGACTATCGAAGCACTCATTCACCGCCGCAGCTGCCGCAACTACAGCGATCGTCCCGTCGAGGCCGAAAAGCTTGCACGTATTATTGAAGCCGGCCAATATGCACCGAGCGGCATGGGCCGCCAGCCGGTGACGTTTGTCGCCGTCACCGACCCCGCGACCGTCAAGCGTCTCTCACAGCTCAACGCCCAGGTCATGGACAGCAACAGCGACCCCTTCTATGGCGCCAAGACCGTTGTGGTGGTGCTGGTTGACCGCAGCGTGCCCACACATCTGGAAGACGGCTCGCTCGCCATGGGCAACTTGCTCAACGCCGCCTATGCACTGGGTGTCGATTCGTGCTGGATTCACCGCGCGCATGAGGTCTTTGACTCGCCCGAGGGCTTGGAGCTGCTGGCCAGCTGGGGCCTGCCCGCCGACGGCAGCCTGCGCGGTGTCGGTAACTGCATTCTTGGCTACGCCGAGGACGCGCTACCCGAGGCAAAGCCGCGCCGCGACAACGTGGTGTACGTAAGGTAACCCAGGAGCGTCAGCGGGGGTAGCTAATTTTGGACGGGGCTATTTTAGCTACCCCACTCGCAACTTATATTGACGTCGCCGTTGTCGTCGTTTCGTTCGTGTGAGTCGTTTCGGCTTCGCTGCCTTGTTCGCCCTCGTCCTTTTGAGCATCGGCGATGGTGGAGGCCGCCGCAACGATGCCGCGCTGGGGTGCGACGCCCGTCTGGGTCTGAGCGCCCTCGACAACTTCTGTGCCTGCATGCGCGAGCTCGGGCGATTTAAACACTGCGTCCAAGTTGGCGCCACCGCCGGCGTAGCCAAGCGCAGCGAGTGCGATGACGATCACCGCAACGACGACCGCGATCGGAACATAACGATGCCAACCAGCCGGATTGAGTCCGCTGCGGCGAGCCGCCCCTCGGCTGATGTAACCGAGCGTTCCGTCGTGCTTGAGCTTTGAGCCCACCACGCGTTTGCGGCCCCACAGCGAGGACTCTGCCTGCATGGCCAAGCGGGCGCTTGCCGAAGGATAGCCATATTTAGTGCGCTTGAACGAGCCATCAAACCCCGAGGCGTGTTTGCCCCACGTCACCGATGTCGTGCGTCGGTTGACCGGCGCGGCGCTCCGCCTTCTGCGGCTCGGTTTTGAAGTCTCAGCCATATGCCCTCGCACGCCGTAACCAAATCGAAACAATAACGCTTTGGACTGTAGCACACGCGTCGCGCGCGGTCACGGACGCCTCGCTCAACGGTCATCGTCCTTCAGCAAGCGCCACAGCGTTGTACGGCTTATGCCCAGCACCTCCGCCGCACGGGTTCGATTGCCGTGGAGATGATCTACAACCAGATGCGCGATATCTCGCTCGGTATCGGCCAGCGGTCGCAGGATATACAGGTCGCTTTCGAGTGTCGGGGCGCCAAAGGTTGCGGTCTTAATCACGTCCTCTTGGGCGAGCACTTCCTCCGCCACAGCGCGGTCCACCGTGCCCGCCCCCACCAATATATACAGTCGTTCCGAGACCTCGCGGAGCTGCAGATAATTGCGCGGCCAGCGGTAAGCATCGAGCGTCTTCGTCGCCGCGGCAGACAGCGTGGGCGCTGCCGTCCCAAATGCGTCAGCGAGATATTCCAAATAGCGCGCAACCTTCGTCGACGCGGCTCCCTGCTCGGCGATTGCCGGCGCCACGCTCACCGCACAGGCGAAGCGCTCGGTCACAAAGGCGGCTTGATCACTTTCGCTGCCGCCCGGCATGTCATTCGCCGTCAGCACCACATGGCAGCGCGTCGCCAACGCGGTGTCGGCCATCGTGGAGACCAGCTCGCGGAGGCGCTGGGGGCCAACCGCGTTCCAGCCCTCAATGCAAAGGGTCAGCTCCGTTTGGAACAACGGCGATTCGGCGCTTTTGAGCACATGGCGCCAACCGCGCTCGGTGAGCTCATCGAGCGCGACGGAAACAAAGGGCTGATCGGCAAAAGGACCGTCCAGATAGAGGCGCTTGGCAATCTCGACCTGACCTGCGCCAAGCTCGCCCTCGAGCATAAGGGGCACGCCGCGCGCATAGCT
This sequence comes from Collinsella sp., assembly GCA_019424905.1. GTDB lineage: Bacteria > Actinomycetota > Coriobacteriia > Coriobacteriales > Coriobacteriaceae > Collinsella. Next base: position 32,715 of record JAHYYP010000011.1, on the reverse strand, counting down.
CTCGGCAACCGGTGCAGCTACCGCAGCGGCACCTTCAACGATGCCGTACGCGCTCGATTCGTAGCGGGCCTCAACTTCGTCGGCGTTGAGCCATTCGATGCCCGCATGCGCCGCGGCGCCGCGCACCTCGCGGACCACGACGACCCAAAGGCCCCCGCCCTCTTTGTCGGTGGGGCGAACGGCCAGGCTCAGGCGCGTACCCGCACGCCCCATAACCAGACGCGCGCCGTCTCCTATACGGTCGAGGCGCTCAGCAACAAAAGCCGCCACATCCCGCTCAAGCGCCGCGTCATTCATGGTCGAGATCGCGACGTCCCCACGCGCATCGATTGCCAATGCCGAGGCCCCGGCAGCAGCCAGGGCCTCGGTCAAGATGTTCAGCTTGGCATCGCTATCCATGATTTGCCCCTGTCCGCGGCGACATGCAGCCGCCGACGGTCGCACGACCGAGTGTTTCAAAATTGAACGATATTGCTCACCAAACACTATAGGGCAGAAAGCGCCGTCCTGCGAGTATAGGTGTTGCCCCGCATCGCCATCCTGGCGGGGCGATAAGAGCTCTTCGGGACTTATAAACCTGCGGACAAGCCATACCCGCAAGAGCTCCTATCGCTCCACCGTGAGAATGCGCTCACCAGCAACCAGCACGCAAACAAGCTACTTCTCTACCAGATTCCCAGTACGTGTTGCATTCCCAAACTCATGCACGCAATGCCAATCCAGCAGCAAAAGCCCAATGCGATGGGCTTGCCGCCCTTTTTGACCAGCTCGACGATATCGGTATTAAAGCCAATAGCCGCCATGGCCATCACAATAAAGAATTTCGACAGCTCCTTGATGGGCGCCGTAAAGGACGCGGGAAGCTGAAGCACCGTGGTGATCACGCTCGCCAGCACAAAGAACAGCACGAACATGGGAAACGCGCGTTTAAGCGAGAACGTGCTTTTGGCGTCACCGCCGGCCTTGCGCGCCAGATGCATCTGCCAGCATGCGAGAACCAACGTGATGGGAATAATGGCCAGCGTCCTGGTGAGCTTGACCACTGTGGCGCTCTCGAGCACATTGGCGCCGGGGTGCATGCTGTCCCAGGCGCTCGCCGCAGCCGTTACGGACGAGGTGTCGTTGATGGCGGTACCGGCAAACAGGCCAAAGCCCTCGTTGGTCAGCCCGAGCATGCCGCCGAGCGTCGGAAACACGAGCGCCGCGATAACGTTAAACAGGAAGATGACCGAAATAGCCTGGGCAATCTCGCGATCGTCGGCATCGATGACGGGTGCGGTCGCAGCGATGGCAGAACCGCCGCAAATCGACGAACCCACACCCACAAGCGTCGCGATCTTGCCCGGCACGTTCATAACGCGGCAGAGCACAAAGGCGATGACAAGCGAGGTCGAGATTGTCGCCACGATAATCGGCAGCGACTGGGCGCCCTTGGACAGAATCTGGGAGAGGTTCATGCCAAAGCCAAGCAGGATAACCGCGTACTGCAAGACTTTTTTGGACGTATAGGTGACGCCGGCGGCGAGCTGTTCGCGACGATTCTTGGGAAAGACGAGCGCCAGGACCATGCCAAAGAGGATGGCGAATACCGGACCGCCGACCACCTCAACCTGTTTGCCGAGCAACGTCGCGGGAATGGCGATGATCAGGCAGAACAAAACGCCTTTCCAGCGCTCGCGTACGATATTTGCCAGTTGCATATGGGATTCCTTCTTTCTATTTCACGTTTGCGACGGCTTATGATACGGCAACATTGAGCGCAGCCTTGCGCAAACACAGACTAAGATGCCGCAATAGTTCTCAGGCAACAGCCGAATTACCCACCGCGGAGAGCTGATTCGCGGCATAATTAACAACTGACATATGAGTTTGATAGAACAGTTGCGAGGCGCTATGGAAGAATCGATGCACGTCGGCGAGCAGGAAACGAGCCTACAGGACCAGTCCTACCACACCATTCGACGCAAAATCGTCTACCTGGACTACAAGCCGGGCGAAAAGCTGGGCGTCAAGCAACTTTGCGACGACCTGGATATGGGGCGCACCCCTGTGCGCGAGGCTTTGGTTCGCTTGGCGCAGGAAGGCCTGGTGCGCACCGTGCCCCAGAGCGGCACCTACGTCTCACCCATCAACCTCACCCTTGCCGAGAGTGCCTGTTACATCCGCGAGCATCTGGAAAAGCAGGTGATCGTGGAGTGCTGTGCGCGCGCCACGTCGGCTGGCATCGAGCAGCTCGACCGCGCCATCGTGCTGCAGGAAAAGGCCATGGCCGAAGAGGATCGCATCGGTTTCTTTTTGAGCGACAACCTCATGCATCACATGATTTTTAGCATCGCATGTCGCAGCACCGTGTGGTCGTGGCTCGAAGAGACCAATGCCGACCTGGAGCGCTTCCGCTGGCTGCGCGCTGCCACGCAGGTTCTCGACAATCAGGACATCGTGAACGAACACAAGCAGATTCGCCGCGCTATCGCCGGTCGCGACCCCATCGAAGCGAGCTTTTTGGTCAGCAAGCACCTGCACATGATGTTCCGCAACCAAACCGAGGTTCTGGACCAGTTCCCCGAGTACTTCGAGACCAGCAAGCTCCGCTAACCCGCCAAAAAGGGACAGGTTCATTTTGGCAGGTTTTATCTGGTCAAATGCAGAAAAGGCCCGGCTCCGTCTTGATGCGGAGCCGGGCCTTAGTCGCTAGAACGGCGGAACCAACTACTCTACCGTGACGCTCTTGGCCAGGTTACGGGGCTGGTCGACGTCGCAGCCGCGCAGGATGGCGACCTCGCGGGCGAGCAGCTGCAGTGGAACGCTCGCCGTAATGGGGCTGAACACGTCGCGGACTGCCGGCACGCGGATGATGCAGTCGGCGATCTTGTTGATCTCCTCGTCGCCCTCGGTGGCAACGACGATGACCTTGGCGCCGCGCGCCTTGCACTCCATGAGGTTCGACACGGTCTTGTCGTAGGTGGCACTCTTGGTGGCCACGGCGATGACAGGGAAGCCCGGGTCGATCAGGGCAATGGGGCCATGCTTCATCTCACCGGCGGCATATGCCTCGGCGTGCAGGTAGCTGACCTCCTTGAGCTTGAGCGCGCCCTCGTAGGAAATAGCGGCACCCATGCCACGGCCCACGAACAGCGCCGACTGCGCGTCCTTGCACAGCAGGGCAGCCTCATGAACGGACTCGGTTTGGGTATCCAAAATCCACTGGATCTGCTCGGCCGTATCGGAAAGCTCGCGGAACAGCATGCGCGCCTGCTTGGTGGTCAAGCGGTACTTGACCTGCGCCAGCAGCAGGGCCAAAAGTGTAAGGCTCACGACCTGGCCGATGAAGCTCTTGGTCGAGGCGACCGCGATCTCCTTGTTGGCCTTGGTGTAGATGACGCCGTCGCTCTCACGCGCCACGGGGCTGCCCACCACGTTGGTGATGCCGAAGACCTTGGCACCCTTGATGCGCGCGTCGCGAATGGCGGCAAGGGTATCGGCCGTCTCGCCCGACTGGGACACGGCAACGACAAGCGTCGTCGGCGTAATGATGGGGTTGCGATAACGGAACTCGCTGGCCGCCTCCACCTCGGTGGGGATGCGAGCCCAGCCCTCAATGAGATTCTTGGCAATGAGGCCAGCGTGATAGCTGGTGCCGCAAGCGATCACGTAGACGCGGTCGATGTCGTTGAGCTCCTCGAGCGAAAGGCCCAGCTCGTCGATGTCGAGCTCGCCGGCCGGCGTCATACGACCAACCAGCGTGTCGCGCACGACGCGCGGCTGCTCGTGAATCTCCTTGAGCATAAAGTCGGGATAACCGCCCTTTTCTGCCATGTCCAGGTCCCAGTCGATGTGGGTGACCTTGGGCTCGATAACGTTGCCGGCCTCGTCGGTGTACTCGACGCCTGCGGGCGTGAGCTTGGCAAACTGACCGTCCTCGAGCACCACGACATCGCGGGTGGCGTCGATGAGCGCGATGACATCGGAAGCAACATAGGAGCCGGTTTCGCCCACACCGACTACGATCGGGGAATCCTTGCGGGCCACGGCGATCACGCCGGGCTCGTCAGCGCACACGGCGGCCAGACCATAGGCACCGACCACGTGGGTGCAAGCCTCGCGCACGGAGGCCATCAGGTCGTGCGTCTCGGCATAGGCCTCTTCGATCAGATGCGCGAAGACCTCGGTATCGGTCTCGCTCTTAAAGTGGTGGCCGCGACCCTCCAACTCTTCGCGCAGCTCGGCGAAGTTCTCGATGATGCCGTTGTGGACGATGGCGATACGACCGTCGCAGCTGGTGTGGGGGTGAGCGTTAACGACGGAGGGCTTGCCGTGGGTGGCCCAACGGGTGTGGCCGATACCGCAGGTAGCGTCGCTGTCGATATTGGAAAGCTCGCTCTCCAGGCCCGCAACCTTGCCCACGCGGCGAATGACGTCGAGGTGAGCCGCGGCGCCCTCGCCCACCTCGAGCGCGACGCCCGAGGAGTCATAGCCGCGATACTCCATACGCTTGAGGCCCGTGACCAGGATGTTCTTTGCAATATCAGAGCCGGTGTAGCCGACAATTCCGCACATAGGATAAATCCCTTCGTCCGCTTGACTGCAAAACGTCCACGCACAGGGGGCGCTGAGACGCATAACGTTCGAGTATTGTACTCACGCAAACGCAAGCTGATATACCAGAAGTGGTATCTCAACTTAGATACCACCCGATGCACACACGTCCAGCCGGTCCAAACCACCACAAAGGTACCTGCCCCCTTCGTGGTGGTCGCGCTGGCAACGGCGTTTCCCCAGATAAACCTGCCAAAATAAACCTGTCCCTTTTTGGTAGGTTTAGGATGCTACAATCTGGCTTGTACTTGAAACGCATCAAAGGGGCCGCTATGGCAAAGGTAAAAATCAGCGACGTCGCGCGCGAGGCCGGGGTTTCGCTGGGCACGGTTTCCAACGCGCTCAACCACCCCGAAAAGCTGCGCCCCGAGACCCTCAAGCTCATCAACGAGACCATCAATCGCCTTGGCTACCTGCCCAACCAAAGCGCCCGTCAGCTCGCGGGCGGCGCCACCAAGTCCTTTGGCCTGGTGCTCCCCCGTCTCGATCACGGCTTTTCGCTCCAAATCGCCAGCGGCGCCCACAACGAGGCCCGCAAGCACGGCTACGACTTGCTCATCGCCAACGCCGATAACGACGACATTCTCGAGGACCATTACCTGCGCTATTTTATGGGCACGCAGATGTCCGGCGTCATGGTTCAGCCCATGGCGTCCCCCGACTGGCATCCGGCCATGACTAAAATGCCCGTGCCGATCGTCCATCTGGACATCCATTGCTCCGAGCCCGGCTACTACGTAGCGGCCGACAACGAGGCCCAGGGTCGCATCATTGCCGAACTTGCCATCGCCCGCGGCGCACGCCATATCACCGTTGTGGGTAGAGCAGCATTTATGCAACTCACCCTGCGCGTCCTTAGCATTCATAAGGCGCTCGCCCTGCACCCCGATATCAAGATCGAAGTCATCGACGCCGGCGAATGGAATACCGCCGCCGACGGCTACGGCATCGGCGCCCAAATCGCCGCGCGCCCCGCCGACGAACGCCCCGATTTTGTCGTCGGTCTGACCGACGTGCTGGCCTCGGGCGTCATCTCGGCGCTGGTCGACAAAGGCATCGCCGTCCCCGGGCAAGTACGCGTAGCAGGTTGCGATGGCAACCCACTCGCTTGGAGCGGATCGGTCCCGCTCACTACGGTAGCGCCCCCGGGCTACGAGATTGGCCGCAAGGGCGTTCAATTGCTCATGGAGCAAATCGAGAACAAGGTCCCGACAAAGACCAAGCATATCCACGTCAGCTCTGCCGCGCGCACCGTCACCGCGGTCACGGCCATCGAGGACATCAACCGCCAAGAACTCGTGCGGCCGTTCCTGCTGGAACGCGCCAGCACCCAGGCAAGCAGCCAGACCGACGCCACGGCCATCAACCTCGGTGCGTATCTATAGCACGCCCGCAAGTATGCTAAGTCGCCGCTCAAGCAAAAGGGGCCCGACCATTGCCGGACCCCTTTTGCTTGAGCGCAAACGTGGGCAATTGCTCGTTTCAACACCGCAATTGTCTAGCGCACGGCCTTGACCGCCGCCGCCAGATCGAACAGCGTATCGAGCACGGCCTCGCAGCCATCCACCACGTCCTGCGGCAGCGGCACGATATCGGGGACGGCGAAGACATGGCATCCGGCCGTGATGCCCGAGACGCAGCCGTTGCGCGAATCCTCGACCACGGCACATTCCTCGGGAGCAAAGCCCGCGCGCTCGCAGGCGAGCAGATACATCTCGGGGTCGGGCTTGCCGTGCACGACGTCCTCGCCACACGTTACCGTTTCAAACTTGTCAAAAAGACCGACCATCTTAAGGTTGCGCTCGGCCGTAACGAGGCGCGACGACGTCGCTAGACCCACGTGATAGCCCGCAGCCAGCAGCTCGTCTAGGCACTCGGCGGCACCGGCCTTAAGTTCCAGTTCGGTCTTGACCATCTCGTCGCGAATCTCCTTGTGGCGACGATAGATCGCCTCGGTGGTTTCGTGGCTGCCATAATGCTTATCAAGGATGTCCATAACATCGGGCAGCGTGCGGCCGATAAACTGATGGATCAGCGCTTCATCAATCGCGAGCCCCAGCTCAGCGGCGCCTGCCTTCCAGGCCTTAATCCCCAAACGCTCGGTATCGACCAGCGTTCCATCCATGTCAAAAATAACAGCCTTGATCATATCGGTCCCCCATCGACTCTCGCTGTCGCGTTGCTGCAACTCTACCGCATTTGGCAACTTGTATATAACGTATATGCCATATTGCACTTTCGTTACACAGATAGAAGTCTTATGGCAAGTAACGCATTAGGATTATAGTTTTCGATCGAGTACTCAACGATAAGGATCGTTTCATGATTTTAGACACCACGGCACCCGCAGAGGAGCTTCAAGACAAGCTATCGGCGCTCGAACAGCTGCTTTTGGCATACGGGCGCGTGGCTATCGGGTTTTCCGGCGGCGTTGACAGCAGCTTTTTGGCCGCCGTATGCGCCCGCGTCATGCCTACCAATACCCTCCTCGTCCATCTCACCACGCCGCTCATCGGCACGCCCGAGCAGGCTTCGTTTGAGCAGTCCGTTGATGGGCAGGCCAATGAGGGGCCGCATTTTAAGCTCCCCGTGCTCAATCTTTCGGTTGATCAGCTGCAGCTCCCCCAAGTAGCCTGCAACGATGCCAATCGCTGCTACCACTGCAAGCACGCCGGCTTTACCGCCATCGTCAACCACGCCAAGTCGCTCGGCTTTCCCACCGTCATCGATGGCAGCAATGCAAGCGATCGCGGTGACTACCGCCCCGGCATGCGTGCGGCAGAAGAGCTCGGCGTACGCTCACCCCTTATGGAGGTCGGCTTTACCAAGGACGAAGAGCGCGAGCTGCTGCGCGCATGGGGTTATCCCGTTTGGAACCTGCCGGCGGGAGCATGTCTTGCCACGCGCGTCCCCACGGGCGAGGAGCTTACGCGCGAGAAGGTCGATTTAATCCGCGCCTGCGAGGATTACCTGCACGATCTTGATCTGGCACAGGTACGCGCGCGCTTGATCGGCGGCTGCATGCATATCGAGGCCGCACCCGCAGATGTCGCCAAGATTGCTGCCCTCGGCGGCAACGCCGTCGATGCCGAGGGCAAAACCCCGCTGCCCGCCGCCATCGAGTCCGCGCTGCGCGAACTGGGCTGCGACCATATCTCCCCCGAGGTCACCCCCTACATCCACGGCAACATGAATCTTTAGGTTACGCCGTTTTACAAACGGCGTAACTGCTCGGCGCTGCGCGGGCCCCGGGCACGGCAATCTGACGTTCAACTTCACGGGCGCGACCAAAAGGTCAGCGCCCGCTTGTTTCACGTCACCTTACCGCACCCGGAGCCCGCTCGCTCGCATATGCTCAACCTGCACTGCGTTAACTGACCTGCCAATAAGGGACAGGTTTATTTTGGCAGGTTTTATCTGGGGAAATATCGCGAGGCAGTCGCCCCCCCTAGCACCCATCTCACTTCGAGAGACACAAGAGGGGCGACTCGCCTGCATCTACTTCTTCCGATAGCGGCGGTTGCGGCTCGTCGACGAACCCATTACTTCGATGAGCCCTTTATCCTCCATTTTTGGCAGATGGTAGCGGACGGACGAATTTTGGCATTCCGTCTCTCTAAAACAATAGATTTATCTCTCTAACGTTTCGTATATCTCTCTAACTTTAGAGAGATAAGCGCCTTGTTTTAGAGAGACATTTAGAGAGATGTATCGAATTCACTGTTAGATTGCCCAATGTTATCTCTTTAACTAGCTTTCTCTTTAGAGAGACATTTAGAGAGACGAGCGCAATCTCTCTAATCAAGGGCTCCACTCTTTAAGGTGCACACTTCCTAACCGTGCCCTAAGTTGCGGTGAAATAACTCACGATTAGCCTGCCAAAAAGCGACAGGTTTATTTTGGCAGGTTTTATCTGGGGAAACGCAAATAGGGCCGTGACACCCATACGGCGTCGCGGCCCTTTTCCTTGGAGAAGGATCAATTGATTGAACGGGATGACCGTTCTAGTCTTCGAGTCCGCTATTGATGAGCTCCGCAATCTCAACGGGATCGGTGCTCGCGCGCACCTTGTCACGGAAGCCGGCGTCCATCAGCATCACGGCAGCCTTGGAGAGCAGACGCAGGTGCGTAGTTCCGGCCTCGCCGGCGGGCACGTACAGCGCGAGCGCAACATCGACGGGCACCCCATCGAAGCTCGGCCATTCAACGGGCTCGGTCAGTTTAAGCACGGCAACGCCCGGCGTGTGGATCGCGTCGCTTTTGGCATGCGGAACGGCAAAACCGGCGACAAGGCCGGTCTCGGCCTCGTTCTCGCGAGCAATGAAGGCGGCCTCTACGGCAGATGCGTCATCGGCAAAGCCGAGCTCGATGGCCTGCTCGGACAAATAATGTAGGGCGTCCTCGCGCGAGGCGGCGGTATACCCGATTGTCACTTGGTTGGCAGATACAAATCCCATGGAAACCTTCCTTACAACACGGACCTGACCGCAGCTTCGATGCCGTCGGCGTCCAAACCGTACTTGTGCAGCAAATCGACCGCAGGGCCGGACTCGCCATACACATCGCGCACGCCGACGCGACGCATCGGCACCGGATGCTGCTCTGCGAGCACCGAGGCCACGGCCTCGCCAAGACCACCGATAATCGAATGCTCCTCGGCGGTGACCACGCGACCGGTCTTCTTGGCGCTGGCAACCACCAGGCGCTCATCAAGCGGCTTGATCGTGTGCATATTGATGACCTCGGCATCGATACCATCGGCAGCGAGCGCCTCGGCAGCCTCAAGCGCCTCGGCGACCATAAGGCCACAAGCGATGATGGTCACATCGGACCCCTCGCGCACGACCACGCCGCGACCAATCTTGAACTCATAGTCCTCGTGATCGTTAATGACCGGCGTTGCCAGGCGTCCGAAGCGCATGTAGACCGGTCCCTCAAACTCATAGGCGGCGCGCACGCAAGCGCGAGCCTCGATGTCATCGGCGGGAACGATTACCGTCATACCCGGGATCGTGCGCATGAGTGCGATATCCTCGCAGCACTGGTGCGTGGCGCCGTCTTCACCGACCGAGATACCCGCATGCGTGGCACCGATTTTGACGTTGAGGTGCGGATAGCCAATGGAATTACGCACTTGTTCGTACGCGCGACCGGCGGCAAACATCGCAAAGGTGCTCGCAAAGGCGACGTGGCCCGTGGTCGCGATGCCGGCGGCGAGCCCCATCAGGTTGCTCTCGGCAATGCCGGCGTCGTAGAAGCGCTCAGGGTGCGCAGCCTTAAACTTACCGGTCTGCGTGGCGGCGGCCAGGTCGGCATCGAGAACCACAAAGTCATCGCGCTCATTGCCCAGCTCGACAAGTGCCTCGCCATAGCTAACGCGCGTGGCGACTTTCTTGACGTCTGCCATTAGAGCTCCTCCCCTGCCGCTGCGAGCTCGGCCATGGCCTGCTCAAACTGTTCATCGTTGGGTGCCTTGCCGTGCCAGCCCACCTGGTTTTCCATAAAGGAGACGCCCTTGCCCTTCACCGTCTCGGCGATAATGGCCACGGGCGAGTCGCTCACTTTGCGGGCCTCGGCAAAGGCGGCGGCAATCTGCGCCATGTCGTTACCGTCGGCGAGCTCGATCACATGCCACTTAAAGGCGCGGAACTTGTCAGCGAGCGGCATGGCCGAGTTAACTTCATCGATTGTGCCGTCAATCTGCAAGCCGTTGTGGTCGACGACGGCAACAAGATTGTCGAGCGCATGGTTGCCGGCAAACATGGCCGCCTCCCACACCTGGCCCTCCTCGCACTCGCCGTCGCCCAGCAACGTGTAGACGCGGTAGCTGTCACCCCAGTGCTTTGCGGCGAGTGCCATTCCAACCGCGGCGGAGATGCCCTGACCGAGCGATCCGGTGGACATATCGATGCCAGGGGCGTCGTTCATGTTGGGATGGCCCTGCAGTCGGCTGCCAATATGACGCAGCGTCTCGAGCTCTTCGACGGGAAAATAGCCGCGATTTGCCAACACCGAATACAGGCCCGGTGCCGCGTGACCCTTGGAGAGCACAAAGCGATCGCGATCGGCCTTGTGAGGGTCGGCAGGATCGATATTCATTTCCTCAAAGTACAGATACGCCATGATGTCGGCAGCACCGAGCGATCCACCCGGGTGTCCCGACTTGGCCGCGTGAACCGCAGTCACGACACCCTTCCTGACCTCATTGGCGACCTTCGCCAGCTCCTGGTTGGTCATACGAATTCCTCTCTTGAGAACAACCCCGGCACCGGATGACGCGATGCCGGGGCAATCCACTCGTTAAGCCTGAGCGACGACCTTCTGCCAGTCAGCCTCAAAAGAGGCGAGGCCCTGGTCGGTCAGCGGATGATGCAGGCACTTCTTGAGAGCGGCCATGGGCACGGTCGCAATATCGGCACCGAGTAGCGCGGCCTGGGTCACGTGGTTGGGCGTACGAACCGAGGCGGTGATGATCTCGACGGTGTCGTCGACGTTCTTGCCCGTCCAGTCGTAGTTCTTAATGCAGGTCACGACGTTGTCGAGCTGTGAGATACCGTCCTCGGCGATGTCATCGAAACGACCGACAAACGGGCTGATGTAGCGAGCACCGGCATTGGCGGCCATAAGGGCCTGCGTCGGCGAGAAGACGAGCGTCATGTTGACGCGCACGCCAGCATCGGCCAGCGCACGGCAGGCGGCAAGGCCGGCCTCGCACACGGGAAGCTTGACCACGATGTTGGGGGCGAGGGCGGCAAGGCGCTTGCCCTCCTCGATCATACCCTCGGCAGTGGTAGCGGTAGACTCGGCGGAAACGGGCAGGCCCTCGCAGAGCTCGGCAATCTTGAGCATATGCGGCTCAAAGTCGGCAAGCTTGCCGCCGGTCTTGGCGTACAGGGACGGGTTGGTGGTAACACCGGCCAGGCAGCCCCAGCTCTTGGCCTCGGCGATCTCGTCCAGATTGGCGGTATCGATAAAGAACTTCATGGTGCAAACTCCTTCGAAGGAATCCAAAACTCAAAAAATAGGACAAAGGGGATGTCCCTTTGTCCTATGTGCCGGGCCTGCGGCTGGGACATGCCCCAGGCCCGGCGTCGCGTAGGAAAAGCTACTTACTCGGCAAGAGCGGCCTCGATGCGGGTCGTGACGCCCTTGAGGTTAAGACCGACGACGTACTGCTTGATCGGGCGCTTGATGTGCTCGATGACAAAGCGCTTGCCGTCGATGTCCTGAGCGGCGAGGTTGCGGTAGAGCTTCTCGACCTGCTCCTTGACCTCGGGATCGTTGAACGCATAGTGACCGGAGACATCCAGGATCTTCAGGCTGAGCTCATCGTCGGCAAGAATGTCGTCGACCTGCAGGTTGACGTCGTCGCCAGTCATCCACTTGCGCCAGCGCTCGGTCTTGATAGCCTTGACCAGCAGGGTGTGATACAGGTCGGAGGGGTCATCGCACAGACCGTTGTCGACCAGGATCTGCTCGGTGGCGCAGAGCTTGAGGTAGGCGCGGGTCTCCTCGGTGCCATACTGCGGAGCAACGTTGGAGGCGGTCACGTGTGCCGGGATGTGCTCGAGCAGCGTCGCGTCGTCCAGATAGTCGGCGTTGTGCTCCTTCAGGCCCACGCCGTAGCGCTTAGCCATGTCGGCGAGCTCGCGGGCATTCTTGAAGTTGTAATGGCCGACCTGCTCGGTCCAACGGGTGAGCGTACCGGTCTGGCCGACGATAAAGGTGGGCATGGGGCAGCCGCGCTTCTCGAGCTCGGGCTGCAGCTGAGAAATGAACTCCTCGTACTTATCGGTAGAGGTCAAGCCGCCATTGGTCTCCTCGGTACCGACCTCATAGGCAACCTCGGGCAGGTTATGCTCGCGACGGTACTGCTCAAGGTAGTCGATAAGATCAATCGTGCGGCGAAGCACCACGTCGAGCGGAATAACCTTGCCGATATGATAGGGGTCCTTGGTGGGGTCGACCATCAGCAGGTCAAAGCCCGCCTCCATGTCGGCGACGAAGGACTTGCGGGCGAGCTCCATGGCCTCGTCCTCGGGCAGGTGGGCGTTACGCTCCTCGTCGCGCTGCCACGGACCGCCGTGATCGCGGCACAGGTAGTACGGACCGGTGTAACCCACCTCGTCGGCAACCTTCTTGATGTCGGCGGCAAAGCGCGTCTGGTCCCAACCGTTGACGTAGCCGGCGCCCATCTCGTCCATATCGACCTGGTTGCGGCTGGCGATAAACATGGGCGGGAAATCCTCGTCCTTGGCAAGCTCGAACACGGCCTGAATCAGGTTGGGGCTCATGGGGCCAATGCCGACCATGGTTGCGTGATCGCCGCTATCCTGCAGCTTGAGCATGCCCTGAACGGCCTGACGGATGGTGAGGTTGGACATTTTGTTCTCCTTCTCCAGAGGATTTTTGACAAAAGTTCCCTGGGACCCAGATGTGGGCCCTATCAGTACGGATGGATTTTGTTGTGTAGGGGCGGTTGTGCGGAGTCAAATCCATCCCTCCGCACAACCGGAGTCCTTAAAGGTTTACTTGGCCTGCTTGTCGAGCGTGGGCTTCATGGCAATCAGGATTGCAGCGGCGACCACGGCGCCAATCACGATGTCCAGGCAGAACAGCGCGACGTTGTTGGTGGCAAGGGCGACGATAAAGCCACCGTGCGGGACGTAGCAGTCGATGCCCTGGAAGGCGGCAAGTGCCGCACCCACGGCAGAGCCGATGCAAATGCCGGGCAGGGTGTGACCGAGGTCCTTGACCGCGAAGGGGATAGCGCCCTCGGTAATACCGATGCAGCCCATGAACAGCGCGGAGATGCCCATCTGGCGGTCAGCGTCATCGAACTTGTTCTTGGCGATGAGCGCAGCGAGGCCACAGGCGATCGGGGGAACGGCGACGGCGACGCGGAACATACCGTTAGGACCGTAGATACCGGAGGCCATGATGGCCATGGTGAAGGTCGAGGCGGTCTTGTTGATGGGGCCACCCATATCGAAGGCGGTCATAACGCCAATGACCAGACCCAGGACAACTGCGGAACCGCCCTGCAGGCTGCCGAGCACGCCGGTGAGCCAGTCCATCACAAAGCCAAGCGGCGTGGCCAGGATGTAGATATAGGCCATGCCCAGGACAAGCGAGGTCAGAATCGGGATGATCAGGATGGGCATGATGGTCTGGATGGTGTTGTTGACCTTCCAGGTCTTCATCCAGCGGACAAAGTAGCCGCAGATGACCGCCATGATCATGGCGCCCAAGAAGCCGGTCGAAACGCTGTTGCCGTTAGGGGTAACGACTGCGTTGTTGACCAGGTAGCCCAGGACAAAACCGGGGGCGAGCGCGGGCTTGCCAGCCATCGAGTAGGCGATGTATGCCGCAAGCACCGGGATCATCATGGAGATGCCGGCCATGCCGATGGTGTTAAGACTCACCATCAGCGGGTTCGTAACCTCCATGCCGTTGGCGCCGGCGGTACCGGATGCCAGCGAGAAGGCGAGGAACACGCCGCCGATAACGACGATGGGGATAAAATAGGAAACGCCGGTATTGAATGCATTGAGCAGCGTCTTGCCAGGATCGGCAAAGATAGACTGCTTGGACGCCGGTGTCGGGGCCTGCGGGGCAGCGGAGACGGCCTTCTTCTCTGCCTTGGCCTCGGCCTTGGGCGCGTCAACGGCGCCACCCGTCGCCTTGATGATCTCAATGGCCTGGTCGATGATCTTTACCGGATCGGCGATTACATCAGAGGTGCCGACCTTCAGGAACTTGCCCTCGGCCATCTTCTGCTCAAAACGGTCCTCGTTCTCGACACCCACGTCGACGGACTCCAGGACCAGGTCGGCGGAGTCCACGTCTTCCTGCGTGAGCTCATTCTCGATACCCAGGCCACCCTGAGCCTCGACCTTGCACTCGATGCCACGGGCGGCGCATTCATCCTGAATCGCCTTCTGGGCCATATACGTGTGGGCGATACCCACAGTACAGGCGGCAACGCCTACGATCTTCATTGCTTCCCTCTTTTCATAGAGTTGCGTGCGCAAGACACCGTTTGCGGAGGCCTCCGGAGCATCCCCTGCCGTTTGGACTTGCTGTCTTTTCGACAAGAACAATATAGGTGCTCGTTTTTCTTAATGCCAGCTTATTTCGGTAAACGCGCAGGTCAGAGCGTTGGTTATGCGATTTAGTTATGCGTTTAACCAAAAATGAATCCTGCGATTTTGCCCTCGATTTCAAAAGTCAAGAAGTATTTGATTTTCTCGGTAGACGGCAGATGCGCATGCCGGTCACAAATTTCGACCCCACCCGTATGCCGCATTTGTTGCATACTCATATGAAAGGAAAAAGCCGCTCACCGAAGCGTATCCTTCACCAAGACTCAAAGTCATCATGTTGGAAAATGCTCATCTGTCGGAAGGAGTCGCTGTGGCAAAACAGCGCGTTACGATCGCAGACGTCGCTCGAGAGGCGGGAACCTCGACGGCAAGCGTCTCGTATTACCTCAACGACAAACGAGAAAAGCTTAGCGAGAAGACGCAGAACAAAATCGCGCGCGTCATTAAGGAACTCGGATACGTTCCCAACGCCCAAGCGCAGACGCTCACCGGCAAGCAAACCCACGTCATTGCCATCATCATTTTGGATAACACCAACAAATGGGCGGGGCTCGTTCTCAATGGCATGGAGCAGGTCATGCTCCCCGCGGGCTACCAGACGGTCGTTTGCACGAGCAACTTTAACCCCGAGACCGAGCTCATGTACGTCGACAAGATGCTCTCGCTGGGCGTCGATGGCTTTATCATCCAGCCCACGGCAAACTTCAAAGCCGTGCATGACCGCATTAGACGCGCCGGCAAGCCGGTCGTCTTTTTCGATGCGGCCATCTATAGCCCAGGTACCAGCTGGATCAAAACCAACCTTTACGACGGCGTGTACAACGCCACACAGGCACTCCTCGACGCCGGCTACGAAGATTTCTTTTCCATTGCCGCCAACATGACCGAAATGCGCACCCGCATGGAGCGTTTTCAGGGGTATGCCGAGGCGCTGGCAGCGAACGGGCAGCTCTACAAAGCGATTCCCATCGATCACAACAAGCCGTCAATCAACGAGCTCACTGAATACTTTAAATTCAAGTTCAATCCCGCCAAGCGAACCCTTATCTTCGTGCAAAATCAGTGGGCACTTCCCCGTGTCTACAAGGCCCTCCAGCCAATGGCCCATCTGCTTCCGCAGCAAATCGGCCTTTTGGGACTCAACTGCGAAGACTGGACTAATCTCACCACACCGACCGTCTCCACCATCATCGAGCCCGTCGACCAAGAAGGTCGCGAAGCAGCCGAGATGCTGCTCGCCCTACTTGACGGAAGCAGCGAACCCGGCGAGCAGCGCATTCTCGAGTGCAAGCTCAACTGGCTCGACTCCACCTCGATCTAGACCGCGGGACAAATGAATCAGTAGCGTTTGTCTCAAATCTTAAGTATTTGTTCGACAGAACGGCCCTTGCCGGCTCCTGCTAGACTGGTAGATTCCCAACCGTCCATCCAGGAGCCTCAATGTCGCGCAAGCCCGCCTACAAGCAAGCACTTTCCATCGGCACCGCCGTGGTGCTGGGGTTTGCGCTGTTTACGGGATCGCTCGACGGAGCGCCCAAGTTGCTGTCGCCGCAAGGCGATGAGCAGGCGGCGGCTCTGGCCGAAAAACAAAACGAGAGTCCCAGCCGCACCGACGACGAGGCAGACCTGGTCGCTCGGCTCGAATCGGGAACGGCGAGCGCGGCGGACCCTCAAAACAGCCAGGACTCTGGCGATGGCTCCGATTCCGCCGCGACCGACACCGATGACGACGTTTCCGCGGGCAGTGCCGCCACCCCCATCGACGAGGTCGAAAACCCCGACCTCAACCGCGCCCGCGGTGTTTATCTCAGCAGCATTCCCGACTACGCCGGCAACCCCTACGTTGCCCTTCGCGCCGACAGCACGCACCCGCTCGGCACACCATCATTCACGCTCGATGAATACGAGCGCGCTACAGAAGAGGGCTGCTTTAAGAAGTTCTCCAAGCTCGACAGCCTGGGCCGCACCCGCAAAGCGCTCGCCTGCGTGGGCCCCGAATCACTCGGTCAAGGCGAGCGCGGCGATATCTCGCGCATCCATCCTGCCGGTTGGCACCAGCAGCGCTACGACTTTATTCCGGGCCAGAGCCTCTACAACCGCTGCCACCTTATCGCCTGGTCGCTCTGCGGCGAAAACGCCAACCGCAAGAATCTCCTCACCGGCACGCGCTATCTCAACGAGACGGGCATGCTGCCGTTTGAAGAGCAGATTCTCAACTATATTCGCGATACGGGCAACCATGTGCTCTACCGCGTCACGCCTATGTATAACGAAGAGGAACTTGTCTGCCGTGGCATGCGCCTTGAGGCGCAATCGGTCGAGGACCACGGCAAGACCCTCTGCTTCCACGTATATTGCTACAACCTGCAGCCGCACGTGCAGATCGACTACACCACCGGCCGCAATCAGGCCTCGGGAGACTAGGACCGACCAAGCTGCCCCAAAGCCTAAATGATCCGTTTTCCTCCGTCCCCAAGGAATCAAAAAGAGCCGCCCCGGTTACCCAGGGCGGCCCTTTCGTCAGCACCTACATTGCAGACAAAATCACGCGCTACTTGGCGCGACCCTCCTCATAGCGCTCGACCAGCTTGGCCTGAACGTCATAGGGAACCTGCTCGTAGCCAGCGGGCTTCATGGTAAAGTCACCTGTGCCGCGCGTGATAGAGCGCAGGCGCGTCGAGTAATCCGTCAACTCGGCGAGAGGTGCCTGAGCGACGACCACGGTGTCGCCGCGCTCATCGGTCTCCATGCCCGTCACGCGACCGCGCGAGGCCGAGATGTCGCCCATCACGGCGCCGGCGTAGCTCTCGGGGATAGTCACCGTAATTTCCTCGATGGGCTCCAGCACCACTGGGTCGGCATCGGCACATGCCTTGCGCAGGCCGATGCGAGCCGCCGCGCGAAACGCCATCTCGTTGGAGTCGACGCTGTGATACGAGCCGTCGTACACAGCCACGCGAATGCCCGTGAGCGGGTAGCCGGCAATGATGCCGTCCTTCATGGTCTCCTGGACGCCCTTGTCCACGGCGGGAATCAGCGAGCGCGGAATGCGGCCGCCTACGACCTCATCCACAAACTCGTAGCCGTCGCTCGTGCCGTCGGGCCCAATAAGCGGCTCCACGCGCAGCCAGCAGTCGCCGTACTGACCGGCACCACCGGTCTGCTTCTTGTGGCGGCCCTGGGCGCTCGCCGTGCGGCGGATGGTCTCGCGATACGGAATGCGGATCGGCACGCTCTTGGCCACGACCTTGGTACGGTCCTCCAAACGGTTGAGCAGCACCGAAACCTGCGCCTCACCCACGGCGGAGATAATGGTCTGGCCGGTCTCCTCGTCACGATCGATGCTCATGGTCGGATCGGCCTTGCAGGCCTTCTCGATAAACGTGTAGAGCTTCTCTTCGTCCCCGCGATTCTCGGCCTCGATGGCAATGCGGTACTGCGAGTTGGGGAACTTAAACGCCGCAGCCTCGACCTTGCCGGTAATCGAGAGCGTATCGCCCGTCTCGGCCGCCAGCTTGGGTGCCACGATAATGTCGCCGGCATAGGCGTGACCGACCTCGGTCATGTCGCGGCCGCACATCACATACAGGTGAGCCAGACGGTCGCCCTTGCGCGTGCGCGCGTTGACCAGCTCAAGGCCCGGCTCAAGCGTACCCGTCAGCACCTTAATAAAGCTGATGCGACCCTGCTGCGGATCGGCCAGGGTCTTAAACACAAACGCCACCGGACGGTCATCGTCGCTCGAAATCTTGAGCGAATCGCCGTCGATAAGCGGCATCTCGCCGTAGTCGGTCGGCGCCGGGAAGTACGTCGCGATGTCGTCCATCAGCGAGTTGACGCCCTGCTCCTTAATGCAATCGCCCGCAAAGACCGGCACAAAGATGCGCTCGGCAATCGCCTTCGACAGCAAGCCCTCAAGCTCCTCCTGCGTCAGTGTCTCCTCGCCTTCCAGGTACTTCATCATCAGCTCATCGTCGGCCTCGGCCACCAACTCGCACAGATGGTCATGGGCCTCCTCGGCCTGGGCACGATACTCCTCGGGAATCTCCGACTCAACGGCTTCGGTGCCGTTGCAATGGCGCGCCTTCATGCGCACCAGGTCGATGATGCCGTCAAAGTCCTCGCCCTCGCCCCAGGGAAGGGTCACGGCGCCCAGGCGCGTGCCAAAGCGCTCCTGCAGCAGGTCCATCGTGGTCGCAAAGCTGGCCTCGGAGCGCGACAGGCGGTTTACGAACACCGCACGCGCCAGGCGCAGGTCCTCGGCGGCATACCAGAGCTTAACCGTCGTAGGCTGCGGGCCGGCCTCGGCGTCGACCACAAACAGAGCCGTCTCGCAGACGCTCATCGCGGCAAAGGCGTCGCCGATAAAATCGGGGTAGCACGGGGCATCGAGCACATTGATGCGCGCGCCCTTCCAGTCGATTGGCGCAATGGTCGTCGAGATGGAGAATGAACGCTTGACCTCTTCAGGGTCATAGTCGAGCGTAGGCTTGGTGCCGTCGTGGCCGCCCAGGCGGGCGGTCTTGCCGGAAAGGTGGAGCATGGCTTCGGCGAGTGAAGTCTTGCCCACCCCGCCTTGGCCTACGAGCACCACGTTCCTTACGTTACCGGTCTTGGGAGCACCCATGATGACCTCCTTGCAGGGCCGCGCGCAATGCGCGACGCCAACGGGGAGAGTTCGCGGTCGGTGCCATCCCGGGAGCAGCATGGTCGGCAGCCGAGCCGACTCACCCTCCAAATGTCCTATGCCACCACCCTACCCTCACGGGCGACTGTCCATGCATACCTTTCGGCGCACGTATGAATACAGGCGGCGAGAGGAAGAGACAAGCTTGTGAGGCGATTATTGAACCCCGTCGATGCAAACAAAAAGCCGCCACAGACCGTAAGACCTGCGGCGGCTTCGCCTCAATTAATAGTTGAGTAAATACCTGAGCCTATCCCTCGATACGGCTCAAGAACTCACGCGTGCGCTGCTCGCGCGGATGGTCGATAACCTGCTCGGCAGGACCCTCCTCGACAATACGACCGCCATCCATAAAGACCACGCGGTCGGCAACATCGCGCGCAAACTGCATTGCGTGGGTCACGATCACCATCGTCATATTCTGCGCAGCGAGGTCCTTAATGACACGCAGCACCTCGGCCGTCAGCTCGGGGTCGAGCGCCGAGGTCGGCTCGTCAAAGAACAGGATCTCCGGGTCGAGCGCTAGGGCGCGGGCAATACTCACGCGCTGCTGCTGACCGCCCGAAAGCTCACACGGCACCTTGTTCTCGTTGCCCGTCAGCCCCATTTGCGTAATCAGCTCGTGGGCGCGGGCTTCCGCCTGCTCGCGCGGACGCTTGAGCACGCGAATCGGCGCATCGGTGATGTTTTTCATCACGGTATAGTGCGGAAACAGATTGTAGTTCTGAAACACCAGGCCAAATCGCGAGCGCGCCTGTTTGGGCACGTCGCCTTTCGCATATACCGCACCCAGCCCCGCATCCGTCGCAACGGCAAGGTCTCCAAACGAGAGCGAGCCTCCGTCGAGTGTCTCGAGCAGCGTGGCACACCGCAGCAGCGTGGACTTGCCGCCACCCGAAGGTCCGATAATCGCCACGACCTCGCCACGCTTCACCTCAAGCGAGATATCCTTGAGCACCTCATTGCCGCCAAACGCCTTACGCGCGTTCGATATATTCATTACCGAATTAATCATGGTAGTAATCCAATTTTTTCTCGGCAGCGCCCAGCAGCATCTCGACGACGAAGTTAAAGACCCAGTAGATCAGCGCCGCGATTGCAAACGGCACCATGCTCACCTGCGAGGCGACCAGCGCCTTGGCCGTCGAGAACATCTCACCCACGCCAATGGCAAACGCCAGCGACGTGTCCTTGACCAGTGTGATGATCTCGTTGCCCATCGCCGGCAGAATACGCTTGGTGACCTGCGGCATCACGATATACAGAAACGTCTGCATGCGCGAGTAGCCCAGCACCTCGGCGGCCTCATATTGACCGCGCGGAATGGACTGCAGGCCCGATCGATAGATCTCGGCAAAATAGCCGGCGTAGTTGATGATGAACGCCACGACGCACGCCGTCCACTTGGAATCGGGCGTGAGCGAAATGCCAAACACGTAGTACGGGGCAAAGTAGATGGCAAACATCTGCAGCATGAGCGGCGTGCCGCGCATGACCGAGATATAGATGCGCGCGATCCAGCGAAGCGGCGCGATTTTGCTCATGCGCATAAACGCCACGGGGATTCCCAGCGGAATCGACCCCAACAGCGTCAGCACAAACAACTGCAAACTGACCAAGAAACCCTGGCCAAGCATCTGTATCATGACCTGAATAGACATTACTTGAGCACCCAATTATCGAAAGATAGACCATAGCTTGAATACTTGTCGCACAGGTCCTTAACCGTGCCGTCCTCGTAGAGCGCCTTGAGCGACTCGGTCACGGCGTCGGCCGACTTGGTGTCGCCCTTCTTAAAGCCGACGGCGTAGTGCTCGCTGGACAGCGGCTCATCAAGCTGCGTATAGGCATCGGGCTTGGCGGCAAGCTGATACTGGGCAATCGAAAGGTCGCAAGCCACGGCATCGACCGCGCCGCTCTCGAGCTGCATAAAGGCCGTGTTGTACTCGCCGATCGTGTCGAGCGTGGCAAACGTCGCCGCCAGATCCTTCTGGTCACCCTCAAGCACGTCCTGCGCAGCGGAATCAGTCTGGGTAATCACAGTCTTGCCGGCAAGATCGTCCCAGCCCTTGATGCCCGCATCTTTCTTTACCACCAGCACCTGCTCGTTGAGCATGTACGGCTCGGAGAACGTGTAGTCGTCCTCACGGCCCTCCATGGTAAAGCCGTTCCAGATGCAGTTGATGGCGCCCGAGTTAAGCAGCGTATCCTTGGCGTCCCAGTCGATGGCCTCGTATTTGACCTCCCAGCCCTGCTTATCGGCAACAGCCTTGGCCAGATCGAGATCAAAGCCGGTGTACTCGCCATCGTCGCCCACAAAGCCGTACGGAGGATAGGACTTATCAAAGCCCACCACGAGCTTCTTGGACTCCGCAGCGCCCTTCACGTCCTTGGCTGCAGCGGAACCCTTATCGGCACCACCGCCGCAACCGACAAGACCAAGGCCAAGCACCATGGCGAGCGAGCCGGCTAGACCAACAAACTGACGACGAGACATATCGGTATTCATGGTGTTCCCCCTTGGTGGCACTTTAGTTAGGTAAAGTGAGTCATGTAACGTTCAGAATCATACACTTTAGCGTGATAGAGCACAAGGCGAGTTTGCCCGCCGCGTGAGGGGTGTGGGGGTTAAGTTTCCTGCTCTACAGTCCTGCTCACGACGGAGGCCACATTAAGTGGCCTCCTGTTCGTGCGGAACTCGCGATAAACTTAACCCCCACACCCCTCACGCGGCGGGCAACCGTCGTTGGGCTTATCACTGACACGAATAAACCGCTTGCATATCGTCTGCTGGCTTGGCACGGTACAATACTTGCAGCTTTAATTCATGAATAAGTGGAGTTATTGATGGCAGAATCTCGTGCGGAGCGTAGGGCTCGTCGTGCTTTGGTGGAGGCGGTTGAGGGGTCGAAGGAGGAGAAATCTTCTTCGAAATCCAAGTCTTCTAAAGCTGCAAAAAGCAAATCGACCAAGAACAGGGCTAAGGCCAAGCGTCCCGGCTCTCGTCGGAGCGAGGATAAGGCTTCTCAGACTCGCTCCAAGCGCCCGTATAAGAATCCGGCTCCGTCTGCGCGCAAGACCGTTGATTCCAAGTCTCCTTGTTCCATCATGAAAGATTGCGGTGGGTGTACGGCGCTCAATCGTCCTTATAAGAAGCAGCTCGCCGCCAAGCAGGCCGCCATGGAGGAGCTTTTTGCTGCTCTTTGCGAGCGCGAGGGTATCAGCGTCGACCCCATTCGCGGTATGGGAGTCACCCTGGGCGACCCGGGCAAATATCCTGCGCCGCGTGGCTTTCGTCATAAGGCTGCCACTCCCTTTGCTCCCGGTAAGGAGGACGCCGTCCGTTGCGGTTTCTTTGAGCGCGGCACGCACAAGATCGTTGCCGTACCCGAATGCCCCGTCGAGGCACCGGGCGCCCGTCAGATTCTCAACGGCATCGCACGCGAAGCTGAGCGGCTGCATATTCCCGCCTTTAATGAGGACAAGCATCTGGGCTTGCTCCGCTATGCCGTCGTCCGCTGCGGTTGGCGTACCGACCAGGTCATGGTTACGCTCGTGACCGCCCAGCGTGACTTACCGCATGCGCAGGAGTTCTTTGAGGCTGTCGCCGCGCTCAATCCGCACATCGTCACCGTCGCCCAAAACATCAACGGACGTCCCGGCAACGCCATCCTCGGCGAGGAAACCCGCATTGTATATGGCGCCGAGTGCATGCGCGACCAGCTGCTCGGTTGCGAATTCGATATCTCCCCCACCGCGTTTTATCAGACCAACCCGCAACAGACCGAGCTGCTCTATCAGCTCGCTATCGACGGCATGGATTTGCACCAGGGCGATGTGCTCATGGACGCCTACTGTGGCAGCGGTACCATCGGTCTTTGCGCAGCTAAAGATGCCCAGAACAAGGGTATCGGCATTATGCTGCTCGGCGTTGAGCGCAACCCGGCGGGCATTGCCGACGCACGTCGCAATGCCGAGCTCAACGGCCTCACCCGCAGCGCTTGGTTTATGGCCGACGACGCCACCGACTACATCCTGGATGCCGCCGACAACAACGAACGCGTCGACGTTCTTTCCATCGACCCGCCGCGCGCCGGCTCCACGCCCGAGTTCCTCGAAGCTGCCTGCGCACTTAAGCCGCGCCGCATCACCTATATCAGCTGCAACCCCGTGACCCAAGAGCGCGACCTGCACCAGCTCCTCGACGGAGGCTATCGCCTGCTCAAGATCACGCCCGTCGACATGTTCCCTCACACCGACCACACCGAAACCGTAGCGGTCCTCGAACGCCGCTAACCAACCTCAGTAGATTTTTGGGACAAGAAAGGGGGCGACCCGTCTGGGCCGCCCCCTTCGCTTGGTTTATAAACTCCGCTACATCCCATTGCGCAGATCGCACACGCCGGCTGCCGCCATCTCGCGCAGCAGCGTCTCGCGGTCGCGCGTCACGATCAAATCCAGCGGGAAGTGAATCTCGTCGAGCATCTTGCGCGCGTGATCGAGCTTGCCAATGGCCATGCCAATGTGGGCATCGGTTGACACGCCAATGCCCACGCCCAGCTCGGCGCAGCGCTCGGCGATCTTGCGGCATACGGCCCAATGCTCAGTGTCGACACCGTGTTCAAGACTATGGTTGTTGATCTCGATAATCTTGTGCTTGGCCTTAGCTGCCAACAGCACCTCGTCGATATCGAACGGCACGCCCGAACGCCCCGTGTGACCCAGCATGAACACCTTGGGGTGCTCCAGGGCATTGATATACATCTCGGTCGTCTGGGCCAGCGTCGCGCCCTCAGCAATCTGTGGATTATGCACGCTTGCAACCAAATAATCCAAATTACGCGTAACCAAATCGAACAGCGAATGCTGACGGCTGTACGAATCGCCGGCAATATCGAGCGTGACAGGAGTGTCCTCGCCAAACAGGCTTCCGTCCAGCGAAACGATATCGGCCTCGGCACCACGCAGCACCAGCACGCCGCTCCAAATGCGCGGCCAGATATCCTGGTTGATAAAGAACTGGTAACTGCGCAGGTCATTGGGGCAAGCCGTAACCATAGAGCTCAAATGGTCGGCAGATCCGAGCACCTGCAGACCACGCTCTGCCGCCCAGTACACATTCTCCTCAATGGTCGAATATGCATGCGCAGAGAACATCGTATGGGTATGAATGTCACAAGAAAGCAGGTAGGGCATCAGGTCTCCTTATCTGGCACGGCCGTCGCTTATATTCATTGTACGCATAGCCTTCGATAGTCGTAAAACCACTCCATCCCAAAGACACAACGTCCATGACAACGGGGTCCGGCTTAACACCAAACCCCGTTTCACGTAAAACATTGTAGGCAGATCGCTTTGCTTTTAACGATACTCGTCCGCCAACTGTTTCCAAGCGGGTAGCGAATTGACAATCGTTTCGTAACTCACGCAATAGCCCAGGCGGAACCAACCCGGCATACCAAAGCTGTCCGAGGGAACCGCAAGCAACTCATACTTCTTTGCGCGCTCGCAAAACGCATTCGCATCGGGCTCCAACGCTTTCACCCATAGGTAGAACGCGCCATCCGGCTCAACATAGGTGTAGCCATACTCCGCTAGTGCGTCGGTAAGCGCGGTGCGGTTGCGTGCATAGGCCTCAACGTCACTCGGCTCATCGATGCAGTCGATAATTACGCGCTGGAAGAGTGCCGGTGCGCATACAAAACCCAGCGTACGGGCAGCACCCGCAACAGCCGGCATCAGACGGGCGGCCTGCGGATTGGTGTTGGGAACCAAGATCCACCCCACGCGCTCACCCGGCAGCGACAGCGACTTGGAATACGAGTAGCACACGATGGTGTGCTCGTAAATCGAGGGCACCCAAGGCACCTCGGCACCGTACACGATTTCGCGGTACGGCTCATCCGAGATGAGCATAATCGGATTCTCGGGATCGCGCTGAGCGTTGGCCTCGCGCAGAACGTTGGCCAGTCGCGTCAGCGTGTCGCATGTATATACGGCACCGGTCGGATTGTTGGGAGAGTCGATGATGACGGCCGCCGTCTTATCGCTGATCGCCTTGAGCACGTTGTCCACGCTCAGCTGGAACGTATCTTCATCGGCGAGCGCCTCAACACACGTACAGCCGGCCTTCTCAATCCAAACGCGATACTCCGGAAAGTACGGGGCGATAACAATAACCTCGTCGCCCGGGTTCGTAACGGCGTTGAGCGTGCAGGTGAGCGAAGCCGCGGCACCCACCGTCATAAAGACGTCTTTGCCCTCATAGCTCGTGCCAAAGCGGCGGTTGAGCGATTCGGCCACAGCGGCACGACATTGCGGCAGGCCCGGTGCGGGCGTGTAGCCGTGCAGCTGGTCGCTCGGCAGCTCCAGGGCCTTCTTAATCGACTCAGCCACGGCAGCGGGCGCCGGAACACTCGGGTTGCCCAGCGAAAAATCGAATACGTTTTCCGCACCGATCTGCGCCTTGCGCTCAAGGCCATAGCTAAAAATCTCACGGATGATGGAGCTTTCCGCACCGCGAGCATACATAGTTTCGTTGATCATCTGTTCCCCTTTCACATAGGCGCTATTGTACGCTTTAGCCGAGCAAAGTGCCGCAGCAATGTTGATTGGGGACAGACTTAAATGCGTGAAAACGCTCATTTAAGTCTGTCCCCAATCAACAGACGGCCCCATATCGCTCAAAAGAAAAAGCCCCCGCAGGTTTCCCCGCAGAGGCTTTCGCCACAAAGACTATTTGTCGGCGTCGGTGTCGGCATCGGCATCGACGACGGCATGGTCATCGTCAGCATCATCGGATGCGGCTTCGGCATCCTCCTGCATGGCCGCCTGCGCAAAGGCCGCGGCATCAGCCGCCAGCTCCTCCTCGCTCATGCGAGGCGCGCGCTTCTTGGTCGGCATGCCGGCCGCCTTGGCATTGCGCTCCTCCTTGGCCGCCAGGATATCGCCCTCGCGCTCAAGGTACGCATCCCACTCGTTGTCGAGCAGGGCGTTCACGGCGTCGCCTTCGACGGTCTCGCGCTCAAGCAGCACCTTCGCCATCAGATCGAGCTGATCGCGACGGGCATCCAAAATCTCGACCGCACGACGATGGGCTTCGCGCATGATGCGCTGAACCTCGATATCGATGCGGCGTGCCGTCTCCTCGGAGTAATCCTGGTGATCGGCGTAATCGCGACCAAGGAACACCTGATGCTGCGCCTCGCCAAACACTTGCGTGCCCAGCTCCTCGCTCATACCCAGGCGCGTGACCATCTCGCGCGCCATCTTGGTCGCGCGCTCCAGGTCGTTGCTCGCGCCCGACGTGATGTCGTCGCACATGAGCTCCTCGGCAACGCGACCGCCCAAGAACACGGCAAGCTCGTCGAGCATCTCGTTCTTGGTCTTGAGGAAGTGATCCTCCTGCGGAAGCTGCAGCGTGTAACCCAGAGCCTGGCCGCGGCTGACAATCGAAATCTTGTGAACCGGATCGGAGTGCTCCAGGATGTGGCCCACCAGGGCATGGCCGCTCTCGTGGTAGGCAATCGTAGTGCGCTCGGCTTCGGTCATCACGCGACCCTTGCGCTGCGGTCCGGCAATCACGCGCTCCATCGACTCCTCGACCTCGTCCATCGAGATCACGGAACGATGGCGGCGAGCAGCCAGCAGCGCAGACTCGTTGAGCAGATTTGCCAGATCGGCACCGGTAAAGCCAACGGTCATCTGGGCGAGCTTCTCAAACTTAACGTCCTCGTCCATCGGCTTGTTCTCGGCATGCACGCGCAAGATCTGCTCGCGGCCCTTCACATCCGGACGGTCGACCGTAACCTGACGGTCAAAACGGCCGGGACGCAGCAATGCCGGATCCAGGATGTCAGGACGGTTGGTCGCAGCGATCAGGATGACCGACTCGCTCTCCTCAAAACCGTCCATCTCGACCAACAGCTGGTTGAGCGTCTGCTCGCGCTCGTCGTGACCGCCGCCCAAGCCGGCTCCGCGCTGACGTCCCACGGCGTCGATCTCATCGATGAAGATGATCGACGGGGCCTGGGACTTGGCCTCCTTAAAGAGGTCACGCACACGGCTGGCGCCGACACCTACGAACATCTCGACAAAGTCGGAAGCCGAGATGCTAAAGAACGGCACGCCCGCCTCGCCGGCAACAGCCTTGGCCAGCAGCGTTTTACCGGTGCCCGGAGGGCCAACCAGCAACACGCCACGCGGGATCTTGGCGCCCAGCTTGCGATAGCGATCCGGATCGCTCAAAAAGTCACGGATCTCCTCGAGCTCCTCGACTGCCTCGTCCACGCCGGCAACGTCTTCAAACTTGACCTTGGGGCGTGTGGCCTCGTTGGTCTTGGCGTTGGTCTTGCCAAACTGCATGTTCCTGTTGTTGGCGCCCATCATCTGGCGCATAAAGTAGAACATGATGGCGATAAGGGCGATCGTCGGAAGCACACTCATCGCCAAGTCGCCCCAAAAATCGGGATCGTTGGTGTTGACGATGTACTTGGTATCGGGGTGCTCCGCCATGAGCTCGGCAAGCGAATCGGAGCCGACATAGGTCGAAGAGAAGCTCTTGAGCTCGCTCGTATCGCCCTTGTCCTTCTTCGTCTTCCAGTAATGACCCGTCACGCTTCCGTCTTGAACCGTATAGGTCAGATCTTCGACGCGATCCTGCTTGATGGCGCTCACCATCTCGCTCGTCGCGAGCTTAACGGTATTGCTGGAATTGGCAAAGCCGGAGCCCATGTTAAAGAAGGCGTAGCCCAGAAGCGCGCAAGCCAAAATAAAATACAGCCAGCCCGTACGCGTGGGCTTCTTGCCTCCGGGCATCCCCGGGATCTTTGGGTCCCGGGGAGTCTGGGAATTGTTATCGTTACGGTCGTCGGGCATCTTACGAATAAACCTCCGGTTTCAAAATGCCCAGATACGGAAGGTTACGATAGCGCTCGGCATAGTCGAGGCCGTAGCCCACCACAAAGGCATCGGGGCAATGGGTTCCAACATACTTGGGCGTGATGGCCGAGACGCGGTCCTCAACGTCCTTCCACAGGAAGGCGGCGACCTCCAGAGAAGCGGGCTTGCGGCTCTCGAGGTTCTTCATCAGATACTTGAGCGTCAGGCCCGAGTCCAGAATGTCCTCGACGATCAGCACGTCGCGACCGCGGATGTCGATATCCAGGTCCTTAATGATACGCACGATACCCGAGGACTTCACACCGTCGCCATAGCTCGAAACAGCCATGAAATCGATGTTGGTCGGCAGCTCGATCTTACGCATCAGGTCGCCCATAAAGACCACGGCGCCGCGCAGGACCGCAATCAGCACCAGATCCTTACCCGCGTAGTCGCGAGTAATCTCCTCGCCCAGGCGAGAGACGATACCGTCGATATCCTCCTGCGTGAACAGAACCTTCTCGATATCCGGATGTTGAGAAGCCATGACAACCCTTTCTTGTGCTTATCGCCCACACACCGCCGTATGGACGCGAACTTCACATTTTAGCAGCGCACGGGGTATATTTTCCAGCCCGTACGCCATCAGCGCGGGAATACCGTCAACGTCGCACAGAATAGCTGGCGTGGGACGCTATTCCGCATCGACCACGCGGAGCAGATATGCCACGCGCGTTGCGGCCGTGCACTTAAAACGCTCGTCCGCGCGAACTCCGGCGACCCACACCACGGCGCCCCCCGGCGCCGTCCTCACCATGGGCACGCCGGCGCGCTCGGAAACGGGAATGCGAGCCTCACCTAGCAAGTCGGATACTTTCTTGCTTCGACCACTCATCCCTAACGGGCACATCACGTCTCCCGGTGCGGGACCGTCCACCCACAGGCGCGCCAATCGCGCCTCGGCAGGGATCTCGCCACGCGAGCCCGCCAGGATCCGCTCACTATCGCTGTCGGCAAAACCCAGAGCAGCCGCGTCTACCAAAGCTGTCACTTCCCCGGCAGCTGCAAGCTCACGGGCGCGGCGCACGATATCGCATCCCGGCTCAACGGCCATCGGTTCTGTGACCAGCATACGTCCCCCGCCCAACGGCAAACGACCGGGTACGGTAACCCAGTCCGCGACCAGGCCCTCGCGAGCCGCCGGCGCCTTGAACGCCAGCATGCCAAACTCAATGCGTGCGTCAATCCCCGCCGGAAGCGTGACCGAGCCGGCGCCCTCGGCAACGCAGGAAAGGACTCGCTCCACATGTCGCATCTCTGGACGAGCGTCCGGATCGATGCGTTTGATCGCCAGTCGCACGATGCGCCGCGCGATTACCACCTCGGCCGCAGCAAGGCGTCTGGCATCGAGCACTAGCGCACCCGCCGCCTCCTTGCGCAGGCAGCTTCGAAACGCCTGTGCCGACAGCTGGGATAGAAACGCATCTTCGTCACCAAGGATCTCGCAGGCGGCGCCAATCGTCTTGCACACGCTCGCATTACGCTGTGCCACCACTGGCATTACCCGATGGCGCACGTAGTTTCGCAGATACGAGATATCCTCATTGCTCTCGTCCTCACGCCACGGCTGACCATGTACCTGTAGATAGCCCACGAGCTCGCCATGAGTTAGGTCGAGCAAGGGGCGCACCACGATATTCCTCCGGTGAGGAATGCTCGATAGGCCAGCGGGCCCTGAACCCTTAATCGCGTTCATCAAAAACGTTTCCGCGCGATCCGAAGACGTGTGCGCGGTGCAGATACGAGCCGCCGTTCGCGGTGCCCCCGTCTGGGCGCAGAGCTCGCGAACATACCTCCGCGCCGCGGCATAGCGCACCTCGCGGGCCGCGGCCTCAATATTGCCCGACTCCCCATCAAAATAAGCGTGCTCCACGCACAGCGGTAAACCATATTTCGCGCAGAGCTCACGCACAAAGGCCTCGTCGCCATCGGACGCCTTGCCGCGCAGATGATGGTTTACATGCAGCACATGCAGGCGCTCGCGAGCAATGGGGGCAACACCGCGTCCGTCTTGGATATCCAGCTTTGATGTGCACGCCATAAGAAGCAGTGCCGTCGAGTCCGCGCCGCCTGATACCATGAGCACGACAGGAGCAGCCTGCTGCCTCGTCCGGGTCTCATCGACTGCCCCAGGCACGGCATGGTGTCCATAATGCTGAGATACCGTAGGCATTTGCTTCCTCCTCTATTCGTCCGCACCCATTGTATCCTTTGGAATCTTATGTCTCGTCTGCACCTTCATATCCTCGGCAGTGGCTCTAAAGGCAACTGCGCACTCATCGAGGGCCCGCAGGGGCTCATTATGGTCGATGACGGACTGTCTCGCCGCGAAACGCTCAAACGCATGGCGGAACTCGGACTGTCGGTAGACGACGTGTACGCCCTTGTTGTCACCCATGAACACAGCGACCACATCAAGGGGCTTGAGGTATGGTGCAAGCATTGGAATGGCCCAGTCTTTTCCAGCAGAGGAACGCTCACGTCCAAAGAAAGCCTCGCACATCTACCTGTCGAGGAATTCGACCCAGGTGACGCCCTCTCTATTGCCGGAGTCCACATTCAAACATATTCGACATCCCACGACGTCGTTAATCCCGTCGGCTACCGGTTTGACGCTCAGGGTGATTCAATTGGCTTTGCCACCGACACCGGCGAGTTGTCGAAGCATGCCATCGATACGCTCAAGGACTGTCGCATTCTCGCACTCGAAAGCAACCACGATGTAACCATGCTGCGTCAAGGCGACTATCCTCGCTTTCTTCAGGAACGTATCCTGTCTGTAAAAGGGCATCTCTCCAACGATCAGGCCGCCGATGCCGCACGCGCGTTGGCAACCGATCGCACCGAGCAACTTATCGCGATGCACATTAGCCAAGACAACAATCGCCCAAGCCTGACCGTCAAAAGCTACGCAAGCTCCCTCGACGCAACGCTCGACAACGAGCTTGGCAGCACCGCCACCCGCGTTGAGGGGCTGCATAAACTCACGATACGTCCCGCCGGACAATATCGGCCCATGACCATACAGTAAACAGCAAAGGGGGCTGGGAATCACTTCCCAGCCCCCTTAACGTAGGCACCGATTTTAAAAGCCGATAGCCTTAATCGATGGAAATCTTCGTAACGTTCTTCTTCTCGACAATCTTAGGAACCGTAACGGTAAGGATGCCGTCAGCGTACTTTGCAGAAAGGCCCTCGCTCGAAGCATCCTTCAGGTACACGCCGCGCGTCGCGCTGTACGAGCTGAACTCCTTCTGCAGGAAGTTCTTACCCTCGTTCTCCTCGTCTTCCTCGACATTCACGCTAATGGACAGACGGCCCTCGTTAAGCTCGACATCGATATCGTCCTTGGCGACGCCGGTCAGATAAGCCTTGACCTCATAGCCATCGCCCTTATCCTCAACGTCAACGGGGAACGCCTTAGAGGCAATCGAGCTGTTCGCTAGGTCGCTCATATCATCAAAGAGATCAAACAACGAGCTAGCAGAGGGACGAACACCAAAAACCGAACGATAAGGAACCATGCTTGCCATGACTACCACTCCTTTAAGGGACTGCCGAGCCATCTTCTAGGTGGCAGGGACTTCTTTTGACGCTCTAATATATGCCCATCCATTTCTTATATATACATTTTGATATAAAGTTTTTTAAGTCTCTTTCTATAAGCATATCTAAGTCTGGTAGACTAAGGTTTTAACGAAGCTAAAGTTCTTTGAACCGTGCCTTAAATACCATATACGCGGCCTGTCAAAACGAAGCGGAGGGCTTACAATGAGCGCATACACGTTGTTAATGACAACCTAAGGGCATCATGGACGATCAGACCTCCGACAATTCGTTTGAGTCGCTGCAGAACGATAGTTCTGCCTATTCACAGCCCATACGCTACCATCGTCCCCATATTTCCCAAGAGCCCATTAACGATGCAGAGCCTGAGTATGTAACTCGCAATCGATATCAAACCCTAGAAGAATCTCAATCAGCGCGCAGACACATGGGTGTCGCCTCGAGCGATCCGGTGTATCTAAAAGATGCCCCCTTATCCAAAAACAGCGCAAGCAGCCAGGAGCAGACACAAACACCCACAAAGCAACATCGCAGAGGGCCCCGTCCCAAGCAAACTCTAACGCATTCCGCCCGCTATCTCGAGACGCCTAAGCAGGGGAAATCGATATTTACATCGTCAAACAGACGGCGCAGACAGCACCGTCTCCAAATTGCGCTCTTGATCATTGCCATCGTGGCAATCGCGCTGGTCATTCATTTTGTTTTCTTCAAATAGAAAAGGCTATTAAGCCATAGAGGCGTTTAGCTCATATCGACCAAACGCAAAAAAGGGGGAGGCCGCGAGGCCTCCCCCTTCTCAGTTCAAGCGTACGGCTCGGT
>JAHYYP010000010.1 GCA_019424905.1 Collinsella sp. | reverse complement strand
ACTTGCAGCGACGGACCTCGGGACGCTCTTACACCACGTCTGCGCGCGCCACCCGGGCTAAATCCGCTCGCGGGCGTTATTCGCCGGCGGGCGGTTGTGGTGCGGACGAAGACGGGGTCGAGCCCTCGCCACCATCCTGGCGCGGCTTGCGGGAACGGCGACGGCGACGGCGCTTTTGACCCTGGTCGGCCGAGCCCTCGCCACCGCGATCCTCGCGCGGCTCGCGCTCGTCGCGAGCGGCGTCACGCGAAGCCTTGGCAGCCGCTCCCCCGCCATCTCCGGGACGACGGCGTGTGACCTTGACCTCGCCATCCGAGACCTGATCGGCCACGGAGGGCACTGAGGGCTTCTGTTGCGCGCCCGAGGAATGGCGACGGCGCGGACGCGGCGCGCGCTCCTCCTCGCCACGTGACTTGCCGCCCCTGTCGGCAGGCGCATCGGAGGCCGAGGGACCCTTGGGGGCGGCACCAGCCTCGCGAGCAGCTGCGGCGCGGAAGGCGTCCTCGCGCTCCTCGCTCGACAGATGGCGGCGGCGGCGACGTGTGGGGTTCATGCCACCGCCGCGATTCTGCTGCTGGGACTGCTGAGCCTCGCGCTCGCGAGAGGCGTTCTTGCCCGCGGCCACGACCTCGGTAACATCACCCGAGCCTGCGCGCTTGCGACGACGACGGCCACCGGCGGCCTCCTCGACTTCGGGCACCTCGGCCTTGCCGCGGCCCTTTCCGCGGCCACGGCCCTCGCCCTGGCCCTGACCGGCGCGAGCATCGGATTCGACATCGCGACGACGGCGCTTGGGCATCGATGTGCCGGCCAGACGGTCGGCGCTCGACAGGCCATCGCCCACGTCGACGCCGTTCTCACGGTCGAGCTCCATGAGCGCCAGACGCATCTCGGGCGACTCGATGCGCTCGAGCACATCGCGCGTCACGCAGTCGGGGCGGCAATTGCAGCCCTGCTCGGCAGCCTTCTTTTTGCAGCCCTCCGAGCAGGTCATATCGGCCAGGTTGACCTTAAAGACCTTGCCATTCTCCAGGCGCAGCACCAGCTGCTCGCGCGGCGTGTCATATTCCTGGATGCGCGCCTTGCCGAGCGGTGTATCGATAAGCGTCTTCTTTTTGGGCGCGCGGCTCTTAAAGTCCTTGTACGCTTCGAACTCATAGCGCAGGCAGCACATCAGGCGGCCGCAAACGCCGCTGATCTTGGAGGAATTGAGCGGCAGGTCCTGCTCTTTTGCCATGCGGATCGAGACGGGCTCAAACTGTCCGCCAAAGCGCGTGCAGCAGAGCTCCTGGCCGCACTGGGCATAGCCGCCCACCAGGCGAGTCTCGTCGCGCACGCCGATCTGGCGCATGTCGACGCGAATGTGCAGCGTCGAGGACAGATCCTTGACGAGCTGACGAAAATCGACGCGCTCCTCGGCCGCAAAGTAGAACACGGCCTTCTCGCCGCCAAACAGGTACTCGACGCCGACCGGCTTCATCTCGAGGTCGAGCTCCTTGACCAGGCGACGGAAATCGACCATGGCCTCGTCGCCTTGGATGGCCAGATCATCGGCAAGCTGCAGGTCGATGTCGCTCGCCACGCGCAGCACGGGCTTGAGCGGCTGGCCGATCTCGTCCTGCGGCACCTCGAAGGGGTCCGCCGTGACCAGGCCGATCTCGGTTCCGCGCTCGGTGGAGCAGATAGCATAATCGGCCTCGAGGATATCCAGATCCTGCGGGTCGAACCACAGGTCGCGCGAGGCGTAGGTAAACTTAACGGGTACGACTAACGGCATTTCAGTGCCTTCCTGATATCGAACAGCATGACCTCGATGGCCAGCTGGGGAGTAACGTTTCTGGCGATGTTGCGCTCGGCGGTTGCGACCGCCTCGAGCGCCTGGGTGGCACCCGCAACATTGGTCGCGGCGGCAAGCCGACCGATCGTGTCGCGCACATCCTCGTTCACGACGTCGGCCGCCTCATCCTGAAGCGTCAGCAGCACGTCGCGCATGAGCGTCCGCGCGCTCGCCAGCGCTTCCATGATACCCGAACGCTCGCGCGCGTTGAGTTCGCGCTTGTTGCGGTCCTCAAGCTGCTTCAATGCTCCACGCGACAGGTAGTCGGCATTTTGCTCGAGTACCTTTTCCTGCGTGGACTTGACCTCGGCGAGCGGCGCCTTGACGGCGACGATGAGCGACTTGGCGCGACTGAGCACGTCGGCCTCGTCGGCGGCAATGAGTGAGTCGATGGCACGGACCATCTGACGGCGGGCGTCCTGGCGCTCGGCGCTCTTAAGAAACTCGATGCCGCGTGTGGGGCTTCCCGCCACGGCGACCGCCATGCGGCAACGCGCAGGGTCCTGACCGGTGGCGCGGCTCACGGCCTGCGCGGCGACGGCGGGCGACACCAGCCGAAACGGCACGCACTGGCAGCGGCTCACGATTGTGGGCAGCATCACGTCTGCCGAGGTGCCCAGCAAGATGAACATAACGCCCTCGGGCGGCTCCTCGAGTGTCTTGAGCAGTGCGTTGGCGGTGTTGGCGCGCAGTTGCTCGGCACGGTCGATGATGTAGACCTTGGCCTTGGCGCGAATGGGTGCCAGCGGCACGTCATCGAGCAGCTCGCGGGTCTGGGCAATAAGGTAGCCCGTGGCGCTCTCGGGCGTGTAATAGTGCACGTCGGGATGCGTATGCCGAGAGACGCGCACGCAACTGTCGCATGCGCCGCAGCCGTCCTGCTCGCACAGGAAGGCTTGGGCGAGCGCCCACGCGGCATCGAGCTTGCCCGCGCCGGGGGCGCCCAAAAACAGGTAGGCGTGCGATGCACGGCCGCTGGCGACGGCATTGGTCAAAAAGTCGCGCACGCGCTCTTGGGTGTCGAGCTTGGCCAGCAGGCTTGCCTGAGCGGGGGCCATGTTACTCGGCCTCCTTGGCAAGCGCGGCGGCGACAGCATCCTGGGGGATATCGAGACCGTACGCGCGAACCTGCTCGACCGTCTTCTCGAAAACTTCCTCGACGGTCGTAGTGGCGTCGATGAGCTTTACGCGGTTTGGCTCCTCGGCAGCAATGGCACAAAATCCCTGGTACACACGCTCCTGGAATGCCATGCCCTTAGCCTCCATGCGATCTGCCGCGCCACGGGCTGCCATGCGTAGCGCCGCCTGCTCGGGCGTGATGTGGTAGACGAGTGTGAGCGCCGGGTGCGTTCCCGCGACGGCCAGGTTGTTGGCGTCGCGCACCATCTGGCGGTCGAGGCCATCGGCAAACGCCTGGTAGCAGGTCGTGGAATCGTAGAAGCGATCGCACAGGACCACCTTGCCGGCCGCAAGGGCGGGGGCTATGACCTCGTGCACCAGCTGGGCACGCGCAGCCTCGTAGAGCAGCAACTCGCAGGTGTCGCCCATCGCCATATTGGCGGGGTCGAGCAGCAGGGCGCGGATCTTTTCGCTGATGGCGGTGCCGCCCGGTTCGCGCAGGCTCACAACCTGGTGGCCAGCGAGCTCGAGCGCGCGGGCAAGCAGGCGCGCCTGCGTGGACTTGCCGGCGCCATCGACGCCCTCGAGCGTGATAAAGCTATGTTGAGCGGGCTCAAAAGCCATGGGCGCAGCCCCTTCCTACAAGGCGCGTAAATGCGAGTTATAGCAACCAAGCCATGATACCCCAGTGCTCGGCGCGTCCCAAACCCCACCTAGCCAATGGCTACTCAGGCAGCAGTTAGGGACGTTCCTAAACTGCCGGCCGAAAAGGAATGTCCCCAACTGCCGGCTTTTTGGGGTGCTGGGTATAATCGTCGTATTGCATTGAAATGTGGCGAAAGGAGTGGCAATGTCTCGGTATTGCGCCTCGTGCGGCAAACTTCTTGCAGATGATGCCAAGTTCTGCACCTCGTGCGGTGCACCCGTTGAGCAAACAACCGCGAGCGATAGCCAGCCCGCTTTTGAGCAGACCGGTTCCCTCGATACGCCGCAAGCCAAGGCGGACGACCCCCTCGCCTATCGCCCCGACCCCGCCGCAGGCCCCGCGACCGTCGAGACCACGCAGCGCATACCCGTCGCGAGCGGCTCGCCCCAACAGCAGCAGGCTCCCGCATACGCGCCCGCTTCGCCACAGACCCCCGCTCCCAAAAAGAGCGGCACCGGGCCGCTTATCGCCGTTATCGTTGTGCTGGTGACGATCATCATCGCCCTGGTCGTTTTCTTTGTGATCAAGCCTTTCGACAACGCCGCCACGCAGACGACTGCCGAGGTAGCTAAGCTGCACCATGACGTCGACGACGATGACCTAAAGCCTCTCGGCGATCCCAACAGCCTGTACGACGATGATGACGATGACGACGAGGATGGCAGCGAAGCAACGCTCTCCGAGCAGAACCTCTACCGCCGACTGAGCGAATACTACGACTTGCTCGAAGACCTCGACAGCTACGTCCGTGGCTGCGCACAGAACTTCAACGGCAGCTATCTGGAAGAGGATCGAACCACCCGTCAAAATCTCGCCGACGTCGCCGAGCGCACGGAGGACACCATCGAGCAGTATTACGACATCGTCGAGGACCTGGACGTCCCGACGAGCTCTAAGAACTACAGCTCCTGGAAAGACATCGTTGCCCTGTATGACGACCTGGACCACCGCATTGACGCGATCTGCGATGCCTGGGAGATCAGCCTGAAGTACGCAAAGCCCGCGGACCACAAGAATGAGATCGTGGCGCCGCTGTCACGCGACAACGTGGCGGGCACCAATGACAATAAGTACCGCCTAGACTTTGAGGAGCGCTATCCCGGCGCCAAACCTGTCGAGGTGAACTAGTCGCATGCGACGTTCTCAAACGACTAGTCATTAAAGAACGTCCCCAATGACTGCCTAGAAAATGAGCGAGGATCGCGGGGTCCTCGCTCATTTTTGTTTTGGTCAATGTTTCGGCTGCGCTGTTACTTGTCGGCGGCTGCTTTCTTGGCAGTCGACTTCTTCGCGGTCGTCTTCTTGGCGGCAGTGGCTTTCTTAGCCGTCGTCTTCTTTGCCGCCGTCGTCTTCTTGGCCGTGCTCGCCTTGGTCGTGGTCTTGCGGCCGCGGGCGGGCTTCTTCTCCTTGGTCGGGCAGTCCATGTTGACGCAAATACGCCACGGGCCGCGCGCCGTATTGACCACCACGATGGGAGCGCCGCACTCGGGGCAGGTCTCGCCCGTCGCCTCGAGCTTACCGCGCGCCGGCAGAGGATAGCTCACGCCGCAGTCATCGTAGTTGGTGCAGCGGATAAAGCGCTTGCCGCTCTTCTCGCTCTTGTGCGCGATCAGGTCGCCGTGACGTCCGGCCTCGGCACACACCTTGCACTCGCCCACCTTAAGGTCAGGCTCGTAGTTGGTGGGGCACGTGGGGTTCACGCAGATCTCGAAGGCCTTCTGGCGGAATGGCTGGCACTTGATGCGCGGCGCGCCGCACTCGGGGCACACGGCGGCCTCGCCCTCGAGCGGGCTCACCTTGACGCCACTCGGCACCGGATAGGTCACGTCGCAGTCGGGCCAACCCATGCAGCCGATAAAGCTGCCGCGGGTCTTGGCGCTCGTCTTCATAACCAGGTCCTTGCCGCACTTGGGGCAGGCGCCCACGCGCGCATCGGCCGTGACGGCGTCGCTGATGGCGTCGCCCAGCTCCTGCGTATGCTTGAGCAGCTCGTCGAGCACGCCGGCCAGCAGCGCACGCGAGTGCGTCACGACATGCTCTTCGGTGTCCTCGCCGCGCTCGACGCGAGTCATGTCGCCGTCGAGCTC
Source organism: Collinsella sp. (assembly GCA_019424905.1). GTDB lineage: Bacteria > Actinomycetota > Coriobacteriia > Coriobacteriales > Coriobacteriaceae > Collinsella. Next base: position 55,623 of record JAHYYP010000010.1, on the reverse strand, counting down.
GCTGGTCATATCGGGGCTCGTGATGCGCGGGGCAAACTGCGTCAGCGCGTCAATGATGGCGATGCCCAGCTGGCTCGGCTCCACGGGATCGTTTTTGAGGTAGCGCACGGCGTACAGGCGCTCGATGATACTCGCGCGCGTGGACTTGGTGCCCAGGCCGCGCTTTTCCATCTCCTGCACGAGCTTGCCCTGGCTGTAGCGCGCGGGCGGCTCGGTCTGCTTGGCCTCAAGCTTAATGTCGAACACGTCGACCGTGTCGCCCTGCTCAAGCGGCGGCATCTGCTCATCGCGCTTAAGACCGTACGGGTACGCCTCGCGGAAACCCGGGGTCACGAGCACGTCGCCCGAGGCCACGAACGGCTCACCGTTCACATCGAGCTCGAGCTTGGTGTTCTCGATAGTCGCGGGACCCATGAGCGTCGCCAGGAAGCGACGGGCGATGAGGTCGTAGAGCTTGCGCTGGCCGCCATCGAGCGTGGACGGATCGCCCTCGCCCGTGGGGTAGATAGGCGGGTGGTCGGTGGTCTCGACCTTGCCGCGTGTTGGTTTCATGGGGCCGGCGAGCACCTTTTTGCACACGGGCGCCAGCGCCGGGTTGATCTTTGCCAGGTCGCTCACCACAGCGCCCAAATCGAGCGTCGCGGGGTACACGGTGTTGTCGACACGCGGGTAGCTGATGAGACCGGCCATGTAGAGGGACTCGGCGATGCGCATGGTGCGCGCAGGCGAGATGCCCTCGGCTGCAGCGGCTGCCTGCAGCGAGGTGGTCGCAAACGGCGTGGGCGGCTGCTGTTTACGCGAGCGCTTGGTCACCGCGGCGACGGTTGCCGTCGTAGCGCCGTCGACGTGGCCGTACGCCGTCTCGGCAGCATCCTTGTCGGTAAAACGTGCCGTCTTGTGCGCAATCTTAAAGCGGTCATCCTCGGCAGCACCCTGAGCGGCACCCATGCCGCGAATCTGCCAATAGTCCTCGGGCACAAACGCCATGCGCTCGCGCTCGCGCTCGACCACCAGGGCAAGCGTCGGCGTCTGCACGCGGCCGGCGGAGCGCACGTTGCCAAAGCCGCCAAACTTGGCGAGCGTCAGGTAGCGCGTGAGCACCGCACCCCAAATGAGGTCGATGTGCTGGCGGCTCTCGCCGGCGTCGGCCAGATTCTGGTCGAGCGAGACAAGATTATCGAAGGCCTGCGTAATCTCGGCCTTGGTAAACGAAGAATACTGGGCGCGGGCGACCGGCAAGTCCGGCGCGACCTCGCGCACCTTGTTGAGGGCGTCCGAGCCGATCAGCTCACCCTCGCGATCGAAGTCCGTGGCGATGATGACGCTGTCGGACTTCTTGGCAAGGTTCTTGAGCGAACGAATGAGCTCCTTCTCGGCCGGCAGCTTAATGACGGGCGCCCAGGTAAGGTAAGGCAGGCTCTCAAGCTTCCAGCCCTTGATGGAGATACCATCGGCAAGGAACGGCTTGCGCTTGGTGTCGTACGGCGGGCGGGCCAGGCCATCGGGCATATCGGCCGGCAACATCTCGCCGTCCTCGGTGACCGAATACCAACCCAGCTTTTTATCGAACAGCACACTGTCGCAAAAATCGGGTGCCAGGATGTGACCGGCAAGGCCGATGGTCACGCACTCCTCGCCCTTCCACTCAAAACGGTAGATGGCGGTGTTGTACACCTTGTCCTTTTTGGGCTTACCCGTGGACAGCCGCTCGGCGATTTGACGCGCGGCATCGTTTTTCTCGGCGATGATGAGCTTCAAAAGAGGCTCCTATCTCGTATCTCTGCGGCTACGCCCGCCCGTATGGCGGCCGACTTACGCCCTTGCTTGCTCAATCTGCCCGATGAGCCAATCGCACCAGGCATCCATGCCCTCGCCCTTGCGCGCGCTCACGGCAAACCGCGGCGCCTGCGGATTGAGGTCATCGAGTGTCTTAGTATACCTATCCATGTCAAAATCGAAAGCCGGGGCCACGTCGACCTTGTTGAGCAGCTGCGCGCCGGCGTGCTGGAAGATGCCCGGATACTTGATGGGCTTGTCGTCGCCCTCGGGCACCGAGAGAATCATGATGGACAGGTTCTCGCCCAGGTCAAAGTCGACCGGGCAGACCAGGTTGCCCACATTTTCGATAAAGATGACGTCGATGTTTTCCAGACCGACGGCCTGGTCGAAGGCGTCGACAGCCTCCATGATCATGTTGCCCTCGAGGTGGCACAGGCCACCCGTGTTGATCTGGATGGCGGGCATGCCGGCTTCCTTCATGGTGATGGCGTCGACATCCGAGGCGATATCGCCCTCGATGACGGCACAGCGCAGGCCGGCTTTGTCACGCAGGCGCTCGTTGGTGCCCAGAATCGTGGTGGTCTTGCCCGAACCGGGGCTCGACAGCACATTGATCACATAGGTGCCTGCCTCATTAAATCGCTGACGCAGCTGATCTGCCAGGCGCTCGTTGCGCGACAGGATCGGCGACGCGATATCAATCGTTTTCTCAGCCATACTCGGCACTCCTTACTTTGGCCCCTTTATACCCCATCACCAGATGGCTAGCGGGCTAATCGTCGGGGGTTTCGATTTCGATACTCGCGATATCGAGCTCGCGGCCGTGCAGCAGGCGCACGTTGGCGCCGCCACACTGAGGACAGCGACAATGAAAGCGGTCGTGGTCGAAGACCTCGCCGCAGTCCAGGCACTCGCTTTGTGGATGGACTTCCTCCACGGCAAGCTCGCAGCCGCGCGTGAGCGGGTCCTCGTCGCGAAACGTCTCCCACGCAAAGTCAAGCGCCTCGCGCACAACCTCGGTCATATCCCCGATACGCAGCGTTACCAAAACGGCGCGCGAGGCCCCCGCCCCACGCGCCGCGCGAATCACTGTATCGAGTATGCCGTTGACAATGCCAACCTCGTGCATACCGATTTACTCCTCGTCGTCATCATCGTCCGAGAACAGATCCAGACGGCTCACGAACAAGCCCTCTTTGCCCTCGCGCGCGGTAATGACCACGCGGGCGATGGCGAGCGAAATCTCGTAGAGCGAGAGCAGGGCACCATACATAAGGCCCAGCGTGACGGGCGAACCGTCGGGCGTGATCACGGCCGAGCCCACGAGCAGGCCCACGTACACGTAACGCCAGGCGCTGCGGAAGGCCGCGTAGGACACGATGTGAAAGACGGACAGGTAGAAGATGATGAGCGGCAGCTCAAACGCCACACCAAAGCCGATCATAAAGAGCAGCTCCATGTTGACGTAGTTCTCCAGATCGGGCAGCGCGGTTGCAACGGCCGAGGTCTCGCCGATGAGCCACTCAAAGCCCGCCGGGATGATGATGAAGTAGCAGAAGATGGCACCCAGGAAGAACAGAACCGTCGAGGCGAGCACCGTGGGCACGACCCACTTGCGCTCGTTGGGGCGAAGCGCCGGCAGGAAAAACGCCAAGATCTGCCAGATGATCATGGGCGTGCACATGACCACGGCCATCTTGATGGCCAGCGAGAAGCGCAGACCAAAGCCGCCGAGCGTAGTGGTGATGTAGAACTTACCGTCCGGCACAAAGGAGCGGATGGGGTCTTCCAGGATTTCGAGCACCACGGGCGTGGCGAAATACAGCACGATAGCGGCGGCAAAGACCGACACGACCACGATGGTCAGGCGGCGACGGAGCTCGCCCAGGTGATCGAAGAGCGGCATGCGCGCAGGTCCGATAGGCATTACTCATCGCCTCCCTTCGGGGCGTCGGCGGCAGCGGCGTCGTCCTCGGCCTCGAGCTCGCGAGCGAGCTGGTCGACGACGGCCTTGCGCCTGCGGGGACGACGGGCGTAGAGGTCAGCCGTCGTGGGCTCTGCCGGCTCGGGCTTGGGCTCTGCAGCAGGCTCGGGCTCGACGGCAGCAGCAGGCTCTGTACCCTCGGCCTCATCAACAGCGCCTTCGCCCTCAGCAGCGCCCTCGCTTGCGGCCTTCTCGGCAGCAAGACGGGCGCGACGCTCGGCAAAGGTCTCCTTCTTGGCGGGCGCTGCCGTCTCGGCGGCATCCTCGTCCGCATCGGAATCGTCGTCGGTCGCAGCAGTCTTCTTGGGCTTGACCGGGGCCGACGCGGCCTCGCTCACCGGATCGATAATCTCGGACTGAACAACGGCCGTCATCTTTTCCTGCGTCTCGCGGAACTGACGGATAGCACGGCCGATCGTGCGGCCCATCTGCGGGAGCTTATCCGGGCCAAACAGCAAAAAGCCGAAGACCACGATGATCGCGAGCTCACCCTCTCCAATACCAAACACACATACCTCCAAGGCTCGATGTGAGTCGAGCCCGCACCGCGCCATTCGGCCGGAACTCGTCTATTCATTCGGTCAAGTATAGCGCCCGGACGCCAAAACGTCCGAGCGCATCACAAACATATGCCAAACGGCACGCCCTTTTGGGGGCAAAGATTATGCAGCGGTGATCGAAATCTCCTGGTCGACGCCCAACAGCTGAACCACGCGCATCACCGGGGGCTGCACGTTGACGCAGCTAAAACGCTTACCATGATCAGCTGCGTGGTGTGCGGCGCCCACAAGCACGCCAATGCCCGTCGAATCGATGTAGCTCACCTGGGCAAAATCGAGCTCAACGGCCTCAGTGGGCTGCTCGAGCGCCAGGTCGATGGCATTGCGCAGGCTATCGGCGTTAGAGATATCGATCTCACCGGTCACCTTAATGGTGTAGAGCTCTGGCGTGGGGTTGGTGGAAATACCCAAATCCATGTATACGCTCCTTTACGTATCGAAAGTGCGGATAGTACTAGGCGCGGACTTGCGGGGCCCTACGCGTTAGGCGCGCTCGGTACGCGCAAGCTCGGCAGCGACGAGCTTGACAGCCAGCACCAGCACATCGAGCGCAGCCTCCAGGTCCTCGACCGTGGGATAGCTCGGCGCGATGCGGATGTTGGTGTCGCGCGGATCCTTGCCATAAGGCCAGGTGGCACCAGCCGGCGTGAGCTTGACGCCCAGGTCGGCACAAAGCGCGGCGACCTTCTGGGCCGAGCCCTCGGGGCCATCGAAACTCACAAAGTAGCCGCCATGGGGATGAGTCCAAGTGGCGCAACCCGTGTTGCCCAAGCCCTCGGTGAGTTTACGCTCAACGGCCTCAAAGCGCGGGCGCAGGAACTCGGCATGCTTTTTCATGTGCTCCTTGACCGCCTCGATGGTGGGAAGGAAACGCACGTGACGCAGCTGGTTGAGCTTGTCGGCGCTAATAAGACCGGCCTTCAGGCGCTTGGAGAACTCGGCGATGACCGCGGGGCTCGCACCGATAAAGCCGATGCCGGCACCCGGGAAGGTGATCTTGGACGTCGAGGCAAAGGCCACCACGCGGTCCTCGGTGCCCGCCGCGCGGGCAAGATCGAAGATGTTGGCGAGCTCGTCGGTCTCGTCGTACAGGTCGTGCACGCAGTAGGCGTTGTCCCAGAAGATGCGGAAATCGGGCGCGGCCGTGGGCATCTCGACCAGGCGACGCACAGTGTCCTCGCTAAAGGTGATGCCCGTGGGGTTGGAATACTTGGGCACGCACCAGATGCCCTTGATGGAGTCGTCGGTGGCAACCAGGCGCTCAACCTCGTCCATGTCGGGGCCGTTGTCGGTCATCGCGACGGGGACGTTCTCGATACCCAGGTCGGCGGTAATGCCAAAGTGGCGATCGTAGCCGGGAACGGGGCACAGGAACTTGACCTTCTTGCCGTCGTGCGCTGCCTCGTAAGCCTCCCAAGGGTCGCTGCCGCACGAGCCGCAACGCCAGAACATACCGGCGATATCGTGCTCGATCAGCAGGCTCGATGAGCCCAGTACGAGCGTCTGCTCGGCAGGACAACCCAGGAACTCCCCCGCCAGCTTGCGTGCCGAGGGAATGCCCTCGAAGCAACCGTAGTTGGAGCAGTCGACATTGCCGTCGTGCAGATCGGCATCGGCATTGAGGATATCGAGCATGGGGCGAGAAATGTTCACCTGGGAGGGCGACGGCTTGCCGCGCGCCATGTCGAGCGCCAGGCCCTTGGCCTTGACCTCGGCAACCTCGGCTTTAAGCGCCTCGATGGCGGCATCGAGTTCGGTGGTTTCCATCTTCTGGTAGATCGTCTGCATGGGGTGCGACCTTTCGCGAAGCGGTACGTTGCAGTTCGTCTAAGTATAGACCGCCATCGTCGCAACGTTATGAAGCCGTGATAGATTAAGTTCATCGCAATCAATTACGAATCGCCGCGCATGCCGGCGTGGGGCGCCCAAGGAGGCACTATGGAGTACGGATCGTTTCAGGCCGAGGAATTCGGCGACTTGCAGCGCCTGGTCGACGGACTGTTTTACGACCGCCACGCCATCGACCGCCTGGATCTGATCGTACAGGCCGAAATCTTGGACCTGGCGCCCGATCTCATGGAAATCGTCAACCTGCTACCGCCCGGCTATTACGACCGCCAGTCACTCTGCGACCAGCTCAACTCCGCCTTGGCCGCCCACGGCTGGGGCGCCGTCTACGGAACGGTGGAATAAGCCTCGAGGCCGGCGATTTGGCCCGCTTCCCGACCTTGGCGAGGCTTGTTTTAGGGCTTGTGGCCAAAAAAGGGCAAATATGAGTACTGTTACCTTTTTAGTAGCAGCGATTTTTGGTCGAAATCGGCAAAACTCGACTTGAAACTTCCTAATCACCGTCAGCTAGCGCCAAATTGGAAGTCGATGGTCACTCATTAACGTACAGTTCTTATAACTTTGTTCATTATTTTCCGCACCTAAAATGATACGCCGTTTGTGACAGTACTCACAAACGGCGTTTTTTGACCACTGGCGTGTCTGGCAGGCGGCAAGCACCGCCAGAATCCGCATTTTGGACGCGCCCGAATCGGTTCTGGAGCCGGTTTTCGCGCTCTTACTCGTCTTTGGGCGAGGGATGCTTGCAGACCACGCTCATGTAGATCATGCCGAGCACGGCTGCGGTGACCGAACCGGCGAGAATAGCGGCCTTGGCTGCAAGAACCTCAAACTGGGCCGTCGGGAAGGCAAGGCCGCTGATGAGAATCGACATGGTAAAGCCGATACCGCCCAGAATGCCCACGCCGGCAATCATGTGCCAGTTGACATTGTGCGGCAGCTCGCAGGCCTTAAGCTTAACCAGGGCAAACGTCATACCAAAGATGCCGATCGGCTTGCCCAGCAGCATGCCAAAGTACACGCCGAGCGTCACCGGATCGGTGAGCAGCGTGCTCATGTCCACGCCCACTAAACGAACCTGAGCGTTTACGAACGCAAAGATCGGCAGGATCACAAAGTTGACCGGCGTGGAGATCAGACGCTCCATGCGGATAAGCGGCGGGGTCACGCGGTGCATGACGCGCTCGACCTTGGTAGTCGAGACGGTAAAGTCATGCTGGCCCAGGATGTGTGCCTCGTCGTCGTAGCGGTCATCGAGCAGCGGCAGGCACTCGCCCAGCCAATCGGTGAGACTATCGAGCTTGACGCCGCACTTGGCTGGAATGGTGAAGGCCAGGATGACGCCAGCAAGCGTGGCATGTACGCCGCTCTTGAACATGCAGAACCACAACAGCAGCCCCAGTACCGAATACGGGGCAAGGCGGTAATGCTGCGTCTTGTTGAGCCACACGAGCGCGCAGGTCACAAGCGCGGCGGCGCCCAACCAAAACGGATTGGGGCTCTGACCGTAGAAGATGGCGATGGCGGCGATGGAGATCAGGTCGTCGGCGATAGCGAGCGTCGAGAAGAACACGCGCACGCCGTTGGGAACGCGGTTGCCCAAAAGCGACAGCACGCCCAGCGCAAAGGCAATATCGGTTGCCATGGGGATGGCCCAACCGTTGCGGGCGCCGGCATGGTTAAAGATCAGGTAGATGCAGGCGGGAACGACGACGCCGCCCACCGCCGCCAACATGGGAAGCATGGCCTGACGCGGATTCTTGAGCTCGCCGACCGTCATCTCGTACTTAAGCTCAATGCCCACCAACAAAAAGAAAATCGCCATGAGGAAGTCGTTGACGAAAAGCTCAACGGTGAGACCAGCCGTAAGGTTGCCCAGGCCCACATACAGCGGGGTCTCCAAAAAGTGATGGATGGCCTCGTAGGCATCGGTGTTGGCGCAGATAACGGCGGCGATAGCGGCGAAGACCATGACGGCGGCGGAAATCGTGCCGTTCTCGGCGATGCGCTCCCAAATGTCGTGACGTTCAAAGCGCTTGCGCTCACGAACGTTGAACAGCTGCTCAGTTGCTGCCATGGGCGGCTCCTTTCACGGGAAAGCTCCCGTCTTAAAAAAGCACGGCCCGCCCAAGTGGCGGCGCCGCGCTCTAACGTATTACGCTTGCATCTAGCCTACCCTGCACGACAAGCACGCAGGCGTGGCCGAAAAGCGGAACCACAGGTTGAACATTATTTGCTCAACGGCACGGGCACGCCTGTCCAAGAGACGACGCGGCGCCGTGCACAAAAAACGACCGGAGCGCGGGACGTCCGCGATCCGGTCGTGGCGTTTGGTCAACTAAACCTAGCAGGCGGCCATGATGGGGGCAGCGACCTGCTTCTTACGGGAGAGGACACCCGGCATCCAGACGCCGTCGTGCTCGTCGGCAATGCCCAGGCCCTTCTGAGCGGCCTCGGTCTCGCCCTCGAGCAGGACCTGCGAGCCCTCCTCCATGATGTCGGTGATGCACAGGACAATGCCATCGGCACCCTTCTCGGCGGCGTAGGCGCGCATGGCCTCGCGAATCTCGTCGATCATGCCGAGCGCACGACTCTTGTCGACGGTCTCGTACTGGCCGATGAGCAGCTTCTTGCCGGCGGGCTCGAACATCTTGATGTCGTTGCCGACCATCTCGGCTGCGGTGAAGGAGCCGGACGGACGGGTGAGGAAGACCTCCATGCCAAACTTGACCGGGTCGACACCCACCTGCTCGCCGAGCTTGGCGGCGACAGCGCGGTCGACATCGGTGGTGGTGGGGCTCTTGAGCATGAGCGTGTCGGTCATCATGGCCGAGAGCAGCAGCTTGGCCTGGACGTCGGAAAGCTCAACGCCGAGCACGCCGGCGAGCTTGGTGACGATGGTGCAGCTGGAGCCCCAGGGCAGGCAGATGTAATGCAGCGGGCCGGCGGTCTCGAAGTCGCCGATGCGGTGATGATCGACAACGCCAAAGACCGTGGCGTCCTTAAGGCCGGCGACGGACTGGGCAGACTCGTTGTGGTCGGTGAGGACGACGAGCTGACCGGCCTCGACGGACTCGATCACGCGGGGCTCGGCGATGCCGGCGTCGGCGAGCAGCTTGGCGGACTCGGCCGGAAGCTGACCAAGGGCGCAGGCCTCGTAGGTGTTGCCGGCATACTCAACCTGGTTGAGCAGCTGGGACAGGACGACGGCGCTCATGATGGCGTCGTTATCGGGGTTCTGGTGACCAAAGACAAGAACGTTTGCCATGGATATCCTCCACTTGATATGTGTACTTGGACGTAGCTATGGTAGCACGCCGATGCCGAGCCTTCGCAGACGGAAGGGCTACGGCATATTTTGGGGCAGGCATGGAGGCCAAGGCTGTCCCTTTTGCACCATGTTGGTGCAAAGTAACCTGTCCCCCTTGCACCAACTATTTGCCGGCGGCGCGCAGGGCTACGTAGGCGGCACCGATGATGCCGGCGTCGTTTTCGAGCGAAGCGACCTTAATGGGCGTCTCGCGCGAGGCGGAGAGCGCGTACTGCTTAAAGTGCTCGCGGACCTTGTCGAGGTAGACATCGGCCGAAGCGGAAGCACCGCCGCCGATCAGGAACATCTCGGGATCGACCACGTTGGCAATAAGCGCCAGGGCGCGGCCGAGATAGTCGGCCATGGTATCGGCAGCTGCCAGCGCGAGCTTGTCACCCTCGCGGCAGGCCTGGAACACGTCCTTGGAATCAGAAGGCCCGGTGAGCTCGATGGGCTCGACGCCCGCCTTCTTGCACTCGGCAAGGTAGTTACTCACCACGCCGGTGGCGCTGGAATACTGCTCCAGATGGCCATGGCCGCCACAGCCGCAGGTGCGCTCCTCTTCGGGGTTCAGGCACATGTGGCCAATCTCGCCGCCGGCACCCACAACGCCCGATACCACGTCGCCGTTAACGATAACGCCACCGCCCACGCCGGTACCGATGGTGACCATCACCACGTTCTGTACGCTCTTGGCAGAGCCGAGCCAGGCCTCGCCCATGGCAGCGGCGTTGGCATCGTTTTCGTACTTAACGACCGCGTCGGGGCAGTGCTCCTGAATGGCGACTCTTAGCTCGGGCAGGTTAATGGCAATGTTGGCCTTGACCTTGGCATCGCCCGATGCCGGGATGGGGCACGGAACGGCCAGGCCAATACCCGCCACAAAGGCGCGCGGAATCTGGGCCTTGGCGACCACCTGGTCGATAGCCTCGGTCACCGCGGCAAAGCCCGCGGCGTCAACGATAGGAGGCGTGGGCACGCTGGCCTTGGCAAGCAGGTTGCCGTCCTCGTCGAACAGGCCTTCCTTAACCGAAGTGCCGCCAACGTCGATGCCGATATAGTACTGCTTAGGTTCCATGGGAGCCCACCTTTCTCGTTTAAACATTGCCTGTATGGTACCGCTCCCCAGGCAAAAACCTGTCAAAAAGGGACAGGTTTGTTTTGGCAGGTTTTATCTGGGAAAACGCAAGGCATGAAATTCGGTTCGCTGGGCGGCAAAACGGCCCAACCCCGTCCTCGAGCCAATCAATTTGCTCAATACCACATTATTCGAATGCATATTCATTTAGAGCGCTCTAGTTAATATAGAAAAGCGTTTTTTGATTATATCTTTCTCGAACTTTTCAAAAACGCAATAGGGATGCTTAGACGTGGACTATACTTTCGTTTGTACTCAATCAAGCCGGAAAGGAGGTTCCATGATTCCCAAATACGAGGCAATAGCTGCAGATATCCGTCGAAGCATCGAGGACGGCGCTCTAAAGCCGGGCGACAAGCTGCCCACCGTCGTTGAGTTCTGCGAGCTCTATAGCGTTTCCAAAATCACCGTCAAACGAGCTATTGAGCAGATTACCGATGAAGGTCTTGTTACCAGCCGGCGCGGATCGGGCACCTACGTTAAGGACACGGCGGGGCTTCCCGGCCAGGCGTTTTTCCAGGGCAAGAACGATCGCTCCCAGGGCTTTTCGTATGAGCACCGCGGGGAGAAGGTGACCTCGGTGGTCTACGATTTCTCGATTGTCAATCCGCCAGCAGACGTCGCTGCCCAGCTGGGAATTGCCGAGGACGACTTTGCCTATCACATCGTGCGCGTGCGCCAGGTCGACGAGAAGCCCATCGTTATCGAGTACACCTACATGCCCCTCGAGCTGATTCCGGGCCTTAAAAAGAAAGACCTGTATGGATCGGTCTACAGCTTCATCCGCGAGCAATGCGGGCTGAAGATTTCGAGCTTCCACCGCACCATTCGCGCCGTAGCGGCAACCGAGGAAGAGGCTGAGCGCCTGGACACCAAACCCGGCTCTCCCCTGCTCGAGCTCAACCAGATTGGCTTTTTGGATAGCGGCACCGCCTTTGAGCATTCGATCTCGCGCAACGTTGGTGACCGCTTTGAGCTGCACAACGTAACGTTGGCATAGTTTTGTAGTCATGCGGGCGCTCGTTATGGCTCGTTTAGAGTGGGCAACCGCACAACACCATGGGGGTATGAACATGTCCGATTTGATTAAACTGACGCCGATCTTCCACGAGAAGATCTGGGGCGGCCGCCAGCTCGAAACCGTATTTGGTTACGACATTCCCGAGGGTCCCATCGGTGAGTGCTGGGCTATCTCGGCCCATCCCAACGGCGACTGCCAGATTGCGGAGGGCCCGTATGCCGGCCACACGCTGTCGTGGCTGTGGGCCGAGCACCGTGAGCTCTTTGGCAACTGCGAGGGCAAGGAGTTCCCGCTGCTCATTAAGATTCTGGACGCCAAGGACGACCTTTCGATCCAGATTCACCCCAACGACGAGTACGCTGCCGAGCACGAGAACGGCAGCCTGGGCAAGACCGAGTGCTGGTATGTGCTGGACTGCGAGCCCGGCGCCACGATCATCGTCGGACAGCGCGCCAAGGACCGCGCCGAGGCAGCACAGATGATCGAGGACGGCCGCTGGGACGAGATGCTCAACGTGCTGCCGATTCACAAGGGCGACTTTTTCCAGATTGACTCCGGTACCGTGCACGCCATCAAGACCGGTACGCTCATTTTGGAGACGCAGCAGTCGAGCGATGTGACCTATCGCCTGTACGACTACGACCGCCCCGGCACCGACGGCAAGCTGCGCCCGCTGCATATTGAGCAGAGCCTCGACTGCATCGATTTTGATGTTCAGGCGCCGACCGACGGCACCGTGACCGCGCCCGAGGTCGACGGCGTGACCGAGCTCGAGTCCAACCCCTGCTACACCGTCGATCGCGTGCGCGTCGACGGCAGCAAGACCCTCGAGCAGCGCTGGCCCTTCATGTGCCTGTCGGTCATCGACGGCGAAGGCACCGTCTGCGGCGACCCCGTCCACAAGGGCAGTCACCTGCTGGCACCCAGTACCGTCAGCTCCATTGACCTCAAAGGCAAGATGGAACTGATCATCAGCCACCTCTAGGTCGCAACAACAACCAAAACGAAACAAGGGGCTCCCCCGTTCATCAACGGAGGAGCCCCTACTCGTATCTATATATCAGCCCACCCGGCTCTCCAGACCAAAAAGCGAACGAGCAGAGCGACGTTCGCAAGCAGCGTTATCTAAGGACCTGGGCGGGCGTATAGGGCAACATCGATCGCGAGTTCCGCACGCAAAGGAGAGCACTTAATGTGCTCTCCGTCTTGCGCAGGACTGTCCGAGCAGGCGATGTTGCCCTATACGCCCGCCCAGGTCCGCTGGGATTACGACAGCTTGACGATAGGCGCAAAGCCCTTCATAAGCTTTTTGGTCTGGCCGGTCTTTTCGAATTGAACCTCGATCATGTCTCCGGCGACCGAGATCACGGTACCCGTGCCAAAGGTCTTGTGGCTCACGGTATCGCCCGCGGCAAAGTCCTGCGATGCGCTCGCGCGATCGACCTTGCGCTCCACCGTCGGCGACACCTTGGACGATGGCTTTTTGGCTCGCGGCGCGCCCGAGCCAAAGGTCGAGGCAACACGGCCGGCGTCAGGCGAAACCCCTCGATGGCGCTCGGTCCCATAGCTGCTGCCGCCAAAGAAGTCGTCAAAGCTCGACCCGCCGCGCGAGCCGGAGCCGCCGGTCGAGCGCGTATGCGAACCAAACACCTTGCCGCCATACATATCCGAGCCCATGCCCGAGCCAAAGGTGCCGTGACGGTCGCCGCGCTTTTCCCAGCCCGTGCCCTCAAAACCGGCAGAACCGATACCGCTAAACTCGATATCCTCAAACGGAATCTCATTGAGGAAGCGCGAGCGCGGGTTGGCAGAGGTCGAGCCGTAGGTGCGACGCGTGGCCGCATAGGTCAGGAATAGGCGCTTACGGGCACGCGTGATGGCGACGTAGGCCAGGCGACGCTCTTCCTCGAGCTTGCCCGGGTCATCGCTGCCGCCAGAGTCGTGCACGTGCGGGAAGATGCCCTCCTCCATGCCGGCCACGAACACCGCAGGGAACTCCAGGCCCTTGGCGGAGTGGATGGTCATCATGGTAATGGCATGCGTCTCGCCGGCCAGGGAATCCAAGTCGGAGCGCAGGGCCAGCCACTCCATGAGTGCCGGCAGCGCCTTACAGGTGAGCGGACCGTAGGTGCGCTCAATCTCGTCGGCATGCACGGCACCCGCCGGCATCTCCGTCGGCGCGGCATACGCGTTGCCCGCGATGGCGGCGGCCAGGGCGTCCTGCGGCGAGAGCGCCGGGGCGGCTAGGCTATCGAGCGGATTGGAACCTGCGGCATCGCGCGCGCCGACGAGCGCCTCAAACGAGGATGCCGGGGCAGATGGCCCCGGTTCGGGCGCAGGCGCGCTCACCACAACGGGCTCGGACTCAGGCTCGGCAGGCACGTCGGCAACGCCGGCTGCGCGCAGCTCTTCCAAGCTCTCGAGCGTACCCTCGATGTCCTCGTGCGTCTCCTCAAATTCGGCAGCGACGCCCAGGAATTCCTGGATGTTCTCGGCACGGCTCTCAGACTCCATGGTGCCCTCGGCGCGAAACGCCTGCAGCAGACCCGTCTTATCGACAATCATCTCGACGACGTCCTTGAGCTCGCCGTCCATGCGGCGGCCCTCGCGCACCAGCGACACAAAGCTTGACAGGCCATTGCGGACCTTGGCGCTAAACATGCCGGTTTCGGCACACGCAATCTCGCAAGCCTGGAAGAACGAGCAACGGTTGTCGCGCGCCAGCTGCTCGATTTTTTGGATCGAGGTGGAGCCGATGCCACGGCGCGGTGTGTTGATGACGCGCTTGACGCTCATCTCGTCGGCCGGGTTCACGATCATCTTAAGGTAGGCCATGACATCACGGATCTCGGCACGGTCGAAGAATCGCGTGCCGCCCACGATCTTGTAGGGCACGCCCGCGCGCAGGAACATATCTTCGAGGATACGCGACTGGGCGTTGGTGCGATAGAACACGGCAATGTCGTCGTAGCTCGTGCCTTTGGCATGCAGCTTCTCGATCTCGCCGGCAATCCAGCGGCCCTCGTCGCGCTCGTCGCTCGCCTGGAAGGCCTGGATCTTCTCGCCATCGCCCTCGGCCGTAAACAGGCGCTTGTCCTTGCGCTGCGAGTTGTGGCGTACCACGGCGTTGGCGGCGTTCAGGATATGACCCGTGGAACGATAGTTCTGCTCCAGCTTGACGGTCTTGCAGTTTTTAAAATCCTTCTCAAAGTCCAGGATATTGGTGATGTCGGCGCCACGCCAGCTGTAAATGGACTGGTCATCGTCGCCCACGACCATGAGGTTTTGGTACTTGGCGGCCAGCAGGTTGGCGATTTCGTACTGGACGTGGTTGGTGTCCTGATACTCGTCGACGCTAATGTAGCGGAAGCGCTCTTGGTACTTATCGAGCACCTCGGGGCGGGTGCGCAGCAGCTCAAGCGCGCGCACGAGCAGGTCGTCGAAGTCCATCGCATTGGCGGCGCGCAAGCGACGCTCCAGCTCCAAGTAGACCTGTGCGGCCTTTTTATCGTTGGGGCTATCGGCGCTCTTGAGCATGTCCTCGGGGCCGATCATGGCGTTTTTGGCCGAGCTGATCTTGCTGCGGATCATGTTGATGGGGAACTGCTTTTGCTCGATGCCGAGCGCCTGCATAATGTCGCGCACCATGCGCTTTGAGTCATCGTCATCGTAGATGGTGAACTGGCCGGTGTAGCCCAGCAGGTCGGCGTCCTCGCGCAGCATGCGCACGCACATGGCATGGAAGGTGCACACCCACATGCCGCGGGTACCGCTGGGAATGAGCGCCGCCAGACGCTCGCGCATCTCGGCCGCGGCCTTGTTGGTAAACGTGATGGCAAGAACCTGCCAAGGCTTAACACCCAGGTCGCCAAGCATATGCGCGATGCGGAAGGTCAGGACGCGGGTCTTGCCCGAGCCGGCGCCGGCAAGGACCAGCAGCGGGCCCTCGGTGGTCAGGACCGCCTCGCGCTGGGCGGGGTTCAGACTATCGATATCGACGAGCGGCTTGGCTGGTTTGGGCGCCGGAGCCGGGGCGTCGTAGATGTCGAGCGGAACGAGCTCGGGTTCCGGCGCGGCGGGGGCGGTGTACGCATCGAGCGGCACGGGTTCCGGCGCGGGCGGCACGGGTACCGCAGTGTTCTTTTCCCAGGGCAGGGGCTGGGTCATGGGCGACTCCTCATCTGACGGACGGCGCGCCTGCGGGCAGCGCCATAGTTTGAGCCGTACCAGTATACCGAGCCGCGCGGACACCGACGCAAATCACACCACGACTCCGTGCGCCGCCATCAGGCACGCCCCAGCGGATTTGGCGCAATGGGGTCAAGTTAGTCTGTACCACGTTGGTGCAAAGAAACCTGACCCCCGATGCACCAATCACGGAGCCACCGATGTCATGGTAACGGCAGCGAGCGGCGGCCAGAGCGAACAAATTGGCATGAAAAGAGGGCGGCATAGACCTTTTGGCCATGCCGCCCCCTTTGAATAACAAGTTGTCGCTCTGGCCGCCGCGCAGCGTCGACTAAGCTAGAGGCCAAGCATCGGCTCCAGAACAAAGAAGTATGCGAGCACCACGATGCCCAGGATGATGCGGTAAACACCGAAGCACTTAAAGTCGTGACGGCGGACGAATCCCATGAGCCACTTGATGGCGATGAGCGAAACCACAAAGGCCACAACGCAGCCCACGCCCAAGATAGCGACCTCGTTGGCGCCGAACGTGCCGCCCTTGATGAAGTACTTGACCAGCTTGAGCGCACTTGCGCCAAACATAACGGGAATAGCCAGGAAGAACGTAAACTTGGATGCCACCGAACGCGTGCAGCCCAAAAGCAGGCCACCGATGATGGTAGAACCGGAACGAGACGTACCAGGCACCAGCGAAAGCACCTGGAAGCAGCCGATACCCAGCACAGTCTTCCAGCTCAGGTCCTCGAGCGTGGCGATGGAGCCAAAGTCCAGATTCTCGTCATCGTCCTCATCCTCAGCGGTAGCCGCGGCGGGCGCCGCAAAGTGCGCACCGGCGGGACGCCCGCCCGCCACCACAGCACGCGAACCAAACGAACCGGCAACGGCCATTTCCTCGCGCTTGCTCGCGCGCCAGTTCTCAATCACGATAAACAGTACGCCGTACACAATGAGCGCCAGCGCCACGACGGGAGCATTGTAGAAATGCTCCTCCATCCAGTCGTTGAGCGGCAGACCGATCGCCGCGGCGGGAATGCAGCCGAGCACAATCTTGCCCCACAGCACCCAGGTGTCGCGACGGCCCTCCTTGCCCTTGCTGGGAGAAAACGGGTTAAGGTCGTAGAAGAACAGGACGCAGACGGCCAAAATGGCGCCAAGCTGAATCACGACCAGGAACATATTCCAGAACGTCTCGCTCACGTTCATCTTGACGAACTCGTCCACCAAGATCATGTGACCGGTCGACGAAACAGGCAGCCATTCGGTGATGCCCTCGACCAGGCCCATGAAGGCAGATTTTAGAAGCTCGATGATATCCAAAGGGACCCCCTCGTTAGACACCCGCCGATATTGTTCTGCGGACGGTGCGGGCGATGTCCCATTATCAACCGTTGGCGACGCGCCTGCGCCTACCCTTACCAAAAAACTCGCCCGTTCACAGAATTGCGAGCGGTCAAACCGAAATCCTTGGGTATAACTGCAACAAGATAAAGTGTCCGGCGGCCAACGCGCCCGCGCCCGCCCGACGCACGAGCCCCGCGCCCGTGCGATAGACCAAGGAGGAAACCATGAACGAGGGCTATACCAAGGTATTTGTTTCACTCGACGGTACTGAGCAGCAGGATTTTGTGCTCGCACGCGCCATCAAGGTCGCCGCGAACAACGGCGCTAAGCTGATCATCGGCCACGTTATCGACTCCACCGCGCTCGAGAGCGCCGGTTCCTATCCGGTCGACCTGGTCAACGGCTTGGAGGAGGCCTTTAACAACTCCATCGCCAAGCAGCTCGAGGAGGCCAAAGCCAATCCCGACATTCCCGAGGTCGAGGTCATGATTCGCACCGGCCGCATTCGTGAGACGCTCAAGGATGAGATGCTCGACGTGGTCAAGCCCGATCTGGTGCTCTGCGGCGCCCGCGGCCTGTCCTCAATTAAGTACGCGCTCTTGGGCTCGATTTCGACGTTCCTGCTGCGCAATACCGACTGCGACATTCTGGTCGTGAAGTAGCGTTGCTCCCACCGGCCGCGGGGCCTGCGGGGTTTCCACGGGCACGTCCTCGCCGCGTTGCGGCTGCGGGATGTGCCCTTAGGAAACCCCTCCCGGCCCCGCGGCCTTCGCAGCCTTACTTCAACGAGTTGGCTGATAGAAAAATGGCGTGCCGCCCCGTTTGGGGCGGCACGTTTTTGTTATAGGAGATTCATTTGAGCCTCATGGCTATGTTCACGTTCGGGAACATAGCACCAATTGCTTTAGCTAAGTTCACGTTCGGGAACATAGCCGTCCGCACCGTAAGACGGGCTGACTACTCAAAGTATTGGAACTTGTTGGTTGAGAAGGCAAACGTGACGACGAAGCCTTCGCTGGGCTCGGACGCTGCGGTGACGTCGATGCCCATCTTGGAGCACAGACGCGCCACCAGGTAGAGGCCGATACCCGTTGCGCGCTTGGTGGTGCGACCGTTGTCGCCGGTAAAGCCCTTCTCGAACACGCGGGGCAGGTCGGCCGCGCTCACACCACAGCCGTTGTCCGCGACGGTAAGCTCGATGCGCTCGCTTGCCAGGCCCTCGTCCAGCAACGCTCCCGAAAACACGATCTTCGCGCCGTCCTCACGCGCATATTTAATGCTGTTCTGAATGAGCTGGCCCAAGATAAACTCGAGCCACTTCTCGTCGGTAAACACCTCAAAGTCGAGGTTCTCGCACACCGGGGCCACGTGCGCCGCGATAAGCTCGCGCGCGTTGGCCTTAATCGCGCCCGTCACCAAGGTCTTGAGATCCCAGCGGCGAATCAGGTAGTCACGCTCCACGACTTCCGAGCGCGCGTAGTACAGCGCCTGGTCGATATAGCGTTCCACGCGAGCCAGCTCACGGCCCAGGTCATCCACACGTGACAGGTCGTCTTCGCTGCCATCCAGATTTTCCAAAATTAGATGGGCCGCCGCCAAGGGCAGCTTGGCCTCGTGAACCCAGCTCTCGATATAGTCGCGATAGTCATCGGTCTGGCGCCGGCCTTCGGCAACCTCGTCGCAGGCAGCTTTGCCCACCCGGCGCAAGACCTCGTACTCGAGCTCGCCCTCGGCATAGGTCGGGCATTGCACCATCTCCTGCACCCATGCGGGACTCTCGAGCTCCTCAGCCGCGCGCTCCAGCTGGCGCAGAAAACGGCGACGGCGAGCGTACTCGATCACGATGCCGAGCATACCGAAGATAAAGGACACGCCGACCGCCACGACCACGATAGAAACGGGTGCGCCGGCGACCGTCAGCACAAAGCAGCTCAGCAGCACGCCGCACGTCCACACGGCGACGGGAAGCAGCGCGTCTTTAAAGAACTTGGCAAACGACATAGCCGGCCCCTAGACCGAATAGCCTTGGCCGCGGTGCGTCGTCAAATACCCCTTGATGCCGATTTTTTCGAGCGTGGTGCGCAGGCGGTTGATGTTAACGGTAAGCGTGTTGTCGTCCACGAAGGCGTCGGAGTCCCACAGGTCCTGCATGATGGCCGGACGCGAAACGATCTTGCCCGCGCGGCTCAGAAGCAGCGAGAGGATACGCAGCTCGTTTTTGGTGAGCTCGGTACTGTCGCCGGTTGCCGTATTGGTGACCATGGAGCGGGCGAGGTCGAGCTCCAGCCCCTTGTGGACGAGCGTACTGCGCTCACCTGACGCCGCGGTGCGGCGCAGCAAGGCATTGATGCGCGCCACGAGCACACGGGCGCTGTAGGGCTTGGGAACAAAGTCGTCCGCGCCGAGCGTCATGGCCATGACCTCGTCGATCTCGGTCGTGCGCGACGTGAGGACGATGATGGGAACCTCGGATTCGCGGCGAACCTCGTGGCAGATATGCTGGCCGTCCTTGACGGGAAGCGTGAGGTCGAGCAGCACTAGGTCGGGCGCGGCGGCGAGAATATCGCGCGAGACATGCTCAAACGATTCGCATGTCTCAACCTCAAAACCGGCGCGGGCAAGGATGTCGACAAGCTCACGACGAATGGGCTCGTCGTCCTCAACGATATAGATCAGCGCCATGGATTCCGCTCCCCTCTCGGTTATCTTGCCACCATTATGGCTGCGAAACTGCAGGTGTGCACCGCGCGCGGTGCCAAGGTGACAGAACTGTTCGCGAACGGGGGGCGTTTGGCTCGCCTCGCACTCGCAGCGGTGACGGGGACCAAAATGATTATTAAATCCCCGTCCCAGAATAATCATTTAGCGGCGGGCGCGAAGCTTTTCGTAGCCGTCGGCGAAGAAGGCGACCGTGGCGGCATCGGCCTCGGCGGCATCCGCCTCGGTTGCGGGAACCACGCCGTGTTCGTCGCTCACCAGGAACAGCGCGCCCTTGAGCTGAGCGGGGATGTCTACGCGCGTGACCGGGATGCCCTTGGTCTGGGCCAGCTGTTCGATGAGCGTCGCCGTGCCGCACAGGCACTCGTCCGCCGGCGCCACAAAGGTCAGCTCGCCGTTATCGACAGCAGCGAGCAACTCGGGCGCCACGCCGGTTTCGTCGGCCTCGGAGCGAGCCTCAGCGGAGCGGGCACGCAGCGCCTTGGCCGACGTATCGGCGAGCGGCTCGTACTCCCCCACCGTCATGGCGGCGTTGCCGTTAACGTCGATCACCAGCATGAGCACACCGTCGCGGGCGGTGTAGTCGCCCTCGGCAAGCGACCACTCAACGTGCTGTTTGGCCCAGCTGAGCATGTTATGGGTAAGCGGCTCGCCCTGCACCAGGCGCTCGGACAGCGCGCGGATGTGACGGTTGAGCATGGGCACCTTTTTGTTGGACATGCGCCAACGGCAGATGAGCGCGGGCTTGTCGAGCGTGAACTTCTCGACCGCCTCCTGATTGGCGCAAAATTCCTCGTACGCACGCTGATCCTCGGCATTGCCAAACAGCTCGGCATCATCAATCTGGGGCATGGTTGTACCTTTCGTGTTAGTCATTCCGTCCTCTTATACCAAAAAGACGGCCCTCCAAACGGAGCGACCGTCTTTTGCGGAGATTATTTTGTCCCGGAGCAAAACTTAGTGGCGGAAATGCCTGGCACCGGTGAAGACCATCGCGATGCCATGCTCATTGCAGGCCTGGATGCTCTCGTCGTCGCGCTTGGAGCCGCCGGGCTGGATGATGCAGGTCACGCCATGTGCAGCAAGCACGTCGACGTTGTCGCGGAACGGGAAGAATGCGTCGCTTGCGCAGGCAAAGCCGCCCTTCTCCACGCCCTCGCGCTCGCAGAAGTCCTCGGCACGCTCGCAGGCCAGCAGCGCAGAATCCACGCGGTTGGGCTGACCGGGGCCCATGCCAATGCCGGCCTTGCCCTTGGAGACCAGAATGGCGTTGGACTTAACGCCCTTGCAGACCTTCCAGGCAAACTCGAGCTCGGCCATCTCGGCGTCGGTGGGCTTGCGGTCGGTGGGGAACGTAAAGGTCGCGGGATCCTCGGTCACGTGGTCGACTTCCTGCACCAGCATGCCGCCGTCGACGGAGCGCAGCTCCACCTGGGCGCCGTGGTCCACGCCGCCGGTCGCCAACACGCGCAGGTTGGGGCGCTTTGCCATGCGCTCGAGCGCCTCGGCAGTGTAGCTCGGGGCGATGATGACCTCGACGAACTGCTTGTTCTGGTCGGCGAAGTGCTCAACCAGCTCATAGGGAACCTCGCGGTTGCAGGCGATGATGCCGCCGAAGGCGCTCTTGGGATCGCAGGCGAAGGCGCGGTCGTAGGCAGCCGTAATATCCTCGGCAACGGCGGAACCGCAGGGGTTCTGGTGCTTGAGGATCACGCAGGCCGGCTCGTCGAACTCGCGGACCAGGCTCCAGGCGGCATCGGCATCCAGATAGTTGTTGTAGCTGAGCGGCTTGCCCTGGATCTGTTCGGAGCCCACGAGCGGGAACTGCGAGCTCGCGGTGTTCTCGCAGCCCTCGGCAAAGCGATAGACCGTGGCCTTCTGCTGCGGGTTCTCGCCATAGCGCAGGTCGTCGACCTTCTCCAGCGAGATCTCGAGCTTGGCAGAGGTGTCCGCCACATCGCTTGCCTGGGCGGCAAGCCAACGGGAGATAGCCGTGTCGTAGGCAGCGGTGGTCTGGTAGACCTTCACCTGCAGGCGACGACGGGTGGAAAGCGTGGTGCAGCCACCGGTCTCGCGCATCTCGGCCAGGACAGCATCATAGTCGGCCGGGTCGGAGATAACGGTAACGCTCGCGGCGTTCTTGGCGGCAGAGCGCAGCATGGAGGGGCCACCGATGTCGATGTGCTCAATGGCATCCGCGAAGGTGACCTCGGGGTTGGCGACGGTCTTCTCGAACTCGTACAGGTTGACGACGACCAGGTCGATCAGCTTAATGCCGTGCTGAGCAGCCTCCTGCATGTGCTGCTCGGAATCGCGGCGGGCCAGCAGCGCGCCGTGGACCTTGGGGTGCAGCGTCTTGACGCGGCCGTCCATCATCTCGGGATAGCCCGTGAACTCCTCGATGGGGGTTACGGGAACGCCCGCGTCCTCGATGGCACGAGCCGTGCCGCCCGTAGAGATGATCTCGACGCCAAAGTCGTCAACCAGCGTCCGTGCGAAATCGACGACACCCGTCTTATCGGTAACCGAGATCAACGCGCGTGCGATCTTCACATCAGATCCCATGCAGTCCTCCTGTCTGGTACGCCGCCGTGCTCTGTGAGTCGGTGATACGTCGATCTGCAGCGCTCGCGCAGCGGCATTGAAAATACTGATTCAATGTAGCGCATCGAGCGCGACGTTGCACCCCGCAACGGGCGCATGTGCAGAAAAAGTTTGCGCGCGGAGGGGATGGACACGGCACTGGGCACGGTGAGTTGATGGAACACAGGGGCACCATAATTAGATGCCAATGGCGTGGTAGAACTGTGCTCGATATGTATCCGCAATAGAAAGAGGCACCATGGTCTCGCGGGTTCTCTACCGACCGTTTGATACCGAAGATTTCGACGCCATCGCGCTGATCCTGCAGCAGCTTTGGCACAACAACTCGGATAACGATGAGTACAACCGCCTTGAGGCCGCGTGCGATCTTGCCTACTGCCTTTCTTCCTCGACGTTTTCGCAGGTTGCCGTAATCGACGGTCAGGCGCGCGGCATTGCGCTTGCACGCGCAGGACAGAGCTCCGGCGTCACTATCAACGAACATTGGATGGATACCGAACGCGCGTTGCTGTCGCAGATGCGCGAGCTGGAGCCCGAAGCTTGCGCCGAGTATCTCTCGTTTGTGCGCGCCACCATTCGAACCAACAACCGCCTGCTCGAATGCAGCCCGCTGCCGCACGACAACGAGGTCACGCTGCTTGCCGTGGATCGCGATGTCCACGGCCTGGGCGTTGGCACGGTGCTGCTCGACGCCGCAATCTCGCATCTGTCCTCGCGCGGGGCGACCAGCGCACACCTGTACACCGATTCCAACTGCTCGTGGAAGTTCTACGAGCTGCACGGCTTTAAGCGCACCGCCACGCACCGCGCCAACCGCGAGGAACGCCGCCACGCTATGCCGCGCGAAAGCTTCCTCTACGAGCTGGACCTAACCGTCTAGGCCCAGCGGCCATACCTAGTCGTTGGGGACGTTCTTAAATGACTAGTCGTTGGGGACAGTCTTCGTAGGTAGCGCAAAAAAGGGGATGGACTTTCCCCGACGGCTGTCGAGAAAAACCCATCCCATAGCTTACGACCGCTAGAACGTTCCGCCGCCGCCTCCGCCGACGCCGCCTCCGCCGCCGCCCGAGAAGCCGCCGCCTCCGCCGCCGCTCGAGCTATCGGAACTCGAAGCCAGCTCACGGATGCTCTCGTGATACACATCGTTAAACGAATCGAGCGGCGATTCGGTGCCGTAATGATGGTAGTACCACCAGTAGCAGGGGTAATTGTCGTAGAAACCGTCGGCCTCGCGCACCTCGGGAGGAACAGCCTCGGCAAGCTGACGCAGGACTTCCTTCGAAACGCCCAGCGCCGCGCCCATCACCAGCAGCTTGTTCCACAGTACCAGATCGCCGGGGACGGCTTCCTTTAGGCGCGTGAAGTCCTCGAGCCAATGCTTAAGCGCCTTGCAGCGGGCCGCTACCTCGGCACCTTCCGGGGTAAAGCGGCGGAACGTAAGGCCCACGCCAATACCCACCAGCACAATCGGCACCGAGATAACCGCGGCGATAATGTTCGCCTGTGCGCCGTCAGTAAAGAAAATGGATCCCACGGGAACAAAGGCGATCAGAATACCAAGAACCAGGCAGAACACCATTGCGACAATGCCGTCCGAGGCAACGTACTCGCTATCGGCCAACTTGCCCTTAACGGTGTTCTGATAGTCCTCGAGCTTGTCGCCCACGGGCGTAGCGTGCTGCTTGACGTAGTGCTGCAGCTCGTCAAACGTGCGCGAGCGATCGCCGTTCTCGTCGGGCTTAGCACCGGCAAAGAAGACCTTGAGCACCATGTGGTCAATGCCCTTGGCCGACTTCCAACCCGCATCACTCACCGTCACGCGATACGTCTGCTCTTCTTTTTCACGCTTCAGCAGACCCTTCTTGGCCTTGGTCACGGTCGCCTGCTCCAGCTTGATCACACGGTCGTCAGTAAGCTTCATGAGCGTGGCGATATATGCCTGATCGGGCACCTCGTTCCAGCTCATGAGGGCCGAAAGCACGGCGGGATGGTCGGCCGAAGGCACATCGCGGAAATATTCGTCCTGGAAAAGCGGCTTGGGCTTGCGGCGGCGCAGCTTGAGCACAACGATTGTGCCGGTAAAGGCCACCGCCGCGACAACACTTAGTACGGCAAGTACATTGGCAATCATGCGAGCGTGAGCGCGGCGGGCGTTAGCTTCGTCGGCCCACGCCTTCTCTTCGCTCAGGATCGTTGACATGCGCTCTTCGCCCGAAGCGGCAAGCTGCGGCACCCAGTCGCTAGGGAAGGCGATGCGTGCCTCGGCGAATTCGCCCTGATGCACGCAGGGAATGGTATAGGTGACCATGGGTTCGTCCGCATCGAGCGATACATCGCCCGTCAGCGGGCCGTGGCCCCATGCGCGGAAGTTATCGCCCTTGACGGCCGCCGTCCCGGCAGCGGCATTTGCGAAGTACACTTCCATCTCAACGTCATCGGAGTCCGCGGACCAGCCGTCACCTACAAATTTCCAGTAGAGCTCAGCGGTATCGGCCCAGTTCATGACCGCACCGGTCATGGTGTAGCTCACGTAATAGATCACGCTATCGCCGCTCTCGTGGGGGCTGAACACCTTAATCCTTACGCCGTCACCGGTCTGCTCGACCGTGTAGACGCCAGAGTCGCCCTTGTTCGCGCTATCGACTTTGTTAAACGCGGTGTCCTCTTCCTCGACACTCAGCACGTCGACGCCCGCCGTGCCGCCCTGCTGGTTGGTGCCCGTATTGATCTCCCAAAACACGCCGTTGATGTCGTCGTCGAAATCGAACTGGCGTCCCTCGACAACGGTCAGCGATCCATCGGCCTCAACCGTGGCACCGATGTAGGTTTGGCTCATGGAGTAGCCGTCGGCGTGTGCGGCGGGAGGCAGCAGCAACAACGCAAGCGCGACGAGTGCGCAGACGGAAGCGAATCGCGCGAATAGGCGGCGCTGCCGACAGGTCTTGGCAACGGGGGCGTTCATAGGCACATCCTTTGTCTGTGATACCAACAGCGCCATTGTCCCACGTTTACGGGCACACACGACGAATATCTAGGCGACCGGAGCGTCAAATGGGATGAAAGTCACGCCCGCCGCCAGCAGCTAGTCATTGGGGACGTTCTTAAATGACTAGTCGTTAGGGACACTCTTTGGCATGGCACGCGGCAACGATAGATACCATTTCACAGCTCCGTCACAGGTGTAGCGGCTTTGTGTGGGCGCGGCATGCGCTGATTGAGCCGCCAGCCGAGGGGCATAAAGCAGTTGAGCGAAAACGGTTTGCCCCTTTGCCGTTCGCTCGAGGATCATGTCCCCCTTTTCCGCGGAAACCCCGGCAGTTGCGAAGAGCTGCCGGGGTTTCTGTCGTTTGTGAGGCTGAGTCAGTGCGCGGCGATCGAGACGTTGAGCCGCAAACCCGCCGTGCGCAATGCGCAGCGCCGCCAACTTGCGAGCCACGGCAACGCCTTCCCTACCGTGTCCCGCGCTATACTCGTCCGCATGGATATCAACGCACGCAACATAGCAGCGCCCGCCGCGGACGCGCCAACGACGACCTCCTCTCCCGCTCCCACGCCCGTCGTAGGTCGCTTTGCCCCGTCGCCCTCGGGCCGCATGCACCTGGGCAACGTGTTCAGCTGCCTGTGCGCGTGGCTTTCGGCCCGTAGCCAGGGCGGCAGCATCGTGTTACGCATTGAGGACCTGGACGATCGCTGCAAGCGCCCGGAACTTGCCGCTCAATTGATTGACGACCTGGCTTGGCTAGGGCTTGAGTGGGACGAAGGCCCCTACTACCAGCACGATCGCTTGGATCTGTACGAGAGCGCCCTGCGCCGGCTGCAAGACGCCGGCCTCACCTACCCCTGCTTTTGCACGCGCGCCGAGCTCCACACCGCGAGCGCGCCGCATGCCAGCGACGGCACGCCTATCTATCGCGGCGCCTGCCGAGGCCTTTCTGCCGAGGAGGTTGCCCGCCGCAGCGTTCTGCGCGCTCCGGCCACGCGCCTGCGCGTGCCCGCCGTCGACGACCTCGCAGACGATGTGGTCGAATTCGTGGACCGCACGTATGGTGCCCAATGCGAAGCACTCGCCACCGAATGCGGCGACTTTTTGGTGCGCCGCAGCGACGGCGTGTTTGCCTACCAGCTGGCCGTGGTGGTCGACGACGCCGCCATGGGCGTCACCGAGGTCGTGCGCGGATGCGACCTGCTGGGCTCCACGCCGCGCCAAATCTACCTGCAGCATCTGCTGGGACTTCCCACGCCGCACTACGCGCACATTCCGCTGCTCATGTCGCCGGATGGCCGCCGCCTTTCCAAGCGCGATCGCGATCTGGACCTGGGCGAGCTCCGCGCCCGCTTTGGCACACCCGAGGCACTACTGGGCTGGCTCGCTGGGCAAACGGGCATCGCACCGGACACCACACCGCGCTCTGCCGAGCAGCTGGTCGAGCACTTTACCTGGGACGTCATCCGCGCGCACCGGGAAAACATCACTGTAACGGTCGAGTAGTCAGCCACCCCGCCCCTACGCAACATCCCAGGGCTGGAGTTCGTCGCCCAGGCGAACGATGCAGTCGTAGAGCACGGTATGGCGCTCGGCAGGGTTGGCATCCCGATGAAAATGCCCGTAGTACCAGCGCTTGTAATCCAAGCGGTCTTCCAGCTCATCGAAAAATGCCGTAAGCCGATCAACGGCGGGGTAATTCCAGCCAGGCCCCGGATAGAGCGTGGGCGAAAGCATGCGCGTAGAGCAGGTGTGGGTGATCACGTAGTCGACCTTCCAGTCTACGCTGTCGAGCTTTGTCCGCGCCTCCTCAAAGTTGCGCTCGTCCGGCAGCTCCTGCGGCCACCAGCTGGAATACGGAATGCGGTATTCCTTATCCACGCTCGTGGCACCGCCCATGGAAAAGACCGTTGAGCCGTCGAGCTCAAAAACCTCACCGCGCGTCAGGCGCCGTATGGGCGAGGTATCCGACAGGCGCTGCGTCAGCCCACCGTGCCACAGCTCCATGGGACGCTCCGCCCAGTGATCGAAACGCTCGTGGTTGCCGTCGACGAACAGCACGGCATAGGGGCGCGATTCCAGCCAAGCGATATCGGTGCATTCCTCGGCAGAGAAATCCCACGGAAAGCCAAAGTCGCCCGCGACAATCAGATAGTCGTCGCTCGTCAGGCTATCCCCAAGGTCCCAATCGCGCAGCTTTTGCATATCGAGGCCGCCGTGAATATCGCCCGTCACATAGACCGTCATCGGATCACCACTTCCCTGTAAGTCGCCAGCCCGCATTCTGCACGATCGCTAAGCCAACCGTTCCAGCCCTTCCATCCCTTAGGGCTTACCCCTCGTTCTTCCAACCAAACGGATCAAACACCCAAAAGATCAGATCGAGCACGCCGCCGGTCATCATGGCGCCGGCAAGGGCCATACAAACGTGCAGAGAGCTGGCACTTCGGAGCACGTCGAACGGCCCCAGAACAGCCAGCAGCGCGACCGCTGCGCCGGCAAGGCACAGCGCGAGGCACGGCCCTGCGTCCTTGACGCACTTCTTTGCGAGATGCTTGGTGTTGTCGCTCATCAATATCGAACTCCTTAGAGGACCGTTGTTTGGGTACATGCCGCCGCGGCAGAACAGGGCGATAGAGTAAGTGTCACATACCGTGCGGACATCAATGGAGAAACCGCCTGCTCGGCCAACGCTTGACGCCGACTTGTCACCGGCACCCCATCCCCCGCTATCGAGGTCTAATACTTTTCCGCGAAGTGAACGTCTGTTTTTGGACCCCTGAAGCATCCACATTTTTCGTCGGCAAAATCGCAGGATTTCAGCATCGAAACCGCAGGAAACGGCACCTCTAATGTGTCGATGCTTCGGGGGTCCGATTTAGCTCGTTCACTTCTCGGGAAAGTATTAGACCTCGCTGCTAGCTACCCAGAAGAGCACCCCCTTCCCCACCGTCACCCAAAAACTCATCCAACATTAATCTTGGCTCAAGAATCGCTTAATCTATAACCTGCACTATAGAGTTCGACCAAGGGCGGGGCGGCGCCACGCAGGCCGCCGAACGCAACGCTCGCGCCCGGGCAGATCGCCCGGCGTCGCGCCCATCGAACGAAAGGACAGGTCATGGACGACCTCGAAAAAGTTGAAACCATCCGCACCAAGTGCAACGTGAGCTACACCGATGCCAAAGCCGCGCTCGACGCCGCCGACGGCAACGTTTTGGACGCCATCATTTGGCTCGAGTCGCAGGGCAAGACCCAGACCACGTCGGCGCACGCCGCCACCGAGTCCGCGCCGGTCGACGAGCCTTCGGCCGAGATGGTCGCCGCGCAGGCTGCCTACGAAAAGTCGAGCGAAAAGACCGACTTCTCCAAGAAGATGGACAGCGTGTGGGAGTACCTCAAAAAGCTCTTCCGCCTGAGCCTGGACACCAAGTTTATCGCCACGCGCCGCGATGCGATCATCCTCAACATCCCCATCCTGATTCCCATCGTCGCGCTGTTCGCCTGGGGCGCCACGATTTGGCTGATGCTGCTTGGCCTGTTCTTTGGCATGCGCTACCGCATCGATAGCGACGGCGACGTGCCCGGCAGCATCAACAACCTGATGGACAGCGCTGCCAATGCCGCGGACGACATCAAGCAAAATCTGAACGACGACAAGTAATCGCAGACGGGGGCACGCATGGCACGGATCCTGATCGTAGAGGACGAGGAGAAAATCGCCCGCTTTGTGACGCTCGAGCTGGAGCACGAGGGCTACCAGGTGGAGCACGCCGCCGACGGCCGCACCGCCGTGGACCTGGCGCTGGAGCGCGACTATGATCTGATTCTGCTCGATGTCCTGTTGCCGCAGCTCAACGGCATGGAGGTCCTGCGGCGTGTCCGCAAGCACAAGGATGTGCCGGTGATCATGGTCACCGCGCGCGATGCCGTGATGGACAAGGTGGCCGGGCTTGATGCCGGTGCCGATGACTATCTGACCAAGCCGTTTGCGATTGAGGAGCTGTTCGCACGGATCCGCGTGGCGCTGAAGCGCTCGGAGGCCGTGCGGGCGGCTTCGGGCGTTGGCGGTGTCGGGGCCGGAGAGGGCGCTACGGGTGCCGCTGCGATGCCCCTGGCCGGCGGCTCGGCCCAGGCATCCGCCTCGCCCTCCCCCGCCGCGCTCGTCGTGGGTTCGGTCGCGCTCAATCCCGATCGCCGCGAAGTCACGGTCGACGGCTCGCCCATCGTGCTGACCGCCCGCGAGTTCGACGTCCTCGCCCTGCTTATGGCACATGCCGGCACCGTGCTCACGCGCGAGCGCATTGCGCACGAGGCGCTGGGCTACGACTACGTGGGCGATACCAACAACGTCGATGTGCACATCGCGCACCTACGCGCCAAGATCGAGGGCGGCGGCAGCGCCCGCATCATCCAGACCGTGCGCGGGGTGGGCTATGTCTGCCGCGCGTAACGCCGAGACCAAGCGCGTCACCTCCATCGCCCGTGCCATCAACTGGAGCTACATGTGGCGCCGCTTGGCGAGCTACGTCTGGCTCGATCTGTTGCTAGTGGTGATTGCGGCGGCGATCCTCGTCTATGGATACAACCAGACGCTGCCCGACGGCGCGTTTACCGCAGGATGGATCCCCAGCGCCACCGTTCGCGGCATGTCGCTGAAGCCCGCGCGCGGCTGGGACCTGACAACGCTCACCTATACCGTCGAGCTTGCGCGTACCACCAAGACCTTCCCCCTCGCGCAGAACCTCGCCGCGCTGTGGCCCCTCTATATCGTTGTTGTAGGTTGGCAGGTCACCAGCGTGCTCAACATGCTCGGCGGCGCCCGACGCGTGCGCCGCACCATGGCACCGCTCAACGACCTGGCTCTACGCGTGGACGAGCTCGGCCGTATGCAGCTCTCCAGCGGCAAGATGGAAACGCTGGAGCAGGCCATCGAGCGCGCAAGCGTCGACTCGCCAAGCGTCACCACCGGCGACGCCGACCTGGCGAGCATCGAGGTCGCGCTCAACCGCCTACTGCGTCAGATGCAAGAGGCCAAGCTGCAGCAGATGCGCTTTGTCAACGATGCGAGTCACGAGCTGCGCACGCCCATCGCGGTGATTCAGGGCTACGTGAACATGCTCGACCGCTGGGGCAAAGACGACCCGGACGTGCTGGCGGAATCCATCGCGTCCCTTAAAGCCGAAAGCGAGCACATGCAAGAGCTTGTGGAGCAGCTGCTGTTTTTGGCACGCGGCGATGCCGGGCGCACGGTCCTGCGGCGTGCGCATACCAACTTGGCTGCACTGGTCAGCGAGGTATGCGAAGAATCGCAGATGATCGATACCGAGCACACGTATCGGCTGGCTTCTGACGCTGCGCTTGCCAGCGACCCGCGCTGCGACGCGCCCGTCGACGTGGCGCTCGTGAAGCAGGCTCTGCGCGTGATCGTGCAAAACGCCGCCAAGTACTCGGATGCGGGAACGACCGTCACATTTGGCATAACGCCAGATGCGGGCGCGGGCACGATCGACATAAGTGTTGAGGACGAGGGCATCGGCATGAACCAGGAATCCGCAGCTCACGCGTTCGAGCGGTTCTACCGTGCCGACAACGCGCGCGATGCCGGCGCACAGGGTTCGGGTCTGGGGCTTGCGATCGCCAAGTGGATCGTCGACAGCCACGGCGGCGTCATCGGTGTGACCTCGGTCGAAGGGGTCGGCAGCCGCTTTACGATTCGCCTGCCACGATAGGAAGCCCCTCGGCATAAATAAAGGGATAGGGCCACGCGACCCTATCCCTTTTTGCCAGCTATGGCAGCTTGTGCGCTACTCGCGGCACAGGTGCACGGCGAAACCGGCGAACTCGCGCTTAAAGTACACGAGCTTGGTACCACCGTCGGGCAGCAGCGCGCGCGACTCTTCGTTGACCTCGAGCCCGCGCTCGGCAAACCACTTCTCAGCTGCATCGATGTCGTTAACGGCAAAGCCGATGTGGCCCTTGGTGCCACGACCGTTCTGCTTCATGATCTCGACCAGCGAATCGTTGAAGTACGAAACCGGGGTCTCGATGACGGGCAGGCCCATCATCGTCGAGAACAGCTCCGCGATCTCCAGGGCGTCTGCCGGGTCGGTGGCGTTAATGCCCACATGGGCAACGCGCATGCCAAAGAGCTCGACCGGATTGGCGTTCTGCTCATTCATACAGTCAGCGCCTACTGAGCCATGACGTCGAGAACGGCCTTCTCGGCAGCGACGCGGTTCATGCCAGTCATGAAGGGCACGCCGCTCACGTACGGGCAGGTGAGGCCCTCGGGGGCAACGGTGGTGGCGATCAGCAGGTCGGCGCCCTCGTCGCAGTAATCCTTGGCCTCGGAGATGGCGCACTGCACGATCTCGTACTTGTCGGCATAACCGTTGGCGTCGAGCAGAGTAGCGACCTTCTGGGCAACGAGCGTGGAAGTAGCAGCGCCAGCACCGCAAGCCAAAACGATCTTCTTCATAGGTAATGTCTCCCTTCATGGTTTACTTTAGGTAAGTGTACCGCAGCGAGCGATGGCACTCGGCCTCGATGAGCTTTTATGCCAGTTTGCTTGCGCGCTGCGTATAATACATCTAGTACGTGTTGTCATACCGCTCGCTTTATGAGCGACTAAGGACCCTAATATGCCCGATTCCCGCACCCTCTGGACCGCCGTCGTTATCATCTGCATCGCCGTGTCGGTGTTCTTTAGCGTCAAAAAACGCACCACGTTTAAGCGCCTGCAGCAGCTTATGGCTGCCAAGCAGTGGGACGAGTTCGATCGTTTGCTCGACGGCAAACTCACCAGCATGCTGTACCCGCGCTACAACCGCGACTACCTGCGTCTGAACTCCTATCTGCTGCGCGAGGACCACGAGCGCGCCAGCGAGATGTTCGACCTACTGCTGGGACTCAACCTCCCCAAGATGCAGCGCGTCGACTTGGTGATTAAGGCCTTTAACTACTATGTTGGCCAGGAGGACCGCAAAAAGTCCAAAGAGCTGTTGCACGAGATCAAGGGCTTTGAGGGCGGTCAGGCCGAGGCAGTTGCGCACGAGTGTCAGCTGATGTACGACACGATGATCCTCAAGCGCCACAACGACATTCCCGAGCTGGAGCGCATGCTCGAGGATGTCGGCGACGACCCGGTCAAGCGCTGCCGCTTGGAGTACCTGCTAGCCCTGCAGTACCAGAACAAGGGCGACGAAGCCAAGTTCCAGGAGTTCCTGGAGAAGTCGGGCCAACACTCGATGGCCGTCAACGCGTAACGGACGGCTTGTGCTAGACTTCTAGTCTCACGGGGGCGTGGCGGAATTGGCATACGCAGGAGACTTAAAATCTCTCGCCGCAAGGATTGTGGGTTCGAGTCCCACCGCCCCTACCATATGACGAAATGGCAGCTCAGAGCATCTAATCACTCTGGGCTGCTTTTTGTTTCAGTTTCGTTCTCGGTACCATTGGTACCGAATCTGGTACCGAATCAGCTCAGGAATCACCTTCACGCCCCAAATCGAGTGAAAGGACTGGGCATGAGCAAGAGACACAACAAGAGGACCCCACTGACTGAGGACGAACGCAAGCTGTTGGCTAGCTACCGCGAGCTAAGCCCCGAGGACAGGCGGGACCTCGTTGGATGGGCCGAGCATCTGGCGCTCAACACGGTGCGGCTCAACGGCATCCGCGACGCCTACCGCAGGTGCAACTCACACCGCCGCGAACTCATAGCCGTGTACGCAAATGAGCAGATGGAGCTGAGCGGCATGGAGAGGCGGGGCGAACACGTCCCGTTCACGTCCAGTGAGGACTAGAATCGAGTCAACCGCTATCGCAACAGGAAAGGAAGGTCGATAGCCATGAAGGGCACGCTTTGGATTTACCTGCTCGGGATTGTCCTCGCCCCGGTCATTCTCCCGATTGTCGTCCTCAGGTTCCTGCTCGCAAAGTAGGCGGGCAGCGCCCGACCCCACCGGACAGGTGCCAGCGCCCCGGCATGGGCGCTACTAAGCCCCTCGGGGACGCGCGAAAACAAAAAGGCTTATCGGACGCATTGGGCACAGTGGCAGCGCGTTGAAGTGCCCAATGGCGACCAAATCCGTTACCGGATCGATTGCGAACAGGAGTTCAGCATGATGGATAAGATTAGACCGATTCTCTGGGTGCTGGTTTTCCCAGCTTGCTGGTACATCTTTGCACACCACGTAACGGTACTCACTATGTTGAACGACCCAGTTGGGCTTGTCAGCTCTTTGTTCATAGTTGTTGTAGCCGTCGACTTCTTCACGTTGCCATTCCAAAATAAAAGGACAACGGATAACACTTCGGAGACGAAGCCGAAGCAGACAACCGACCCTGCTCCGTATCGGATGCCCCGTAGCAAGGAGCTAAACGACCTGCTTCTCGTCTACAACGCCAAAAGGCCTAACGGCATGACGGTGACAGAGCTTAACAGCCTGTACGCGCTCACCGCACAATCCGGTGAGAAGGTAGACGAGACAATCAGTAAGATTCACAGAGAAGTGAAATACGAACGAGACCGCCGTAAGAACGTAACGCCCCAGCCCCTTGGGTCAAGCGCCGAAAAGGGCTACGCCCCTGCACACTCGAACGCAGAACTCAACCGTGCAGCGCTCGACACGACCCCCGAGAAGGTGAAGAAGGCCCAGCGCAAGGCCGGACTCCGCTGCCCCAAGTGCGACTCAACCGACGTAACGTTCCTGAACAACACGTCGAAGTCCACGAGCGCTGGAAAGGCGCTCATTGGCGCCGAACTGTTCCGCCTTGAGGGCATGGTGGTCGGTGCCGCGATGGGCAGGAAGGGAAAGCGCGAGTACCTTTGCAACCACTGCGGCAAGCGGTACTCGGTGAGGAACTAGAGGGCAGGGCGCAGGCTATAAACCGCGCCCGGAGAACGAAAACAAAAAGGCCGCAAGGGTTCGCTCCCCTGCGGCCTTCTCTATGTCGCGGCGTCGTATTCCCTGAACGCCCTGTACGCTATCTTCTTGCACTTGTCGTAGGCTATGCCGATCCTCGCGCTCAGGTCATGCCAGTCCTCGCCCTCTAGGTAGTGGGCAGTTATGACCTCGACCGCCCTCTCGCCGACTGTCGGGGCCATCTCGCGCATGTCGGCGTAGGCGCGGTCCAGTACCTCCTCCTGCCTCCCCATGCAGTAGAGCGCCCTCTCCCTCCTCGGGTCTCCCTCGGGGCGCATGAGGTCTATCTTTCGCCGCGTTTTCTGCCGCTCCATGTCGAGCGCCACGAACCAGTAGAGCCTGAACTGCGCCAGCGTCGGGCTAATCTCTCCCCGCCTCAGTATCGAAACCACCCCAAGAGCGAATCGGTCGGCTATTCGGAAATGCCCCTGAGAGCCGCGGGGACAGCCGATAAGGGCCGTCTGGCATCTGGCGTGAGTAACTTAGGCACCGTGTCCGTTCTAAAGCTTAAAAAGAGCATCTGAGAGCCTTAGACGGCATATCCGCAGGTCATCGCATATGCGTCAGTCACGGCAGGCGCGTCACGCTGGGCAGTTATATACTAACCCCCTCAGCGGCAGCGGTACTTAAAAATATGCTACGATTCAAGCAGCAATTTCTGTCCCGAGCAGCGGGGCGCTGTCGGCGCGGCCCTACCTCCCGCGCCGCGCCTTTCTAGAGGGTCGCGCCCCGCCCTTCCATCCAGTCCGCGAGCCGTTCGGAGAACATGCCAACGACCGAATCGAACCACGGCTCGCCGTCCTCGATAACGGTCCTCGTCACGCCCTCGGGGGCGTTGGCCTTCCATGCCCTCCTGCCGCTCTCGGTCGTCAGGTCGTAGACCCCCGAGTCTCCGGGTTCGTAGACGAGAGCGCCGTCCCCGGCGTAGGCCACGGTCCCCGCCTCAAGCGCCTCCCTGCCGTACTCCTCGACCGTGAGGGCGGCGTTGACGGCAAGCGTCATCTGGTCAGTCTTTCTCATTGCTTATTTTCCTCTTTGCACTTCAGGATCGAAGGTTCGGGGAAACAACGCTCGACCTCATATTCCTCGGGCGGTTTTCCGTATGTTTGTACTCCGCAGTTCGGACATTTAACGAGAATTTGGCCCATGCCATCGATGAACCCGACAGGCTCCTTTGCCACTTCCCCGCACTTCGGGCAAGGGACGTGGAACCAAGCAACGCCCGTCTCGAAAAGCGATTCGCTGCCGTTCGTTCCGTAGCCCGTAGTCCTCTTGCCATTAGCCAATGGCCTTGTAGGGCCATGGCTAATGGCTTGTGGCTCATGGCTAGTAGTTGGTAGCTTATAGCTATGTAAGGGCTGAACCCCATCTGGTACGGGGTTGGGTACGGGGCTGGGAACGGGGTCTGGTACGGGGTTGGGTACCCCCTCGCCATCAGCGGGAATGGTGCCGTTGCGACCGTCAACCCATGCCTCTAGGCTTGAGTCCTCTCCGGTATCGCTCTTTGCGAAGGACTGCCTTCTGGCATCGCTGAGCCTCTCGAAGTTCGCGTTGAAATACGCTTTCGGAATGTCATCGAGATAGTCCGGGGTGACGCCCGTGAACCAATAGTCAACCATTGCCGTGACGTATGCGCAGCGCCATTCCTCGTTCGCGATTTGAAGGGACGTATACCAGTCTTTGAGCTGAACCTTGTCGAACGCGCAAGGCCCTTTATCAGAGCGGACCCCGCGGGCCTCGCGCATCGCCTTCAGCGCCCTGCCCTTGCGCTCCACCTCGGCGCGATACCCGGCCCTCAGCTCACTATTCATGGGCATCAGCTGCCACAAGCCTCATGGGGTCTGCCGCCTTCCTCGCGAGCCTTCCGCGCCGCTTGAGTTCGGCATTCATGAGTTCGACCCTGTCGGCAAGCCAGTCAGAGCAGCGGACCTCAAGCTCACGTCCGCTGTCGGGCGCGGCAATGCGCAGGATGCAGTCCCCGTCAACGTCCTCAGCGGACAGGAGCGCCTGTTCGCGCTCCATGCCAAGCCCGAACGTCCCCATGCCGTAAATGTCGGCGTTGCATAGGGTCGCGCCGTTGAGACAGCCGACTTTCGCGGCCTCTAGCGGGTCGGCTCCCAGCGACAGCTCAACGACCGCCTTAGTGTTGTTTGCCATGAGGGCCACCTTAGTATCCGAGCATCTTTAGCGACTCGGGGACGTTGATACGCCACTGCTCGCGGATACGAACTGCCCTGAGCTGCCCATCGCGCACCATGCGATAGACAGTGCTGTAGCTCAACCGCAGATATGCGGCGAACTCCTCGATGGTCGCGGGGTCGTTGATGTTCTCCTCAGTGATGGGACGAATGGGTTTCCTCGTTTTCTGCTTAGCCATTGGGCCACCTTTCGGTCATGGGCGCTCAGCCCGTTTGTATGCGGTTGTGAAGCTTCACGTGAGGAAAGACTAACACCAGTGAGGAAACTAGCAGCACGTATCGTTTCCGCAGTTAAACGCCATAAAACGTATTTCACACCCAGCAAAACCGCCCTAAAAAAATAAGGCCGCGAGAAGCAATCGGCTCCTCACGACCTTCACATTTACTCTGTTGGCTTGAGAGCAATAACGCCCTTAGTTGTCCGTGCCCGTCAGCTCTAGGATGCTGCTCTTGGGCGCAACTTGACCGCCCGCAATCGCCTCCGTAAGAAGCGCGCTACGGCGCTTTGCATCGGGGTCAGCGCTCGCGTACGTGTTGAGCGTGATAGCGGCGTTTGCGTGCCCTAGGACGCTTGAGGCGGTCTTGACGTCCCCGCCTTCGGCAAGGTAGCGCGTTGCCCACGTATGGCGCAGGTCGTGGAACGTAGGTATGCGACTCTCTGTTCCCTTCACACCAACTGCCTTGGCAATAGCGCTCCAACCCTTACTCAAGGTATCAGGACTCAGGTATCCGTCCAAATCTCCGAGAACGTAGTCGCCAGCGCCGACAGTGCGCCCGAACTCATGGAACTCCGTCTGTTGAACCTCAAGCCATTTTCTAAGAATGTCAATGAGACTATCGGACAAGCATATATCCCTGACCCTATCCGTCTTGGCGTTCTTCTCATAAGTGCCGCCGATAGCTCGACCAATTGCGCCCCTAACCCATAGAGTTTTGTTCTCAAGGTCGACGTCTTTCCACTTGAGTCCGCAAATCTCGCCCTCTCGCATGCCAGTGAACAGTGCAATGCGAGCACCGACTGTTACGGGAGTCTGCTCTAGCGATGCAAGGATGCTGAGCGTATCGCGGAGTCCTTTGGCGGTCAGGGCGTTGATGCCCTCGTTCTTCTTGGACTTCTTGGGAGGCTTGACCCCGTTGCAGGGATTGACGACTATCACCTCGTTATAGACGGCTTGGGTCATAACCTGCTTGAGCAGCCCAAGGGCTTTCTTGACGGGCGAATAGGTTAGGCCGCTTGCGGTAAGGCCTGCGCTCCACTCCTCAACCTGCTTTTTCTTGAGGTCTTTAACCTTGACCTTTGCGAAGCCCTTCACATTGCCCTTGGGGTAGCCGTAACGGATGTACTTAGCCGTGGATCGATAGCCCTTCACGGTTGACGGTTCAATCGACTTTCCCTGTTCCCAAATATCGATGAAGGATTCAACATAATCCGGAACAAGCATGTTGGCAGCTTTGACGGCCTCTGGGGTTTCATCGCTTTCCAACTCTTGACGCTCAAGCTCCCTGAGCCAGTCCTCGGCCTCTCGGTTCGCCTCACGCTTGGTCTTGGCCTTGAGCGTCTTGGACTTCTTGTGCCTCTTGCCGTCCTCCTCATAGAAGTCAACAAACGCGCGAAATGCATCGCTGTCCTTGCGCTTCTGCACATATGCAGCCGTGTACGTCCTCATGAGAAGCCTCCACCTCGGTACCATTGGTACCTCACTCGGTACCGAATCTCATTGAAACAATGACAAACCATGACTATTATAGCCATAAGGTGATAGAGCGATAAGCGATGTACCTGCTATTTTAAAGGGATGTTGGCGAACGGTAGCAAACAGCTATATGAGCGGTAAAGAGACTTAAAATCTCTCGCCGCAAGGATTGTGGGTTCGAGTCCCACCGCCCCTACCATATGGAGCTTTCGAGCCCGTGTTCCTCAGGGATGCGGGCTCGCTTCTTTTAGATGCCGGTGGGACTCGAACCCGCGAGGGGGCGAGCGTTAAGCGGACGCGCAGCGTCCGAAGCCGGTGCGTATTTGCGCAGCAAATGCGCGGACGTCCCACCGCCCCTACCATATGGAGCTTTCGAGCCCGTGTTCCCAAGGGATGCGGGCTCGTTTCTTTTACACGCCGGCGGGGCTCTAAGTTGCGGTGGAATAGTTCCTGTTTTGGCAGTTTATCAGCCCATTTAGGAACTATTCCACCGCAACTTAGGTTGGTATTTACACATTTTCCGATGGAAAAACGTGGCTGTCTCGCACATTTTCCGATGGAAAAACGTGGTTGTCTCGCACATTTTCCGATGGAAACGACCAAATGGCCTTATACTAGCCGAGAGGGTTGGGAGGCAATATGCAGCGACAGCTTATGAGTGAACTTATCGCTTGGAAATCAAGGGCGAATCGCAAACCTCTCTTGCTTAGGGGAGCCCGCCAGACAGGAAAGACTTGG
Organism: Collinsella sp.; assembly: GCA_019424905.1. Classification (GTDB taxonomy): domain Bacteria; phylum Actinomycetota; class Coriobacteriia; order Coriobacteriales; family Coriobacteriaceae; genus Collinsella. Next base: position 16,589 of record JAHYYP010000010.1, on the reverse strand, counting down.
CTTCTTAACGAATTCGCAAGCCAGCAGTATCGAAATGTCATTCGTTTTGACTTTATGCTCGAGCCGAGCACACGCTCGCTGTTCGATGGGGACCTCGACCCCAAGCGCATCATCTCCCAGATAGAACTCCTACGTGGCCAAACCGTAACGCCGGCAGACACGCTCATCATCTTCGACGAGATCCAAGAGGCGCCACGCGGGATCACCTCACTCAAGTACTTCAACGAACTTGCACCCGAATACCACATCGTGGCAGCCGGTTCCTATATGGGCCTCGCGCTCCGACGCGAAAACGAGTCATTTCCCGTCGGCAAAATCGACCAGCTCACCATGCGTCCCATGGGGTTTGCCGAGTTCGTTCGTGCCGTCGACGGCAACCCGCTCGCCGATGCCATCCTTGCCGCAGACATGAACCTTCTGGCAAACGTTACCGAAAAGCTCGAGCGCTTGCTCAAGGAATACCTTGTTGTCGGCGGTATGCCCGAAGTTGTCTCCACTTTCGCCGAGACACGCGACTTCATCGAAGCCCGAAGGCTTCAACAGCAAATCATCGAGGCTTACGAATCCGATTTTGGCAAACATGCACCCGCCCGCATCGTCGAGCGCATGAGGTTGGTTTGGAAATCCCTTCCCGGCCAGCTTGCAAAGGAGAACAAGAAGTTTGTCTATGGCGCCCTTCGTCCCGGAGCGCGCGCACGCGATTTCGAGGAAAGCCTCCAGTGGCTCACGGACTACGGAATCGTTCATAAGGTGCCACGTGTTTCCGCTCTAAAGGCGCCGCTCTCGAGCTACGAAGACCTCTCGGGCTTCAAACTGTTCTGCATCGACACCGGCATCCTCGGAGCGCTCTCCGGTCTCTCTCCGGCCATCGTTCTTAACGGATCCGCTGTTTTTACCGAGTTCAAAGGTTCGCTGACCGAACAATACGTCGCGCAGGAGCTTTTGCTCCAGGACAAAACTCCCGCGTATTGGTCCTCTACCTCCGGCAATGCCGAAACCGACTTTGCCATCGACCATGCGGGAACCGTGCTTCCGCTTGAGGTCAAGGCGGCAGAGAACCTTAAAGCGAAGAGTCTGAAAATAGCCTGCGAAAAATTCAAACTCGAGCGTTGCGTGAGGAGCTCCCTGGCGGCATATAGAGACGAGGGCATGCTCATCAATATTCCGCTTTGGGAGATTGGGCAAATCGACAAGCTGGCATAGGCGCCATGGGGACGCCCCGCAAGGACTGTCCCCAGGTGCCGGCAGAAAAGGAACGTCCCCAGGTGCCGGCTGTTGAGTTGCGGTGGAATAGGGACTGTTTGGTGCCCGAAAGGGCGATTTTAGTCCGTATTTCACCGCAACTTATTTAGAGGGCGCTGAGGCTGGGGGTCCAGGCGATGGTGGGGGTCGCGCCGTCGAGAGCCTCGTTGATGGTGGCGGCCATGCCGGCGAGTAGGCTGTTCTCGCTTACAGTAAGCGTCTTGTAGCCGCCGGCTCGCATGAGCTCGCGAATTACCACAGCACCGGCCAAGATAACGCCCGCGCGCTTGGGCTGCACGCCCGGCAGCGCGGCGATGCCCTCCACGTCCAGCGTGGACATGCGCCCGATGGCAGCCGAAACCTGATCCAGCGAAAGCTCGCGCAGGTGCACAAAGCTCGAATCGTACGGTTCCAGCTCATGAACGAGCGCCACGAGTGTGGTGACGGTGCCACCCACTGCGACCAGGCGCTCTGCGCACTCAAAGTCGCTGGGCAGGCCTTCAAAATAGGCGGCGAACTGCTCGCCCGCCCAGCCGGCAGCAGCCACAAGCTCGCCGTCCGCAGGCGGCAGTGCCGAGAAAAACCGCTCGGTCACGCGGCGGCAACCGATGTCCAGCGAGCGCGTGCCCTCCAGCGCAAAGACGCCGCGCTCCGGTGCATAGACGCCCGTCGCGAGTTCCGTGGACCCGCCGCCCGAATCGGCAACAATGATGCGCTCGCCAGCAAAGTCGTGCGCCACGCCAAAAAACGTCAGGCGCGCCTCGACCTCGCCCGGAATCACCTGTGGCTCAAGCCCCAGATCGCGCAGGCCGTCCAGCAGCAGCGCGGCATTGGACGCATCGCGCGCGGCGCTCGTGCACGTGGTGCAGATGCACGCGGCCCCAAAGGCACGGGCCTCATCCGCAAACATGCGACACGCAGCGAGCACACGCTCGACAGCCGCCTCGCAAAAGCGACCCGTCGCGTCCACACCCTCGCCCAGGTCGGTAATCTCGGTATGCTTGGACGATCCCACGATCGCCCCGCCCTCGACCTGGGCCAACACCAGTCGCGACGACACCGTTCCCAGATCGATCGCCGCCACCTTATATCGTTTGCAATCTGCCATTGCGGGTTCCCCTCCGGGCGCTACTCGCCGTTGGACACGACCGTCTGGCCCTCGACACCGTTAAACCCAAACAGCATGTCGAGCGCCTGGATATACCACGGGGCGTCCTTACCGACGTCTTCGATTTCCTTGGCAACTTCGCTGGCCTTCTTGGCGTTCGACGACTTCTTGCTCGAAGACGAATCCGAATCGTCGTCCAGGCCCTGCACTTCAATTCTCTTCTCGCCGGGCATCACCAGGCCCAAGTCCTCGGAGGCCGCGTCCTTGATACCCTCCTCCGAGAGCAGCTTGTCGACGCTTCTTTGCAGCTCGTCGTTGTACTGCTGGCGAATCTCGACCTGCTTGGCCAAGATATCGCTCGAGCGTTTGGCAACGTAGAGGTCGCGCACGGGAAAGTACAGGCTCACGAGCACCAGGGCGACGACAATACCGATAAACAGCCCACGCTGGGGCCCATGGGTAAAGTCGTAAATCGCCTTGACCACCGCGTTGTCGTTGGCGTAGTGCATAAAGTCCGAACCCGAAAGACGGCTCGACGGCCTGCTCGACTTTTCGTGCGTTTGAGCCGAGGGGTGCTGCGTACGCGAAGCATGCGTCGGGGGCGCCGAGCGTGGCGGGCGGCCCGTCGACGTATTCATTTGAGCACGGGGATGTGAGGCACTTGCCGGACGCTGTGCGCGGCGATCGACACCGGCGTAGTCGGACCCGCCGAGCTGCACGGTAGGTGCGCGGCGAGGCGACGGCTCGCGCGAACCGGCGGAATAATACCTGTTGTCGTAAATCTGATCCATGTGCGCCTTGTGCGGTTGAGGTTTGTTTGCGCTAAGTCTTTTAGTTATAGCACGAGCGCCCGCACCGCTTTCGCCAGCCTTTGCTCGACATAAAAAAGGCGCTGAGCCGTATGGCCCAGCGCCCAATGGTGCTCAACCGCGCCCGGCTGGAGCAAGGCGAATCCGAGTCTTCCCCGCCCCCGCGACCTCCGCGTGCCTAGCGAATGTTGTAGAACGCGGCCTTGCCGGCGTAGCGCGCGCTGCCCTCGAGCTCGTCCTCGATGCGGATGAGCTGGTTGTACTTGGCGATACGGTCGCTGCGGCACGGGGCACCCGACTTGATCTGGCCGGCGTTGACGCCCACGACCAGGTCGGCGATCGTGGAGTCCTCGGTCTCGCCGGAACGGTGGCTCACGATGCAGGCGTAGCCGGCCTCCTTGGCGGTCTCGATGGCCTCGAGCGACTCGGTGAGCGTGCCGATCTGGTTGACCTTGACCAGGATCGCGTTGGCGGCGCCCAGCTCAATGCCCTTCTTGAGGCGCTCGGTGTTGGTGACGAACAGGTCGTCGCCCACCAGCTGCACCTTGTTGCCAATGCGGCGGGTAAGCTCGACCCAGCCGTCCCAGTCCTCCTCGGCCATGCCGTCCTCGATGGAGATGATGGGATAGGTGTCGACGAGCTTCTCCCAGTAATCAACCATCTGGGCGCTCGTGTACTCCACGCCCTCGCCCTTGAGCTCGTACATGCCGGTCTCGGCGTTGTAGAACTCGGTCGAGGCCGGGTCCATGGCGTACATGAAGTCGACGCCGGGCTTAAAGCCAGCCTTCTCGACGGCCTTGGTGATGTACTCGAACGGCTCGGCATTGGTCTTAAGGTTGGGCGCAAAGCCGCCCTCGTCGCCCACGCCGCCGCCCAGGCCGGCCTCGTGCAGCACGCCCTTGAGGGTGTGGTAAACCTCGGCGCACCAGCGCAGGCCCTCGGCAAAGCTCGGAGCACCCACCGGCATGATCATGAACTCCTGGAAGTCAACGTTGTTGTCGGCATGCACGCCGCCGTTGAGGATATTCATCATAGGTGTGGGCAGCAGGTGGGCGTTGACGCCGCCCAGGTACTGGTACAGCGACAGGCCCGCCGACTCGGCAGCGGCGCGGGCAACAGCCAGCGACACGCCCAGGATGGCGTTGGCACCGAGCTTGGTCTTGTTGGGAGTACCGTCCGCGGCAATCAGCGCGGCATCGACGGCGCGCTGGTCGAAGGCATCGAGGCCCACGACGGCGTTAGCGCACTCGTTGTTGACGTGCTCGACGGCCTGCGAAACGCCCTTGCCCAGGTAGCGGCCCTTGTCGCCATCGCGCAGCTCGCAGGCCTCAAAGGCGCCGGTCGAAGCACCCGAAGGCACCATTGCGCGGCCAAAGCTGCCGTCCTCGAGCACGACCTCGACCTCGACGGTGGGATTGCCGCGGCTGTCGAGCACCTCGCGACCGTAGACGTCCAAAATATCGCTCATGTTGTCTCCCTCTCACTTGGAAACGTAGTGGATGCAAGCGACCGGCTGACCGTGCACCATCGGTGCGTCTCCGTAAGTTAGCCATGTCGCACTTTTTGCATTATGCCCTAAGTTAGCCGAGGGATACACTTGATTTTCGAAAAATTTAGCGGGAACGATGAGGCATGTCAGCCCGTCGTTCCCGCAGTCTTACTCCTCCGCCTTTGCGGCATCCCACAGGTCGTTGAGGTCGTGGGTCGAAAGCTCGGCAAGATCCACGTGGGCGTCGGACGCCATCTGCTCCATCGCGGCCCAGCGACGGCGGAACTTTGCCGTGCTGGCGCGCAGGGCGCTCTCGGCGTCGATCCCCTCTTTGCGCGCGACGTTGACCAGGGCAAAGAGCAGATCGCCAAACTCCATTTCGCGCTCGGGCGAGCCAGGGGCCTCGGCCTCAAACTCGGCACGCTCCTCGGCAACCTCGTCCCACACGTCCTGGACCGTCTCCCACTCAAAGCCTACGGCGGCCGCCTTGCGTGACACCTTCTGCGCCTGCATCAACGCCGGCAGATGCGTGGGCACGCCATCGAGCAGACCCTCGGGCGCGGCCTCGCCCGCCGCCACGGCCTTGTCCTTGGCGGCTTTCTCGGCAAGCTTGACCTCGTCCCAAATCTTGAGCACCTCGTCGGAGCTCTCGGCATCCGCATCGCCAAACACGTGCGGGTGGCGGCGAATGAGCTTGGCGTCGATATCGCGCGCCACGTCGGCCAGCGTAAACTCGCCGGCGTCGGCAGCAATCTGCGCATGCAGCACGACCTGCATGAGCACGTCACCCAGTTCCTCGCGCAGGTGAACCGCGTCGTCCGCCTCGATGCAGTCGAGCGCCTCGTAGGCCTCCTCGATCATGTTCTTGCCGATGCTGCGGTGCGTCTGCTCGCGGTCCCACGGGCAGCCATCGGGCTGACGCAGACGCCAGATGGTCTGCACCAGATGCTGCAGCTCGGCCGACGCGTCTATCAGCGTGGGCAGATCGCGCGAGCCCTCGGCATTTTGCTGAGCCATATGCTGCGCCATGGTTAGTCCTCCTCCAGGATCACGTGGCGGAACGCGCCGCCCTCGTAGATGCCGTAGCTGTGCGAGCCGTCCTTGGGGATGCTCACGCTGCCGGGGTTGAAGAGCCACAGGCCCGGGTGCGCGGCGCTTTCCTCGTTGACCTTGATGTGCGTGTGGCCGTAGACGAGCGCGGAGCCCTCGGGCAGCGCGGGCGCGTGGTCGACGCTGTTGTGCATGCCGGCGCCAAAGACATGGCCGTGCGTCAGGAACAGCTCGCGGCCGGTCTCGTCAAACAGCGTGGCGTAGTCGGCCATGACGGGGAAGTCGAGGACCATCTGGTCGACCTCAGCGTCGCAGTTGCCGCGCACCGCGATGATGCGGTCGGCTAGGGCGTTGAGCAGCGGAATCACGCGCTTGGGAGCATAGTCGCGCGGCAGGTCGTTGCGCGGACCGTGATAAAGCAGGTCGCCCAGCAGGACGATGCGGTCGGGCTGCTCGGACTCAATGGCGGCGCAGAGGCGCTCGGTCCAGTATGCCGAGCCGTGGATGTCGGAAGCGATGAGGTATTTCATGGGGAGATCCTTTCGAATGGGGTTGATGGGGGCTGAATACGGGATCCGGCGGATGCGGAGCCCATCTACCGTGTTACTCGAATCGCAGTGCCGCGCTCTGAGCCGCCTGCATCACGCGTTGGAGCGGCACGCCATGTTCGCGGGCAAGACGGGCGCAATCCTCGTACTCGGGAGCCGCGCGCTCGCTGCCGTCGGGCAGGGTCGCCACCTTAACGGATACCTCGCCCCATGGCGTCGTTACGCGCTCAAAGCGGCGTGGCAGGCAAACGCGTTCCATCACCTGGCGACGAATGGCGTTGGTCGTGGTCTCCAAAAAGATAATCGTCTGCAAGCGCTCGATATCATCGTGCGAGCAGATTACCTGCAGCTGCCAGCCGGGGCGGCCCTTTTTGCAGTAAAGCGGCAACCAATGCACCTCGCGGGCGCCGGCCTTGCGCAGGCAATCGGCAGCGTAGGCAAGCACCTCGGGCGACGCATCATCGATGTCGCACTCCAGTTTGACGATAGTTTCGGGCGCATCAGTCTCGCGAGACAGCGGGGATGTGCTATCGCATTGCATACGGTCTGGATCCTTTCCGCGCGGGCTCGTTTTGTTCACCCAAACGCTAGCACATCGCAGGCTGCGCGAGTGTGACGGCGCGTGATGAGCGCGATTTTCCTTGTCGACAAGAAACCGACACTCCACCGCCCCGGCCAAACATGTACATCAGCCTCCAAACATGTCATTATTTGCAGCTTTTGGAGGCTGATGTACATGTATTGGAGCAAGCGAGGCCGCGCCGCGCAGCCTTTCCAATCGATTTCGAGCTCCGGCGCGCGGCGTGTTGAGAGCTGCAACATTACAATGGAGCGGATTCGCCAAATGCAAAGGAGTCGCCATGTCTGCCTGCCCGCTGGTCGATTGCCATACCCACACCTCGTTCTCGGACGGCCATGCCTCGTTTGAAGACAACGTTCGCGCCGCTGCTGCGGCCGGCTGCCGCGTCATGGTCTCGGCCGACCATCTCACACTGCCCGCCAGCATGGATGCCAACTGCGAAGTGCAGGTTACTGAGGGCGACCTGCCGGCACATCGTCTGGCTTTTGAGGATGCCCGCAAGCTTGCCGCGCAAATCGCGCCGGAGCTCGAGCTTATCTATGGCTTTGAATGCGATTGGTACGAGGGCTGCGAGCCTTTGGTTGAGCGCTGGTCCCAGGACGCCGTCGTACGCCTGGGCAGCGTGCATTGGATTGGCAACCCAGGCGATATCATGGCCGGTGCCGCGGGTACGGCGGGAACGGAAAACGTCGCTCGCCCCGATACACCCGATTCCCTTTGCGGCTGGATCGATGATGACACCAACCTGCATGTTTGGGAAAACCTGGGGGTACACGGCGTGTGGGAGCGCTACGTCGACGACTGGTGCCGCGCTTGCGAAAGCTCACTCAACTTTGACGTAATGGCCCATCCCGACCTGGTCATGCGCTTTTCGAAGGAAGGCTTTGCGCCCGACTTAGACCCCGCACCGTTTTGGCAGCAGATGGCCGAGTGCGCGCACGATACAGGCCGCCGCGTTGAGGTCTCGACCGCCGCACCGCGCAAGGGCCTCGAAGACTACTATCCCGCGACCGGATTGCTGCGCCGCTTTGCCCACGCCGAGGTGCCGATCACTTTTGGCTCGGACGCACACCGCGCCTGCGACATTTGCTGGAACATCCGTGAGGCCCAGGCACACGCCTACGACTGTGGCTACCGAGCCTTCGACGTCCCCCACCCCACCGGCGAATGGGAATCCACACCCCTCGCCTAGCCATCCCTTCATAAGTTGCGGTGGAATAGGGATTGTTTTGCCTGATGAAGCGCTTAAACAGTCCCTATTTCACCGCAACTTCCATGACCCCGTTACACCAACAAAGACTGTCCCAAACGACTAGTCGTTTAAGAACGTCCCCAATGACTAGTGGCGGCGGGCGTTGAGTTCGCCGGCCAGCTCGTCGAGGGTGATGCCGTAGCGCTCGAGCGTCACGAGCAGGTGGTAGACCAGGTCGCCGGCCTCGTAGCGGATGTGATCGTGATCGTTATCCTTGCAGGCCATGATCACCTCGCTCGCCTCCTCGGCAAGCTTCTTGAGCAGCTCGTCCTCGACGTCGGTCAACAGACGAGCGGTGTAGCTCTCCTGCGGCGATGCGTCGCGACGGCCGTGAATCACCTCGGCGAGCCCCGTCAGCGTCTCACCGATATTTCCATCCTGAACGTTTGCGGTGCGCACACCCATAGTTCAATCCTTTCTGGTTGGCCAAGCGTCTAATCGAGCGCCCGCCCTACGCGAGTTTCTTAAAGAAACAGGTACGGTTGCCGGTGTGGCAGGCCGGACCCGGCGAGTCAACCTTGACCAGCAGCGTATCGCTATCGCAGTCGGCCCAGAGCTCCTTGACCGCTTGCATATTGCCGCTCGTCGCGCCCTTGTTCCAGAGCTCCTGGCGGCTACGGCTCCAAAACCACGTGGTGCCGGTCTTGAGCGTCAACCCCACCGACTCCTCGTTCATCCAGGCAACCATAAGCACCTCGCCGGTGTCATACTGCTGAACAACACAAGGAATCAGCCCCTTGGCGTCGTATGTAAGCTTTGAAGGATCGGTTATCTCTTCCATTTCTCTTCCCAAATTCAAACTTCGCAGGTCGGCGAGGGTTGTCCAGGTGCCCGAGATTACGAGCGACAAGCCCGACGACGCGTACTTAAGTACGCGAGGAGGGTTGGAGCCGAAAGGTCGGGTGCCTGGGCAAGCCGCAGCATTAGAAGTCCAGCCTCACAGGAATGCCTTGGCTGGCCATATACTCTTTGACTTCGCGAATGCTGAAGGTTCCAAAGTGAAAGACGCTCGCCGCCAGCACGGCATCGGCCTCGCCCTCGATCACGCCCTCGGCAAAATGCTCGAGCGTGCCCACGCCGCCGCTCGCGATGACGGGGATTGGCACCGCGCGCGCCACGGCACGGGTGAGTGCCAGGTCAAAGCCGGCCTTGGTGCCGTCGCGATCCATGCTGGTCAGCAGGATCTCGCCGGCGCCGCGACGAGCCGCTTCCTCGGCCCACGCCACCGCGTCGATACCCGTGGCGTTGCGGCCTCCTGCGGTAAAGACCTCCCACTTATCGGCGCCCGGCTCCCCGGGCAGCCCCACGCGCTTGGCATCGATCGCCACGACCACGGCCTGGCTGCCAAACGCCGCGGCAGCTTGGCTGATCAGCGATGGGTCGCGCACTGCGGCAGAGTTGAGCGATACCTTGTCGGCACCGACAGCCACCATGGTCCGCATGCCCGCCAGGTCGCGAAAGCCGCCGCCCACGGTGTAGGGAATGGCCAGCTCCTCGGCCGCGTGCGCCGCCATCTCGATGGTCGTCGCGCGGTTGTCGCTCGTAGCGGTAATGTCCAGGAAGACGACCTCGTCTGCACCCTCGCGGTCGTAGGCACGGGCAAGCTCCACCGGATCGCCCGCATCGCGCAGGCTCACAAAGTTGACGCCCTTGACCACACGGCCGTCCTTGACGTCTAGACAGGGAATCACGCGCTTGGTAAGCATGGGCTACTCCTCCCCTCGGGCGGCGGCCAACGCCTGTACCAGCGTAAAGTTGCCCTCGTAGAGCGCACGGCCGGTGATGGCACCTTCAATCGCGCCCTCGCCCACCGCGGCGAGCGCGCGGATGTCGTCGAGCGTCGAGATGCCGCCCGAAGCCACGACAGGAAATCCCGCGACCTCGGCCACATGGCGATACGCCGCCACATCGATGCCCGTCTGCATGCCATCGCGCGCGATGTCGGTATACACCAGATGCTTAAAGCCCAGCTCGGAAAGCTGCGCCACGGCATCGTCGAGCGCCACGCCCGCGCCGTCGCGCCAGCCATTCACCTTGACCTGACCGTCGCGCGCGGCAATATCTGCCACCAACAGCTCGCCAAAGCCTTGGGCTGCCACCTCGGCAAAACCCGGCTCAGTCACCAGCACGGTGCCCAGTGCGATGCGGCGTGCACCGTAGCCGGCCAGCTCGTCGATGCGCGCGAGCGAGCGGACACCGCCGCCCACGTCCACGGACAGGCCGTCGACGCCGCAGATAGCCTTAATCGCCGCCGAGTTGGCAGCGCACGCGTCCTCGTCCTCGCCAAAGGCAGCGGACAGGTCGACGACATGCACCCAGTTCGCGCCCTGCTCGGCAAACGAGCGGGCGACGGCGACGGGGTCGTCGGAATATACCTTGCAGCGGCTGCGGTCGCCGCGCTCCAGGCGCACGACCTTGCCACCGATCAGATCGATTGCGGGAAACAGGATCATCGGCCGGCCTCCTCGACGATGTTGACAAAGTTCTTAAGGATGCGCTGTCCCAGCGCCGAGGATTTCTCGGGATGGAACTGGCAGCCCCACACGTTGCCGTGGCGCACGATGCACGGAAAGCTCCGCGTATAGTGCGTGCGCGCCAGCACATCGGCGGCATCGGCATCGCCTGCCACCGCGTAGCTGTGGGTAAAGTACATGTTGGCGCCCTCGGCAAAACCGGCGAGCAGCGGATCGGCCGCACCGGCGGGCGTCATATGCACCTGGTCCCAGCCCACGTGCGGCACCTTCAGGCGACTCGACTCCAAGCGCGTGCACGAGCCGCGCATAATGCCCAGGCCATCGACCCAGGGGCCGCCAGCCTGCTCGGGGGTGCCGCCATCCGCGACCACGCCCTCGTCCGCAGGCACGCCCTCGTTGCCGCGCTCAAAAAAGAGCTGAAGACCCAGGCAGATGCCGAGCAGCGGAGTTCCGGCGGCAACGGCATCGAGCACGGCGGCCTCCTCGCCGCTCTGGCGCATAAAGGCGATCGCGTCGTAGAACGCGCCCACGCCCGGGATAACCAGGCCGTCGGCGTTGCGGATCTGTTCCGGATCGTCCGACGTGCAAGCGGCGGCACCGGCGCGCGCAAGCCCGCGCACGACGCTCGACAAGTTGCCCTTGCGGTAGTCGACCACCACGATCTTCGGTTCGCCCACGCGACCCCTCCTCCTCATCTTGTCAAAAACCACCACAAAGGGGACAGGCGCCTTCGTGGTGGTTTTACCCTTGCGGCGGTTACAGTGAGCCCTTGGTGCTGGGGATGCCCTGCACGCGGGGATCGAGCTCGCAGGCGCGGCGCATCGTGCGACCAACGGCCTTAAAGGCGGCTTCGATAATGTGGTGCGAGTTGCCGCCCGCCAGCTCGCGCACGTGCAGCGTGAGCTTGGCGTCACGCGCGAAGGCATAGAAGAACTCGACGGCTAGCTCAGTATCGAAGCTGCCCACGCGCTCGGTCGGCACGGGCAGCTCGCAGTAGGCCTGCCCGCGGCCCGAAATATCAACAGCAGCCATCACAAGCGTCTCGTCCATGGCGATCGCCGCGTCGGCAAAGCGTGTAATGCCCGCCTTGTCGCCCAGAGCCTGGCAAAACGCCTCGCCCAGCACAATACCCGTGTCCTCGACGGTGTGGTGCGCATCGACCTCCACGTCGCCCACCGCGTGCACCGTCAGATCGAACAGGCCATGACGGCCAAAGGCGTTGAGCATGTGGTCGAAAAACGGTACGCCGGTCGAGATATCGCACACACCGGATCCATCCAGGTCGAGCTTGACGACAATGTCGGTCTCGCCCGTCTTGCGGGTTACCTCGGCATAGCGGTCCATCTACATCTCCTCCTTCACCAGCGCGGCAAACGCGGCCAGCACCTCGTCGTTTTCCTGCGGGGTGCCCACGGTAATGCGCAGGCAGTCCGCGAGCCCCGGCGCGTAGCTAAAGTCGCGCACCAAAATTGAATACTCGTCGCGCAGACGCTCGCGCACGCGCGTGGCATGCGGCGTGCGCGCGAGCACAAAATTCGCCGCGCTCGGCCATACCTCCACGGGCAGGCCCTCGGCAGCCATTGCGCGTAGGGCGCACAGCTCGCGCTCGCGCTCGGATGCGACCTGTGCCACCACGGGCGCGTACGCATCGCGGGCACGCACGCAGGCAAGCGCCGCCGCCTGGCTCAACACGTTGACCGAATAGATCTGGCGAATCGCCGCGAACACGTCGATGACCTCGGGCGCCGCGATCACATAGCCCAGGCGCGTGCCGGCGGCGCCGAACGCCTTGGACAGTGTATGCAGAATCGCCAGGTTGGGATGCTCGGCGATAAGCCCCTGCGCCGTGGTGGCCGCGCCAAACGAATCGTCGGCAAACTCCACGTAGGCCTCGTCGACCATCACCATGCCGGGGCAGGCATCGCACAGAGCCGCAACAAAGTCGAGCGGCGCCACGTCACCCGTGGGATTATTGGGCGAGGTCACGATCGCCAGATTGCACTCGGGAGCCGCCGCAAGCACCGCCGCCTGGTCGAGCTCAAAGGTCGCCGGGTCGCGCCACACGTCGCGCACCTCGGTCTGGCACAGCGACGCAAAGAACGCATACTCGCTAAAGCACGGCGGGCAGTTGAGCAGGGTCCGCCCCGCGCCGCCAAACGCCAGCAAGTAGTTATAGAGCAGCTCGTCACCGCCGTTGCCCACGCAGATATTCTCGCGCGTCACGCCATGCCAAGCAGCAAGCTCATCGCGCAGGTCGTTGGACATGGGGTCGGGATAACGGTTGAGCGGCGTGGCAGCCAGGGCTGCATCAATCGCCTCGCGCACGCCGGCCGGCACGGGATAGGTGTTCTCGTTGGCCGAAAGGTTGATGCGCGTGGGCGTAAAGTTGGGATCATAGGGCTCAATGCCGGCCAGGTAGGGCTGGACGAGCTCCTTCATGCGCGGCGTGAGTTCGGCCATGTTAGGCCTCCTCGCCGGTCGCGCCAACGCCATCCGCGCCCGCAGCCGCCAGGTCAACGCCCTCGGCAACCGTCGCCACGGCGTCACCCGGCCAAGCGACCTTGGTCAGGTCGGCCGCGGCCAGAGACTCGGCACTCACGGCATCCTCGCCCTGCTCCAGCACACGGCGACGCAGGGCGGCGGATAGCGCGTGCGCCCACAGGCCCTCGGCCTCGGCCAGACGCTGTGTGGCGGGAGCGTCGGAGAGCAGGCCCTCGGGCGTATAGCAAATGACGCTCGAGCGCTTAACGAACTCTTCGACCGAAAGCGGGTTGGAGAACATGGCCGTGCCGCCGGTCGGCAGCGTGTGGTTGGGGCCGGCAACATAATCGCCGAGCGGCTCGGAGCTCCAGGCGCCCACAAAGATGGCGCCGGCGTTGCGAATGCCGCCGAGCAGGCCCATCGCGTCCTTGCAGTGCAGCTCAAGGTGCTCGGGCGCCACGGTGTTCACGGCCTCGACGGCGGCAGCCATGTCGGCGGCCACCACGATGGTGCCTTCGTTATCGAGCGAGGCGCGTGTGATCTCGGCACGCGGGGACTGCGCTACCAGAATGTCGATACCAGCCTCGACCTCGCGCGCAAACTGCTCGTCGCAGGTCACCAGATAGCAGGCTGCCAGCGGATCGTGCTCGGCCTGGGCCATCAGGTCGGCCGCGACCACCATGGGCTTGGCCGTGGCATCGGCAAGTACGCAGACCTCGGAAGGGCCAGCGACCATGTCGATTCCCACGTCGCCCGAGACAATCTGCTTGGCCGCGGCGACAAAGGCGTTGCCCGGGCCGGTGATCTTGTCGACGCGCGGAATGGTCTCGGTGCCGTACGCCAGCGCGGCCACGGCCTGAGCGCCGCCCACCATATAGATCTCGTCCACGCCGCCGAGCTTGGCAGCCGCAAGCGTATAGGGGCTGATCAGGCCATCTTTTTGCGGAGGAGTCACCATGACCACGCGCTTGACGCCGGCAACCTTGGCGGGAATGGCATTCATGAGCACCGTGGAGGGATATTGCGCGCGACCGCCCGGCACGTAGATGCCGGCCGCCGCGAGCGGGGTCACCTTAACGCCGAGCATCGTGCCATCTGCGCGCGTGGTAAACCAGCTCTGCTCGACCTCGCGCTGGTGAAACTCGCGAATCTGGCGCGCGGCCTTCTCGAGCGCCGCGACAAACGCGGGGTCGAGGTCTTCGAGCGCGGCATCGATCTGCTCCTGCGGCAGGCGGAAGCTCTGCAGCTCAACACCGTCAAAGCGCTGACAGTAATCGCGCACTGCGGCATCGCCGTTGGCGCGCACGTTGGCCACGATATCGCGGGCGGCGTCGACGATGTTTTGCGGCAGCACGCCCTTGCGGTTGAGCTGGTTGGTAACGAGGCGCTCACCGGGAGCAAGCTTGATGGTCTTCATATCGGTATCCCCTATCGGTCGAGGTTGCGTTTGAAAAAACGAGAGGCCGGGCGGCGGCGCCAATCGGCCCGCAGCCCAGACGTTGGGACGCCCGTGCGTGCTCGCGCTATTGTGCCGAGCCCGCGACGGGCTCAAAATGCTTGTCCTTCACGGCCGCGGCCAGGCGATCTGCCAGGTTGCGCACGCGCGGATCCAGGCGAGCGGCACCCGGGTTGACAAAGAAGCGGGCCGTGCAGTCCATAATGCGACCAGTAATAACCAGGTCGTTGTCGCGTAGCGTGGCACCCGTGGCGGTAACGTCCACGATGCGATCGGTCATGCCGACGATGGGGCCCAGCTCGATGTTACCGTGCAGCGAGACGATATCGGCATTCACGCCGCGCTCGGCATACCAGGCACTCGCGATGCGCGGGTACTTGGTGGCCACACGAAGCGACCCGCGGCGGGCGTAGTTGCGCTCGGCCTGGCCGGCGCGCCATGCAGGCTCCGCCTCGATAAACGTGCACAGGCCGTAGCCCAGATCGACCAGCTGCAGCAGGTTGAGGTCGGCCTCGATAAGCGAGTCCCAACCGCAGATGCCGCAGTCGGCGCCGCCGCAGCCCACAAAGGCGGGCGCATCGCTGGGACGCACGATGACAAACTCGATATCGCCGACCGCGCCCTCGCCGGCACGCGTGTCGCGACCGCGCACGATGAGATGACGACCGGGATCGCGCAGCTCAGAGACATCCAAGCCCGCGGACTCAAGCACGTCGAGCGTGTCGGCCTTGAGCGAGCCCTTGGGCACGGCAATGCGCAGCGGACCCTCGGCGCCACGGCCCGCGGCGTGATCGCCATCGGAAGCGGCATCCTCGGCCGAGGTGCGCGCGGCCTCCAGACGCTCGAGCGAAAAGGCGAAGCCCGCCGCCGGCACTTCGATGCCGTCGCCAAATGCGCCGGTAAAAATGGAATCGTAGCGTCCGCCCGAACCGACCGGATCGGGCAGTCCGCCGGCATAGGCCTTAAAGACCAGGCCTGTGTAGTAATCGAAAGAGTTCATGATAGAGAAGTCGAACGACAGCACCTGGGCCTCCTCGGGGGCCAGGCCCTCGACCAGGGCACGCAGCTCGCGCGTAAGCGGCGCGACAATGCCCGCCGCCTCCAGCAGCGCGTCCACGCGGTCGAGTACCTCGGCACCGCCGTGCAGACGCGGCAGCTCGCTAATGGCGGCCTTGACGGCATCGGACTCCGCACTTGCCGCCACGCGGGCATCGAGGCCCACAAAGTCGTTGGCGTGCACGCAGCACAGGGCCTCGGCGGCCAGCTCGCGATCCTCGCATGCCGCGAGCAGCTCCTTAAACGGACGCACGCTACCTGCGATAATGCGCGCACCGGGAAGTGCCAGCTTGCGCACGGCCTCGGCGACCAGTGAGACAATCTCGACATCGCCCGCGGTGTCGCCCGCGCCGATAAGCTCAAAGCCCAGCTGTGTAAACTGACGCGAGCCACCGGCATTGCGCTGGCACTCGCGGACCACCGGCGCCTCGTAGCGCAGGCGCAGCGGCAGATCGGCCGCGCGCATGCGAGTCGAAACCAGGCGAACGATCGGCAGTGTGTTGTCGGGACGGACCACCAGCAGGCGGCCATCATCGTCAAAGAGCTTAAACGGCGTGTCCGCAATGCGCCCGCCCTCCTCGAGCGAACCCTTGTCCTCGAGCAGTGGCGTCTCGACCGGCAGGTAATGATGCTCCCTAAAGCAGCCCTTCACCGTATATGCGATCTCCTCGCGCGCCTGAGCCTCCTCGGGCAATATGTCCCGGAATCCCCACGGTGTGGCCGTCATCTGGTGAGCCTCCTCATGCTGCGTTTCATATAGAGCAGAAGACCGGCATAGCTCCGCCGGTCTTCTGGGTACTTTAGCATACTAGAGTGCTTGCGGGGAAAATCCGCCGCAACCGCTCATAGCGTATTCATTTGGAAACATAGGGCGAGCGGTTAGCAGCAGTCTCTTGTCACAACGCAAAAAGGGCGCCCGCGCAAATGCGGACGCCCTTGTGCAGGGTCGAGATATCAACCAGCCAAGATATCGGACCCGTGACCAGCTCTTAGTAGTCGAACTGGTGGTAGTAGCGGCGGTACTTGAGGTTGTGCTTGGTGACC
>JAHYYP010000001.1 GCA_019424905.1 Collinsella sp. | reverse complement strand
AAAGGGCGGAGGCGGGGCATTCCCCGCCTCTTACACCACATCTCTGCGCGCTACCTGTAACCCATCGCCTGCAGAACAAACATGACGACCGTGAGCACCGTAATCACACCGATAGTCGCCCAAGTGAGCACGTTCCACACGCGGCCGTTGCGGTTAGTGCCCATAATGTGACGGTCAGCGGCGATAACCACCTGGAACACCAGAACCACGGGCAGTAGCACGCCATTGATGACCTGCGAGGTCATCATAATCTGGAACAGATCGACGCCGGGCATAAGCACCAGCACGGCAGAGATACCGATGATGGCCGTAATGATGCCGCGATAGACCGGGGCCTCGTCCCAGCTGCGGTCAGCACCGCGCTCCCAGCCAAATGCCTCGCAGATAGCGCTCGACGTAACGCCCGGCAGCACGCAGGCGGCCAAGAAGCTCGCCGCGACCAGGCCCGAGGCAAACAGTACCGTGGACCACTGACCCGCAATAGGCTCCAGCGCGCGGGCAGCATCGGCAGCATCGCTTATCTGAATACCCGCCGGGAACAACACCGTACCGGTCGTGATGATAATAAAGCCGGCAATGACATCGGCGGCAAGCGAGCCGCTCACGGTATCGATGCGCTGCAGCACGATATCGTCCTCGCCCGCGTTCTTATCGACCACGTTGTTCTGCGCCAAGAAGATCATCCACGGTGCGATGGTGGTACCGATTGTTGCGACCACGAGCGACACGTAGCTGGGATCGTTCTGAATATTGGGGACGACCAAGTCGACCGCGACCTCGCCCCAGTTGGGGCCGGCCATAAACGCGGCGACGATGTAGGTCACGAACACGCAGCTTACCAGCAGCAAAATCTTCTCGATGCGCTGAAAACTGCCCGACATGGTAAGCATCCACACCAGCAGCGCCACGAGCGGCACCGAGATGCTCGCCGGAACGCCAAACAGAGCAAGGCCACTCGCGATACCCGCGAACTCCGAGATGGTCACCGCCGTGTTGGCAATCAACAGCGCCGCCATGGCCAGCACGCTCCTGCGCACGCCAAAGCGCTCACGGATGAGCGAGGCCAGGCCCTTACCCGTGACGCATCCGCAGCGCGCCGCGGTCTCCTGCGTCACGATAAGCAGCACAGTCATGACGGGAAGCATCCAGAGCATCTTGTAGCCATAGCTGGCGCCCGCGCTGGAATACGTTGCAATGCCGCCGGCGTCATTGCCCGAAAGCGCCGCCAGCAGACCGGGACCCATAGCGCCAAAGATGGCCGCGATGGTCAACTTTTGCTTGGTGCCCGACTTTTGCTTGGTATTTTGCACGCGACCACCTAACCCATGACCGACATGGTGAGCAGCACCGCAGCGGCGCAGTACGCTACGCACGAGATCATGACGGCAATAACGTTCATGGCGGTGCCCGACGTGTTGAGGTCATGCTCGTCACGCCAGAACAGCACCATCAGGTAAATCACGGCGCTCATGTTGCCAACCAGGCAAATGATGGCAGCGATATTAAAGCACCCGGTAAAGAGTTGCTCCTCAAACATGGGCGCATCGGGGAACGCAGCGGTGCGCACCAGCTGGGCGCACAGGTAGGTCACGAGTGACAGAATCAGGCCCATGCCCGTGCTCTGGAAGAAGAACCCCAGATACGGCTTGGGCTCGTCGTCGTGACCGTCATACTCCAAGAAGTAGTTCTTGACGAACGACACCATGCGCGAGGCAGCAAGCAGCACGAGCGGCATGGCGCACATGGGGAACACCACCAGATGCGCGGAGCCGAGCGCCGTCCCCAGCACCGTTGCCATGATGCACGAGGCAATGCCCCACACGACAACCCAGTACTGGCGATGCACAAACCAGCTGAGCACGTTCGTCGAGTCGTCCGACGCGCTATCGCCCGAGCCGACACCGGCGATCTGCAGGTCCTCCTGATGCTCCTCGGCGATAACGTCCATGGCGTCGTCGAAGGTCACGATGCCCAGGATATGACGGTTCTCGTCGCAGACAGGGATGGCAACCAGGTCGTACTTGGTCATCTCGTCCGTCACGTCTTCCTGGTCCTCGTCGGGCGACACGTAGACCAGGTCGCGATAGGCGAGCTGGCCCAGCGTGGCATCGCGGTCGGCAACGATCAACGTGCGCAGCGAGAGCACGCCGGTGAGCATGCCGCTCGGATCCTCGGTATAGACGTAATAGACACTCTCGAAGTCCTCATCGAGTTTGCGAATCGCCTCGATGGCATCGCCGACCGTCGCCGTGGCGGGCAGCGAGACAAACTCCGAGGTCATGATGCGGCCGGCGGTGTTGTCCTCATAGCCCAGCAGGTTACGAATCGCCTTCTCCTCCTTGACGCCCATCAGGCGCAGGAGCTTCTCGGCCTTCTCGTAATCGAGCTCGTCGATCAGGTCGGCGGCGTCGTCCGGGTCCATCATGGCCAGCATCGACGATGCGTCCGTGTCGGACAGGCCCTCGAGCATCTCGGTCATAAGCTCGTCGTCATCGAACTCCGAGATGGCCTCGGCGGCCTGGGCAGTATCGAGCTGTGCAAACACCTGCGCACGCAGGCGCGGGTCGAGCTGCTCGATAATGTCGGCGATGTCGGCAGGGTGCAGCTCGCCGAGCGTCTTATGCGACACCGAGAGTTGAATGTTCTTGGTCGAGCGATCGAGCAGGTCCATGTAGGACCAAGCGATGATGTCCTCACTGAGCGGCTTGCCCAGGTGCTTCATAAAGCCTTCGACGATATGCTCGAGTGCGGGGCTGATCGCGCGTAGCAGACCGCGGGCGCCCACTTCGGCGCCCAGCAGGCGCAGCTGATTTTCGCCCGACATGGAAAACTTGATGTCGTTTACGCGCACGACCTTCATGCCCTGCGTGTCGACAATCTGCTTGTTGAGCACGTCGCGGGCAAGCAAGAGTTCGGTCGGCTGCAGGTACGAAAAACGGATTTCGGTGGCCGACGTCTTAAGGTGTACACCCGTCTCGTCGATACGGTCGACCCATTTGCGCCAGCTGATCATAAACGGCGTCTTGCCGGGACCGCGGAACGCGAGCGACGTCACGTGCGGAAAAACTTCGCCGGTAGCAATACCAAAATCGTTCACCACGCCGAGCTTTTCTCCATCGACGTCCAAGACCGGCAATTTGAGCATCTCACTCAGATAATTCAATGGTGCTCCCCATCATTATTCCTCCGAACGCGGCCGCATGTGCGACGTCCGGGGGCTTCTGGATATGTATACGCATGCGCGGGCGGCACGCCGCTCGACGCTTACACCCCGTGCATGCGCAAAAAGCACCTGCATGGGGTCATCGACTGTATGGTCGAGGTTTGGATTTCACCTGTAACCTTTCTCTTGACCCTCATTAACCGCAGTAACTATAGCATCAGCATCGCCCTGCGGCATCGAATTTATGCGCTGCACATTGCAGGCATACCAAACGCTGACGCATCCGTGACATAGTCATTGGGGACGTTCCTAAATGACTACCCAATGACTACTCTGTGGTGTCGTCGTCCTCGGCAAGTTGGGGGAACACGGCGTCCTTGGGCATGGTGACCTTCGTCAGCGAGGTGAGCTTTTTGCTCAGCGACGTGTCCGTCTTGACCAGGTCGCTGAGCGTCACGATCTTGTAGCCGTCGGCAATGAGGCCGTCGATAATCTGCGGCAGCGCCTCGAGTGTCTGCTCGGCGCATTCGTCTCTATCGGTGAGCAGCACGATATTGCCCGGCGTCACCGAATCGAGCACCGTCGAGACCTGTTCGTCGGCACCGTTTAGCAGCCAGTCGCCCGAGTCGATATTCCACGAGACCACGGCGGAGACCAGGTCCATCGCATCAATCCAGTTTTGCTCGTCAAAGGCAGCGTAGGGAGCACGCAGCAGCATCGTCTTCACGCCGGTCGCCGACTTAATCGCATCGGTGCCTTTCGTGATCTGTTCGCGCACCGCCTCACGGTCCTGACCCTTGAGCGAATCGTCGCTGTAGCTGTTGGATCCGATCTCGCACCCGGCGTCGACAATCGCCTTGGCCGTGGCAGGCGAGGCCTCGGCCGCATCGCCCGAAAGGAAGAACGTCGCGGTGACGCCCTTTTCCTTGAGCACCTGCAAGATCTGTTTGGTGGCGCCGCTCGGACCCTCGTCAAACGTCAGCGCCACGTACTTTTTGTTGCCCTTGGGCGCCACGCTGGCGCACGCAACAACGCAATCGGTGGCGGGCACAACCTCGCCGCGGTCTTGCGTCTTGCCTGACCGCTCACCAACCCACACCTCGGATCGGCCCTGGACACCCCATGTCTGCACATACTCGATAGCGCCCGTGCCCTCGACCTTGAGCTTGGGCTCGATAACCGTAGCCTGAACCTCGTGCTTCTCGTAAGTGTTACGGCCATCCTTGACCGTCACCTTCTCGCCGCCCTCGAGTTCGCGGCTATCCCATTTGCCCTGCTTCACGCGCTTGCCGTCGACCTTCACCGACAGCTTTTCGCCCCCATGGCGCTTGAGCACGCTGTCATCGACGGCTAGCAGGTCGCCTGCGTCGTAGGTGTCAGTCAAATCCTGTTCGTCGATGAGATTCTGCAGCGTAGAGCCCACGCGCACCGCGGTCTTCTGGCCGTTGAGCTCCACGTCCACGCTGCGGTTGACGTAGCCCACGACGGCAGCGATAAACAGCACGAGCGCGCAACCCACGGCGATCAGCGCATAGGGCAGGCGAGACGAACGACGGGGTGTGCGGCTGTTGCCGATGCGCGCGCTGCGATCGCTAAAGCCGCGGCTATGGTTGAGATACATCGCGCCGGGCTTACGGTGACGGCGGCGCTGACCGCTGGGCAGCTGCCCCAGGTCGCGGCGCGCTGTCGGATGCGCACCCGAACGCCCGTTTAAGTTGGATCCGTTTTGGTGCATGTGCCCTCCCCCATAAACACAGCAAGCCGGAGCAACAGGTCTCCGGCTTGCCTCCCATCATTTGGTACGTCGCTATTTTGTAGCTTTTGACGAGCCTCCGCTCGCCTTTTGGTATTCGTCCTTAAAGGCCTTGAACATGCCGCGCGTCTTGCCGAGCTGCTTGCCCAGTGCGCGACTGCCCTTGTCCACGGCAACCGATCCCTTGTCGTCGAGTACCTTGGCACCCTTTTTGACCTTGTCGCCCACCACGACGCTGGCCTCGGCGGCCTTGGCGGCCGCACCGCCCGAATACCCGAGCGACTTGACCTCGTCCGAGACGACCATCGCACCGTTCTCGTAGCCGCGCAGCATCGTCGGCGGCACCTGCGTGTCACCAACCAAAACACTCGAAGCAGCACCGGCGGTCACATAGAATGCCTGCACGATGCCCGAGCGTGGCTTGAACTCAACGTCCGAGCAATAGCCCACGACATCGCCCGACTCCGTGCGCACGTCCATGCCAACCCAGATAATGCAATCGTCCAGGTTGATGTCGAGGCGCTTGGCCGCAGCGGCATCGTAGGTGCCCTTGACGTCGTCAACTGCGATGGCGCCCTCGTAGACGCCAATGGCATCGAGCGCCACAAAGCGGTCGGGGCGCTCGATCATACCCGCGATATCGGACTGGCGAACCATAAAGCCCACCACGCGTGTGCCGCCCGGGGTAAAGACCGGAAAGTGAATCTTGCCGAGCTTTTTAGGGCTGCGCGGCGTGCCGTCTTTTTTAGTGCGCTTATCCTCGGTAGGCTTGCGATAGATCTTGGCGCCGACAAAATCCCCGGCGCGCATTATGCCTCGGTCGAAGGCTCCGCGGCCTCGGCGTCGGCCTCGACGGCGTTCTCGACCACGACATCGGCGGCGGGCGTCACGTTGCCGCCCGAGATGGCGTCGTTGAGCTGCTCTCGCAGCTGGTCCATGCGCTCGCGGGCAAGGTCAACCTTGGCACGCAGGTCATCGGTCTTGGCATCGACCATCGGGCCAAAATCGTTGACCGCAGCGCGGGCCTCCTCGGCACCGTGCTCGTAGGTGTCGCGCATGTTATCCCAGGCGTCGTTTGCGATATCGGCAGCCATGGCGCGGGTCTCGGCGCCCGAGCGCGGAGCCAGGGCAACGCCGATAATGGCGCCGGCGGCGGCACCGAAGAGCGCACCCGAGATAAAGTTGAAAGTCTTACCCATGTTCATTCCTCTCCTGCGGGCACCTCGGCGCCCACCGTTTGAATGCTGTCCATTATACCCGCAGCACAGCGCCTGCCGCTTTGCTCATCTGCGTACGGTAAAGGCGCAGGTACATGATGGTGATAAGCGGGTGAGCCTACTCCTGCGGCATGGCAGGCATGGCCACCGTGGCGGCCGGGTCCTCGCCGGCGCCGTCAACGAGCGGCAGCGCTCCCTCACGCGCAGGGGCAACCGGAGCCGTCGCCGCACCACCGTAGACGGCAGCGGGGGCCTCATGGCTCTCGGCGGTCGCGCCCTCGGTATCGATTACTTCCTGCGGCTCGTCGTCAAAGCTCGGGACGCCCTGGGGCTCCGCGGGCTCGACCTCGACGGCCTCCTCGGCAGGGGCATCGTTGACAGACTCGGCGGCAGCCTCGGCAGGCGCCTCGCCCTCGGTCGTGTCCCCGGCCTCGCCTTCGGCGTTCGCGGCGGCGACGGCCTCGTGCGGGTCCTTGCCCTCGGCCTCGGCGCGCATACCCAGCACCAGGTTGCGCAGGCCCGCGACCGTTCCTTCCACGTCGGGGGCAGGCTGGTCGGCGTGCAGGTACGCCCAGTCCATCATAAAGGTCGCCGAAGACAGCGCGCCGATGGCCAGCGCGTCGTCGGGACACGAAAGCTCGACCTCAAAGACACGCTCGTCGTGCTCGCTTACGCGGGTGCGGCCGCACGAAATGCTGCCAGCGAGACCGGTCTCGTTCATGAGCTCGACTGTCACGTGCTCCAGCAGATGGCAAAGCTCGGTCTGGCCCATGCAGTCCTGGAATTCGCGACCGGAATCGCCCAGGCACAGATGCTTGGCAATCGCGGGCACCAGGTAATACACGCGCGCCGTGGCCTCGATGTCCTCCGAGGTCATGAGCGGCATGCCGGGGTTCACCAGCACGTGCGCGCAGATCTTGTCCTCGCTGACGGTGACCTTAAGGATGTTGAACAGGCCTGCCATAACTCTCCCCTACTCTTCCTTGCCCTACTCGTCGCCGTCGTGCGGGTCCGCAGAACCCGCGTCCGACGCCGCCGGCTTATCTGCCGAGGACTCGGAATCCTTCTTATCGGTTTCGGCCGGAGCGATCACGCGAATGAGCGAGATGCGCTGGCCACGCATCGACTGCACCTTAAACTTGTACCCCGCAACCTCAAACACCTCTCCGATGTCGGGCACCGAGTCGCAAAGCTCCAAAATCCAGCCGGCGATGGTCTCATAATCATCGCTTTCCTCGAGCGGCCAACCAAGCTCAATCGCGTCATCGCACGAAAAACGCCCATCGACAAGCCACTCGCGGCGCGAAAGGCGCGTGAGGTACTTGTTGTCGGGGTCGAACTCGTCCTCGATCTCGCCCACGATCTCCTCGACGATGTCCTCGATGGTGATGATGCCGGCCGTGCCGCCGTACTCGTCCACGACCACCACGATCTGGTCGTGCGAGGTCTGCATCTCGGACAGCAGCGGCAGGATGTCCTTGGTGTCGGGCACAAAGGTGGCGTCGCGCAAAAAGTCGGCGATGGGCTGGTCGCCCTTGCCGTCGAGCGAAGGCTGGATCAGGTCCTTGATGTGCGCGATGCCGGCGACGTTGTCGGGATCCTCGTGATAGACGGGGATGCGGCTAAAGCCGGTCTGGCGCATGGCGGACAGCACGTCGGCGACCGTCTCGTCGTCCTCGCACATGGTGGTGTCCACGCGCGGCACCATGACCTCGCGGGCAACGGTGTCGCCCAGGTCGAAGATCTCGTGAATCATACGCTTTTCCTCGTCGAGCAGGTCGTCCTGCTCCGAGACCATGTACTTGATCTCTTCCTCCGAGACGTTCTGGCGGTCATCGGCGCTCTTGATGCGCAGGATGCGGGCCAGACCGTCGGAGCAGGCACCGGTCAGCCACACGAGCGGGCGGGCGATCTTTTGGAACACCGAGAGCGGTCCCACGACCTGCTTGGATACGCCCTCGGCGTTAGCGAGGCCGATGCGCTTGGGCACGAGCTCGCCAATCACGATGGACACGAAGGCGACGGCGACGGTGATGATGACCGGCGCCAGGCCGCGCGCAATGGCAGAGAGCGGCGCGATGCCAAAGCTCATGAGCCACGTGGCAAGCGGGTCGGACAGGCTCGTCGAGGCGACGGCGGACGAGGCAAAGCCCACGAGCGTGATGGCGACCTGGATGGTGGCCAACAGCTGATCGGAGTCTGCGGCGAGCTGGACGGCGCGCTCGGCGCGTTTGTCGCCTTCCTCGGCATCGTGCTCCAGCACAGCGCGCTTTGCCGTGGTGAGCGCCATCTCGGACATAGAGAAGTAGCCGTTGATGAGGGTTAAAACGAGGGTGGTGATAAGGGAGATGGTTATGTCCATCGGGAGTTTCTCGAACCTCCAAGATTCGGGACGTTAGGGTAAAACGTTGATTACGGATACGGCAATTGCGCCGGCGCCCAAACGAGGACGCGGGCGCGCAGGCATGGTCGCTAGATTACGAAAAGGATCACCGCCATGAACTGGAAGATGCTGCCGGCGAGCACCCACAGGTGAAACACGCTGTGCAGATAGCGCACGTTTTTGGCGATATAGAACGGCACGCCCGCGGTGTAGCACACGCCGCCGACGGCGAGCAGGGCAAGTGCCACGGGGTTGAGCAGCAACACGAGCTCGGGCAGCTTAAAGACAACGAGCCAGCCCATCAGCAGGTAGACCAGGCCGCTTACCCAGTGCGGTTGACGCTCACGCATAAAGCACTCGAGGGCGATGCCGATAATGGCGATGGCCCATACGGCAAAGAACAGCGCAGGGCCGCCGTCGTTTGCGAGCGTGATGAGGCAAAACGGCGTATAGCTGCCGGCTATGAGCAGGTAGATGCAGCTGTGGTCGATAATGCGGAACACGCGCTTGGCGCCCGCGGGCTGAATCGCATGGTAGAGCGTGGAGGCAAGGTATTCGAGGATAATGCTGACACCGTAGACAATCGCCGCGGCCATGTGGGCCGGGCCTCCGCCGCGCAGGGCGGCGAATACGATCAGGAGCACCAGACCCGCGATACCCAGCAGGCAGCCGACACCATGGGTGACGGAGTTCATGATCTCCTCGCCCACCGTGTAGTGTGGAACGGCCGCGGTCTTGGGTCGCGGCTTAGAACTGTCGCTCGAATCGGACATGCCGGTTACATCCTCCAACGTAAAGAGTTCTCAACACTATATCAAAGCGTCTAGGTACGTGCGAAATTTGCACCATACGTGACCCTTTGTTTACCCATTCTTTGCCTGTTGACGCATCAACGGCGAACGTCCATAATGCGCTTGCATTAAATGTTGACGTATTAACATCTTATAGGAGAATACCGCATGGCTCAAAACGCACGTTCCCATCGAAAGCTCAAGATGGCCGGCATCGTTGCACTGGTGGTTGTCGTTGTGCTGCTCGGATTTGCCGGCAACTTTCTGTTTGACTTCGCGCTGAATCCCCAAGCGCCGTACACCATGAAGATGATGCAGGATAGCAAGAACGACAAAGAAGGCGAGCAGCCGGATGCCGAGGACACCGAGGCGCGGGCATGGTTTAAAGAAAACCGCAAGAGCAGCAGCCTCACCGCAGATGACGGAACCGAGCTCGCCGCTTGGTTTTTTGCCGCCTCGGAGAACACCCACGATTACGCCGTCTGCCTGCATGGATATACCAACGAGCCCATCGGCATGGCCCGATACGTCAAGCGATTCCACGACCGCGGCATGAACGTGCTCGCGCCTGCCGCCCGCGCCCACGAGCGCTCCGGCGGCGACTATATCGGCATGGGCTGGCCAGAGCGGCTCGATGTCGTTGCATGGATTGGGCGGATCGTTCAGGCTGACCCCGAGGCGCGCATCCTGGTCTTTGGCGAGTCGATGGGTGCAGCAACTGCCATGAACGTCGCGGGGGAATCTCTACCCGCAAACGTAAAATGCATTATCGAGGACTGTGGTTATACGAGTGTTTGGGACGAGTTTTCCCTGCAACTCAAGGACGTGTTCGGCCTGCCCAGCTTTCCCTTGCTCGATGTAGCAAACTTGGTGTGCAACGTGCGCGCGGGCTACGACTTTCATAAGGCGAGCAGTGTGGAGCAACTCAAACACGCGACGGTTCCCATGCTGTTTATCCACGGCGACCAGGACACCTTTGTGCCGTACAGCATGCTCGACCAAAACTACGACGCGTGCGCCAGCAAGGTCAAGCAAAAGCTCACCATCCATGGCGCCACCCACGCCAAGAGTGCGCAAGTTGACCCCGAGCTCTACTGGAACACAGTCAACAACTTCCTCGACGAGTATTTTTAGGCGAATAGCAACGTCTGAGGCTTTATCTGACCCCCTATTTTCGGAAGTATGCGGCAAAATCTGGAACTGCCGACCAGACCACAGTTTTACCAACAATTTATCAGGGGTTTTGTTGCCAAAAAACGTCGTGTGCTCGGCGGTCTCGAAATTTGCCGCATACTTCCAAAAAGCCGCCCGTGAGCGCTGTGCCCACGGGCGGCTTTTGCTCTACTTGCGCCAGAAAAGCGCTTGATTTGTCCAATAACTAGGCGCTACTTGACCTCGATGAGCTCGTACTTGCTCGTGCCCAGGCCGATCTTCTCGGCATGCGCGATGCAGGTGCGCCAGTCGGTGTCGGGATGCGTGATGCAGAAGGGGTCCTTGGCCTGATCGCCCTCCAGATGCTCGTGGTTGTGCTCCATCTTGGCCGCGCTATCGGTAAGCTCGGTGTTGGGCAGCGGCTCGGATGCCATGACGGCATCGGCACAGGCCTGGTCGATGGCGACCGGGTCGAAGCTCGCGAACATGCCGATATCGTTGACGATAGGCGTGTCGTTTTCGGGATGGCAATCGCAGTTGGGGCTAATATCCATGGCAAGCGAGATATGGAAGCTCGGGCGGCCGTCGACAACGGCCTTGGTGTACTCGGCGATCTTGCAGTTGAGCACATCGGCCGCGGCGTCATAGCCGGGCTTGATGCAATCCTGGTTGCATGCCGCAATGCAGCGGCCGCAGCCCACGCAGCGATCGTGGTCGATGGCGGCCACGTGCACCGTGCGGGTGTTGCCGTTAACAAGCTCGCGCTCGCGGGTGTCGGTGAACGAGACAGCGTTGTGTGCGCAAATCTTTTCGCAGGCACGGCAGCCAACACAGTGCTCGGTCGCGACATTCGGCTTGCCGGCGGCATGCTGCTCCATCTTGCCGGCACGGCTGCCGCCTCCCATGCCCAGGTTCTTCATGGCGCCGCCAAAGCCGGCCTGTTCATGGCCCTTAAAGTGGGTGAGGCTGATCACGATATCGGCATCCATGAGTGCCTGACCGATCTTGGCCTCGTGCACGTACTCGCCGCCCTCGACCGGGACGAGCGCCTCGTCGGTACCCTTGAGGCCGTCGGCGATGATGATCTGGCAACCCGTGGCATACGGGGTAAAGCCGTTCTGATAGGCGGTATCGATGTGCTCGAGCGCGTTTTTGCGGCTACCGACGTAGAGCGTGTTGCAGTCAGTGAGGAAGGGCTTGCCGCCCAGCTCCTTGACGACATCCGCGACGGCGCGGGCGTAGTTGGGACGCAAAAAGCTCAGGTTGCCCAGCTCGCCAAAGTGAATCTTGATGGCGACGAACTTGTTCTCAAAGTCGATCTGCTCAATACCGGCGTGACGGATGAGGCGCTTGAGCTTGTCGAGCTGGCTCTCGCGAGCATGCGTGCGCAGGTTGGTGAAGTACACCTTAGCGGGTGCTGCGGGTGCAGTTGCGGTCATAGTTATATCCCCTCGGTCTATATGGCGTTACAGACATAGAGGATGGTACCCGTTGAAGTAGGGTCAAAGTCAAGCGCGAAACCTAGTCGTTGGGGAGGTTCTTAAACGACTACTCTTGGACTTTAAGGGCCTCGGCTAGGCTCACGCGCTTGATAGAACGCGTGTGTAGCAGCGCCACGACCAGGTAGGTCGCAAAGCCAATGCCCACGCACGCCGTCATGGACCAAGCGGGCACGTAGATCTCGATATTGCCGTTGTAGGCGAGCAGCATCGAGCGGAAGATGGCCGTAAGCGAGCCAATAATGACCGGCAGGCTCAGCACAAGCGACGCCACCACGCACAGCGTGATCGAGCGGATGTACAGATGCGAGATCTCGCTATCGCGATAGCCAAAGACCTTCATGTAGCTGATCGACCGGGCGCTGTGGTCGATCACAGCCTTGGTCAGCAGGTACATAAACAGCAGAAAGATAAACACCGCGAGCCCAACCATCATGCCGATCATTTTGCTCATCATGCCGATAAACTGGTCGCCCACGGCGCGCATGTCGTCGGGCGTGGTGTCGCCGGCAAAGTAACGAGCATCGAGATCGAGCTTCTCGTCGCTCACATAGCCGTTAAAGTAGGCGGCGTCGTTGTCGAACAGCTCGTTAAAGTCATCGATACTCATATAGATATTCATGTCCGACTTGGAGCCCCAGGTACAATCCTTGCCCGCGTACTCAAGGGAATAATGCTCGCCCTCGTACTTGTCGCCGAGCATGACCTTCTGACCCTCGCTCCAGCCAAACTTATCGAGCAGACCGCCGCCAAAGACGATGCGCCCATCGCCGACGTTGAGGTCTTTCCAATAGCGCGAATCGGTTGAAATGCCGTAGACGGAAATCGTCTCCTCGCCATTTCCATCGCCGCGGTCGTATTGCAGCTGGTAAACGGCGTATTTCTCAGCCTGTGCGATTGCGCCCGCGCCGTTGTCGGTCGTATTGACCGGGTGGATATCGTCGTTGTCAGTGTCAATCTTGGAGGCTTTGTCGATCAGGTCGATAGCCTCATCACGGTTGCAGCCGAGGGCATCGGCAAGATCATCGAGGCGCGCATAAAGCGCATCCTTCTTGTCCTGGACCTTGGCAAGCGCATCCTGCGCCGCAGTCAGGCTCTCGGCAGACGGAGATGCGGTCGCGGCATCGGCTGCCGTCTGCGCCGCATCGGCCGCGTCGTCAAGCTCGTCATCGGCATCCTGGGCAGCGGTTAGCAGCGCGCCGTCAACCGACTGCAAGCGCTCGAGTGCCGACCACTGCTCGCGCTCCTCGGCGGTGCCCTCGAGCTCCAGCGGCGCCTTGAGCGTGTACTGGTGCTCGGCGACCAGGCTCGTCTTCAGGTTGTCCGCGTAGTGCGTCATCGTGGGCAGAATCGCCAGGCCAAAAAGCATCAGCAGCGACGCAAATGCAATGCCCACGAAGAGCGTGGCGAAGTTGCCCAGGTTGCGCAGGAAGATACGCAGGCGGAAGCGCGAGACAAAACCCATGCGCTCCGGCAGCTGCAGGCCGCACTTGGTACCCGATTTGCCGCTCGCCTCGTGACGAAGGAATTGCAACGGCGTCTTGCCCATTTTGCGAAGCAGGCCCACCAGCGTGATGAGGATGAGCGCGGCGGCGGGAACCACGGCGCACTTCACAAAGATCTCCCAGCTCCAGTACACCTGGAAGGGCGGCAGGCTATACGAACCGTAATAGAGGCTGCGCATGGGCTCGGTAAAGAACACAACGCCGAGCGCAGTGCCCAAAAGCGCTGCGAGCACGCCCACGATGGCGGGAAGCGCAAGGTAGTGCAGCACGATCTCGCGACGGCGATAGCCGCTGGCGAGCAGTGTGCCAATGATGGCGCTCTCCTCCTCGATGGTGGCGTCGGTAAGGACCACAAAGACGAACGCCATGATCACGATGATGATGTCGAGCAGCGTCATCCACATCATAGAGTCGCCGTCCACGTCGTCGCGCGCATAGCCAATGCCCTGATTCGAATCGGCGTCGATCAGATCGTCCACGCGCGTATCGGCATCGGTCAGCGCCTCGACCATATCCTGCTCCGCATCGATGCGGTCCGCAGTGGAGAGGTCGCGATCGGTAAAGGTAAAGGAGTAGGTGTAGGCGGGCGCGCCGCCGACGTCCTCGAGCGCGGCAAAGCCAGCGTCGGTGACCTCGGCCACGCCATAGGTGATGGTGTTCACCGTAAAGTCGGAGTTGTTGAGGAACAGCGCCTGGCTATCGGGTTGAGTCATGATGCCGCAGATGGTGTAGGTGCGACCCTCGAGCTCGACCTTATCGCCCACGGACAGGTTGTTATTGGTGGCAAAGACACGGTCGATTGCCACCTCATCGTCCGTCTTGGGCTCCTTGCCCTCACAGTAGGACGCGATATCGACCTTGGTGCGGTGCGCATAGGTGCGCAGCGTGCGCTTGGTGCCGTCGTCGCCGGACGCCTTTTTGATGATGGCGTCGATGGAGAAGTTCTTGTAGAGCGTGACGCCGCCGACGTCGCCGGCTGCACCCTCGGCTGCCTTGAGCTGGTCTTTGGTGGCCTCGAAAGAGGTGGTCACGCGGCCGTCCTCAATCGTGTACGCATCGCGCATGTCGTCGATAAGGCAACCGATGGAATGCGCTGCGAGCAAAAAGCCCGAGGTAAGGGCGATGCTTCCGCACATAAGCAAAAAGATGCCCAGGTACTTGCCGATATTGCGGCGCAGCTCGCGCGGGAGACGTTTTGTGAGAGGTGTCATGGCGCCGCCTACCAATCGAGCTCGGCGGCCGCGACGGGCGACTCGTTGAGCTCATCCTCGACGATGCGCCCGTCGCGCAGGCGCAGCACGCGATTGGCCATGCGCGCGATGGCGGCATTGTGGGTGACAATGATGATGGTGCAGCCGTAGGTGCGGTTGACATCCTCCATGAGCTGCAAGATTTCCTTGGACGTCTTGTAGTCAAGCGCGCCCGTGGGCTCGTCGCACAGCAGCAGGCCCGGGTTTTTGACGAGTGCGCGGCCGATGGCACAGCGCTGCTGCTGGCCGCCCGAGACCTGGCGCGGGAACTTGTTGCGGTGCTCGTAGAGACCCAGCGAACGCAGCAGGTCGTCGACATTGAGCGGGTTTTTGGACAGGTGCGCCGTGACCTCGATGTTCTCCTTGATGGTGAGATCGGGCACCAGGTTGTAGAACTGGAAGACAAAGCCCAGCTCGCGGCGGCGGTACTCACCCAGGTCGGCGGGCTTGAGCGTGGTGAGGTCGCAGCCGTCCACCAGAATAGAGCCGGCGTCGGCATCCTCCAGGCCGCCGATCAGGTTAAGAAACGTCGACTTGCCCGAACCCGAGGGCCCCAGCATGACGCAGATCTCACCGCGATTGATGGACGTGTCGATGCCGTCGAGCACCGTCAGGCGCGCATCTCCATCGCCGTAGTGCTTCTTGAGCCCCTTGACCTGGACGTAGGCTTGCTTCGTCGCCATGCTATCCCCCATTGTTAGCCTCATACTACTTTATGAGCGTAATAGTAAACCTTGGCGAACTATTTTGGAGCGAGGCCTGGGATTTATTTCAGACTAGTCATTGGGGACGTTCTTAAATGACCAGGTGGCTAAGCACGGGATTTGGTGCGCGAGAGGGCTAGGCCTACGGCGGCGATGGCCGCGGCAAAGAGCACCGTGACGCCCAGGTCGCAGGCGATGTCACCCAGCACGGCGGACGTCAGGTCCGCGGCAAGCGCCTTGCCGATCGCATCGTTCACCCAATATGTCGGCACAAAGTGCGCCACGGTCTGCACGGCCGATCCCATGAGCGACAGCGGCATCCAGGCGCCGCCCAAAAACGTCATGAGCATGCCGAGCAGGTTGCCCACACCGTTGAGCAACTCCTCGCGCGCACCCAGACTCGAAAGCGCAAAGCCAACGGCCAGCGGCGTGCACGCCAGGGCAAACGTCGCCGCCAGTGCCAGGCACACACGCCCCACGCCGACCTCGGCGACCGCGCCGGCAAAGCCCACGACGCCCATCATGCTCGACACAAACCAGATGCAGACGGTGAGTACGGCGGCGGCCGCAAACACGGCAAGCGAACGCTGGCGCTCGGAGATTGGGCCGGCATCCATACGACGCACGCGCTCGGGCTCGTTCATGCCCGAGAACACCAGCCCCACCGACACGATGACCGACGAGATAATCGCGTACGCGCCAAAGTTGAAGTACGACTCGAGCGTGGCGGCGGCAGTCGAGTCAACCTTGACCTGCTCGATCTCGACCTTGGCACGCTTCGCGGCCGCATGATCGGCGGCCTTGGCAACGTCACCGTTGGAGGCGGCGGGCTCAAGTGCGGCCGCAGCGCCCGCGAGCGAGATCCAGCGCGAGGCCTCGGCAGACGAAAGCGCCGCCGCCATGGTGCCGGCACCGTAGGTCACGTCGAGCTTGGGCAGGGACTCCCCCGCGCGGGCGGCCGCAACGAGGTCGCCCTCAAACCCCTCCGGGATAAAGAATACGCAGTCGGCACTACCCTTGGCGCTGTTGCTCTTGGAAAGCGCGTCCGCAAGGTCGTACGTATCGTCGTCGACGCCCGTGACCAGCTCAAAGCGCGAACCCAGATGCTTGGTAAGCGCACGCGAAAGGTCGCTGTCGTCGCGATCGACCACGATCACGTTGGCATCATAGGGCTTGTACTCGGTGAGCTGCGACGAGTTCCAGCTCACCGATGCCGCGATGAATACGCCCATGAGCGAGATGAACACCGTATAGATGAGCAGGTAGAACGGGTGCGCCAGCGCCATGCGAAGCGCGGTCTTAAAGGTGCTCATAGCGGCTCCTTCCAAAGATCAGCGTGGCGGCGGCAACGAACAGCAGCGCCATCAGGACGAGCGCGCCGGCGCGAACGGCAAAGGGGCCCAGGTCCTCAAAGAAATACAGGCGGTTGAACATGTCGCAGATAAGCTTGACGGGGTTGAGCCAGCACTCGGCCGGACAGGCGCGGGCGACGTCGTCGGCAAGCGCCATCGCCGGCTCGCCGTAGAGGCCGGCGAACAAGGCGCACGTGGTAGCAAAGCCCGTAAGGATGCCGGACTTGGACGCCTTGCCGCCCTTAACGGGAAGCGTGCCCACAAAGAGCCCCAGGCCCGTGGCGGCAAGCGCGGAAGCGGCACCGCCCACCAGACACAGCCCCTCGCGCCCGCCAAAGTCGACGCCCACGACCAGGCGCACGTAGCCGATCGCGATTGCCATCGAGGCAAAGGAGACCAGCCACGAACCGACAAAGATGCCGGCCAGCGACGCTGTCTTGGAAAGGCCGCCCACGCAGTGACGTGCGCCGAGGCCCGACAGATTGGGCTGCAGATCGACGACGCTCAAGGCGGCAAACTCGGCAGACATCATCGCCACCAGACCAAAGAGCGCGTAGTAGTAGATGACCGTGCCATCGGGCGTGATGCGTGTCAGGCTTACGCGGTGGGTGCCACCCTCGAGCGATAGGGCGCGCGTAACCGCCTCCGGGTCGGCGAGCGCCGCCGGGTCGTCTTGGGCAATCTGGGACATGAGCTCGGCATTTTGCGTATACGAGCTTGCCATCGTCTCCAGAATGCTGCGGTCGGTGAGCACCGACGACGCACGCGAGCTGTCGTAGCTCGAAAGCAACGTGAGTTTGGGCGTGCCCGCATCGTCGACCGTATAGATGCCCGCGACCTCGCCGGCCTTAAGCGCCTTGCGGGCGGCGGCCAAGTCTTCGTACTCGTGGATCTCGAGCAGTTGGTCGTCGCTTTCCTCGTCGAGCGACGTCGCCACGCCCTTAAAGGTCGAGGCGTCCCAGGCCTCATCCGCTACGACGGCCACCGGCACCGGGTCGACCGTGCCGTCGGAGCTCAGATTCGCAAACATAAACATGAACATCGTGGAAAGCGCGATGGGAAAGAGAGCGCCCCAGACCCACGTGCTCGGCCGGCGCAGCAGGGTCTTGACCGTGGTGATGATGGTGTTGAACATGGCTGCCCCCTAGTCGCGCAGCTCGCGGCCGGTGATCTCGAGGAACACGTCGTTGAGGGTCGGCGGCTCGCTCCACACGCGGCCGAGTGCCACGTCAGCAGCGCGCAGCGTGTCAAGGATGTCGACCAGATTGTGCGGACTCGCTTCGCAGGTGCAGACGAGCTCGCCGCCGGACAGCTCGACCGAAAGCACGTGCTCGAGGGCGCGCAGTCGCTCGACCGTAGCGGGCTCGACAGCGCCGACCTCGACGGTCACGCGCTCGCCCATCTGAATCATGCGCTTGAGCTCGTCGTTGGTGCCCTGCGCCAGCACGCGCCCGCCGTCCATGATCATGATGCGGCTGCAAATCTGCTCGACTTCCTCCATGTAATGGCTGGTATACACCACCGTGGCGCCCTCGTCGCGCAGGCGGCAGATGCCCTCCAGGATGGCGTTGCGGCTCTGCGGGTCGACCGCCACCGTGGGCTCATCAAAGAAGATGAGCTCGGGCTTGTGCGCGATGCCGCAGGCAATGTTGAGGCGACGCGCCAGGCCACCCGAGAGCTTGCCGGGGCGAAACTTGGTAAAGTCGCCCAGCCCGACAAAGTCAATTGCCTCGTCCACCAGCGCACGGCGGCGCTTGCGGTCGTTAACGTAGAGGCTGCAGAAATAGTCGATGTTCTCGCGCACCGTGAGCTCGTCGAACACCGCCACCTGCTGCGGCACCACGCCGATGCGGCGCTTGAGGTCGTAGCGGGCGGGCGTCATGGGTTCGCCGAACAGCTCGATGGTGCCTTTGTCGTAGGCAAGCAGCTGCAGAATACAGTTGATGGACGTGGTCTTGCCCGAGCCGTTGGGGCCCAGCAGGCCAAAGATCTCGCCGGGGGCGATGCTCAGGTTAAAGTGATCGAGCGCGATAAGATCGTCGTAGCGCTTGACGAGGTTTTCGACGTGGACGATGTCTGTCATGAGGCGGCCCTCCTGTTGATTGTGGCCCGGTACGATTGCATCATCGCAGGAGTCGCCGGCGCGCGCCAGTGAGCTTTGTCACGAGTGCGGGGCTTGACCGTGCAGCCCGCCGACGCCCCCGCTTTGCCGCGCGGGAGGAATGTCACGGTTGCGCAGGCGGCCCCTCCACCACGCGCGGCTTCGCGTACAATACCCGTATGAACAGGCTTTTCGACAAATCGATCGTTCTGGCGTGCTGCATTGCGGCCGCCACGGGCCTTGCTGTGGACGCTCGCCTGGTCGCGGCGTTTTGCCTTGGCGTTATCGCCACCTCGCTGGCCGAGGTCGCAAAGGGGGAACGCACACGCCGTGTAAGCAAGGCCGCGAGTTACGCTTACATCATCGCGGCCGTCTTTGCGCCGCCGTTTGTGCCGTTTGCGCCTCTCGCCCTCTATGACATTGCGCGGCGCGTGCGCCGTGAACACGTTTGGGTCGCGTTGGGCATTGGCGTCGCCTTTGTCTTCGCACTCGTCGCGGACCTACGCGCCGACGCGCTCACCGCCCGAACGCTTCTACTGACCGCCATCCTTTCAGTTGCCGCCACCTTGTTATCGCTACGTACCGCCCAGTTGGAGCGCGAGCAGCAGCGCATGCGCCGCATCCGCGACGAGCTGCAGGAACGAGCTCTCGCGCTCGAAGCGCGCAACCGCGACCTTGCCGATCGCCAGGACTACGAAGTCGAGCTCGCGACACTCGCCGAACGCGCCCGTATCGCGCGCGAGATCCACGATAACGTCGGCCACCAGCTCACGCGCGCCTCGCTGCAGACCGAGGCCCTGCGCGTCGTGCACGCCGACGAGCCCAGGGTTGCCGCCGATTTCGCCGACGTCAAACGCACGGTTGACGAGGCGCTCCAGCTTGTGCGCACCAGCGTCCATGCGCTCAACGACAACGCCGTCGACCTTTCCGTGCAGCTCGAACGCATTGTCGAAGGCGCGCGCTCGGACGGCGGTCCGCAGATTGAGCTTGAAGTTATGGCCGAGCATGCACCCGCAAACGTCGCCAACTGCTTTGCGGCGGTCCTACGCGAGGCGCTCTCCAACACCATGCGCCACGCTTGCGCCCATGCTGTCACTGTACGATGCATGGAGCATCCGTCGTTTTACCAGCTCATCGTTACCGACGATGGCACGGGCGGGGTCCAAGCAAGCAGCCGCGGCGCCGCGGAGGGCATGGGGCTCGCCTCCATGCGCGAGCGCATCGAGGCGCTTGGCGGCACCTTCACCGCCGGCCCGCGTGCCAGCGCCGGCGGCTGGCGCGTGTTTGCCACCGTTCCCAAACAGCAAGGAGATGAGAGCCGATGAGGCTCATCGTTGTCGACGACGACCGCTTGGTGGTCGATTCGCTCAAGATTATCCTGGGCGCCCAGCCGCAGATCGAAGTGGTGGGCACCGGTGCCAACGGCAACGATGCGGTTTCGCTCTATGCCGAACACGCGCCCGATATCGCACTGCTCGACATTCAGATGCCGGGGCGTGACGGACTTTCGGCGGCACGCGAGATCCTTGAGCGCGACCCTTCGGCGCGCGTGGTGTTTCTGACGACATTCTCGGATGACGAGTACATTGTGTCGGCGCTCAAACTGGGCGCCCGCGGCTACCTGATCAAGACCGATGTCGCCGCCATTCCTCCGGCATTGACGCAAGTCATGGACGGCAAACGCGTACTCGAGGGCAAGGCAATCGAGGATGTCGACTTTGATGGGGTGGACGTCGAGGCCGGCGCAACCCGCCGGCCCGCGGCCTTTGTCAGCCTGACTGACCGCGAGTTCGAAGTCGCCGAGCTCATCGCCCGCGGCCTCGACAACAAGGAGATTGCTGCCACCGCCTATATGGGCGAAGGCACCGTACGCAACCACATCAGCTCAATCCTTGCCAAAATGGGCCTGCGCAACCGCACACAGATCGCCATCGCCTACCTGCGAGGGTAATTTCCCAACGGCCGACCGCCCCGGCATAGCAAAATGGCTGCTACCGATTTAATGCCATTTCAAAACTATGTCGGTTTACTACGACGAATCGCCCGCCTTCGACCACGGTAAATTGCGCGTTTGCAAAACCGCAGGTAGAACGCTTGCAGTATTTAGAAAAATGCAGTCATGGTCGGGAATGTCGAATTCTTCGTAGTAAACCGACATAGTTTTGTTCGTGGCGGCCCAACCGCGCGTTTAAGCGCGGGGCCGGCGGGGCATTTTTGCCCCACCGGCCCCTATTCCAGCTCTATTCCAACGCTACTCCGGCTTGGTTTCTACCGTGGGAGTCTTGTCCGCTGCGACTGGGGTGCGGGCGGTGTCCATAGTCAGACAGTGTTTAGGACAGCTTTCGATGCACTCGCCGCACACCACACAGGCATACGGGTCGATCGACCAGGTACCGCCCTTGCGATCGACCGCGAGAGCGCCCGCCGGGCAGCGACGAGCGCACATGCCGCAGCAAATGCACACGTCCATGTCGTTGACGATATGCCCGCGCAGGCGCTCGGGTGCCGCGAGCTTTTCCTGCGGATAGCACACCGTGACCGGCTGCTTGACCATAGAGCCCAAGGCCGTCTTGGCAAATGTCAGTAAACTCATGCCGCGCCTACCTTTCCGTGCAGCTAATGCAGGGGTCGATGGTCAGGATAATCATAGGAACGTTGGCAAGGAGCACGCCCTGCAACGCATGCGTCAGACCCGCCAGATTTTGCGACGTCGGCGTGCGCACGCGAAAACGGTCCAGATTCTTGGTGCCGTTACCGCGCACATAGTAGTACGCCTCGCCGCGCGGCTGCTCAATCACAACCTCGCCGCGCGCGCCGTCGGCCGGTGTGAGCTTGGTGCGCCCGCCGATACCGTCGTGCGGGATCTTGCCCACAAGCTCCTTGATGATGTCCATGGCCTGCGTGACCTCGGCACAACGCACCTGGCAGCGGGCATAGCAGTCGCCGTCGGTAGCAACGATGGGCTCAAATGCTGCCAGGCCTGCATAGGCACCGTCGCCAAACATGCGCACGTCGTAATCCACGCCCGAGGCGCGACCGAACGGGCCGACCATCGACAGATTCAGCGCGTCCTTCTTGCTGATCACGCCCACGCCATGCAGGCGCTCGCCGCAGCTATTGTCGTCCAAAAACGTATGCACCAGGGCCTCGTAGTCGGGACGCATGGCATCGAGCGTCTGGACAATACCCGCCAGCTCGGAGTCCTCAATGTCGTGCTTAAGGCCGCCGATCTCGTTGATCGACAGAATCACGCGACCACCGCACGTGCTCTCAAAAATCTTGAGAATCTGCTCGCGCAGCGTCCACGAACGATAGAACAGCGCCTCGAAGCCAAAGGCATCGGCGAGCAGGCCCAGCCACAGCAGATGCGAGTGGATGCGCGAAAGCTCGTGCAAAATGGTGCGGATATACTGCGCGCGGCCGGGCACCTCGATGTCGAGCATGCGCTCGCAGGCGCTGGCATAGCCATAGCTGTGGCCCACGGCGCAGATGCCGCAGATGCGCTCGGCGATGTAGCCAAACTGGTGCATGTCGCGCTTTTCGGTGAGCTTCTCGAGTCCGCGGTGCACAAAGCCGATCTGCGGAATTGCCTCGATGACGCGGTCGTCCTCGATCACCAGGTCCAGATGAAGCGGCTCGGGCAGTACTGGGTGCTGCGGGCCAAACGGAATAACGGAGCGATGTGCCATGGACCTTACGCCTCCTTTTTCTGCTTATCGCGGGCGGCCTTGGCGGCAAGCGCCGCGCGGACCTTGGCCGCTTTCTCGGGATCCATGGCGGCGAGCTTTGCCTCCATCTCGGCGGCCTTGAGCGCGGCCTTCGCAGCAGCCTCATCGTGCTGAGCATCGGAGCCGGCAGCCGCAGCGGGCTGAGCGACGGCAGCACCCGCAGCATCGCCAGCGCCCACAGCGCCCTTCCCCGCGGCGGCCGCGGTAGCGGCAGCCTTCTCGGCCGCGGCCTTGCGCGCCTTGGCCTCGGCGGCCGCGCGGACTTTCATGGCCTTCTCGCGCGCAGTCTTCACCTCGGGCGTGATGACGCTCATGGGTTCGGCAGTCGAGACCTGGTAGAAAAAGCCCTTAAAGTCAATCTGCATGTCGGTAATGGCAAGACCAAACAGGTCGTGGGCCTCGTTCTCAAACGGAAACACCGCCGGATAGTACGAGCTGATGGACGGAATCTCCTGGTACTGGTCGATACCCTCGACCACCAGGTTCTCGATCGCATAGTTTCCGTCCCGCGCGATCTGCTCTTGCGCGGCGCGGACGTTGATAAACGTATAGACCAGGCGATACGATCCGTCGTCCACACAGCGCTCGGCGTGCATCTGCACAAAGCGCGCGCCGACGCCCTTGAGCGCCTGGACATGCGACAGGAGCTCGTCGATCCCGACGGTGGTATAGATAGCCTTTTGCATTACTCGGCCTCCTTTGCAGCGGCGGGCGTCTCAGCAGATGCGTCGCCAGCGACGGGCGCGGCGGGCTTCCCGGCAGGCGCGTCACCGGCACCGTCAGCCCCGGCCCCCGCAGCCACAAACCCGTCCTCGCCCAGCTCAACGCCACCGTCCCAGGTCGCGGCGCCGCCCACGGTAAGCGGATCGCCGCCGGCGCGCATCACGGCCTCCTTCTGGTCCAGGATGCCGCACGCCTCCACGATGGCATCGATCACGGTCTCGGGGCGAATGGCGCACCCGGGCGCGTACACGTCCACGGGAATCGCGCGGTCCACGCCGCCGATCACGTTATAGGCATCGCGGAACACGCCGCCCGAACACGCACAGATACCGCAGGCCACCACGCACTTGGGCTCGAGCATCTGGTTGTAGATCTGGCGCACGACGGGCAGGTTCTGGGCATTGACCGACCCCGTCACCAAAAAGATGTCCGCATGCTTGGGGTTGCCGGTGTTGACCACGCCAAAGCGCTCCGCATCGAACAGCGGCGTGAGCGATGCCAGCACCTCGATATCGCATCCGTTGCAGCTCGAGCCGTCGTAATGAATAACCCACGGCGAGCGCGACATTTTATGATCCATGGATGCCGCCTCCTAAATAAACACGTCGACGAGGATGGGCATAAGATTGAGCAGGCCAAACACCAGCGCCACGCCCCATCCGAGCTTAAAGCAGCTGCGCCAGGTGCTGCGGGCAAAGGTGTTGTCGATCAGTACCTCGACAAAATACGTCGCGGCCATCACGACCAGGGCCACGACCCAGCTCACCGGGTTGTCCCAGACAAAGAACATGCCCACCCACATCAAAAACAGCACGGTCTCGCACCAGTGCATAAGGGTCATCTTTGCCAGCGTGCCGCCGCTCATCTCGGTGGCGACGCCCTGAACGATCTCCTGATGCGCGTGATGCGAGTACGAAAGGTCAAACGGCGACTTGCGCAGCTTGATGGTGAGCACCGCGAGCAGCGCGAGGAAAATGGGCGCGCTGTACACGATGATGGGGGCCGACTGCCCCGTCACGGCGATGGAATCGAAGCTATCGGTGGCAAGGTACAGGCCCACGCTCATCAGCAGAACGGCGGGCTCGTAACTCATAACCTGCAGCAGCTCGCGGTCGGCGCCAACCTGGGCAAACGGGCTTTGCGTCGAGGCGGACGCCAACACCACAAAGATCGCGGCGAGCGTCACCATAAAGGCGCACAGCAGCGTGTTGGAGCCCGACACAAAGATGCCGCCGCCCACGACGGTAAAGATGAGCGCGCACGCCATGTAGGTATCGTCCATGGTGTTTACGCTGGCAGGGGCCTTGCTCAGCAGCTTGGCAACGTCGTAGAACGGTTGCAGCAGGCGCGGGCCCACACGGCCCTGCATGCGAGCCGAAAGCTTACGGTCAACGCCGTCGATCAGGCCGCCCACAAGCGGCGCCAGCAGGGCAAACGCCACGGTGCCAATAAAGATGCCCACGACACCCGAACCTTCAAAATACTTGCCACGCAGCACCGAGGGCGCGCTCATGGCAAGCCGCTCGGGCCCAATCCACGCGCAACACAGCAGCGCAAACAAAATAATACTGCAGCACACGACGCTACCCGCGGGGCCAATACGCTTCTCGCCAAGGGCGTCCTCCGAGTACCAATTGCGCTTTTCGGCCTTTACCTCGTGACCCATCGAGCCGCGGAAATGGCGATATTTGTCGGTTCCCACGCCCGAAAGGTACACGTTGACGTGCGGTTTGTTGCTCACGCGGAATGAAGTCAGCAGCACCACGGCGATAAACGCCACGATAACCACCATCAGATACATGGCGTCCTTGCCAATAACGTACGGCACGCGACCAAACACCATGGCCAGGTAAGGCGACACCAGACCGCTCGAGATGAGCGGGAAGGCCACGCAGCACAGAATCAGCAGCGCGGCGATGGTGTTGAGCGCCATCCATTCGGTCTTATGGACATTGACCTCAACGTTTTGAGCCGTGGGGTCGACGCCCGAAAGCTTGGCAAGCCACTTGCCCCAGAAGTAAAACGTCGCAGCCGAGCCAAAGGCCAACACCATGATCATGAGCACGTTGCCGGTCTGCGCGAACGCCACCAGGGCGCCCCACTTGGACACGAGCATGCCAAACGGCGCCACAAACATGCCCATGATGCCCAGCATCATCAGGCGCGTCAGGTGCGGCATGCGGCTGAACATACCGTCCATGTCCTCGATATTGCGGCTGCCGATATGATGCTCGGCCGTGCCCACGCACAGGAACAGCAGCGACTTTGCCACCGTGTGGAACAGGATCAGGAAGATGGCCGCCCATACGGCCTCGGGCGCGCCGACACCCAAACAGGCACTGATGAGGCCCAAGTTGGAAATGGTGGAGTACGCGAGCACGCGTTTGGCGTTGCTCTGCGAGATGGCCATGAGGGCGGCGAGCAAAAACGTGATGGCACCCACACTCGTGACCATAAAGCCGGTCACGGGATAGATGGCATAGAGCGGGCTCAGCTTGACCATCAGGAACACGCCGGCTTTGACCATGGTTGACGAGTGCAGCAGGGCGCTCGTGGGCGTGGGGGCAACCATGGCGCCAAGCAGCCAAGTGTGGAACGGCATCTGTGCGGCCTTGGTAAGGGCGGCGAGCGATAGCAAGATGACCGGCATCACCAGCAGCGCGGACTGCGCGGTGCCGGCGCCGGAAAGCTCGATCATGCCCGAGATGGTCAGCGGCATGCCGTTAACGTGCAGGTACATGAGTCCGACCAAAAACGCGATGCCGCCCAGCATGTTGAGGATGATCTGGGTGAAGGCGTTTTTGATGGCCTCGGGCGTGCGCGTGTAGCCAATCATAAGGAACGAGCACACGGTGGTGATTTCCCAGCCGCAGAACAGCCACTCAAGGTTGTCGCTCGTCACGATGACGAACATGGCCGAGAGGAACAGGAACATAAGCGCCAGGAACTGCGGGCGACGGTCGGGCGCGGTCTGCCCGCGCAGCGCAGCCTCGTGCTCGTCGTGGGCCTGGAAGTCCTTCATGTAGCCCAGGGCATACACGCAGATAAGGCTGCCGACGATACCGACGGCGAGGACCATGATCACGCTCATGTAGTCCAGGTAGAGCGGCGTCGCCGTGACGGCTTCGGCCGCGGGCAGCGTCATGGCCGCAAAGGCGAGCGAACCCACCAGCTGGACTATGCCGAGCACCGTGGTGAGCGCGTTCCTATATTTATACGCGTTGTACAGGATGACGGCGCACAGGATGACATCGATGGCGGAGCTGATGATCGAGAGCACATGCGAGGTGCCGGGGGCAACCTCAAAGCTCTGCGGACCCGTGCCAAAAAACATGACGGCGACTACAACTGTCACCGCCATAATAATGCCGGAACCTATGAGCCCCACCGCATCGCGGGCGCGGTCACCGCGCGCGAGCAGCATGCCCAGCGCCGGTACCAGCGGAAACAGGGTAAGGAAATACAGTAGCGTCATACCATCACTCCCCCATGCAAAAACGCTGCAATTGTTTAACGTTATAGCTCAATTGAGGAGCAGCGGCGGCAGGTTTTCGGTCAACTGGGGAGTTTTAGGCGTACGGGGTAAGGGCACGTCTGCTTTGGAGCAGAGAGGCGACGCTCCCCTATCGCAGCGACAGGCGCGCGGGCCACTGCGCGCGGTTTATTGGCCACTTTGGAGGATGTCCCGACAGGCTCGCGCCGGTCCAAAAAGTTGGCGCGGCAAGAAAAATGCGCCCCTGTGGGCGCACCATCCCGTTTGCTATTCCGCCTTTTTAACGCGCGGCTTGCGACCGCGCGGCTTATCGACCAGTGCGGACTCACCGCCCTCACGGTACTGACGGCACCAAGCCTTGACCGAAGACTCGCTGGGAATCTTGTGCTTGATCATGGCCTCGCGAACCGTCAAGCCGCTTTCCAGACGGTCCTTAACCACAGCGAGCTTTACGTCGTACGAATAGGTGTGATGATGCGAACCGGCATTGAGAACGGCGTCGGCACCGCCCACGGCATACGCGCGGGCCCACTGACGAGCCGTGGCCTGGGGAATGCCAAGCTCCGCGGCGAGGGCGCGATGGCCGACCCCCTCTTGGAGGATCTCGACGGCGCGCTGCCTAACCTCGGGCGCATGCGTGCGAGTCCTAGTTGCTTCCGACATACCTGCCACTTCTTAGCCTTAACCGTTAATCTGCTTTCTTACGTGCAAGTTAGATAGTAGCATTTTACTGTTTGCTCAAAGCAGTTAATTAAAATAGACGCGGCGTTATCTGGGCATTTGGCACCAAATTACGACATTTCTTTATCGATTATTTACGCTGGTAGCTGACTCGCAGCTAATCGTCATTCGCTTGTCAACAAAATTGGCATCTCTTTATGTCCTTTGGTATAGAGGATATAATTATTAACCCCTCCCCCAATATTTTTGAGTGATCTGCAAGGCAGTAGACGTCCTCACTCCTCATGATTACCGCGCATTGCCATCCACCGGAGCAAAACAAAAAGGGCGGGACCTGCTGCGCTTGCAGGCCCCGCACCGGTTAACACCCGACGGGACACAGCCGGGCGAGACGGATCCGTGCTACCGCCCCGCCTGGCCGCGATGTTCAACTACAGCTCGTTGGCCGCGTGATACGCCGTGCGAATGGCGCTCGCAATGTCGGCGGTGCGCTCACCCGAGCAGTC
Organism: Collinsella sp.; assembly: GCA_019424905.1. GTDB lineage: Bacteria > Actinomycetota > Coriobacteriia > Coriobacteriales > Coriobacteriaceae > Collinsella. Next base: position 114,241 of record JAHYYP010000001.1, on the reverse strand, counting down.
GCCCACGCAAGTCACGGGCACCGTCACGCCATCCAGGTCAAACGCGTTGGCCTTGGAGCCCACGGCCATCACCACGTAATCGCAGGCGATCTTCACCGGCTCCTCGGCGCCGTCCTCGGTGGTGCAAATGGCCTCAACGCCCTCGTCGGTAATGGCGGTCAGGCGGGTCTTCACGTGCTGCTCCACGTTGTGCTCGGCAAAGTCGCTCATAATCAGCGGCAGAATGGTCTCGGACTCGCCCGCGGCAATCTTGTCGAGCATCTCCACGATCGCCACCTGGCAGCCGTGCTGCAGCAGGTACTCGGCAGTCTCGGTGCCCACCAGGCCACCGCCAATGACGGCGGCGCGGCCCGTAAGCTCCACCTTGCCGGCCAGCACGTCCCAGCTCGAGACGACCTTCTCCGAGTCGGCGCCCGGAACGGGGATGACCACGTCGTGCGCGCCCACGGCCACAATCGCGGCATCGGCGGCGTTGAGGTCCGCGGGGCTAGCGGCATGGTTGAGCTCAACCTTCACGCCCAGGCCGGGCAGAATCTTCTCGTAATACTCGACCGAGCGCATGATCTCGTCCTTGCGCGGAGGCGCGGCCGCCAGCACAATCTGGCCGCCCAGATGATCGCTCGCCTCGTAGACGGTCACATCGTAGCCGCGCTTGGCCGCCACGCGCGCGGCCTCCAGGCCGGCAATACCGCCGCCCACCACGGCGATCTTCTTGTCGCCCTCGCCCGGCTTGATGGCGATGGTCGCCTCGTCGCCGTTCTCGGCATTGAGCACGCACGAGATGTACTTGCGATTTTGAATCGCGTCGACGCAGCCCTTGTTGCAGTTGAGGCACTCGCGGATGGGCTCACCCGTGGCGGCCTTCAGCGCAATGTCGGGGTCGCACATGAGCGAGCGGCCATAGGCGATGATGTCGGCGGCGCCGTCTTCCAGAATCTTCTCGCCGGCCTCGACCGAAACAACACGGCCGACGGTTGCCACCGGCACGGAGACCAGGGCCTTGACGCGCTCGGCCACGGGCAGCGTCCAGTTGTAGGGCATGGCGCCCATGGGCGGAATGGTGTCGCCCATGTTGCCGGTGTGGTTGGCCTGTGCGACCTGGATCATATCGATGCCCGCGCCCTCGAGCAGCTTGGCGAACTCGCAGGCCTCGTCGGGCTGCAGGCCGCCCTTGCCGCGCGGCGTGCCGTCGGGGTTCTCCATGATCACGGGGAGCTTGTACTCCACCATCAGCTGCGGCGCGGCTTCCTTAATGGCAGCGACGACCTCCAGCGCGTAGCGAACGCGGTTCTCGAACGAGCCGCCGTACTCGTCGGTGCGCTGGTTGAGGATGGCCGAGCACAGCGAACCTACCAGGCGGTCGCCGTGGACCTCGATGGCATCGATCCCGGCCTGCTGCGCGCGAGCGGCCGAGGCGGCGATAGCCTCCTTGATCTGGGTGAGCTGCTCCACACTCGCCTCGTTCACAAAGTGCTGCATGTCGTGGTGCAGCTTGGCGTAGGCCTGGTTGCGGATCTCGTTGGACTCGGCCATCTTGGCGGCAAAGGTCTCCTCGTCGCCGGCGGCCTTGGCCTCCTGCGCGGCCTTGGCGGCGGCCATGGATCCCATGACCATGCGGCCGACACCGGGCACGTCGTACTCGGGGTGGAACAGCTGCAGCGCGACCTTGGCGCCGTGCTTGTGGACGGCATCGGCCAGGGCCTTAAACGTGGGGATTTGGGCGTCGGTCGCCAGCTTGGGCGTGGGGCTTGCGGTCATGACGGGAGCAACGTCGCCGATGACGATGTAACTCACGCCGCCACGGGCCAAGCGCTCGTAAAAAGCCAGGCTGCGCTCGCCAATGGAGCCGTCACGCTCCTCGTAGCCGGTGGTCAGCGGCGGAAACATAATGCGGTTTTTGAGCTCAAGGGGGCCAACCGTAATGGGCTGGAGCAGCTTGGATGCAGGTGCGGTCATGGACATTCCTCTCTTGTAGGCGCGGCGGCGATGTTGCCGCGTAGTTGTCTAGAGGATATGGCATGGGAATACAACAGCGCAACGGAAATCGGCGGACAGCAGGTAGCGGCAGGTGGATGGGGCAGGGCGGCCCGTCGGTTTGTCTCAATCTGTAACAGTTACGCGACAAAACCGGGTCTTACTGTTACAGATCGAGACAAACCAAACCCGCCTGCTAAAAAATCTCAATCTATAACAACAACTCGGCAAAATCCGTCCCTCGTGTTACAGATTTAGACAAACGAAGACCGTCCTGCCGAAACATCTCGATCTGTAACACTTAGCCGCCCAAATCGGGTCTAGATGTTACAGATCGAGATTTTGTTTAAGAAGCCGAGAATTGGACCGAAAACACAGTCCCGGAATAACAAAAAAGCTCGCCGGCTAGGCCGACGAGCTGCAAGTTCTTGGTCGCGGGGGCAGGATTTGAACCTACGACCTCCGGGTTATGAGCCCGGCGAGCTACCAGACTGCTCCACCCCGCAATGTCTGGGCGCCTCATGTGCGCAAGAAAGAATATTACGCGGGAGTTCGGTAAACGGCAAGGAAAATCTCGTAGAGCATAATTCCTTCATATTTAAACCCCTCAGCCCCTATCACCGTAAACGAATCGCAGCCGAGCGCCGTCGACGGCACGTATACAATGGTGCGCGTCCTTTTATGCCGACACCGGGAGTAGACATGCTGCTCGCTATCGATATGGGAAACACGCAGACGGCCATGGGCCTGTTTGACGGAGACGAGCTGGTGCAGTCGTGGCGCATGCCCACCGACCGCTCCTATACCGCCGACGAGATCCATGTGCGCCTGATGGGTTTCTTTAAGATGTACGGCCTTTCGCTCGATGCGGTCGACGCGATCGCCTTTGCGGGCGTGGTGCCGCAGCTCTCGCGCGAGTGGCACGCCGTGGCCGACCGCATTGCCGCGGACGCCATCGTCATCGGGCCGCAGACGGCCGCCGTAACCAAGCTGCGGGCGGCGCGCCCCCAGGCCGTTGGTGCCGACCGCATCGCCAACGCCGTCGCTGCCGAGACCTTCTATGGCGCGCCGGCGATCGTGGTGGACTTTGGCACCGCGACCAATATCGACGTCATCGATGAGGACGGTTATTACATTGGCGGAGCGATCGCGCCGGGCATTCGCATCTCCATGGACGCGCTTGCCGCCCGTGCCGCCAAGCTCGCCAGCGTGCCGCTCGAGGCGCCCGAGCACGCCATCGGCCGCGATACCGAGGAGTGCATCAAGGTCGGCGCCGTAACGGGCGCCGCCGCCATGGCTGAGGGCCTGGTCGCGCGCATGAAGCGCGAGCTGGGCCGCGAGGATGCCACCGTTATCGCCACAGGCGGTCTCGCCAGCATCGTCGCCGATTCGACCGACGCCTTCGACATAGTCGACGGCCAACTCACCATCAAAGGCATCTGCGAAATCTACCGCCGCATGCAGGAGTTAGCGTAGGCTCTGGCGAAGCCGAGACGCTACAGCCCGCGAATTCGTACAGCCTCGGGCGGAAACTCCTGCTCGCCGGCATCGGTCTTGATGGTCGCGCGGCCCCAGATGTCCAGGCCCGCAAACACACCGACCGCAAGCGGCAAGCCGTTGGGAGACACCGCCGCAACCTGGCGGCCCAGCAGCGGCACCATGTCGAAGTACTCGCCCAGCACGGGAGCCAGCGGCCCTGCGGCGCCTTGCGGCGTGTTGGCAACAACCGCCCAGGCGTCCACGCGGGCCAGCACGGCGGCGGCCAGCGTCTCGACCAGCGCTTCGTCAGCCACGTCCACACCAAGCTCGCTCAGCGCCGAACGCTCAATATCCACCGTCACGGCACCGAACATGCCCGCAGCACCGGCACCGCCGTTCACGGCAACACGCGCGAGCGACGTCTCAAACGCAGGCGCACCGCACACGATATCGCTCGGCCACTGGATACCCACCTTACCGGCAAGGCCCAACCCCGGCGTCGAAGCCGTGCCCACAAGCGCGTCCATCATGCCCATAGCCGCCACAAACGGCAGGCCGTGGAAGGCATGCATGTTCACATCGGGGCGCACGACCAGCGAAAACATCAGCGATGCATCGCCCGCGCTCCACGCGCACCAGCCCGCGGACATGCCCTCGCGGCCCGCGTCGCGCGCCGCGTCGAGCTCGGTGCCAGCGGCAACAGCATTCATCTCGATCATCTACATACGCCCCAATTCGCCCACGATATGGCCCACGCGGTCCTCGGGCTCCTTGACCTCGACGCCGTTGTAGCGGAAGAACCGCGCCGGGTCGTGCATCAGGTCCTCGAGCGGCACCAGCACAAAATCGCGTTCGCCGATCAGCGGATGCGGCAGGCGCAGCTTTTTGCCGCCGTGGGTCTCGCCGTCCATCCACAGCAGGTCCAGGTCGATGGTGCGCGGACCGTTGGCCTTGGCCTTTTTGGAGCGGTCGCGCCCCAGCTCGACCTCGATCTTCATGAGCTCGTCGAGCAGCACCAACGGCGCCAGCTCGGTCTTAATCTCGATGACAGCGTTGGCAAACGCGTCCTGGCGCGTCTCGTAGGCCGGCTCGCTCTCGTAGATCTTGGAGGAGTTGGACACGCAGGTGAGCGGAATCTCGGCGATCATGTCGCGCGCGGCGCGGATGTTGTCGCAACGATGCCCCAGGTTGGAGCCCACGGCCACAAACGCACGGCGCGGCTGCGGCTTGGCGACGGCCCAGTAACCGTTCAGGAACTGCGCAAAACCCGCGGCGTCGTGCACGCGCACGATGTTGGCACCGGCCTGGATGGCGCCCAGGCACACGCCAAACGTGGCGGCATCGCGCGCGGCGGCCTCGGTCACGCCCGAGACAGCGCCCACAAAACGCTTGCGCGACACGGCGCACATGAGCGGATAGCCCAGTGACGCCATCTTGGCAGTCTCGCGCTGGATGACGATGTCCTCGTTAGCCGACTTACCAAAGCCCGGGCCAGGATCGATGCAGATGCGGTCGCGCGACACGCCGGCATGGATGAGTGTGCGGGCCTGGTCGGACAGAAAGCCCATGACGCGGCGCATGATGGGCGCCGAATCGGGCAGGGTAAAGCGGCGGAGCTGAGAGGTGGGCACGTAGGCCTCCTCGCGGCGGGCGCTGCGGCGCATCATGGCGGCCAGGCGGTCATTGGACTCCGATTCGGCCTCGGTGGCTGCGGGCGCGGCCTCGGGTGCGGGCGCGACGGTCTCGGCGGCAGCAGCCCGCTCGGCGGCGGGCGTCTCCTGCTCGCTTGCAGGCTCGGACGTGGGCTCCGGCTCGCCAAACGGCAGTGAGGGCTGTACCACACCGCCCGGAAGCTTGGCCTCAACCTTGGGCTCGCCCAGCAACTTGCCGCGACGGCGACGGGCCGGCTTCTCGGCCTCGCGCGCGGCCTCGGCAGCCGCTTCGCGTGCCTTCTCGGCAACAAACGCCGCAGCCGAGGTATCGAGCTGCACCGTTGCGTGCGTGCGGGCGGGCGCGGCGACCTCGCCGGCATGCATCACGATGACGCCGCAGGTGCTCGTCTTAACGAACTCGACCATCTTGGGATCAGTGAAGCCCGTCACGTCGTTGACGATCGAGGCGCCGCAGCGCACGGCCGCCTTGGCAACCGCCACATGACGCGTGTCGATCGAGACGATGGCGCCCTCCTTGGCCAGCGCGCGCACCACGGGCAGCACGCGGCGAGCCTCCTCGTCGGGGTTGACCGGGGTAAAACCAGGGCGCGTGGACTCGCCGCCCACGTCGATGATGTCGGCGCCGGCGTCGAGCATCGCCAGGCCGTACTCGATGGCGGCATCGGGGTCGAAGTGCTCCCCGCCATCGCTAAACGAATCGGGCGTCACGTTGAGGACGCCCATGATGCGCGGACGGTCAAAGCTGAGCTCGTACTTTCCGCACCGCCATGTCTTGCTGTCGTTCGCCATGAGCATCCTCCTAAAATGCCCACGCCGCCGAGCTTGGGGAGCTGGCGGCGGGGTCGCTTTGCACTCAGTCTTTCTATTGTATCCGCGCGCGCGGGCTAGAACGCAAACGTGGCCGCGATGTCGCAAGAAATCAGCAGGTCGGCATTTGCATCCTGATCGGTGGGAGCAAGGTTGCATATGGCCAGCGTATCGCCGGTAAAGTATCGCGTAAGGCCTGCCGCCGGATACACCACGAGCGAGGTCCCGCCTACAATGAGGGCATCGGCCGCGGCGATGGCGGCAACGGCACCGGTCAACACATGCTCGTCGAGCGGCTCTTCGTAGAGCACTACATCGGGCTTGATGCGGCCGCCGCACGCGGGGCACGCAGGCACGCCCGCGGCATCCTCGTGCTCGCGCGAGCAAATCCACTCGGCGCTATAGACCGCGCCGCACGACTGGCAAATGTTGCGATGGACCGATCCGTGCAGCTCGAACACGCGCTGTGAGCCGGCCATCTGATGCAGGCCGTCGATATTTTGCGTCACTACGGCGTCGAGCTTGCCGGCGCGCTCCAGCTCGGCTAGCTTGGTGTGGCAGCGGTTGGGCTTAGCGTTAAGCGCGATCATCTTGGTGCGGTAAAAGTCGAAGAACTCGGCAGGATGCGCCTCGTAAAAGCTATGCGACAGCATGGTCTCGGGCGGATAGGCAAACTGCTGGTGATACAGGCCGTCCACACTGCGGAAATCGGGGATGCCACTTGCCGTGGAAACACCAGCGCCGCCAAAGAAGACCACGCGCTTGTGGGTGTCAAACAGATCCGCCAGCGCGGCGGAGGCCTGCCTGGGGTCCGATATTGCCTGCGTCATATGAGTCCTCCGTCCTTGTTAGTCGGGCAGCGTTGGGCGACGTCCCAGCATGCGGCCTTTGAGTCAGCATGCGCGGAGCCCACCCCGCCCCTGTTGCGTTAATCTTAAGCCTGCCAACCCCGTCGAAAGGACACCATGCCTCAGACTTACACCTTTGCCTCGTGGAACGTTAACGGCCTGCGCGCCGTGCTCAAAAAGGACCCGAGCTTTATTCAGATCGCGCAAGAACTCGACGTCGACATCTTGGCGCTGCAGGAGACCAAGCTGCAAGAGGGTCAGGTCGATATTGACCTGCCCGGCTATCACCAAACCTGGAGCTACGCCGAGCGTAAAGGCTATTCGGGCACTGCGGTCTTTAGCCGCCAGGAACCGCTGCGCGTGCTGCACGCCGACGCGCTGCTACCCTACGCCGGCGAGGGCGAGGCGGCCGAGCTCGTCGCCCAAGCCGCAACCGAGGGCCGCGTCTGCGCGCTCGAGTTCGACAAGTTTTGGTTCGTGGATGTCTACACGCCCAACGCCCAAAATGAGCTCGCGCGCATCGATGTACGCATGGCCTGGGACGATGCCTATCGCGGCTTTTTGAGCGCACTTGAGCGCGAGACCGGCAAGCCCGTCGTAACCTGCGGCGACTTTAACGTGGCGCACGAGGAGATCGACCTTAAGAACCCCAAGTCCAACCGCGGCAACGCCGGTTTTTCGGACGAGGAGCGCGGCAAGTTTACCGAGCTGCTCAACGCCGGGTTTACCGATACCTGGCGCGCGGCAAACCCCGACGTCGAGGGCGTCTACAGCTGGTGGAGCTACCGCTTTAATGCCCGCAAGAACAACGCAGGCTGGCGCATCGACTACTTCCTGGTAAGCGACGCAATCGCCGACAACGTACGCGACACCGGCATCCGCGGCGACATCTTCGGCAGCGACCACTGCCCCGTCACCCTCACGCTAGAGCTCTAGCCCCCAAATGATCCCCCGGGGACGAAGGAATACAGATCACTTTTGCCCGCGCAAGGGGCGCCCGCGTGACCCCGTCCGCCACGAAACCAGCCCATCTACTACGTTTAAGCCACTACCCTCAACCACAGCGAACAACGCAAAAAGAAAACCGCAGGTAGAAAGCCTGCGGTTTTTCATAAAACGCGGTCATGGTCGGGGGTATCAAGCTAAACGTAGTAGATGGGCCAGTTTCGTGGCAAGCGCCGTCAACTGATTTCCTGGGGACATCTGGAGACGGAAGAAAATGGATCAATTTGGCTCTCTGGGGGCCACGATGCCCGTCGTATCAGCCGGCCATTTTAAAACTATGCCGGTTTACGGGGCTGAATCGCGAACCCCCAGCCATGCGCAATTCCGTAATAATAAAACCGCAGGTAAACGGCTTGCTCTATTTTGAAAAAAGCCGGTATGGTCGGCCTGCGCCAATCTAGCCCCGTAAACCGGCATAGTTTTAAAATGGCACTTCGGCAGTATTGATTCCCGCTCCGACGCAACCAGCCTTACAGCCCGTATTTCACGACGACACGGTTAATGCGGCGACACCAGGGCTTGTACAGGGCGACCAAGAACACGCAGGTCGCGAGGCCGTGTGTGATATCGAACGGCACCGCCGTGGCAAGACGCGCCACGGCACCCGCCCAGGTAAGCGGCTGCACAAAACCAATGATGTCATACGCGTTGATCACGACGCCATAGAGCAGGCCCGACGCAAAGCCGTACGCCAGCAGTGCTGGCATGCGCACGGTGCCGTCGGCGCGGTCGAACGCACCCGCATACGTCAGCGCACCGCCAACGTATCCCACGAGCCCCCAAGCATACATCTGCCACGGCGTCCACATGCCCTGTCCAAAAAAGAAATTGCTGGTCAGCGCCGCCAGCGCGCCAACCATAAAACCATTGCGGCGACCAAGCGTCGCCCCCGCGATAATGGCGATGGCGCTCACCGGTTTAAAGTCGGGAATGGGCCCAAACAGGATGCGCCCCGCCGCCGCCAGCACCGCCAGCACCAGCGTGGGCATAATCTGGCGCAAACCCGGACGAGATGCCTCGTAACCCGCAAAGAACAGCGCAAGCACCAACGCCACCACAACCAGCATGGCCAACGCTGCCTGCTCAACACCCGCCAGCAACGCGGCAGCCATCACCGCCGGCACCGCCAACAACAGCGGGATCTCCAGTTTTGCAAGCAAACGCGAGAAACGACAGTCCGTCATCCCATCACGCCCTATAGAACACGTTGTCGGCAAAGAAGTCGGCCGGCGGCTCCATGCAGGCAATCTCGCCGTCAAACATCATGGCGACGTCGTCGGCTACCTGCTCGGCAAAGTCCAAATCGTGCGTAGCCATGATGACGGTGCCGCCAGCCTTCGCATGGTCACGCAGGGCGCGGGCGATGATGCGGCGGCTGAACAGGTCTAGACCCTTGGTGGGCTCATCGAGCAATAGCAGTTCGGGGCCGATTAGCAGCAGTTTTGCCAATGCAAGCAGTTGACGCTGCCCGCCCGAAAGATCGTACGGATGGCGTCCATCCAGACCCGACAACCCCAAGCTCGCCGCACGCTCCCGCGCCAAGTTCTCGTCATATCCGCAGGTCGAGGCCCATTCCATCAGCTCATCGCGAACCGTCTCGGCAACCAGCAATGCTTTGGGATTCTGAGGCAGCAGCGCCGCCGAGGCCGCTCCGCGCACCATGCGGCCGCGCTGCAGCTTGGCGGTCTTCGCCAGCACCGAGAGCATCGTCGACTTGCCGCAGCCGTTACCGCCAACAACCGCATGCACCGCACCGGCCGAAAACGACGCATCGAGCCCACGCAACACCCAGCCGGACGCTCGATCGTAGCGAAACCAACCTTCCGACAGGATGGTAGCCGACCCAGCGTGCATTTTTTGGAGTATTCTACTTCCATCCGTGCGCGAGAAGGCTTCCAAGCCGTTCTCGAGCGACGTTTGCGCCACAAATTCGGACGATTTGTCCAATTCTGAACTTTTTTTCGCGCTCGATACGTCCCCGGGCGGCTCCAGAGAGCCCAAATTGTCCTCACGCCTGCTGAATACTCCGTTTTTTGCACATCGGATGGCACCCCACCCCAACGTGTCATCGGAAAACAGCGATTCTCGGCGTCCCAAAGATGCCATATCCGCCGCCTCGCGCACGCGGCCATCCTCAATCCGGTACGCACACGTCGCGTATTCGAGCATTGGGCGCGGCTGATGCGTCGCCACAACAACCGTGCAGCCCAGCTCGCGATTTACACGAAACAGCGCGTGCAGGAAATTCTTCTCCGCAACCGGATCAAGCTGAGACGTGGGCTCGTCGAGTAGCAGCACACGCGGACGCAGCGCCAGGACGGCGGCAAGCGACAGCAGCTGCTTGCGGCCACCCGAAAGCGTATCGGTATCACGATGAAGCCAGTCCTCCAGACCAAAGAAATAGCTGGTCTCGGCAACACGGCGGCGCATCTCGTCGCGCGACACACCCAGATTCTCTAGGCCAAACGCCATCTCATGCCACACGGTCTCGCACACAATCTGGTTCTCGGGATCCTGGAACACATAGCCCACGCGCTCCGCCGATGCCCGCACGTCCATGTCGGCAACGTTCTCGCCCAGCACGCGCAGTTCGCCAGTGCGCTCGCCCGCCGGCGCGATCTCGGGCTTGAGCAGCGACAGCAGCGTCGACTTACCCGATCCGGTACCGCCAACAAGCAACGCAAATGCACCTTGGGGAACAGACCAGTCGAGCCCCTCGAGCACCGCAGCATCAGCATCGGGGTAGGCAAAACTAAGGCCTCGCACCTCAATCGCCGGCGCGGCCGAGCCATATGCCACACCCGCCGCCGGGCCCCTATCCAACCGAGCCATCAGCCAAACCTCTTCTCATCAATCGCGTGCAACACGCAAGGCAGCACCATCCAGGCAGCGTACACGACATAGCCCGGCCACGGCGCCGGCACCGAGAGCTGCGGATAAAACGAATACTGCGTCGTCGCGGTCGCCGCCACGGCCACCGCGGCGGCACCAAACAGCGCGAGCCCGACCAGCGCGGCAACGTCGCTGCGCCCCAGTCGATACCGCGCATACGTCGTACGACGTGTCGCGGCACCCCACCCGCGCGAGCGCATCGCGTCCGCGCGCTCCAGCGAATCTTCCATGCCCCAGCCCATCAACACGCTCGACGCCCGCAGGTGCGATCGCACGGGATCGGTGGGCGCGCGGCCCGGCACATCAATCGCATCCTGCACCGCCAGCACCGTACGACCGCGGCGCAAAAACTGCGGGATAAGCCTCATGCACATCGAGATCATGAGCGCAATCACCGGTGCGGCATTGCCCAGCAGCGCGAGTACCTTGTCGTATTCGAGCATCGACGCCGCGGCCTCAAACCACAGCACGCTCGCCACAAACAGCCCGCCCATGCACAGGCCGTATACCATGCTCTCCAGATACACCGCGCGCATGCCAATACGGAACAGCTCCGTCGAGCCCGAGGCGCTAAACAGCGGATTGACCAGCGCGATAATCAAAATCACCGGCAGCTGCCAGCGAAGTGCGCCCAGCGTGCGGGCAGCCCCACGCGTCGCAAATCCATACGCCAGCCCGCCCGCAAGCGACAGCGCAATCAGCACCGGCTGCATCGAGAACATGGTGAGCCCCAGCGTCAGCACTATATAGAGTGCCGGCACAGCCGGATGCGACATCGAGAACGCCGCGACGGGCTCGCCGCCAAACTCCTCTTGTATGTTGTCCACGGGCACCCCCGTCCCCTCGCTCAAACGACAGCTCCGCAGCACCGCCAACGCCGCACGCAAGCAGCGCAAACGCCACGCCGGCGGCGCAAGCCTCAACCGCCGCAAACCAATCGCTACGCGCTCAACATATGCCTGCGGTATCATATTGCGCCGTGTATCGTTTCCAAACACACGTCTCTATAACGTAACAGGAGATCACATGGACGCAACCGCAATTATCCTCGCCGCCGGCGAGGGCACCCGCATGAAGTCGAACCACTGCAAGGTTTCGCACAAGATCCTGGGTAAGCCCATGGTCCAGTGGATCGTCGACGCCACCATCAAGGCCGGCTGCAGCCGCGTCGTGGTCGTCATCGGCAGCCACGCCGACGAGATGCGCGCCCTTATCGACGGCGCCTACGCCAACAGCGCCACCAAGGTCGAGTGCGTCGAGCAGACCGAGCGCCTGGGCACCGGCCACGCCGTAAAGGTCGCGCTCGAGGCCTGCGGCATCGCCGAGGGCCCGGTCGTCGTGCTCAACGGCGACCTGCCGCTCATCACCGCCGACACCGTCGCCAAGTTCGCGCAGACCGTCGCTACCGGCGAGCTCGCCTGCACCGTCATGACCATGACCCCGCCCGACCCCTTCGGCTACGGCCGCATCAAGCTGGGTGCCGACGGCCAGATTGAGCGCATCATCGAGCAGAAGGACTGCACGCCCGAGCAGGCCGCCACGCTGCTCGAGTGCAACGCCGGCTGCTACGCCTTCGACGGCGCGCAGCTCGCCGCCCACATCGACGAGATTGGCAACGACAACGCACAATCCGAGTACTATCTGCCCGACATGCTCGAGATCCTCAAAGGCCACGGCCAGGCAGTCTCCATCTTCCACTGTGACGACTACCGCGACGGCCTGGGCGTCAACAGCCGCATCCAGCTCGCACAGCTTACCGCCATCGCGCGCGACCGCATCAACGAGCATTGGATGGCCGAGGGCGTTACCTTCATCGACCCCACGCAGGCCTGGATCGGCCCCGACGCTACCATCGGCCGCGACACCGTCGTGTGGCCGCAGACGCATCTGATCGGCCACGTCACCGTGGGCGAGGAGTGCCAGCTCGGCCCCAACAGCCGCCTCACCGACACCACCGTCGGCAGCGGCTGCACCATCGACGAGACCATCGCCATCGAAGCCGTCATCGAGAACGGCGTCGACTGCGGCCCGCGCGCCTACCTGCGCCCGGGTACCCACATGCTCGACGGATCCAAGGCCGGAACGCACGTGGAGATCAAGAAGTCCACGATCGGCGAGGGCTCCAAGGTGCCGCACCTGTCCTACATCGGCGACACCACCATGGGCTCCGGCGTCAACGTGGGCGCGGGCTCCATCACCTGCAACTACGACGGCGTGCACAAGCACAAGACCGTCATCGGCAAGGACGCCTTCATCGGTTCCGACACCATGATGGTCGCGCCCGCCCAGATTGGCGACGGCGCGCTCGTGGCCGCCGGCTCCGTCATCACCGAGCCGGTCCCGGCCGACGCACTTGGCCTGGGTCGTGCCCGCCAGGTAAACATTGAGGGCTGGGCCGCCGATTACCGCCGCCGTCTGCACGAGGACGACGAGGTATAACGTTTTACCAAGCACAAAAGGAGCTGTTCCCATGGGGACGGCTCCTTTTTCTATGCTGACCTGCGCGACCGGATGAGTGGTCGGTTCGTGTCCGTTGACGGTAAAGACGTTATCAAGACCCGATTAACCCCGCCGCGCGGTTACAATGCAAAAAGGCATCTATATGGCATTCGATGTATAAAGGAGAAGGGTAATGCCGATTAATGATCCCGAGAAGTCGGAGAATATGCGCAAGTCCATCCGCGTGTATTCCGGTTCCTCCAACCGTCCCCTCGCTCAGAAGATCGCTGAGTACCTTGGGGTCGAGCTTTCGGGCCTTACGCTAAAGCAGTTCGCCAATGGTGAGATTTACGCCCGCTACGACGAGACCGTCCGCGGCGCCGACGTCTTCCTGATTCAGTCCGTGGCCGGCGGCAACGTCAACGACATGCTCATGGAGCTGCTCATCGCCACCGACGCTGCCAAGCGCGCATCCGCCCGCTCCATCACCGCCGTTATCACCCACTACGGCTATGCCCGCCAGGACCGCAAGGCCGGCCCGCGCGAGCCCATCACCGCCCGCCTCGTCGCCAACCTGCTCGAGCGCGCCGGCGTCGACCGCATCATCACCCTCGACCTGCACCAGGGTCAGATCCAGGGCTTCTTCGATATCCCGGTCAACCACCTGTCCGCACTGCCGCTGTTTGGCCAGTACTACAACGCCATGAACTTCGACACCGACAACCTGGTTGTCGTCTCCCCCGATGTGGGCCGCGCCAAGGCCGCCAAGAAGCTGTCCGACATGCTCGGCTGCGACCTGGCCATCGCCCACAAGGGCCGTCCGCGCCACAACGCCGCCGAGGTCATGGGCATCATCGGTGACATCAAGGGCAAGACCTGCATCATCAACGACGACATGATCGACACCGCTGGCACCCTGTGCGCCAACGTCAAGGAGCTCAAGGCTATGGGCGCTGGCGATATCTACGTCTGCGCCACCCACGGTATCTTCTCCGGTCCGGCCATCGAGCGTCTGAACGACGCCCCGATCGTCGAGTGCGTCGTCACCGACGCCATTCCCGTCGAGGTCGGCGGCAAGATCAAGACCATCTCGGTCGCCGAGGAGTTCGCTCAGGCCATCTCCGCCGTTTACCACGAGGAGCCCGTCTCCACGCTCGTCGGCGGCGACTTCGCGCTGTAATCCAACGCGCATCGCATCATCTTTGATGCTTTTAAAGGGTCGGAAGCTCGCTTCCGACCCTTTTTCTATCCCTCGTCAACCCGCCCTGGACAATTAGTTCAGATACGTATTTTTCTAAAGCTCCAAAGGACCGTTCGGAGCCTTCTGACCTCCCCGGCGCATGCCATGCCGTCCAAAGCTCATCGTTTTCGAGTACAACCGCTGCATATTTATCCTCAAATCGCCCTCAAAGGCCCTTAGAAACGCCTCGAACGCCGCTGCCTTATACGTATCTGAACTAACTGTCCAGCAGCTATCGTCAACCTTCGCGGCAGAGCTCAATTTCCTGCAATCCCCTCAACCGATTCCACCGAATTCATAACACCCAGCCGTTCATGGCGCGCAGCGCCCCGCTGAGCGAAAAGAACGGTATGGCGGTCGCATTCTGCCGCCAACTTAGTACGTTATAGCTATGACGACCGTGATTTCACATCTCTCCGCCCTCCGCGCAATTCGTCGCGCACGACGGGCGTACTCTGCCCTACCCTGGGACTTCGTTGATAGCGAACAGCAAGCACATGCCTTGGCTAGCTGTATTCCCAACAATGACGCGATAGACTTTGGTGCACTTTCGATACTCGACGCCTGGAATGAAGATGATTCCGAACTGCTCGATCTTCTCGTTTCAAACGAAGACAACAGACGCCGCGACAGGCGACTTCTTCAGCATATTCTCTCCGCTCCTCTTCCTGAAGGTGCAATTATGCACGTCGAGGCCGACATCTACGCAACGTCTCCCGCCATGACAGCCATGCTTTGTTCCAAAAATGAATCAGTCGCCAAAACCCTGATGCTTCTCATGGAACTGCTCGGAACCTACTCCCTTCCTCCCGGGGCAACATACCCCATTGCCTATGACGGCATCTGGCCCGAGGGCGATGACTACGAAGCGATGGACGACCTCGATTGCCGGGGCGACCAGTCGGCGACCGAACAGCAGAACGAAACCCGCTACGAACAGGCACACTACAAATGCGAGCCCGCCACGACCATCGAAGATCTCGAGGCTGTTGCACAGCTTGCCAAAAGTAGCTCATACACATCGTTTCGCACGGCAGTCAAACTTGCCCGACCCGGATCTGCATCCCCAGCCGAATCCCTAATGTTTGCCGTTCTCGGAGCGCCCATGCGCTTTGGAGGATTCGGATGTTGCAGTCTGCCCATGGGAGGCCTGCTACTCAACTATCGAATCGACTTCGACACTCTTGCGGTCAACATGTCCTCGGGCATCCCCTATGCCATCTGCGACCTATATTGCCCGGCAGCCGGAGTCGACAACGAATACAACGGAATTGGGCATGAGCTTCAAAACGCTCGCATCCACGATGGCAATCGAAATAATGGCCTCAAGGCAATGGGCATCCACGTCCTGGTTATCAATCGCGACCAAATGAAAGACCTTGTTGCACTCGAAGCCTTCGCCCAAACGATGCATCGACTCGCGGGAGTCCGATTCCGATACCGTATCAAGGGCTATCGCAAGCGTCAGGCCGCTTGGCTCAACGCTCTGCGGGCTGGAATCGGCCTTGCGGCGGTCTAAACGGCGAATCACCCGCGCGCCGCCGAACAGGACTGGACAGTTAGTTCAGATACGTATAGATGGACACATTGAATTAGGCTGTTTTGCAGCTATCTCTATACCATTCGCCCTATTTGAAGGCAGGGTAGACTTCAAAACAGCGCCATATGGACTAACTAAAGCTCCGAAACAACGTATCGGCATTGAATTGAGCACTTCGAGTCCTCAGAACTTATACGTATCTGAACTAACTGTCCACCTCTGATTTCGACGGCCGTCCAAACGCCCCTAAACGCCCTCAATTACCCTCCATTTGACAGCGGCAACAGGGTCGCTCACCATAGCAGGCGACAAATCAACGAAAGGATAAACATGGCAGCTGCACAGCCGCTTAAGATTCGCATGGTTGCCGGACTTGGCAACCCTGGCGAGGAATATGCCGAGACCCGTCACAACGCTGGTTTCAAAGCAATCGACGAGCTGGCCCGTCAGGCCGGCGTCACGTACTGGAAAAACCAAGCAGGCGCCGAGGTCGCGCTCATCAACATCAACGATCCCGAGGAAGAGGGCGGTAAGCGCCAGATTGTACTGGTCAAGCCGCAGTCGTATATGAATACCTCGGGTGGCCCCATCTCCAAGCTCTGCCGCGAGTACAAGATCAAGGCCGAGGAGCTGCTCGTAATCCACGACGAGCTCGATATTCCCGCCGGCGACGTCCGCGTTAAGGTGGGCGGCGGCCACGCCGGTCACAACGGCCTGCGCTCCATCATCGACAAGATGGGCAGCCGCGACTTCAGCCGCATCCGCACCGGCATCGGCAACCCTCCCGGCAAGATGGCCGTCGCCGACTACGTTCTTAAGCAGCTGCGCGCCCGCGAGGCCGAGGATTTCCAGGACACCTGCGCCCGCGCGGCCGACGCCGCCGGCCTGGCGATCGTGCACGGCGTGGTCTATGCCCGCGACCATGTCAACGGCGCCGCCTCCGCCAACGGCAAGCACTAAAACCTATCATTTAGGAACAGGTTTATTTTGGCAGGTTTTACCTGCGGAAACGCCCCAGTTGCGGCATCGCAATCAACCGCGCGCCGACATACATGCATAGCACCCCAAAGGGGGCCGGCCTCATCACAACCCGAGGCCGGCCCCATTTGCCGTTTTACCTGATAAAACTGACCAAAATAAACCTCTCCCCTTTGGTAGGCCAAAGTGGATAAACCCTGCTCCCAACAGCCGAAGACACACGTAAGTGACATGTCCATGAGGGTATAATTTGCACCGTATGTCTGCACAACGCCTGTGCGCGTACGGTTTTATTCGGGCTACCGTCCATTTCCGTGGAGGCACGGTTCGGCGGCCCTAACAAGAGAGGGGTTCTATGTATAAGATCCTGGAGAAGACGCAGTTCTCGGAGAAGGTGTTCAAGTTCCGCATCGAGGCGCCTGCAATCGCCAAGCATGCGCACGCTGGACAGTTCCTCATGGTTCGCGCCAACGAGACGGGCGAGCGCGTCCCGTTTACCCTGGCCGGCTGGAACGGTGACGAGGGCTGGGTCGAGTTCATCTTCATGGTGATCGGCAAGACCACCGAAATGCTTTCCACCTACGAGGCCGGCGAGTCGCTGCGCGACGTCGTGGGCCCGCTGGGCGTTCCCACCGAGATGGCCGAGGGCCCCTGCGCCGTCATTGGCGGCGGCGTCGGCCTGGCAATTGCCTTCCCGGTCGCCAAGCACCTGGTCGAGACCGGTCACGAGGTGCACGCCATCATGGGCGCCCGCACCAAGGACCTCCTGCTCATGGAGGACCAGTTCCGCGAGCTCCTCGACGAGGACCACATCCACATCACCACTGACGACGGTTCCTACGGCGAGCAGGGCGTTGTTACCGCTCCGCTGGAGCGCCTACTGCAGGACAAGGCCGTGAGCCAGGTCTTCTGTGTCGGCCCCGTTCCGATGATGAAGTTCTCGACCCTCACCGCCCAGAAGTACGACACCCCCATCACCGCGTCCCTCAACCCCATCATGGTTGACGGCACCGGTATGTGCGGCTGCTGCCGCGTCGAGGTGGGCGGCGTGACCAAGTTCGCTTGCGTCGACGGCCCCGACTTCGATGCCACCCTGGTCGACTGGGATGACCTTCGTGCCCGCCAGGCCGCTTACCGTTCCGAAGAGGGCGAGTCCCTCAAGGCCTATGAGGAAAAGAGCTGCGCATGCCACTAGTTAACGGTCGTTTCGTTGCCGATATGAAGTCGCCCCGCACCCCCGATAACGAGGAGCCGGCTGCCGAGCGCGCCTGCGACTTCCGCCCCGTCGACAAGGGCTTCACCGAGGAGATGGCGCTGGCCGAGGCCGAGCGCTGCCTCAACTGCAAGAAGCCGTTCTGTGTTGAGGGCTGCCCCGTCAACATCAACATTCCCCGCTTTATCGAGCAGATCCGCGCGAAGGACTTCGGCGGCGCTCTCGATACCATCCGCGAGGACTCCATGCTTCCCGCCATCTGCGGCCGCGTCTGCCCGCAGGAGAACCAGTGCGAGGGCAAGTGCATCCGTGGTAAGAAGTCCGAGCCCGTGGCCATCGGCCAGCTCGAGCGCTTCCTGGGTGATCGCCCCGAGCTCGCCTCCACGCCCAAGATGGCCCCCAAGAACGGCAAGAAGGTCGCCGTCGTCGGCTCCGGCCCGTCCGGCATCACCTGCGCCGGCGAGCTCGCCCGTAACGGCTTTGACGTTACCGTCTTCGAGGCCTTCTTCACCGGCGGCGGCGTGCTGGTCTACGGCATCCCCGAGTTCCGTCTGCCCAAGGCGGTCGTCAAGCGCGAGATTGACGGCCTGGAGGACATGGGCGTCAAGTTTGAGTACAACTCCGTCGTGGGCAACATGGCCACGGCCGAGGAGCTGTTCGAGCAGGGCTTCGACGCCATCTACGTGGCGACCGGCGCTGGCCTGCCCAAGTTCCTCAACGTCCCCGGCGAGAACCTGCCCAACGTCTTCTTCGCAAACGAGTACCTCACCCGCGTGAACCTGATGAAGGCCAACAAGTTCCCCGAGTACGACACCCCCACCAAGCACGGCAAGAACGTCGTTGTCTTTGGCGGCGGCAACGTGGCTATGGACGCCGTCCGTACCGCCAAGCGTCTGGGCGCCGAGCACGCCATCATCGCTTACCGCCGTACCGAGGACGAGATGCCCTGCCGTCGCGCCGAGCTGCACCATGCCAAGGCCGAGGGCGTCGAGGTTCTGCCGCTTGTCTCCCCGCTCGAGTTTGTCGCTGGCGAAGACGGCTCCGTGTGCGCCGTCAAGGTCCAGAAGATGGAGCTCGGCGAGCCCGACGAGTCCGGCCGTCGTCGCCCGGTGCCCATCGAGGGCGCCATCGAGGAGATCCCCTGCGACGTCGCGATCTCGGCTATCGGCACCAACGCCAACCCCTTCGCAAAAAAGATCGGCGGCAAGATGGAGCTCAACAAGTGGGGCTACATCGTTGCCGACGAGGAGACCGGCCAGACCACCGATCCCCGCATCTGGGCCGGCGGTGACATCGTCACCGGTGCCGCTACGGTCATTCTGGCGATGGGCGCCGGCAAGAAGGCCGCCGCTTCGATCACCAAGAGCCTGCTGGGCGAGTAATCACCTGCGGCGCTAGCCACCAAACGGCAAAGTCCCCGTCGAGCACACGCCCGGCGGGGACTTTTTTTATGCCGGCCGCCCGATCACCACGATGGGGACAGGCACCTTTGTGGTGGTTGGGGACTTGCCCGGTCGTTTTGTCTCAATCTGTAACAGTTAGGCCCTGTTGAGCCTTGTAGTTGTTACAGATCGAGATATTTCTCCAGCCGCCCCCCGCTTTGTCTCAATCTGTAACAGTTGGAGGCCAAATTCCTCGCTACGTGTTATAGATCGAGACGTTAGGTTGGCGGCCGAACAGTTTGTCTCAATCTGTAACACCTGGAACCCAAATATCTGGCTTGGTGTTACAGATTGAGATCTTGCAAAAGCCGAGAATGGGCGTTGTCGCCAAAACCTAACGCTTGCGACGCTTGGTCGCGGCGATGCCGGCCGCGGCAACGGTTGCGCCGGCGATGCCCAAGGCGGCGACCGTCATCGCGGTGGAGTCACCCGTGCTGGCGAGCTCCGTGCCGCCGGACTTCTTGTCGTTCTCGCCCTTACCCTTGGACTTGTTCGTCGTCACCGTGGTCGTCGTCGAAGTCGAACCGCCCGCAGGTACCCCGGTGCCGCCAGAGCCATCCGCACCGCCGCCCTGCTCGCCGTCGCCAGGCGTCGGGTCCGGATCGGGCGTCGGATCAGGCGCCGCCTCATCGGTCACCGTAATCGTAATGTTCAGACGCTCGGAATACTCGCTGTACGACATGCCAGGGCGCTGTGCCGCAATGCGCACATACATGTTGCTATCGAGCGCAATGGGCTCGGTGTACTTTACACGGCCTTCGTCACGGCAGGGGCAGGTGTCGTTGGTGGTGTACCAAATCGTCGCGCCATCCTCGGCAGAAAGCTCCAGCTTCGTGCCCTTGGGCACCGTAATGTAGTTCTCCTTGGGCGACCATGCACCAAACGTCGTCGCACCAATCGTCGCCACCGGTCGCGCCGGTCGCACTGCCTCGGCAGACACGCGAACGTCGACCTGCTTGGACAGCGCCGTGCCGCCCACCGCCGCCGTCAACGTCGTCAAACCGGGCAGAGCACCATGCAGCACAAACGTCGCCGCACCGTCCTCGCCCGTCACGGCCTGGGTGGCATCGACAGAGCAGATAGCCGAGGACTCCAGCCCAACACTAACCTTGGCGCCCGCAAACGGCTTGCCCGCCTTATCGGTCACGTGCGCCACCAGCTCAAAGTCACTGCCATCAAGCATGGTCACGGCCTGCTCCACGTTGAGTTTGAGTTTGTCGGCACGAACGCCCACGACAAGCTCGCCACTTGCCCAGCGCGCCATGGCCGTGCCGGCGTAGTTGCGAGCACCGTCGAGCTCAAACGCCACCGTCGAGCCCGCCTCACGCGCATCGGCATAGCGAATACGCAGCACGCGTGACAGCGGCTTGCCATTGGGATCGTCCTGCTTGTCGAGCCACGTATACGTCACGTCGCCCAAGCCCTGCGCGCACAATGCGACCAGGGCATCGTCGCTCGCATCCATATACTGCGCAAACTCAACCTCGATGCAATCGGTATAGGCATGGGCCGAAGCTACCTCGGGCGCCGCCGTCGACACCAAGCCAATGTTCACCTCAGTCTGAATCGGCGGCACGCGCAGCCAAGCCGAACGCGCCTCCTCATACCCGTCCTTGGTCACGCGCACTTGATACCAGCCGGTCGGCGTATTCCAGTTGTACGCACCGTCCGCACCCGTTGCAAGCGGATTGTCCTGCTCATACCCCTCGGCATCCCAACGCACCGCATTGGTACCGGCCGCATCGTCGGCGCTCCACAGCTCAACCGCCGCGCCTTCAACCGTATTGGACAGCAGGCCCTCGTACACCACGCCCGCAGGGTCGGGTGCTGCCTTGGCAGGCACATTGCGATAACGCGCCTCGAAGATCGACTGCATCTTCTCGTCCGAGATCAAGCCGTCCTTGTTGGCCTTGTAGACCTCGGCATCGGTCAGCTCGCCCCAGTTGACCGTAATGCGATTCTGGCACGCGCGCTCCACCTGCTCGCAGGCAACATCGTAGGCGCATTCGGCATTGGTCAGCTTAATCGCGCGCTCCGAACCTACGCTGGTCGAAGCTGCATCATAGGCGGCGCCCACCACGGTACCCGCCGAACCGGCCGTCAGCACGCCGGCGATTGTCATAATGGAGCCCACCGCCACATCGGTGCTGTCGTGGCAGAGCTGGCGATACAGCAGATCCTCAAACGCACGCGCCTTCTCCATGGCGTCACGCAGCGCGTAAATGCACTTCCAGTCGTCCTCGGTCTTCTCGGGCTTGGCAAGCAAGCGCGTATGCTGAAGCTCATAGCCCTCGCGCTCGCCCTTCACCTTCTGCATACGGACGTTCACGTTCTCCCAGTTCTTGCTGGCATCGTTCACGCCGTAAATGCCGGTAAAGATGCCGATACCCTGGGTCGCCGCGGGAAACGCCTGGCCGGCCGCCTTCCACGCATCGGTCTTAAAGACCTGTCCGAACATCTCGCACTCGATCTTATAGCTCTTGAGCGAACGGATCGTGCGGATGAGCTTCATATGGGCGCTCACGTCGCCGTTGAGCTTCCAGGCCATGAGCCATCCGCGCACCTTGGAGTTGTTGAGGCTATGGACCACATTCCAGTTGTCGTACAGGTCGTCCAGAATGTCGCACTGCATGGCGATCGAGTTAAACAGAAGCGCCTGGTTCTTGTTGTTATTGGAGTTCTCGATAAATTCCGACTCGATATAGGCCGTCTGCTCGCCATCGGGCGCGGCGACCTTAAAGCCCTTGACGGTATCGTCGTCAGCCGCCTTGTAGCTCAGCGAGCTGCCGAGCGCCTGGCCCAAATCGTTAAACCCGCTCGTCGACTGGCCGTTGTACTCGCTGGCCTTAATGCCCGCACACTTGTTGAGCGCCGCAGCGGTTGCGTCATTCCAGCTTCCGTATTGGTTGAGCTGGCCGATACCCATCGACTGGCCCACCAGATCCTCGGCCTGCTGGGCAATAAACTCCGCTCGCGATGCATGGTCGACGAGCTCCTTGATGGCGGCCGCATCCGCAGCGTTCGCGCCCTGGGCCGCCGCGAGTTCCTGATACCAATCCTCGCTGGTGCCGTAAGCATCCTCAAAGATCATCTTGTCCACATTGACGCCATAGCTGTCGCCCTGCTGGGTCAGCAGCGCCGCCGACCCGCCGACCGCGGCCTTGAGCTCAGCCGCAAACTGCGCGGCCTCGTCGTTGCCAGCACCATCACCCTCGCCGTCGCTGGCGGCAGGGGCGCGACGAGCCTTACGGGCAGCTCCACCTTGGGCTTCGTCCTCTTTACCGTTCTCGTCCTCCTCGGCAAACGCATCAGCGACCATCTGGTCAATCGCGTCGTTAAAGGCCTCGTCGACATCATTAAACGAGTTATCCATCATATACTCGTGCCACTGCTGCACGGCATTCGAGAACTCCTGCTGGCGCTCCTCGGCCGCGGCGGAATGCTTTTTGGCCGAAGCGTTGGCGTCAAAACTCAGCATGGTCATAAGCTGAGCATTGGAGATGCGGTAGGTCTGCGGCATAAAGATCTGCTCAAAGTTGCCGCAGTTCACATAGGTCGAGTCATTCGCCTTGTTAAACTCGTCGAGCAGCTTAAGGTAACCCTCGTCCACATACTCCGCCACATAGCGCACATGGGTGCCCTCGCGCGACTTTTGAGTCAGAGGAATCGTCACCGTCTTGCCATCCACGCAGTCCACGTACAGGTCGAGCGTGTCGGCGGCCTCTTCGTTTCCCACCTCGAGCGTGATATCGAACGTCCAGTAGGCGTTCTTCTTTTGCGGCAGATGGTGGAAGGTCCACAGACTCTTGCCGGTGTCCTTGCCGTCCTTGACCAGGCTTTGCGTACCGCCACGATACGTCACATCAAAGTTCCAGACCGAAGCGCCCGGAACATAGCGCACATAATTGCGAGCCGTTACCTCGGCAGCAGCGGCGGCAGCAGCGGTCGAGCCCACGCGCGCTTCGAGCGTCACACGCTCGGCGGCAAGCGTATCCTGCGGCAGGTCGTATTCAATCTTGGCACGGCCGAGTTTATTGGTCTTGCCGGTGTACTTTGCGGCCGAGGCGCCCACGCCCACGGTAAGCTGCACGCTTTTTCCGGGCGCTGCGTATACGTAGGCCACATTGCCCAGTAGGCTGTGAACGTCGGTGCTGTCGACCTCGATGCGCGATCCGCTAACCTCGAGTGTGGTGCTTCCCAGCGGCAACGTCACCTCGCCCAGCGTAATAAGCGGCGAGATGGCATAGATGCCCGCGGCCTTAGGCTTAAAGCGCACAAACACATCGGCGCCCATGCCCTTATTCATATTGAGAACGAGGTTGTCGCCCTCCCAAGTTGTGTCAGCCCACATGGCCTCGGAGCTGGCGCCGGCTTCGCGAGAGCCTGCGGACACATCCCCGACGGCATCCTTGGCCAGCGGAATCTCAATCTTGGCAGCCTGGCTGTCCTTGAGCTCGTAATGAATGCGCAGCTCGGTCTCCACGCCAACGACCGCGGACGAATCAGCGATAACCGAGCCCGCCGTCAGCCCGCGCTCGGCACGATACGTCTCCACGTCAAACGTGGGGACGTCGAGCGTCACGTCGAGCTGTTTGCCGTCCTCAATCTTCACCTGCTTTTGCGCGATATGCTTACCCACGGTCAGCCCTAGGCGGCTAAACGTGGAATAGCTCGTCGCTTGGATGTCGTAGCTCGTCTTGTTAAAGGCGACGATGGTGTACGAACCGGCCTTAAGGCGCGGCGTCTCGGCCTTCATGATAGGCGTGGTGCCATCGTCTTCGTAACCCATCAGATAGGTGACGCCGTCGGCGACCAGCTTGCCGTCGGACGTACGGAACACCAGCACGCGGTTAGCGCCCTGGTAGTCGCCCTTGGTCGCGACCGTCGCCGTGCCCCAGGGCTTCAAGTCGATATCGACCTTGCCGGCCGAGGGCTTCACCGTCGCCGTCGTCCCACCCAGCTTGAGGCTGTCTTTGGGCTCGAGCGTTATCTCCAGATCCTGGTCCGCGTCGGCAATGGCCTGCGACACCACGAGCGCTGTGCCCTGGATACGGAAGTCGTTTTCCTTGTCACCCTTGGCAGGCTTAAGCGTCTTGCCGCCGTTCTTCACCGTCAGATCGATGTTATCGAGACTATCGAGCTCAATGCGTTCGGTCTTATCCTGGCCCATAATCGGTTCAAGATAGCCCACGTTGAGCTCAATCGCGCGCGAAGCCGGAATCTTGGTAAAGTCCTCCGCCTTAATCTCTCCGATATTCCATGTGCCCGTCATCTGGTCGCCCGGGCGCGCCAGCACCATGTCATAGTAACCGCTGAGCGAAATGCGCAGCGTTGCTGCCGTCTTGGAGAGGACGTTGGCAGCAACGGAGCCGTCGTCGCCAACCGTCAACGGCGTGGACTGCCCCGCCTGCAAGAGCACGGCCGCCGCGCTCTGGGGAAGTTTGCCCGTCACCTGGGCCGCCTCGCCCATCCACTCAAACGTGTAGGCAGGCTTCGAGGAATCGACGGAGTCCTTGCGATCGGCCACGGCATCGGCAAGCTTTTTGACCATCGAGGGGTTGCCAGCCGAATCGGTCGCATAGGCATAGATGGTCTGGCCTTCACCAAAGGGAATCGTATACGTTACGCCATCGATTGTCACGCGCTCATTATAGTCGCCCGGATAGCCCGCCTCACCAAACTGAAGATCGGGGTTCATCACGCGCAGGGCAACGGCATTATGGTTCGTCTCGTTTCCGTATCTCGTGTTCTCAAAAGCTCCCCACTCTATCATTTCCACGCTTTTGGGTAGCACAATCTCTTTGCCGGCAATCGCAGGATCAAGAGAGGCGAACGCGAGCGCCCCGATAGATTTGACACCATCGCCGATCGTCACCGATGACACGTGCGAGCACCCGTCAAAGGCATAGCGCTCAATCCGCTCCACCGTGCCCGGCACGTTGATCTGCGTAAAGGTGAGTACCGTTGTGTCCGAGACATAGAACTGCGGTACGCCGCAATTGGCGAAGGCGCGATAGTCGATAGTCTTAACCGAAGGTGGCAGCGTTGCCACCACATTGTCGTCAAGCTGTTCGCAGCCCTCAAAGGCCTGCTCGGGAATCGTGGTAAAGGCCGCGTTGTTGGGCCAGGTCACCGTGTGAAGTGTCTTGCTTCCAGTAAACGCATTCCAGCCCAGTTCCTCAACCGAATCGGGCAGTGCGATTTCCTTGATGCTGCTGCCGCCCAAACCGCCCACAGAGCGGATATGCGAATCGGGGGCAAACGTAATTGATGTGAGCGCAACGTTTCCCATGCCCTTAAGACTCACGACATTTTTGCCGTCGATGGTCGAGGGCACCTCCAACGTGGTAATGCCCGCGTCGCCATACTCGATAGAAATTTCGTTGGTGAGGCTATCGATCGAGAAGTAGTACTGCGCGGGAGTCTGCTCGCCGGCCACGTAGCCATCATCGTATTCGCCTTTTACGCCCGTAGCGCCCTTCGAGGTCATCCAGAGCCCAAGATCCTCATTCCAGGTTGCTTCGGCTTCGGCGGTCTCCTCCTGCTTCTGCTGCTCGGCGAGTTCCTTGCCCTCGACAAGATCAGTGGCGAGCGTACCCGCAGGTGTGCTCTCGGTCTGCCCGGCGCCCGTTAGGCCCGCCGCCGATGCAATCTCGGAGGGCGGGGGCGTAGGGGTATCACCGCTATCGAGCACTGTGGGGTCGGCGGCGCCGGCATCGGGCGCGGGGTCGGCGGAAGCAGAGTCTGACGTTTGGGCGTCAGCCGAATCGGCGGGAGCGGCGTCGGCTGCTTGGCCGTTATCCGTCTGCACAAAAGTGCCGTCGGTGTTGAGGGCCTCAGCAAACGCGCCCGCGGGAAACGAACCCGTCACCATCGCGAGGGTCACCGTGGCAACCGTCAGCCGTCGGCAAAGCGCTCGAGCAGTAGTCCACCTCATGGTCGTTCCTTTCCTGCAAACCAAAAGTCATCCAGCGTAATCGTTGTCCAAAAACAAAGCGAACGGTAGGTTCATATATACGAACCTACCGTTCTACCTGCGCAAACCACCACAAAGGGGACAGGCACCTTTACGGTGGTTCTGGACTCGGCCGGTCGGTTTGTCTCGATCTGTAACAGCTAGAGGTCAAATTCCCCGCTTGGTGTTACAGATCGAGACATTAGATTGGCGGCCATTCGGTTCATCTCAATCTGTAACATCTAGAGCCGTTTTGGGCAGTTTGGTGTTACAGATCGAGATTTTGCTGAAGCCGAGGATAGGCGCCGTCACCAAAACCTAGCGCTTGCGGCGCTTGGTCGCGGCGATGCCTGCGGCGGCAACGGTTGCGCCGGCGATGCCCAGGGCGGTGACCGTCATCGCGGTGGTGTCGCCCGTGGCGGCCAGGACGGCGGCGGACTTTTTGGCCGGCGTGGCTTTCTCAACCGTCTTGCTCACCGTGGTGGTCGTAGCCGGCTTGGCCGCGGGTTTGGTCTCGGGCTTCACTTCGGGCTTGGTCTCGGGCTTAACCTCAGGCTGCGGTGTCGGCTTGGGATCCGGCGTAGGTTGCGGATCGGGAGTCGGCGTGGCTTCAGGCGTAAAGGTCAGATCGGTGTTGAGCCACAGGGTGTAGATCCAGCCGCTGTCCTCATCGGATACGCTATCCGCGACCTGGTAGCCGCACTCCTGGCCGTTGATCATCAGCTTGGTGTCGGGCGTGAAGTAGAAGCCGCGCGCGGACTTGAGGTAGATGCCGTAGCGATAGGTCACGCCAGGCTTAAAGGCGTCGATGTGATTCGTAATGTTCTGATCCCAGAACTTCTGAGAGTTCACTTCGCTGCCATCGCTGCCCGTCCAGAACTCACACTGAGGAAGGGAGTTGGAGGCCGTCGGAACATTCGCCGTAAAGACCGGCTTGTCGCCCGCCTTAAAGATAGTCGTGGCGCCGTTGATCTCGATAACGTCGATTGCCCGCCATTCATCAATCGGCTGCTCGCACAGCATATTGTCAGTGTGTGGCGCGAAGACGCCGTTGGCGGTCTTGATGTGGTGCGCCCAATGACCGTTGACGTTCATTTCGCAGTCATCAGCCACGGTATTGTCGCCCTTGAGCCTCAGCTCAACGGAATACATGTAGAACTTGCCCTCTTCGAAGTGGTCGATCTTCTTCATGCCCGGCGTGTACATTGCGGGATCGGAATACCAGAAGGCAACGGGCTTGAGCTCCGCAGGGTCGCTGCCATCCATCTCTTCCCAGCACTCATAGGCGATCTCATACTTATCGGCATCGGCGGCAGGAATCGTCGCGGTCGCACGCGGCGCCTCGCCGGGCGCATAGTCGGTTTTCACATCGTTGACGTTTAGATTCTCAAGAGCTTCGTTTTCCGACGAAGCAGGCATCGTAATTGTTTTAATAGCAGGGACATACAGGAATTCTCCGCTTAGACTCGACTTTACGGTTTCCCCGTTTACGGTAACAACGGTTTCATCGCTGAAGGAATATCCGTCTTTTGGCTTCAGCATAAGAGAATACACGTACTCTTTCCCGCTTTTAAACTTTGTAATAGTCGGCAGGGAACCATGTGAGCCGTTATCGGAATACCAGGCAGCAACGGGTTCGTTGTTTTCAAATTCCTGCCAGCATTCATAAGCGATTTCGTATTTATCTGCATCGTAGTTAGGGACACCTGCCGTCGCCTGCGGACCAGTATCCAGCTGCCAATTGAAGTTCGTATTCTGAACATTGGCAAAGGAGATGGATTCCGATTCTGATTCCGCTGCCGGGATAACAAGGCACGCCCTCTCGTAGACATGGGTGCGGGTGTAGTAGTCATCCCGGATCTCGTTAATAGTGGGTTTCCCGGTCGCCTCGGTATCTCCTTTAAAGGCGTCGTCCGGATCACCGATGATGATATTCCCGGGCTCTGTACCCGTATACGTAAGCTTGGATCCATCATAGGTGGTCGTCATCTTGGACTTATTCTCCTTGTACTCCGTAAAGTACTTCTGCTCCTCCTTCTGTCTCTGAATCTTGCTGATATCCAGGGTAAGCGTTGTTTTATTGCTCGCACTGTCATACGCCGCATGGACGATCAAGTCCCCCAGGCCGATAAAAGTCAAAGCGCTACCATCGAGAGCAGACTGGTCTCCATCTACAAGGGCAATCCCCTTCACATACTCAATCGTTTCTTCTTTCTTGATGTCGGTGTAATTGTTCCGCACCGTAATATTGACCCTAACGCCGCTGCCGCCAACAACATCGGTCACACCGCAGGGCATGATGGCGTCATTCGCCGGCGTGGCGGCGTTGTCGCTGGGAGTATTTTGTTCAGCGGGTGCCGCATCGTTGGATTCATCGGTGGCGCCAGTCGGGGCCGTCTGCTGAGGCTCAGCGGTGGCTTGCGCCGCCGGAGCAGCATCGGCTGCAGGCACGGTCGAAGCGGCTGGTGCGGTCGTTGCGGCCGTATCCTCCGCAACCGTCGGCGTCACCGGAGCCGCGGCAACTTCATCCGTCCCAGCGGCGGGATCGGCGCATTCCGTCGCCAGCGCCACGCTCGGCAGCAGCAGCTGGCCGACCATAAGCGCACACGCGCCGGCGCAAGCTATTTTGGCACCCACACAACACCGGGTACCGTGAACCAGCGAGCAGGTGCGCTCACGCTGAGTTTGCTTATCAAAGTGGCTTCCGCACATAACGCCCTCCTTGGTCGTAGGGACACCACCACAAAGGTGCCTGTCCCCTTTGTGGTGGTCCTGTACCACCAAGATGTGTCAAATGACTCCGTATGCCTAGGTTCGTAGATGTGAACCTAGGCCTCTACCTGCGGTTTAATTCAATATGATTTCACCATCGCCACACTCGTCCCGGGAACGCTACAATCGAGGACACGATCATTCGTCCACCCAAAGGACTGTCCTTGAACCTGAGCAAGCCTAAAATTAACGCGCTTTTGGCACTCGCGCTCTTTACCTTCGTCTTCCTTGCCGCCGAGTTTCGCTTCGATATCAATATCGGGCTACTCGCCGGCGCCGAGCGCGTTGTGCTCGCACAGGGCCTTATCCTTGGCGCCAGCGTGATCGGCTTTATCGGATACGCTCCGTTGCTTGATCATGCGCAGCGCAAAGGCCAGCCTCAGGCAGTTGTCAGTGCCGCCGTCCCTATCGCCATCTTGGGGCTGATTCAGATCCAGTCCCCCACGGCCCCGCTTGCCCTCGAGATTCTGGGCTGCCTCGCATTCCTCGGACTCGGCCTGTTAGGCGCCGCAGCGCACCACGCCTTTTCGTTGGCATTCCAAGATGATCCCAAGCTCGCCACCGGTGCGGGAGCGGCCTATGCCGCGGGCATCCTGATGCAGTTCGCCGTCAACCTGCTCAATTGCGGTGGCATCGTCGAGCTCATCGTCCTTGGCGCAGCGACTATCGCCATCTCCGCCCTCAGCGTCGTTCCCCAAAAGGCCGCCGAGAGCTCCAACTCCGCCATCAATCCCTTTATTGAGCCCTCTCATGCCCTCGCCAAACAGTCATGCTGGAGCATCGCGCTCGTCATGATTCTTGCCTGCTTGTTCTCGACCCTCGACAACGTGGTCACACTCTCCAACGCCCACGGCACCATTGCCGTGCAAACCTGGCCGCGCCTTTTTTGGCGGCAAGCGGCCTTGCCGCCGGTCTTATCTTTGACCTTGCCGAGCGCCGCTACATGGGACTTGTCATGCTCGGCATCGCCGTGCTCTCGACCATTTCCATCCTGGCCGTGGAGGCCGGCGCCGATCCCAACCTGGGCCTTGTCGTCTTTTATCTGAGTTCGGGCTTTTTTGTCACGTTCTTTACCGCCACCTTTACACAGCTGGCACCGCGCATGCATGCGCCCGCCCTCTGGGCCGGCATGGGACGCGCCGCCAACAATGTATGCGCATTCACTACATCGGGCCTCTCGCTGGCGCTCGTAACCTCGGACAACGTTGCCCTCATTATGATCGGCGCGCTCGTTTTGCTCGTCGCCGCCTGCGCGGCATTCGTGGCAGCCGGCCTGTTTCGCCTGCCCCAAACCGAGCAGGAGCGCGAGCGCGAGCAACTGGCAAAAGAAGCACTCACCGCCCCCACCATCGAAGAGCAACGCCAGGCCTTCATCGCC
This sequence comes from Collinsella sp., assembly GCA_019424905.1. Lineage (GTDB taxonomy): Bacteria > Actinomycetota > Coriobacteriia > Coriobacteriales > Coriobacteriaceae > Collinsella. The sequence goes on along the minus strand of JAHYYP010000001.1, from coordinate 83,606 downwards.
GACCACGCTCTCACCCCGCGCGAAGTCGACGTGCTCATAGCCGTGACCCAGGATGAACGCCCGCTCAAGCAGGTCGCCGAGGAACTCGGCATCTCGATGCGCATGGTACAGCGCCACCTGAGCTCTATCTACCAAAAGACCGACACGCAGACGCGCGCCGGTCTCGCCAAAGCCTTCCCCTCTGCCTAAAACAAAAACCACCACAAAGGCCCCCTTTGCGGTGGTTTGAGCGGAGCAGAAGGCCACTCTGCCAGTTTGTCTCAGTCTGTAACAGATAGGCCCCTAAAAGCAGGCTTATTGTTACAGATCGAGACAGTAAAGGGACACGAAGCGATCCTTCGCAGCAACGACCCTCTAGTAAAGCGATGCGACATATCGGCCAAAGCCTGGCAATGCAAACTCAAAACGTCCTTGTAGAGGCTCTTCAATTACCCCAGCCTCTACCAGACGCTTTTTATACGTTGAAATCGAACCGGAACTCTTCTTAAGCCTCGCTGCCAGCTCTTGCCTGGTCGTCGTCCCAACCGGATTCATTGCACGAAGAAATTCAAGGTCCCCTCGTGAAAGTTCCGCCGCTGTTGAAGCGAAAACTCGCGATTCCAGCTCCTCTTGCGCAAGTTTCGCGCCTCGTTCGACATCCTCAATAGAAACCTCGGAGGCTTGGCGCGAAGCATTCCATGCCCGATACCCCACCAACTGGAACATAAATGGAAAGCCATCGATCGCCTTGGCAGCGAGGTCAATCGCCTCATCAGAAATCGTCTTGCCGCCGTCCTCAATCGTTAGTCGAAACGCTTCTTTTACCTCAGTCGGTGAAATTGATCCCAGCGAATGTTGAGCCGCGCGACGAAGAAACGATGTCGATTTCCCCGTCAGCAGCGCCAGCACGCGAAACGGCAGCCCCGCCATAAGCAAAGCTACCTTTTTATTCTCGCTTACAAAGTGCTGGTAGGTAGTAACAAGCTCCGTCATTTGCGCAAACGATACATCCACTTCGTCAACGGCGATAAGCACCCCGGTGTCAGTCGCTTCAAGCTGAGCAAACAAAGCGTTCATCTTAGTACGCCAGTTAGCGCCCTCAAATTCAACATCGATGTTTTCCCAGCTCATGCTTCCTACGTGGGCAATGCCGACACTGTTCACACGCCTAGAAGCGGGCTTTTCGATCAGATGGGCGGCTGATTCGTTGAGGCGCTGCAAAATGTCTTCGAGCATCCCCTCCGAGGCCGTCACATTCGCTGTAATCCAGCCCTCTTGCTGGGCGCGGTACGACAGATATGCCAAAAGCGCCGTTTTACCTGTACCACGTGCACCATAGAAAACCGAGCAAAGATTGGGATCGGAGTCGTCATTTTCAAACGCCAGCACCATATCATCGATGATTTGCTCACGGCCGGCCATATACGCCGGTACACGTCCGAACATCGGCGTGAATGGATTTGCCTGCCTGTACGCCGTCGGTGCCGCCATAAAGCCTCCCTTGAACTCATACAACTTAATTATGCCCCTACAATCTTTAAGTATTTTGAGCATCTTTGAGTTTTTTGAGCATCTTTGAGTTCTTTGAGTGATCGGCCCCCGCAGAACCAGTTGACTTTCTCCGCCTAAAACAAAAACCACCACAAAGGTGCCTGTCCCCTTTGTGGTGGTTTTTGATCGATTAGCCTTCGAGCTGCGCCACTTTGTAGCGGTAGGCGGCGGCGATGACGTCTTTACAACCCTCGCGGCCCAGCTTGGCGCGGTTGACGACGATGTCCTTGCCGCTCGTCATCTTCCACTTGCCGGCGCTGTAGCGCTTGTAGAATGCCTCGCGCGCCTTCTGCTGCTGTTTAACTAGCTTGGCGCCCTTCTTTTTGTTGAGGCCGCGCTTTTTGCGCACGATCTCGACGCGGTCCTCAAAGGGAGCGGTCACCAATACGGCAATGTGGTTGGGGTTGTTACGCAGCAGGTAATCGGACAGGCGGCCTTCGATAATGCAGCTCTCGGTCTCACCCAGATCCAAAATCACCTGGCTCATCTTTTGGAACAACTTGTCCGAGTACGAACGCGCATCGTAACGGTCGGGCAGAAAAGCCATGTTCTCCACGGCCAGGCGCTCGTCGTAAGCGGCCATCTTGTCGAGCGACTCGCCCGCGCGCAGCGAAGCACGCACCAGCAGCTCGTTATCGTACAGCGGAATCCCCAACTCGTTGGCGAGGATGCGTCCGATCTCGTGGCCCTCGGCACCAAAGTCGCGCGCGATGGTAATGACCACGGGGCTCTTTTTGTTCTCCAGATCGCTCATCGCGATTCCTTTCTAACAAATGAGAAATAGGCGATTCCTGATTCTCATTTTGTCACTTACGACCGTCCTGGTTTCCCAAGTGCGGCAGATTGCCCCGAAAGAGGAGCGCCGCGTACTAAATGTACGCAAGCGACGATTGAGGGGCAAGATGCCGTGCTTGGGGAAGCAGGACTACGCTGCCACAATACGGCGTTGATATGCTCGGACCAGCAACGAGATACCAAAGTTGAGCACAAAGTACATCGCAAACACCAGGCCGTAGAGCATAAGCACCTGCGACAGGTCGATCGCGTGAGCCATCACAACGTTTGCCGTGTACATGAGCTCGGCCACGTTAATGCCCGAAAGATACGAGCTGTCCTTAATGACGGTCGTGCACTGGCTAAACAGCGCCGGAATGATCGTCTTAAACGTCTGCGGCAGAATGATATAGCGCATGGTGGCAAAGAAGCCGAAGCCCTGGCTCTGCGCCGCCTCAAACTGGCCGCGCGGAATCGAGTTGAGGCCGCCACGCACAATCTCGGCCATAACAGCGCTGGTAAACAGCGTAAAGGCGATGGTCGAAATCACAATGTCCAAACCCTGCACCGTAAAGTAGATAAACAGAATCCACAGCAGGTTTGGCGTACAGCGGAACAGCTCGATATAGGCGCTCACCAAAATACGGAACGGGCGGGGCGCATAGCTTTTAACGAGCGCCAGCACCGTGCCAAAGATGAGCGAGAAAAAGATCGACAGCGCCGAGATCTCGATCGTCTTAACAAAGCCGCCCCAAATGTAGAGCAGGTTGGTCGCGTTGAAGATTTCCATGCGCTAGGCCTCCTCTACGTTGTCGAGTCCCAGCTCGGCCAGGCTCACGCCGCGCGGACGCTCCTTGGAGCGGCGCTCGAGCCACTGCACCAGCATGGCGAGCGGAAAGCAGATGATGAAGTACATAAGGCAGCAGACGATGTATCCCTGCAGGTAACCGTACAGACTCACAAAGTTGTCGGAACGGTACATAAGGTCGCCGCCGGCCACAAGCGCCAGCACCGACGTGTTCTTGACCAGGTTGAGCGCCTGGTTACACAGCGGCGGCAGAATAATCTTGAATGTCTGGGGCAGCACGATGTACCAGTACGCCTGCGCACGGGTGAAGCCCTGGCTCTGGGCCGCCTCCATCTGACCGCGCGGAACCGCCTCGATACCAGTGCGGATGACCTCCGAAATGTAGGCCGCGTGATACAGGCCCACACCCAAGAAGCCCAGCACGAACGGCGCGATGCGCACCGGCTGGTCGGCACCGGTTATGGCCTGCAAAAACTGCGGACCAGCCATGTACATAAAGAGCACCTGCACGGGCAACGGGGTGTTCTGGTAAAACTCCACATACACACGGCTTATGGCGCGCAGCACGCGCGAACGGGTGGTAGAGAACACGCCCAGCAGCGTGCCCAGCACCAGCGATAGCAGCAGGCCGGCAACGACCACCTGCAGCGTCACGCCAAAGCCCTCCCAGAAGGGCCCCATGTTTTGAAATGTCGTCGACCAGCGGTCGGCGTCAAACAATCCTTCGAGCATTTGATTCCTTCCTTGGACGATGCGCCTATACAAGACCCCAGGTCTTGACCTCTTGGTCGAGCCAGCCATCGGCCAGGCGATCGCAAACTACCTGATCGACCACAGCCGAAAGGTCGCAGCCCTTCTTGGTCGCCACGCCGTAGCCCTGCTCGCCAAACTTGACCTCGGGCTGCAGCAGCTCAACGGTCTCGTTCATGTAACCGGCCAGCGTGGAGCGGTCCATGGCAAAGACGTCGATATTGCCGGCGTCGAGCGAACTCTTGATGATGGGATAGCCGCTAAAGGCCCTAAACTCGGGCTTGCAGCTAAAGCCGTTGTCCTTGATCATCTGCTCGATCAGGCCCTGCGTGGTGGCACCCTGGCTCACGCCAATAACCTTGCCGTCCAGGTCCTCAATCGAGGTAAAGCCCGAACGTTTCTTGACCATGAGTCCCACGTAGTCGGTGCGGTACGGCGTCGAAAAATCCCAGCTCTTCTTGCGCTCGTCGGTGATGGTGTAGGTCGCCGCGACCACGTCGAGCTGGCCGTTATCGATCAGTGGGCCGCGCGTCTTGGGCGTTACGTCGGTAAACTCGACAAGCTCCTGGGCGCGGGCCTCCTTGTAGCTCACGCCGAAGACGGCAGCGGCGATCTGGTAGCACAAATCGACTTCCATGCCCTCAAAGCGGCCCTTGGCGGTGTCGTAATAGCCGTAGCCGGGAACATCCTTCTTAACGCCGGCATTCAGATGGCCACGCGACTTAATGGCCGCAAGCTTGGACCCCTTGTCGGAGCCCTCGCCACTGGTGGAGTTGCCACAACCGGTAAGCGCGGTCCCCGTCAACGCGAGCATGCCGGCGCCCGCCAGCTGCAAAAAGTGACGGCGCGACACGGCCGCCCTCGTCATATCCGTCATGTCCATCACCGCGCCTAGTGCAGAATCTTGGACAGGAACTCGCGGCAGCGCGGGTTCTCGGGGTTATCGAAGAAGTGCTCGGGCGTGCCCTCCTCCAGGATGCGGCCGTCCTCCATAAAGATGACGCGGTCGGCCACCTGGCGTGCAAAGCCCATCTCGTGCGTCACGCAGATCATGGTGATATCTTCCTGCGCAAGCTCGATCATAACGTCCAGAACCTCCTGGACCATCTCGGGGTCGAGTGCCGAGGTCGGTTCGTCAAACAGGATGATGGGCTGCTTGGTGCACAGGGCACGGGCGATGGCGATGCGCTGCTGCTGACCACCCGAGAGATTCTGCGGATACTCGCCGGCCTTATGCGCCATGCCGACGCGCTTGAGCGCAGCGATGGCGATCTCGGTCGCCTCCTCCTTGCTCTTCTTTTGCAGTTTGATGGGCGCGAGCGTCAGGTTGCCCAGCACCGTCATGTTGGGATACAGGTTGAACTGCTGAAACACCATAGAGCTATACTTGCGAGCCATCTCCAGGTGATTCTTTTTGGTGAGCGGCGTACCGTCGATGACGACCTCGCCCGACGTGGGCTCCTCCAGATAATCGACGCAACGGATGAGCGTCGACTTACCCGAACCGGAAGGCCCGATCATTACGAGCTTCTCGCCGCGCTTGACGGTGAGATTGATATCTTTGAGCACATGCAGGTCGCCAAAGTACTTGTTGAGATGCTTGATCTCGATCATGTCTGCCATGAATGTCCCTTCCCTGCGTTTACACGAGTTGAACTATTGTACGGAAAGAACCGCGTTTCCGCAGCCCACACTACATTCCCGTAAAGAACCCGCAACCTTTAACCCACTCATTGGGCACTCATTTAAGTCTGTCCCCAGTGAGCGCCCAACCGCCCTTGTTGAGCATAAGTCAGCGAAAACCCGTACACGCGAGCAAGGTGACGTGAAATGAAAGGGCGCAGACCTTATGGTCGCGCCCTTGAAATTGAACGTCAGATTGCCGCGTGTACGGGTTTGCAGCGTCGAGCCGTTACGCGGTTTGGTAAAACCGCGTAACAAATTACGCGAGTTTGGCTCCGACGATCTTTGCCGCGGCCGGCTTATCGAAGTTGCCGCCGGTGGCCTTGCCGAGTGCTCCCATGACCTGGCCCATCTGCTTCTTGGAAGTAGCGCCCAGCTCGGCGATGACCTGCTCGATCAGGGCCTCGAGCTCCTCGCCCGAAACCTGCGCGGGCAGCAGGCTCTCCAGAATCTTGACCTGCTCGGTCAGGTTGTCGGTACGCTCCTGGTCGGTGCCGGCCTTGATGGACATCTCCAGCGTCTCGCTCGTCTGCTTGATCAGACGCTTGATCATGCTGTTGACGTCTTCCTCGGTCACATCGCGGCGCTCGTTAACCTCGATATTCTTCACCTCGGCCTTGACCTGGCGAATGATGGACAGGCGAACCTTGTCCTTGGCCTTCATGGCCGCGATCATTTCTTTCTGCAGCTCTTCGTTGGTCATCTGCAAATCCTCTCTAATAGCGTGGGCGGCACTCACGCGAGCACCGCCCCATGGTTACTCAGTCTTCGACGAATCGTCGGTCGAACTCTTGGTGACACCCTTCAGACTCACGTTATAGGGTACGTCCTTGGGCATGGGGTTGACGGTGATGTCGGCATCCTTCTTGTACTGCTCCAGCCACTCGCTGTACGCGGTGCTGGCCGCTTGCGTCTTCACCACGTTGGAGACGTACTTTTTGATGTCCTTGGGCACCTGGTTGATGTCATCAACCTGATTATCGACATGGAAGTAGTCGGTGCACTTGATGATGTGGTAGCCATAGGTCGACTCGACGACTTCGCTCACGTCGCCCTTGTTGAGTCCCTCGAGCGCCGTCTGGTAGCTGTCGACGAAAGTGGTGAGCTTATCCCAGCCCACATCGCCCTTCTTCTCCTTGGAACCGGTGTCCTCGGAGTACTGCTCAACGGCGTCCTCAAAGCTCAGCTCACCGGAGTTGATCTTGTCCAGGCACTCCTGCGCCTTGGCCTTGGCGGCAGCCTTGTCCTCGTCGGAAGCGTCAGAATCAACCTTGATCAGGATGTTCGACGAGCGGCGGGCGTCGTTGTAGCTGGACAGGTTTTCGTTGATGTAATCGACAATCTCGCTGTCCTTGGGCTTGCTCGTGGGCGCGACGGCATCCTTGAGTTTCTGCTGCGCCAGACTCTCCTTGAGTGAGTCCTTGTAGGTGTCCTCGGTATAGCCGTAGGTCTTGAGGGTCTTCTTAAAGGCCTTGGCGCCGCCCGCGCTCTTGCACGCGTCCTTCCAAGCCTTCTCGACCTCCTCGTCAGACACCGTCACGCCGTTCTCCTTCTGTGCCTGTTGAAGCAGAATCTGCTGCGTGTAGGAGTCGATGAGTTGCTTGCGGTACTTCTTGGGCGTGAGGTCGTTGTCAACCAGATACTGCGCCCAATCCTTATCCTTGGTGTAGCCGTAGGACGTGCGCATGCTCATGATCTGCTTGGTCACGGTGTCCTCGGTGAGGTTGGTGCCGTTGATAGTTGCAGCAACACCGCCGGTCAGCTTGTAGCCCGAGGCGTCCTCGGCCTGCGACATAAGGCCGGAGCACGCCATCGCCGAGACGGAAAGCAGCATCGCCAGCACGCCGATGACCACCAGGACGATCTTGACGGTCTTAGACACGTACGTCTTGCGCTGCTTCTTGCGAGAGCTGGAGGCAGCGCGAGCCTGCTGCTCGGGCGTCGGCTCGGGCGCAGGGTTCTTTTTCTTATTTGCCATAGTTGGCCTTTCGCATAACGAATCGAACAAACGCCATTGTGTCACAACGCGGCCCCCGCGGCACGCTTGGTGCATTGGGGGCAGGTTAATCTGCACCATTTTGGTGCAAAGGGGACAGATGTGGCACTTGGGGACGTTCTTTATATGCCGGCACTTGGGGACCGTCCCTTACTGCCGGCAGAAAAGGAACGTCCCCAAGTGCCGACTCAGCCCCACCTTAGAAGTGACGGCGGATGGCGTCGACCATACCCTGGGACGTGGTCTGGCCGAGCACGTCGGCTGCGGCATCGGCGTCCATAAAGATGTTCATGAGCGCCTGCAGGGCCTCGACCTGGCCGCCCGGCTCGGCGATGCCCAGATTGATGACGATCTGCGCCGGCACCGGAGCGCCCATGCCAGCCATAGCGTTGAATGTCACGGGCGCGGCGGGCTTCACCACCGCGATATAGGGCTTGGCCACAAACCCCGGATCGGTATGCGGAATGGCAATGTTTGCCGCCGGCATGGCAAGACCCGTGGGATAGGCATCCTCGCGCGTGCGAACGGCGTCGAGCCAACCGTCGGCAATGTAGCCGCGCGGAGCAAGCTCACTCTCGAGTTGCGCAAACACCTCACCCGGCGTCGCACACTCCCAATCAAAAAACACCAGCTCAGGCGTAAACAGCGCTTCGTTATCCGCCATGCGCTCACCTCTCTCACCTAGTCATTCAGGAACGTCCCCGATGACTACCCAAAACAAAAGGTGGCCACGCGCGCCTTGGCGCCAATGACCACCCTGACTACTCGGCTAAATTGTACTGTGCACCGCTAGCCGCGAGGTGCATCAATTGCCACTTTGCCGCTCTCCAGCACGTGGACGCGGCCGTCGGCGAGCATCTGCACGACCTCGGGATACAGCACATGCTCAATCGCGTGGATGTGCTCCTCGAGCGTGTCGACATCCCAACCTTCCTCGACAGCCAGCGCGCGCTGGGCGATGATGGGGCCGTTGTCGTAGATCTCGTTGGCAAAATGCACGGTCACACCAGTTACCTTGACGCCGCGCGCAAAGGCATCGTCGATCGCATGCGCGCCGGTAAAGCTCGGCAGCAGCGCCGGATGCAAGTTGACCACGCGGTTGGGAAACGCCGCTAGCAGAGGCGTGTGCACCATGCGCATGTAGCCGGCCATGACCACATATTCGCAGCCGCGCTCGAGCAGCTCGTGCGCGATGATCTCGTCAGCGGCGATGGGATCGGCATAGACATCCTTGGACAGCGTAAGCGTCTGGATGCCCGCGCGCTCAGCACGCTGCAGTCCCTTGGCCGAAGGACGGCTCGACACCACGAGCTCAATCGAGGCATTGAGCTTGCCGGCGGCAATCAGGTCGATCAGCGCCTGCAGATTGGTGCCGGAGCCGCTGATGAGCACACCGATCTTGAGCGGCTCGGCCGTATCGGTGTCAGTCGGACGAGTATAGGGCACAAAGTCCAGGCCCTCGGCGGCAGCCATCTGCTCGTTAGCGCTCATCGGAGTACACGACCTTACCGGAACCCTCGACGCACTCGCCCACGCGGAACGGCTTCTCGCCCAGCGCGACCAGGGCCTCGGTTACCGCAGCCTCGTCCTCGGGGGCGACGATCAGGCACAGGCCGACACCCATGTTGAAAGTCTTGCATGCCTCGTTGGGCGCGAGCTCGGCCTGGCGCGACACGTAGGTGATGACGGGCGGAACGTCCCAACCCATCTCGGCGCCGTTGCGGGTGACCACGGCGTCGACGTCGTCGGCAAGCGCGCGGTTGAGGTTCTCGGTGATGCCGCCGCCGGTGATGTGGGCAATGGCGTGCACCGGAGCGCCACCGCGCAGCAGCTCAAGAACCGGCTTGACGTAGATGCGCGTGGGGGCCAGCAGAGCGTCGGCCAGCGATGCGCCGCCGAGCTCCTCGAGCGGGCGGCTCAGCTCCTCGGCCTTAGCAGCGGCCTCGGGCGTGCCCGGCTTGATGCCGTCGACGCCGATGACCTTACGCACCAGCGAGTAGCCGTTGGAGTGCACGCCGGTAGAAGGCAGGCCCAGAATCACGTCGCCGGGGCGGACGCTCGCGGGGTCGAGCATCTTGGGACGGTCGACGACGCCCACGGTAAAGCCGGCGAGGTCGTAGTCGGTGGGAGCCATAACGCCGGGGTGCTCGGCCATCTCGCCGCCCACGAGTGCGCAGCCCGCGAGCTTGCAGCCGTCGGCCACGCCCTTGATGATCTTTGCCATGTGCTCGGCCTCGATGTGGCCGATGGCAACGTAGTCCAGGAAGAACAGCGGCTCGGCGCCCGATGCCAAGATGTCGTTGACGCACATGGCGACCAGGTCCTGGCCCACCGTCTCGTGACGGTCCATGATCTGGGCGAGCACGAGCTTGGTGCCCACGCCGTCGGTACCGCTGATCAGGATCGGGTCTTCCATATCCTTAAGCGCGGCGGCCGAGAACAGGCCGCCAAAGCCACCGATACCGCCGATGACCTCGGGGCGGTTGGTGTCCTTAACCATTTGCTTAATAGCGTCGACGGCGCGGCCGCCCTCGGCGGTATCGACGCCGGCATCCTCATACGTCACATGCTTGCTGTCGCTCATCTGAGCCTTCCTCTCCCACTACTGCTTGACGCGCAGACGCCAAACAGTGCTCATAGTTGTCCTCGATTCGGCGCACATTCTGGCAACGCGCGCCGATCAATCAACAAAACAGCAGGTAAAACCTACCATAATAAACCTGTCCCTAAATGGCATGTCCCTGAATGGCAGGTTTAGGCCTCGCCGTGCTTCTCTTCCCAGCTGCGGTCATCGTATTTCTCGACCACGGCGTCATCGTCAAAGTGCAGCGGCTTATCCAGGTTGCGAGGCTTAAAGCCCTCCATAAACTTGTCGCGGCCAAAGCTCTCGGGAATCGCCACGGGATAACGGCCGGTAAAGCACGCATCGCAGTAGCCGCCCTTGGGCATGACCTTCAGCAGGCCCTCAACCGAAAGGAAGGCCAGCGAATCGGCGCCGATATACTCGCAGATCTCCTCGACCGTCTTGTTGGCGCTGATAAGCTGCGACTGCACATCGGTATCGATGCCGTAGAAACACGGCCAGATGACCTCGGGCGAGTTGATGCGGATGTGAATCTCCTTGGCGCCGGCGTTGCGCAGCATCTTGACGAGCTGCACCATGGTGGTACCGCGCACAATGGAGTCGTCGATGACGACCAGGCGCTTGCCCTCGATGTTGTCGCGCAGCGGGTTGAGCTTCATGCGCACGCCCATGGCGCGCAACTCCTGCGTAGGCTCGATAAACGTACGGCCCACGTAGCGGTTCTTGATAAGGCCCTCGCCAAAGGGAATACCGCTCTCGTGCGAATACCCCTCCGCGGGCGGCAGGCCGGAGTCGGGCACGCCGATGACCAGGTCGGCCTCGACGGGCTCCTCATGTGCCAGCTGACGACCCATGTCATAACGGCAGGCGTAGACGCTCTTGCCGTTCATGATGGAGTCGGGGCGGGCAAAGTAGACCTGCTCAAAGATGCAGTTAGCAGGCTCTTCGGCGGCAGGCACGCCCTGCTCGGACACAAGGCCCTCGGCGCTGATGCGCAAAATCTCACCGGGACGGACGTCGCGGACGTACTCGGCGCCCACAATGTCGAGCGCACAAGTCTCGGAAGCGACGACCCAGCCGCCGGCGCGGGTGACATGGGTGGTGGCGTCGACCGTCGCGGCGCCGTCCTGCGACGGCAGCTGCGAAACGGATGCGGCATCGGCCTGGTCCAGGCCCTCGTCCACGAGCTTGCCCAGCACCAGCGGGCGAATGCCGTGCGGGTCGCGGAATGCGTAGAGCGCCTGCTCGTTGATGAGCGTCATGGCGTAGCCGCCGCGCACGAGCTCCATGGTCTTGCGAATGCCCTCGCGCAGATGGCCTGTACGCTGAGTAAAGTAGCCGATGAGTTTGGTCGCGACCTCGGAATCCGAGTTGGAGAGGAACGGCACGCCCAACTCGATCAGCTGGCGGCGCAGCTCGTCGGTGTTGACGAGGGTGCCGTTGTGCGCGAGCGCGATAATGACGCTATTGATGGTAGAGAGGTGCGGCTGAGAGGCTTCCCAGCTCTTGGCGCCGGCGGTGCCGTAGCGCACATGGCCCACGGCCAGCTGACCGGAGAGCGTCGACAAGTCGGCATTGGAGAACACGCGGTCGAGCAGGCCCAGATCCTTGCGGACCATAACCGTACCGCCGTCACCAACAGCGATTCCCGCCGATTCTTGGCCACGGTGCTGCAGTGCACGCAGGCCAAAGTACGTCAGTCGAGCCACGTCGCGATCGGGCGCCCAGACACCAAAAACGCCGCATTCCTCATGCAGCTGGTCAGAGTCCGGATCATACGTCGACATGGCGTTCACCTGTCCCGCGGCACGCTCGGCCGCGCGGATGGTTTCTTGAGACATGGCATCCCCTCAGAGCCTCGTATTTTGGCGTTACCCGCCTTATTATACGCACGGCGCGACGCGCTCCCCCGCGCATGAGCAGCGCTTTTTAAAAGCCCACCGAGCTAATAATCCGTTTTGCGGCCTAACATTTTATTGGTCTGTCCAGTGCAAGCGCCCACGCCCCCAGGTGGCCGCCGCGTCCACCGTTGAGGGTTGCATTGTTGCAATTGGGACGTTCGTCCTGTCTTTTGGCAGGTCGGCGGCGTATCCTTATAACCTACAACAAAGCGAGAAAGGTTCTGTATGGATCGAAACGAACTCGACCCCAGCGTCCCCAGCGCCACGGAGGTCAAGAAGATCCCCCTCATCATTAAGGTGTACGCCGCCCTGTGCATCCTGTCCGGCGTGGGCACGCTCCCGTCGGTCGCCGCCTTTATGTGGCAGGTCATCACCGCACTCATCAATGGCAACGCCGCCGCCAAGCTCGGCGACAACACGCTCGTCGCGGTCGGCCTTATCGTCGCCGGCATCATGCTCTCGGCGGCGAGCGCGGTCATCTTAATCATCTTCGGCCTGGACCTCATCAAGAACCAGCGCCGCAACGCCGCGCGCCTGTCCTACATCCTTATCGCATTCACCGTCGTTGAGCTTTTGGTCGACGTGATGCTCCAGGGTATCGGGCCGTTCTTGTTGCGCCCCGCCATCCAGCTCGGCATCCTCATCGCGCTTTCGGCCACCGTTGACCCCACGCTTCGTCAGGAGCGCGAACTGCAGCGCCGCCTGCAAGAGATGCTCGACCGCGATGCCGCCGCCGAGGGGATGCTCGGCCGCGACGAAACCGGCGAGGGCTACATCAAGCTCAACTACTTCAACCTGTTCTGGGTATTCTTCGTCTGCAGCGTGTTAGGTCTCATTCTCGAGGAAGTCTGGCATATGGTCGTCGTCGATCCCGGCGTCTATCAGGACCGGGCCGGTATGCTATTTGGCCCCTTTAGCCCCATCTACGGATTTGGCGCGGTGCTCATGACCATGGCGCTCAACCGCTTCTATAAAAAGAATCCTCTGATCATTTTCCTGGTAAGTGCCCTGATCGGCGGCGCTTTCGAGGTGTTTGTAGGCTGGTTTATGCAGACCTCATTTGGCGTGGTGTCGTGGAGCTACTCGCACATGAAACTGTTCGGCATGCCCGACCCACTCGCCGTCCTTACGGGCGGACGCACCTGCACGGGCTTTGCCTGCCTGTGGGGCCTGGGTGGCCTTATCTGGATCAAGCTGCTGCTGCCGAGGCTGCTCAAGCTCATCAACATGATTCCGTGGAAGAGCCGCTACTCGGCTACCGTCATCTTTACCGTCATTATGCTGGTCGACGGCGTCATGACGCTGCAGTCGCTCGACTACTGGTACCAGCGCGTCAACGGCACGGAGCCGGATATTCCAGTCGCGCAGTTCTACGGCAAGTATTTCGATAATGAATACATGGAAAATCGCTTCCAGAGCATGACCATGAGCCCCAAGGATGCGACGCGCGTGTAGCGCCCACCGCGCCCAAAACGCAAAATGCCCGCCGGTATCACACGTACCGGTGGGCATTTTTATAAACGATCCTTCTATCGACGCAAGCCTCTACGCCTCGCGCTCGACCTCACTCACGCATTCGTTCTTAATGGTGCCAACGAGCGCCTGCAGCGCATCGACCACGTGTGGGCGAATGTCCCCGCCGATGAGCACGAGCATGATGTCGTCACCTACGGCAAGCTCGCCGCTTGCCAGCCACACACGCACATAGCCGATACCCGGCATCGCACGCGTCGCCTCGATAGCAGCCTGCACCTTCTGAGCATCGAAGCCAAACACCATGCCGCCCACCTTATGCCCAGGCGCCACGCCACCGGTCTCGACTCCGCGCACCTCAGCCTTGGGCGTCGCGCGCACCACACCGTTATGCGTCAGATACATCCCACAGCCTGCCGCCGAAGCATCGGCCTTGGCCTCGCGCAGCCAAGCATCAATCGAAGGCATCAATTTGCCACTCTCGAGCATCATTTCTCCCTTACCGTCGTCGAGTAGCCAATTTGGGACGGGGCCTTTTTAGCTACTCTCGAACAACTTATTCCTCGACCGGCGTGAGCACCATGACGGCGCGTGTGTTGCTCAGCGACAGCGAACGACAGGTCACAAGCGTTACAACCTTAGTTGCCGAAGCGGCACGATCGGTGGCATCACTCGCCACGGCAGAAGCGCCGTCGAGCATCTCGGACAGGTAGTTCTTGAGTCCGTCGTCGCCCTCAAAATTGGTCGTGCGCGCCTTGGCATACGTGTCCTCGACCACCTTGGTCGCCAGCGGACGCAACTTATACGTCGCATCGCGCGTGATGTAGTACACATATTCAATGCTATCGAACGTTGCCTGGTCAGTCGTATCCGAAATCACGTTGAACATCGACCCATCGTTCATATGGTGGCCGTAGATCGTGGTCTGCTGGTCGACCATTCCCGGCGCGGTGTCATCGCTATCCAAGAAGATGGCACCCGAGGCGTTAGACGTGCCATCGAACAGCGTGTTGAGGTATTTGGAGTTGTTGTTGGTCTGCACCACGGGATAGTTGATGTTGGTTCCCGGCACGTAAATCCAACCCACAATCTCGGGGTTCGTCTGAGCAAGCGCATCAAAGTCGATAATCGGCACGCCGCTGGCGTCCTTATCGCTTACATATTGCTTCTCGATTTTCTGATACGAATCGCTCGCCTGCTTATAGCCAATCTGGGCATTAATAAAAATAGCGGCGGCGGCGACAATCAGACCGATACCGATGATGATGAGCAGAATGGGAATAATGGAGTGGCGCTTTTTGCGCGGCGGCTCGGTGCGATCCGACGGCGCGGCATGCGATGAAGACCGGGGCGGCTTCTTAGCGGAGCTATAAGACGAAGGACGATATGCGGCCGGCGCGTCCTGTCGACGATGCGTCGCCGGTGTCACGGGGCGCGGCGCGCGCGGCTGCTGAGGAGAGGATGTCCGACCCTGCTGTGCCGCACGGGCAGCACCCGGCTTCGACGGATCGGGAATCTGAGAAGCCTTGAATCGTTTTCCCTGATAATCGGACATGGCTCTCCTTATACTGCGGTGAAACGGTGGGACGCTTAGGCGTCAGCCATCTCCTGCTTCATCTTCTCGATAACCTTGCGGTACTCGGGGTCGCAAGCACCCAGAATCTGTGTGGCATAGATGGCGGCGTTCTTGGCACCGTTGATGGCAACGCAGGCCACGGGCACGCCCGAAGGCATCTGCACCATCGACAGCAGCGAATCCATACCGCCCAGGTCACTCGTCTTCATAGGCACGCCGATAACCGGCAGCGGCGTAAAGGCAGCCACGACACCACCCAGGTGAGCGGCCTTGCCGGCGGCGGCGATAATCACTTTGATACCGCGATCGGCGGCAGTCGAAGCCCACTCGTGGACCTTCGCCGGCGTGCGGTGCGCGCTCGCGATCACGAGCTCATAGGGCACACCCAGTGCCTCGAGCTCGGCGGTGCAGCCTTCCATAACGCCCAGATCGGACTTGGAACCCATGATGATCCCGACAACCGGCTTTTGATCTGCCATAAACAAAGACCTCCTGTTGAGAGCGGTGACGCGGCGGATCCGCGACCCTTAACTACTGAGAGTAGTATAGCTGCTCCCGTCCCTGCGGTCTGCGGGTGCCCCGCGGCGGTCTGGTGTTTTCATCTTCACTCCGGTTGCTTCGCAAAGTCGTTCAGATGAAAACACCAGACCGCCGCGGGGCACCCTCGACCTACCGGGGATTGCTGTGACGTACGTTGGCTGATTTGGTTTGGAATGAGATGTTGACGGTAGTCAATGGGCACAACTGTCCCGGATGCATTTCATAATGCACCTAAATGGCTGCCTTTATCCTTATAGATTGTCCAGGTAATCGTCGGCATCATAGGTAAGGCTATAGGCTTTATTCAGAATGCGCACGAGCTCCTGAGCATCGTGCTCGCCGAGCGCTGAGAGCTGCTTCGAGAGCGATGCCACACTCTCGGCATTTTTTTTCGCCGCAAAATCGCGGCCTTCCTCGGTGATGCTCACCAACACACGCCGACGATCGTTTTGATCAGTCCTGCGCTGAATATAACCCTTGCTCTCGAGTGACTCCAAGATGTGCGACATACGCGCACGGGAGAATTTAAGCTTCTTGGCGATCTCGGAGGGAATGACATCGTCGTCAACGCCAGACAAATACTGCAGGACCGGGGTCTCACCCACACTGGCGCCACCAGCAGCACTTAACGATCCTTTGGCCAAGGAGCGCGAGTACACAATTAATTTTCTAGCAACGTCATCGTAGTCCACCGAGTATTAAGTCCTTTACTTATCAAACAGATCTTTAGATTAGTTGCTATGCGCAACAATTTTTATAGTAACCCACGACTCATGAATATTTCTACTCATTCTTCTTTCGCGCCATAAGCTCCTCAACGTTAACACCCGCCGCCTCGAGGATGCGCTCGACGTTCTTCTTTGCATTGCTCGTGCCGATCTTGAGGATGATGGAGACGGGAGCACCCACCGCCAGGCACGCAATGCCAACGGGAACGCCCCAGCCGGGCCCTCCCTGATAGCCCCACATGCCGAGCAAAAATCCAATCGCTACCAACGAATACCCCAAGCGCAGCCAAACATTGAGGCGCTGAATGGCATCGGTCTGAAGCTTAGCCTCTCGAATGAGGTCCTCTTTCGAAAGATCGTGCCCGTGTTTCTCATGCATTCGGTTCTCCTTTAGAAACGAGCCGCCATGTCATCTTTCAAGAGCAATATAGCGTATGTCATGTAAGGCGATGGAGGCCATGGGCTATATCGCTCTTGAAGGACGGCAGGCAACGAGCCAGTCTCCTGTGCCGCCCAAGCAGCAAACGAACGATGAGCGAAAGGCCGCGCGGCGCAAGCCGGCACGGCCTTTCGCAATTGGCAAAGAGCTGTCGATTAGTACGTCAGCGCCGGATCGAAGAAGCCAATAACAACGCCCACGAATGCGATCACAACGAGGATCAGCATCATGACGATGGGGTTGACCTTCTTCTTGGTCATCATGTACCAGCAGAAGACGATGAAGATCATGGGCAGCAGGTGCGGATAGATTCCGTCGAGCGTGTCCTGGAACTTACCACCGCCGGGCAGCACCAGGTTGGGGCTGCAGGTGATGGAGACCCAAGTTGCGCCCACGGCACCGATGACCATGGTACCGACCATCACGATGGAATCACGCAGAGCCTTGGCCTTGGGGCCGACGAGGGCCTCGACTGCCTTGCCGCCGAGCTCATAGCCCTGGTTGTAGGCAAAGCGCATGCCGAGGAACATGAGCAGGTTCCACACGACGATATAGAAGATAGCGCCGAGCGGAGAGCCGCCGGTCGAGAGACCGAGGGCGATACCGAGCAGGATCGGGATCAGGGTACCGACAATCAGCGAGTCGCCAAGGCCGGCGAGCGGGCCCATGAGGCCGGCGCGGATGCCGTTGATGGCGTCGTCATCGATGGCCTCGCCGTTTGCGCGAGCCTCCTCGAGGCCGGCGGTGACGCCGACAATCATGGTTCCGATCTGCGGCTCGGTGTTGAAGAACGCGGAGTAGGTCTGAAGGGCCTGCTTCTGCTCCTCGGGCGTGTCGTAGAGCTCCTCGACAATCGGAAGCATAGCGCACAGGTAACCGAAGGTCTGCATGTGCTCCTGCGAGAAGCAGGTCAGGTTGCCATAGGACCAGTTACGGAACGACTTGGCAAGCGTTTTCTTAGAGAGCTTTTTCTTCTCTGCCATTAGATGTCCTCCTCTTCCTCATCATCGGAGCCCGAGGCGATAGCTGCCTTGGGAGCGTTTGCGAGGTCGATCTTGAGCGAAGCGATCTCATAGTTGATCAGGGCGAAGAAGCAGCCGATGCCGGCAGCGGCGATCAGGTTGCAGCCCATAACAGCGGACAGGGTGAAGCCGAAGAAGAACGTCAGGAAGTCCGTGGGCTTAGAGATGACCTGCTTGAGCAGGATGGCAATACCGACGGTAGGTAGCAGCGAGCCGACGGTAAACAGCGTCTTCATCGCGATGCCGTCCATGGGCATGTAGGTCTTCATGAGGTCGACCATGGCGGTGCCGCCCATGGTGATGATGAACGTCGGGAGGAACGAGCAGATGATGTGACCGATCCAAGGCAGAACGTTGTTGACCAGGTAGAGCTTGTGGAGATCGCCCTTCTCGAGCCACTTCCAGCCCATGCCCTGCCACACCAGGTTGATGGTGGCGGTGCCATAGAAGAGCACAGTGCCGAGCGTGCCGACGGCGGCACCGAGGGATGCGGCCATGCCGGCAGCCTCAGCGGAGGCGGGATCGATGCCCGAGTTCTTGATGGCGAGGATCGCCAGCGGGATGCCGATATAGGACACGGCGCGGACGTCGGCGGAGACGGTTCCGCCAGGGGTCACGAGAGCGATGTAGACAACCTGGATGGCAGCACCGACGAGGATGCCCGTCTGTATATCGCCCATGATGATGCCGACGACGAGGCCGGCGACCAGAGGACGACCCAGAGTGTAGTTGCCAATCGTCGTGCCGCCCATGCCAGGCAGCGATGCCAGGCAGGCGAACAGGCCGAACAGCGCGGCTTGGAATGCATTGATTGCCATGCTTTCCCCTTTCTTTATTCCTCAGCCCCTTTCCCCAAGGGCTGTAGGTACCAAAATGCGGCTGGCGCCTAACTAGAAGCCAAACTGACCGCGGAACTTGGGCCACTCACCAATGGATTTCTCCTTGATAAGGGCGAACTCGACCGTGTAGCCGGCGTTGGTGAGATCCTCGAGCGCCTGGGCCTCTTCCTGCGTGATCGACTGGTTGTTGCCGAGCTTGGTGGCGCCGGGACGATCGTTGCAGGGACCGACGATGATGCGGTCCATGCCGGGCTTAAAGCCAAAATCGACGAGAAGTTCCTTCATGTCGAGCGGGTTCTTGGTAATCAGGAAGTACTTGGTGTCGGACTTGAGAACCTTCTCGGAGACCTCCTTAAAGTGCTCCTTGGTCCACACGAACGTCTTCTTGCCCGAGGCGCTCTTGTAGGCCTCCTTGAGCACGGGGTTCGACGCCGCGGCGTCGTTGACGGCGATAAGACCGTCGCAGGGATACTCGAGGGCCCAACGGGTAACGGTCTGTCCATGGATCATGCGGTCGTCAATGCGGATGAACGAAATCATGCGTCTTCCCTTTCCTTATCACCGGGGGTCTTTCCTCTTAACCCCCGTTCCATCACAAAAATTGGGGCGGATGCGCCGCCTAGATGTCGTCGTCCTCGTCGTCGGCGTCATCGGTCGGGACCACGAGCTCGGACATACCGTTCTTGCCCTCCTGCAGCATCATCCGCTTGAGGGAATCCAGGTCCATGGTGGCAAGTCCCATCATGGCGGTCATAGCCATGGGCAGGTTCATGCCGCCGAAGGCAATGGTGTGGGCGAGCAGGCCCTTCTCGGACAGCGTGTTCATGGCATTGGTGAGCGGCGATCCGCCCAGGATGTCACCAAGCAGGACAACCTCGTCATCGGCGGTAACAGGAGCGAGCATCGCCTTGACGTTCTCGACATACTCGTCAGCGCCCATGCCGTCCACGAGACTCGTCGACAAGATGTTCGGGGCGTCATTGCCGAGCATCTTGAGGACACTGTGCAGTCCGGGAGCGAGCGTTCCGTGACTGACCATTACCAGATACCGCATGCGGTCTCCTCTCGACCTGCCGTGTATCGCACGGCTTTGCTTTTTGCTGAGATTATTGTTGCGCCGGGGCATGTTCGGTACAAGAAAATAGTTGCGAACGGCAACTATTCATCGGTTAACGGTAGCAACTATTTTTGTGCATAAATTATTTTTTCTTCTAATTATTTTTAAAATAGCAGGTAGATTGCCTGGTAAATATTTTATGTTCCTTATGTACCATACATACCAACAAGAATCGGGCTTGACATCACCGGTTTGTCCCGCAGTGTCAGACCATGTCACGTATGCTCACGACATGGAGGTACCCTATGGACATGATCTCGTTTCTCGCCGCCGAACCCTTCGATCGCAGCGGTGATACACCGCTCTATGTCCAACTTAAACATCGAATCGCCCTGCTTATCGCCAGCCAGGCGTTCGACACCAAGACGCCGCTGCCACGCGAGCTCGAAATCTGTGCGCGGCTGGAGTTATCGCGCGCGACTGTGCGCCGTTGCTTTCAGGATCTCGTCATCGAGGGGCGCGTGGTGCGCAAGCGCGGCCAGGGCACGTTCATCAAGCCCCAAACCTCAGCACCCGGCATCGACCTGGCCCTGAATTTCAGCGCGCGGATGCGCGAAGCGGGACGGGTTCCGAGCTCGCAGATTCTCGCCTTTTCAAGCATACCGGCCGTCCGCGGCATCGCCTCTGGGCTCAAAGTGCCCGAAGGGACACCCGTCTGGGAGATTCGCCGCCTGCGTCTCGCCAACGACAAACCCATGGAGCTCAACTACGTCTATATCCCCGTGTCACTTTGCCCCGAGCTCACACGCAAAGACGTGGATGGCTCGCTCTACGCCCACATCGCGGAAAAGACCGGCATCCTGCCCGCAAGCGTCGATGCCGTCTACGAGGCGGTCAACCTCGACAAGCATGAGGCGCGCCTTTTGGGACAGAACACCGGTAAGGCGGCGATGCGCATCGTGCGTTCGACCTACGACAAGACGGGAACCCCATTCGAGGTAGGCGTGCTCATCAGCTGCGACGGTCAGGCAAAGCTGCACGTGCACATCGCCGCCGACAAAACAACCTTCACCGCCACAGCCCAATAAATCCAAAACGTGGGCGCCGTCGTTCAAACGAACGGCGGATCCCACACTCACTTTTTATTCAGCCCTAGTCATCACGCAAAGCCCCTTCCGCAGCACACGGTGCGGCCAAGTCACCGCAGGCCGGGGCGGGAGGGGCCGAGTTTTCTCCTGAGCGACTCTGCTTGCAGCCGGAGCGAAAGGGGGAAATCTCGGCCCCTCCCGCCCCGGCCGACCAGGTCACATTACACCGTGTGCTGCGGCAGGTCCTGCAGGGCGATGACGTCCATGCCCATGTCGTTGGCGCTGCCGTGACCCTGCTGGTCCTCACGCACCGCCTCGATGGCACTCACGTACGTGTTGGCGGCAGACATCGCGGTCACGCAGGTCACACCGCGTCGCACTGCCTCGGTGCGCAGCAGATAGCCGTCGCCGCGCGAGCCCGGACCGTACGGCGTGTTGATGATCACCGCGATCTTGCCATCGGCGATGAGGTCGCCGATGTTGGGGCGCTCGCCGTCGTGCGGGCCGCTAATCTTCTCCACGACCTCGCACGTCACGTTGCCTCCACGCAGTACGCGCGCCGTACCCTCGGTGGAGCAGATGTCAAAGCCCAGGTAGCGCAGGATACGGGCGACCGAAAGGATGTGGCGCTTGTCGCGGTCGCACACGCTGATGAATACCTTGCCGGCGCTCGGGTCGGGCAGCTTGTAGTCGATCGCCAGCTGCGTCTTGGCGTATGCCTCGGGATAGCTCTTGGCGATACCCATGACCTCGCCCGTCGACTTCATCTCGGGCCCTAGGATGACGTCGGCGCCCGGGAAACGACCCCAGGGCATGACGGCTTCCTTCATGCAGAACCAGTCCAGCTGACGTTCGTCGCTCGGCAGGCCCAAGCTCGCGATGGAATCGCCTGCCATGATGCGCGCCGCGCATTTGGCCAGCGGCACACCGGTGGCCTTGGAGATAAACGGCACGGTACGGCTGGCGCGCGGGTTGGCCTCGATCACGTAGACGGTCTCGCCCTTGATGGCATATTGCACGTTGACCAGACCGCGGACTCCCAGCGCCATCGCGATGCGGCGCGTGGTCTCGCGGAGCTTCGCCTGCAGGCTCTCGCTAAAGCTGAACGGAGGGATGCAGGTCGCGGAGTCGCCGGAGTGAATACCGGCTTCCTCGATATGCTCCAGGATGCCGCCGATGTATACCTCTTCGCCATCGCACAGGGCGTCGACATCGGACTCGATTGCGCCCTCCAGGAAGCGGTCCAGATACACCGGGTAGTCGGGGCTGATGCGCGCAGCCTCTGCCATGTAATCGCGCAGATGCTCGGCATCGTAGGCGATCATCATGCCGCGGCCGCCCAGCACGTAGCTCGGACGCACCAGCAGCGGGTAGCCGATGTGCGCGGCCACGGCCTCGGCCTCCTCAAACGAGGTGGCCTGACCCGCCGGCGGGTACATAATGCCCAGTTTGTCGAGCAGGGCGGCGAAGCGCTCGCGGTCCTCGGCAAAGTCGATGGCGTCGGGCTTTGTGCCCATAATGTTGACGCCGCTCTCCTCGAGCATGCGCGCCAGCTTAAGCGGGGTCTGGCCGCCGAGCGTCACCACGACGCCGTCGGGGCGCTCGACATCGATAACGTCCATGACGTCCTCGTAGGTGAGCGGCTCAAAGTACAGACGGTCGGACGTGTCATAGTCGGTCGAGACGGTCTCGGGATTGCAGTTGACCATGATGGTCTCGAAGCCGCGGGCCGCCAGCGCGTAGCTCGCGTGCACGCAGCAGTAATCGAACTCGATACCCTGGCCAATGCGGTTGGGGCCGGCGCCCAAGATCATCGCCTTGGGCTTGTCCGCCGGCGTGGTCTCGTCGGGAGCCACGCACTTCTTGGCATCCGGGCTCGTGCGGTAGATGTTCTCGTACGTCTTGTAGTGGTACTCCGTGGCGCTCGAGAACTCGGCCGCGCAGGTATCGACCGTCTTCATGCTGGGAACCACGCCCAGACCCTTGCGATAGGCGCGCACAAAGCGCTCGTCCGAGCCGGTCAGCACGGCAATCTCGGCGTCGCTCGTGCCGTACTGCTTGAGCAGGCGCATCGCATCGGCGTCGATATCCTCCACACGCAGGCCGCGGATGCTCTCCTGGACCTGCACCATGTCGTTGATACGGTTGAGGTACCACGGATCGATACCGCAGATGGCATGGATATGGGCGATGTCCCAGCCACGGCGCAGGGCCTCGACCACAAAGAAGATGCGGTGCTCGGTCGGGGTTGCCACGGCCTGAGCGAGCTCGTCGTCGCTCAGCTTGTCGGCACCCTCCTTGCCACCGGCGCAGATGCCCTGGTGACCGTCCTCCAGCGAGCGCATGGCCTTGCCGAAGGCCTCCTCAAAGGTGCGACCGATCGCCATGATCTCGCCCACGGCCTTCATGCGCGTGGTGAGCGTGGGATCGGTGCCCTTGAACTTCTCGAAGGCAAAGCGCGGCACCTTGACCACGCAGTAGTCGATCGTGGGCTCAAAGCAGGCAGGCGTTGCCTTAGTGATGTCGTTGACGATCTCGTCGAGCGTGTAGCCCACGGCCAGGCGAGCGGCGGCCTTGGCGATGGGGAAGCCCGTGGCCTTGGAGGCCAGTGCGGACGAACGGCTCACGCGCGGGTTCATCTCGATGACGATCAGGCGGCCGGTCTGGGGGTTCACGGCAAACTGCACGTTGGAGCCGCCGGTCTCGACGCCAATCTTCTCCAGAATGGCGAGCGACGCGACACGCATGCGCTGGTACTCAAGGTCGGAGAGGGTCTGCGCCGGCGCCACGGTGATGGAGTCACCGGTATGTACGCCCATGGGGTCGAGATTCTCGATGGAGCACACGATGATGCCGTTGCCGGCGTGATCACGCATGACCTCCATCTCATACTCTTTCCAGCCCTCGATAGACTCCTCGACCAGTACCTCGTGGGCAGGCGAGAGTTCAAGGCCCTGGCTCACGATGGAGACGAGCTCCTCGTGAGTATGTGCGATGCCGCCACCGGCGCCGCCCAAGGTAAAGCTCGGACGCAGCACACAGGGATAGCCCACACGCTCGGCGATGGCCTCGGCGTCAGCCACGCTGTAGGCATAGCCCGAGCGCGCGACCTCCAGGCCGATCTCGGCCATGGCCTCGTTAAAGAGCTTGCGATCCTCACCGCGCTCGATGGCGGCAAGGTCACAGCCGATCATCTCGACGCCGTACTTGTCGAGTGTGCCGTCCTTTGCCAGCTCGACGGCGGCATTCAGACCGGTCTGGCCGCCCAGCGTGGGCAGCAGCGCATCCGGGCGCTCCTTCTTGATCACGCGCTCGATAAATTCGGCGGTGATGGGCTCGACATAGGTGCAGTCGGCCAAGCCCGGATCGGTCATGATGGTCGCCGGGTTGGAGTTGACCAGGATGACCTCAAAGCCATCCTCCTTGAGCACCTTGCAGGCCTGGGCGCCGGAGTAATCGAACTCGCAGGCCTGACCGATAACGATGGGGCCCGAACCAATGACGAGGATACGCTTGATGTCGGTACGTTTAGGCATGTTTAAAACCTCCTAGAGAGGCTGACTCAATGTTTTGGAAAAGTCAGCGAGGGTGCAGCTGGTGCATCAGGTTGCCGTGATGCGAGGGCGCGCTGGGCTTATGCCCGCGCGTCCGAAGCAGAACGGCAAGATGATGTGCCAGATGCAGCCGCAGCGTCGACAGGTCCGCCGTTCGGTAGAACGGCGGAACCACTATCGGCAAAGTTCCAGCCGGCAAGGCGGTCCTTCGCGGGATCGATGTCCAGGTAGTTCTCCTCGCCGTCCATGAGTCGCGTAAAGGCAGTAAAGAGATAGTGGGCATCGGTGGGGCCAGGCGAAGCCTCGGGGTGGTACTGGACCGAGAAGCACGGGGCGTCGAGCAGCTGGATGCCCTCGGCGGTGCCGTCGTTGAGGTTCACATGCGTCAGGCGAATGCGACCAAAGCGCTCGTTCATCACGACCGGCGCGATTCCGCGGCGCACCCAGGCGCGCAGATCTCCATCGGCCGCATGCTCGGTCTCGCCGCCCGAAAGCTCGGGGACAAGCTTGCCCAGACTGGGGAACAGCAGGCCAAAGCCGTGGTTTTGCGCGGTGATCTCCACGCGGCGGCTCACCAGGTTCATGACCGGCTGGTTGCCACCGCGGTGACCGAACTTAAGCTTTTCCATCTGGGCGCCGCAGGCCAGGCTGATCATCTGGTGACCAAGACAAATACCAAAGACCGGCACCTTGCCGATCAGCTGCTGCACCTGCTCGTAGGTCTCCACCACGGCGTCGGGGTCGCCGGGGCCATTGGACAAAAAGACACCGTCGGGATTCATGTCGAGCACCTGCTGGGCGGGCGTATCCCACGGCACGACGGTAAGGTCGCAGCCGGCGCGGACCAGCCCCTCCAGAATACCGCGCTTCACACCGCAGTCGTAGGCGACCACCTTGTGACGGGCAGGAGCGGCAGCCGCAAGTGCAAAGTCATGCGTGGCAGGCAGGTCGACGGCGGCAAAGGCGTGGGGCTCAGGGCAGCTCACGGTCTTGACCAGGTTCTCGCCTACCAGCGTGGGCGCTGCGGCCAGACGCTCGGCAAGCTCGTCGACGTCGAAGATCTCGGTCGAGATAATGCCCATCTTGGAACCATTATCGCGCAGATGGCGCACCAGGGCGCGGGTGTCGACACCCTCGATAGCGACGATGCCGTGAGCGCGCAGGTACTCCGGCACGCTGACGGCCGAGCGCCAGTTAGAAGGCGTGGCGCACATGTCGCGAACGATCATGCCGCGCATAGCCGGAGCGCTCGCAGGGCGCACGGCGTCGCCGGGGAAGGCCGACTGGACGTCGGTCTCGTCGATACCGTAATTGCCGATCTGCGGATAGGTCATGGTTACGATTTGGCCGGCATAACTCGGGTCGGTCATGACCTCAAAGTAGCCCTCGAGCGAGGTGTTGAAGCAGACTTCGCCGGTCGCGGTGCCCTCGGCGCCGCATGCACGTCCATAAAAAATGGTCCCATCCTCAAGATACAGGATGCAGGGACCACAGGTGCCCTTGCTGGTTTTGGCCAGCATACGCTGGCAAAGCTCGCTGGGCGCGAAGGTGCGGGCGGCAGCGCCCGCGGTATGGTTGTTCGCCATAGTTCTCCTTCCCGGTCTCACAGGACCGGCTTAAAGGTGTGTAGTTAGGCCTCGCGGTATTGTAACCGTAAGCATGCCTCATGGCGTTAATTTCATCGAAATGTTTACGAAATGATAATTATGACTTTCTATGCATAATGATTTTTCTAGGACGAGGATTAAAAATCATCCCGCGGGGCTTGTGGCTCACGCGGGATGATGACGTCTTACTTTTTCTTATCCTGCTCCAGCAGTTTGGACGGTGTGCGATCGGGCTTGCCGCCGCGGAAAATCTCGCGGCCATGCAGACGATGCTCCAGGTCACGTTCGGCCTTTTCCTCGTCAATCTTGGTCTGGCTCACCACCGGGTCCTCAATCAACGACGACACCGAGTTCACCTGCTTCTGAATGCGCTCGGCGATGGTGTCATCCATACTCACGATGCGCATCTTCCAGTCGATACTCGTGGCGTTGGATGAGCTCTTGGTCCACACGAACGTCAAAATGGCGCTCTGGTGGCCGCGCGCGGGGAACATGCCAAAGAAGGAATCGTGCTGAATGTTGCTATTCTCGTCGATATAGGCGTGAACGTTATACACCACGCGGTCGATCTTATCGTTGAGCAACGCGTTGGTCGCAAGCGCCGCGGCCTGAATCTGCCCGTTGGACAGCAGCTCGAGCTCGTTGGCAGACGATGTGTCCAACACCGTCACCTCGACCGTGCCCGTGCGTTCATCGGCTTCATCGACGGTAAAATCGAGCGGGAACTGCGTAAAGCCATTGCCCCACTCAAGGCCGCCCTTCAGCGCGGTCGAAACGGTATCGACCGAAACGCTCTCGGACAGGTTGGCGGTGTTCAGGCGACGCATCACGCCGTAGCCAATCTGCATGCCCACGATCAGCACCAAAATACCGATGACCACGGCCATCGCGGTCTTCGTAATGGTATGGCTCACCTGCGAGCCCGAAGGATCGTCCTCGGACAGCGGGTCGATATGTTTTGCCTGGCTCGCGCGGTCCTCGCTGCGCAGCTGCGCTAGCGCCGCTTTGTCACCGCGCTTGACGGCGGCCTCTTTCTCGCGCATGCGCTCGGTACGCTTTTTGGCGAGCGTAGGATCCAAGACGCCGGATGCATCGATTTCGGAGAATAACTCCGTCACTTCTTCCGGAGTCAAAGGGTTCTTGTCAGCCATAAACTTCCTGTCATATCAATCAGTCGAGCTCGTGCGCACGCGCACCTTCGAACTGCATTCGATAGTAACGGGCATAGGTGCCGCCACGGGCGAGAAGCTCCTCGTGCGTGCCACGCTCCACAACGCGACCATGCTCAACGGTCGCAATCTCATCGGCATGCTTAATGGTCGAAAGACGGTGGGCGATGATAATCGTGGTGCGGCCGCGTGCCAGCTCTTCGAGCGACTCCTGCACCGCCTCCTCGCTCTCGTTATCCAAAGCACTCGTCGCCTCGTCTAAAATCAGGATCTTGGGATTCTTGAGAAACACGCGCGCGATGGCAACACGCTGCTTCTGTCCGCCCGAAAGACGGCTGCCGCGCTCGCCCACGACCGTGTCATAGCCCTGTGGAAGCGACTCGATAAAGGCATCGATGTTGGCGCGACGGGCGGCCTCGGCGATCTCTTCCGCCGTAGCGCCCGGCTTGCCGTAGGCGATGTTCTCGCCAATCGTACCGTCAAACAGATAGACATCCTGCTGCACCAGGCCGATGGCGCGGCGCAGGCTCTGCTGCGTCACATCGCGCACGTCCTGACCGTCGATGCTAATGGATCCGGCAGCCACGTCATAAAAGCGCGGCAGCAGCGAACAGGTCGTGGACTTGCCGCCGCCCGAGGGTCCAACCAGCGCGATGGTCTGGCCGGGCTTGATGGACAGATTCATATGGTCGATAACAGGGCGTCCGTCGGCGCCGCCCTCGCCCAACTCAACATCCTCGTAGCTAAAGCACACGTCGTGATACTCCACGGCGCCGGCGGTCACCCGCAGATCCGTGGCGCCCGGCTTGTCCTGGATATCCGGGGCAGTCGAGAGTACCTCGTCCATACGCTTAAAGCCGGCGATGGCCTTCTGATACGTTTCGGCCGAATTGACGAGCGTCTCGAGCGGCGTGCAGAACAGCGAAATATAGAGTGCAAAGGTCGCCATATCGACCGCCTGCAGCTGTCCCTGGGCGACCAGCCAGCCGCCCAGCAGCACCACGATCACATAGAGCACACCCGAGAGCAGGCCATACGTCGCGGTATAGACGCCCATGGCGTGATACATGTTCTCCTTGGACGAAAGATAGCGATTGTTGGAGGCGCGGAACTTGAAGCGTTCGGTCTCCTCATTGGCAAAGCTCTTGACCACGCGCATGCCCGCCAGCGAATCCTGCAGCTGCGCATTGATGCCGCTGATCTTTTTGCGGTTGTCGCTAAAAACCTCGCGCATGCGCATGTTCTGCCAAAACATGACGACCGCAAACGCCGCCGTCACCACGGCCATGGCGAGCGCGAGCACCGGGGCGATGGTAAAGAGGATCACAAACGAGCCGATAATCTCGATGCCGCAGATGATGATCCACTCGGGTACGTGATGCGCCGCCTCGCAGATATCGAACAGGTCGTTGACCACGCGGCTCATCATGTCACCCGAGCTGTTGCGGTCGAAGTACGCAAAGCTAAAGCGCTCATACTGGTCGAACAGGTCCTCGCGCATTTTGGACTCCATGCGCGCGCCCATCACGTGGCCCCAATAGCTCACAAAGTAGCGGCAGGCGCAGCGGACGGCATACATCAGCACCAAGCCCACCGCGATCATGCCGAGCGCCTGCATAATGGCAGCCTGACCCTGAGTAAATAGCCCACCGGTCAAATTACGCAGGATAATGGGGAACGCCAGGTCAATGGCGGCAAGCACCAGAGCGCAAACAGTATCAGCAACAAAAAGCCCCATCTGGGGCTCGTAATACGAAAGAAACCTCTTCAGCATGTGATCCTCAAAGAAATATCAGCAACGTAAGGCCCTGGGACAAAGCAATCAGTAGTACTTGTCCCAGGGCTATCCCCACTCGTTAAAGCTCCGTGCCCCCAAGGCGGTGTGCGATGCTGTCGCAGGCCAAGGCGCCCACGACGGTCTTGGCGTCTTCGATCTTGCCGTCGAGTACGGCGTCGATCAGCTCGTGCAGCGGCACCAGGTCCACGTTGACAAACTCGTCATCATCGGGGTTGGGCGCATCAAACTCGAGCTTGGTAGCCAAGTAGATGTGGATAATCTCATCGCAAAAACCACAGGACGTGACAATCGACGTCAAAAAGCGAATGCGACCAGCCCTAAAGCCCGTCTCCTCATGCAGCTCGCGCTTGGCGCAATCGAGCGGGTCCTCGCCTGGATCGAGCTTGCCGGCGGGAATCTCGACCGTCACGCGGTCGATGGCGGTGCGGTACTGACGCACCAGTACGATCTTGCCGCTCTCGGTCAGTGCCACAACAGCCGCCGCACCCGGATGGCGAACGATATCGCGGGCGCTGCGGCGACCGTTGGGCAGCTCAACCTCAAGACGGTGGACGTCGAGGATCTTGCCCTTCCAGGCGCACTCCTCCGAAAGAATCTTCTCGTGCAGCTCGGCATCGTGCGGGTCGTCATCGCCCAGCACCAGCGCCGGCTCGTCAGCGACCTCGCCACCAGGCTCGCCCTCGGCGTGCCCATACACGCGGCTGTCCTCTTCGACGATCTGCGCGTCCACGAGCTCTTCGTTCTTCTCGTCCATCCGTCTCATTCCTCTCGGATTTTAGGCATCCCAGGCGTCGCGGCCGCGCAGCGCGCGCAGGCCGATGTCGTGACGCAGGGTCTTGCCCTCAAAATCAATCTTCTCGCAGGCCTCGTAGGCAAGGTTGCGGGCGTTCTCAAACGTATCGCCCAGCGCGGTCACGGCAAGCACGCGGCCACCATTGGTCACGAGCTGGCCGTCCACCACGGCAGTGCCCGCGTGGTACACGGTCACGTTCTCCATGGCCTCGGCATCGGCGATACCGGTAATGACCTTGCCTTTCTCGTAGCTGCCGGGATAACCCGCACTCGTCAGGACAACGGCCACGGCCCACTCGTCGCGCCAGTCGAGTTCAATCTGATCGAGCTCGCAGTTGGCGCAGGCGAGCATGACCTCGACCAGGTCGTTCTTAAGGCGCGGCAGAACGACCTGCGTCTCGGGGTCGCCAAAGCGGGCATTGAACTCCAGCACCTTGGGGCCGGCAGGCGTGAGCATAAAGCCGCCGTACAGGCAGCCGCGGTAGTCGATACCCTCGGCAGCGAGCTCGGCCACGGTCTGCTCCATGACCTTCACCATGGTGGCGTGCTCCTCGTCAGTCACGATGGGCACCGGGCTGTAGACGCCCATGCCGCCGGTGTTGGGACCAAGGTCGCCCTCAAGCGCGCGCTTGTGGTCCTGCGAGGTGGCCATGGGGCGCACGGTCTTGCCGTCGGTAAAGGCCAGCAGCGAGCACTCGGGACCAACGAGCATCTCCTCGATAACCACGGTGTTGCCGGCATCGCCAAAGGTGCCGCCAAAGCACTCGCGCACGGCCTCCTCGGCCTGCTCAAGTTCGGTCGCCACGATAACGCCCTTGCCTGCGGCAAGGCCGTCGGCCTTGACGACCAGCGGGGCGCCTTGCTCGCGTACGTAGGCGAGAGCCGAAGCCTCGTCGGTAAACGAGCCGTAGGCTGCCGTCGGAATGCCCGCACGCTCCATGAGCTGCTTGGAGAACAGCTTGGAGCCCTCCATCTGGGCGCCCTCGGCACCCGGGCCAAAGCAGGGAATACCCGCCGCGCGCACGGCGTCGGCCACGCCCGCCACGAGCGGAGCCTCGGGGCCAATTACCACGAGTCCGCATCCGTGGCTCTGCGCAAACGCCGCCACGGCCGCAGGATCGCAGTCGTCGAGAACAACGTTCTCGCCGCAGCTCGCGGTGCCGCCGTTGCCCGGCGCGATGTAGAGCTTGCCGGCGCGCGGTGATGCTGCGAGCTTGGCTGCCAAAGCATGCTCACGGCCGCCGCTGCCCAACAACAGGATGTCGATGGTTTGAGTGTCCGCCTTCAAGGGTGCCTCCTCTATGGATGAATGGCCCGCTCCGCGCGAGCCCCTTGCAAGCAAATATACCCCTCGGCCGCCCACCCGGGCTGCAAAGGGGTATATCGCAATAACCAAATAGTCCCGATTACTTCCAGAATCGGTTGATAATCTGCTCGCGAC
The DNA here is from genome assembly GCA_019424905.1 of Collinsella sp. GTDB lineage: Bacteria > Actinomycetota > Coriobacteriia > Coriobacteriales > Coriobacteriaceae > Collinsella. Next base: position 52,457 of record JAHYYP010000001.1, on the reverse strand, counting down.
CAGCGCCAACGCCAATGAACGTCACGCGGGTGTGTGCCAGATCCTCGATAAACGCCACGTAGTCCTGAGCCTCCTGCGGCAGCTCGTCAAAGCTGCGACAACCGGTGATGTCGCACTTCCAGCCAGGGAGCTCCTCGTAGATGGGCTTGGCATGCTCAAAGCGCACCTGATGCTCGGGCACGCTGGTGTAGCGCTCGCCATCGACGTCGTAGGCCACGCACACCTTGATGGTGTCGAAGGCCGAAAGCACGTCGAGCTTGGTCACGGCGATGTCGGTGAGGCCGTTGACGCACGAGGCATAGTTGGCGATAGGGCCGTCAAACCAGCCGCAACGACGACGGCGACCGGTGGTCACGCCGTACTCATAGCCCTCCTCGGTCAGCGTGTGGCCAGCCTCGGACTCATAGGAAAGCTCGGTGGGCATGGGGCCCGAACCGACGCGGGTGATATAGGCCTTCATGACGCCCAGCACGCGGTCGACGTTCTTCATGCCCACGCCGGAGCCGGTGATGGCGCCGCCGGCGGTGCAGTTGGAAGACGTCACGTACGGATAGGTGCCGTGGTCGATGTCGAGCAGCGTCGCCTGGGCGCCCTCAAACAGCAGGTCCTTGCCCTCGTCGATCATGTTGTTGAGCAGCAGGCTCGTCTCGGTGATGTAGGGGCGCAGGCGCTCGGCCATCGGCAGGTACTCGTCGCAAATCTGGTCCACGGTGTAGGTGGGCAGGTTGTAGATGAGCTCGAGCTCGGGGTTCACGCGGGCGAGAGCGGTCTCCAGCTTGTCGCGGAACAGCGTCTCGTCCAGCATGTCCTGCATGCGCAGGCCAATGCGGGCCATCTTGTCCTGATAGCACGGACCGATGCCGCGCTTGGTGGTACCGATGTTCTTCTTGCCGAGCTTCTGCTCAAAGGCGCCATCCAGATCGATGTGGTACGGCATGATGACATGCGCGTTGCCACTGATCTTGAGGTTCTTGGTGGTGATGCCGTCGGCCTCGAACATGTCAATCTCCTCAAGGACAACCTTGGGGTTGACGACGCAGCCGTTACCGATCACCGACACGTGGCCGGAATACATGATGCCGGAAGGCACCTGGTGCAGGCCGTACTTCTTGCCGTTGACGACGATGGTGTGACCGGCGTTGTTGCCGCCCGAGTAGCGCACGACAGCATCGAAGTCGCCGGCGACCAGGTCGCAAATCTTACCCTTGCCCTCATCGCCCCACTGGGCACCGACCAAAACGGTTGACGGCATGTTTACTCCTTACATTCATGGCCTGTCTACGCGCCACGCCGGCACGCAGAAGCACAAAACATTCCCAGTATACCCGTGCAACGGGCGCCTGTCCTACTCCTCGGCATGTGCCCCATCAAGCTCATAGAACTTGGTGGATGCCGGCAGGAACATCAGGTCGACGTCGCCGATCGGGCCCGAACGGTTCTTGGCCACGACGATACGCGTAACGCCCTCGTCGGGTCGATCGTCGCGCGAGGCCTCGGCCTCGTCCGCGGAGCGGTCCAAGAACATAACGATATCGGCGTCCTGCTCGATGGAGCCCGATTCACGAAGGTCGGAAAGCTGCGGGCGCTTGCCGGTACGGGATTCGACCTGACGCGAGAGCTGCGACAGCGCGATGAGTGGGATCTTGAGCTCCTTGGCCATGATCTTCAGACCACGCGACATCTCCGAAACCTCGACGGTACGGCTCTCGGAGCGGCGTCCCGGCGGAGGACTCACCAGCTGCAGGTAGTCCAGGATGATGATGGCCTTCTCCTTGTTATGGAGCATGCGACGGCTCTTGGCGCGAATCTCGGTCACTGTGGTGCCGGGCGTATCGTCAATCAGAATATCCAGCTTGGATAAGGTCTGCGTGGCCTCGTTGATATTGGCCCACTGCTCGGGGCTAATGCGGCCCATGCGGAAATCACTGATCGAGATCATGGCATAGGCGCAAATCAGACGCTGGGCAATTTCCTTGCCCGACATCTCCAGCGAGAAGAAGCCGACGGTATAACCAGCAGCGGCAGCGTTGAGCGCCAGATTCAGAGCGAACGACGTCTTACCCACAGCAGGACGGGCGCCGATGATGATGAGCTGGCCCTCGCGAAAACCCATGAGCATGCGGTCGAGCGACGGGAAGCCCGTGGGCACGCCCGCAGCCTGGCCACCGGCCTGGCACACTTCCTCGGCCTCGTTATAGGCCTCGACCATAAACTCGGTCAGCGTCTTGTAGCTCGACTTGACCTCGCGCGCCGTAACCTTGAGCAGCTTGCTCTCGGCCAGCTCGACAACCTCTTTGGTGTCGGTGGGGGCGTTATATGCCAGCGCGTTGATCTCGTTGGTGGCGCCGATCAGCTCACGCAGCATCGAATCGCGGCGAACGATGGCGGCATGGTGCTGCCAGTTGACGAGCGACAGGGTCTGACCCATCAACTCCAAAATATACGCTTCGCCGCCCACGGCATCGAGCTTGTTGATGCTTCGCAGATAATCGATCAGCGAGATGGAGTCGATGGGAATGCGGCTGTTGTACATATCGACCATCGCGGTATAGATGGTCTTATGAATGGGCCGGTAGAAGTCATCGGGCTGCAGCTCGACCTGGGCCTCTTCGACCACCTCGGGCGATAGCAGCATAGCGGCCAGTACATTGGCCTCTGCATCTTGGTTTTGGGGAAGACCCAACTTTGAGCCGCGGTCCTCAACCGTCAGCCCGGTCTCCCTATCGTCATATGCCATGAGCATCCTCATTCATATCGCTTGCGAGCATCCATAGTATCAGCCACGGTCCCAAAACGCGCCGCGCGCCGCCAATCATCACCGAACCAAACGGATGAACGGTCCTGTATATAGGACTTCGACGCAACGTTCACCATGACACTCACTCAGCGCAAAAAAACAAAAGGGCGCCCTGGTTTCCCAGAGCGCCCTTCTTAGAACAAGATTGTTGCGTTGCAGCAAATGCTACTCGGCAGCAGCCTCAGTCTCGACCTCGGCGGTCTCGGCCTCGGCGACCTCAGCGGCCTCCTCGACCTCAGCCTCGGCAGCGAGCTCCTCGGCGGTAACGCCGACGAGAACGACAACCTCGGCCTTGATCTCGCGGTACAGCGAGATGGCAACGGTGTGGGCACCGGCAACCTTGATGGGCTTACCGAGCTCGACGCGCTTGCGGTCGATGTCCATACCGAGCTGAGCCTTGATGGCGTCAGCGATCATAGCGGCGGTAACGGAGCCAAAGAGGATGCCCTCGTCGCCGACCTTGACGTCAACGGTGACCGTCTTGCCCTCGAAGGCAGCCTTGGTCTCCTTGGCGGTAGCCAGACGGACGGCCTCGCGCTTGGCGATGTTGTTGCGACGCTCGTCAAGCTGCTTGAGGTTGCCCTTGGTGGCGGCAACAGCGAGCTTCTTGGGGAACAGGAAGTTCTCAGCGTAACCCTGAGCGACCTCTACGACGTCACCCTCGCCGCCCTTGCCCTTGATCTCATCGAGAAGAATAACCTTCATGATGCGTCTCCCTTCTTAGCCGCGGTCGCGGTTGCCACGAGAGGAAACCACGGGGACGGTGTACGGCAGGAGAGCCATCTCGCGGGCGCGCTTGATGGCGTTGGCGATGTCATGCTGATGCTGCGTGCAAGCGCCAGTGACGCGACGGGGCTTGATCTTGCCACGGTCGGTCATGTACTTACGGAGAAGCTGAGTGTCCTTATAGTCGATGAACTCAGTGTTCTCCTTGCAGAACTGGCAGTACTTACGACGCGGCTGACGTGCAGAAAAATCATTAGCCATGTCAAAATACCTTTCATTTGGCAACTTCGGCGAACCGAAGCCGCCTCTCACTCAAAAATAGGTGAACACCCTTAGAACGGGATGTCCTCATCGTAGACGTCGACCGCGGGAGGTGTGGCCACCGGTGCGGCAGGACGTGCTGCGGGCGCGGGAGCTGCGGGGGCGTAACCGCCCTGATCGTAGCCACCCTGGCCACCACGGGAGCTCATAAACTCGATCTCATCGACGATGACCTCAAGCTTGCTCCGGCGCTGGCCGTCGCGCTCCCAAGAGCTGTAGCGCAGCTTGCCCTCGATCGCGACCTTGTTTCCCTTTGCCAGGAAACGGCTCACGGCCTCGGCGCGGGTGCCGAACATAGTGCAGTCGACAAAGTTGGGATAGTCCTCCCACTCGCCAGTCTGCGCGTTACGGCGACGATCGTTGACGGCGACGCCAAAGGACAGAACCTGGGTTCCGCCGGCGGTGGCGCGCAGCTCGGGATCGCGGGTGAGGTTACCGGTGATGTTCACTCGATTGATGCTCATAACTCACTACTTCCTCTTGGGGCACAAGCCCAGTCCAAAACGACAGTCTTACTCCTGGTCGTCGCGACGGACGATCATGTGGCGGACCACAGCGTCGGTGATGCGCAGGACGCGATCAAGCTCGGCGATCTGGGTAGGATCTGCGTGGAAGTTGATGAGGGTGTAGTCACCATCGGTGAGGTCGTTGATCTCGTAGGCGAGCTTGCGCTTGCCCCACTCGTCAACGGAGTCGACCTTGCCAGCGCCCTCAGCGATCGTGGTATCGATACGCTTCATAACAGCGAGACGAGTCTCGGGGTCGAGCGACGGGTCAACAAAGAACAGCAGTTCATAAGCCTTCATATTGTCACCTCCTCTGGGCAAATGTGGCTTCAGGTCGTGAAGGTGCGCCTGAAGCAGGAAAAGACTTGGTAATAATATCTTTCAACCTCCTAGGCTGCAAGAATATGCAGCTACAACCTCATGACCTCCACATATGCCCATGCTTACACAGCACTTCATGCGCGTTCTAACCAAATGCCGACCAAGAACTTGACGGATTTGTGGACAAGATACGGTGCCACGGGGACAAACTGGGTTAAGTCGCAGGTCAGCGGGCGCATGGTTGTGGTCGCAAAATACATACCAGTGGCTCACAGCACCACCCAAAGATTTTTAAATTCATTGCCGAGTCACTTATGAATACCCCTTTTGAACAATTGAGTTAATCAACCACGCTGGTCGGAAGGCGTTTTTTGGTACCTCAAACCCCACTGCAACGCCAAGCGCGGTCAAGCGCTTTAAAAAATGCCAACTTTTCTGTTTGCACTTTGCGATTCCTCGTGTATACTGACTTTCGCATTTAACGGAGAGTTGTCCGAGTGGCCGAAGGAGCACGATTGGAAATCGTGTAGGCGTCAAAAGCGTCTCCAGGGTTCAAATCCCTGACTCTCCGCCAGTTAATTCCAAAGCAGGCCTTTGAGCCTGCTTTGTTTTTACCCCACGCGGAGGGGTGGCAGAGTGGTTGAATGCGGCGGTCTCGAAAACCGTTTGGCCTGTATAAGGTCACGAGGGTTCGAATCCCTCCTCCTCCGCCATTTTGGTTGAAAAAGCTCCCAACAACGGGAGCTTTTTTGTTTTGAGTCCCTAACAAGCAAATACGGCGGAGGAGGAGGGATTCGAACCCGCCAGGGCGCGGAGCGTAAAGAAAACGCGCCTGTGGCGCGTTTTTAGCGCAGCGCGGTCGGCGTAAGCCGACCGGATAAATTTTGAGCTTCGCTCAAAATTTGGACATCCCTCCTATTCAGCCACGCCCCCATCGCGGTCGATCCCAGCCCCAAATCTCAAACGCGTACATCACCCTCCAAAACCGACATTTTTGACATCTTTGGAGGCTGACGTACATGTTTGGCCCTACGCCCGCATCCAGTCCCGACCGTTTACCGAGCAATAGGGTCGCCAGACCCGTCAACCATGTACTATGTACGGGCATTATCTAAACCCGCAATCAGAAGGACCCTATCTTGCCCATCGTCGCCGCTATGACCGTTACCTCACATGCCTCGGATGCCATGGTCGCTATTCCGTTTTGGCTTGAGATGTTCGCTGTTGTCGCGGCATCGATCTCAGGAGTTCTGGTTGCGCGCGAGCACAAGCTCGACCTGGTGGGCGCCGTCGCGCTCGCCGTGGTCTGTGGCCTGGGCGGCGGTCTTTTGCGCGATATGACGCTGCAGGTGGGCAACGTCTACATCCTCAACCAACCGATGGCGCTCCCGCTTTCCATTGCCACGGCAGCCATCATCTACATTTTCCCGGCAATCGTCGACAAGCCCGAAAAACTCATCCCCCTGCTCGACATCATCTCGGTCGGCATCTATGCCGCCACTGGAGCAGACAAGGCGCTGGTCTACGGCTTTGCGCCGGCGGTGTGCATCATGATGGGCTTTTTCACCGCGGTGGGCGGCGGCATGCTGCGTGACAGCTTTATGGGCGTGGTGCCGGGCATTTTCCAGCGCACCAACTTCTATGCCATCGCAGCCATTGCCGGCTCTGCAAGCTATGTATGCCTTGTCATGAGCGGCGTCGTCAGCAACATCACCGCGTTAATCGTATGCGTTGCGATAACCATGGGACTGCGCTGGCTGTCGCTGCGCTTCGACATCAAAAGCCCCACCGAGGAAGACATCGCACGTTTTTTGCACCGCAAAAAGTAGATTGCGCGGCCTCATCCTTCGAAATACAACCGAGAGGTTCTTTTAGAGCGCCCACGCGTTGGGTACCCTGTTAGGTGCATGTCGAGCATCTGACGAAGGATTCACTATGCCCTGCAATCAATTCCCGTCGACCCAGCGCCATAAAGCGTGGGGCCGCATCACCATCCTATTCGCGCTCATCGTGCTGGCGCTCACCGCACTTCCCACGGCGTCGTTCGCCGGCACGGACACCGCAGGAAACATACTTGCGACCGACAATGACGCCAATCCGTCCGGCGTCGAGGGTGACCTGTACTGGGCAGGCCAGGCTCTCAACTTGGACGATGCGTCCATCGACCGCGATATCATCGCCGCGGGCGATACCCTCTCGATCCGCGACTGCACGGTGGGCGGCGCCGTCCGTCTGGCGGCACGCACTATCGATATCGCCAAAACCACGGTTAATGGCAGCGTCACGGTGGCCGGTCAGCACGTTGTGCTCAATTCCGACAGCGCCGCCAACTGTTTTTACGCGATGGGCGAGACGGTTGCCCTGCGAGGCTCCGCCAAGTCGGCAGCGCTTGCAGGCGATACGGTGACCATCGACGGCACCGTCGAGGGCGATGTCGAGGTTTGGGCCGATAAGCTCGTCTTGGGCAAGAATGCCCGTATTACCGGCACCGTGAACGCGCACGTCTCCGAGGACCCCGAGCGTGCCGCAGGAGCCGAGGTAGGCGCACTCAAGATCGACCGCACCGAGAACGAGAGCGCGGCCACGACCGCTAACAACATCATCGGCGGCATCGTCGCCGCGGCGCTCTCGACCTGCTTTGTCGCCCTGCTGCTCGAGCTCGTCTTTCCGCGTGCAACCGCCAGCGCCGCTGGCATGCTCCACCAGCGCCCCACGCCCCTGTGGGTGAGCGGTCTTCTGGGTACGATTGCTGTCGTCCCCGCCGTCCTACTGCTGATTATCTCTATCGCTGGCCTGTCGCTTGCCGGAACCCTCTTGTGCGGCGTTATCGGCATCGCATTGGTGTCGAGTGCCTTTGCGGGGTGCGCAATCGCCCGCATGGTCGGACACAGCCAGAACCGTTACGCCATGGCGGCCGTGGGCGGCATCGCCGCGGGCGCGCTTACGGCAATCCCCCTCGTAGGCGACTTCATCAGCGGCGTAGCCTTTGTCTTTATGCTCGGCTACATCATCCAAATCATCTGGCGCAACGCCCACCTCAAGCCGCAGCAGGCAGCCAACACACCGGGACTCCCCACCGCTTAGCCGCCAACCGCCACAAAGGGGCCAGGCACCCTTGTGGCGGTGCAGACCAGCTCAATCCCCTTGCACCAAAAAGGGCGCCGACCATTGCGGTCGACGCCCTTTCTTGTTAGTCGCTATAAAGCCCAGCGCTTATTTGTTGACCTGGCCGGCGCGGACGGCAGCCTTCTTGCGGTCGGTGGCGTTGAGCAGACGCTTGCGCAGGCGAATGTTCTTGGGAGTGATCTCGACCAGCTCGTCGTCGGCGATGTACTCCAGCGCTTCCTCCAGCGAGAAAGTGCGGGGCGGCACCAGCTGGACGGAGATATCGGAGGTCGAGGAACGCTGGTTGCCCAGGTTCTTGGTACGGGCGATGTTGACGACCATGTCGCCGGCCTTGCTGCGCTCGCCCACGATCATGCCCTCATAGCACTCGGTGCCCGGCTCAACAAACAGCTGGCCGCGCTCCTGCAGCGTACCCAGAGCATAGGCAACGGCCTTCTCGGTGGTCATGGAGATCATGGCGCCGTTCTGACGGTTACCGATCTCGCCGGCGTAAGGACCATACTCCAGGAAGGTGTGGTAGAACACGCCCTCGCCGTGGGTAACGTTCATAATGCGGTTCTTAAGACCCATGATGCCGCGGGTCGGGATCTTAAACTCGAGGTGCGTCACGATGCCCGAGGTATCCATGCTCGTCATGATGCCGCCGGAGGTGCCGAAGACCTCAACGACCTTGCCCGAGTACTCGTCCGGGCACTCGACGACGGCCTGCTCGACAGGCTCCATCTTGTTGCCGTTCTCGTCCTTCTTAAACAGAACGCGGGGACGGCCGACCTGGAACTCAAAGCCCTCGCGGCGCATGGACTCCATCAGAACGGATAGGTGCAGAATGCCGCGGCCCGAGACCTCGACGCCGCTCTTGTCCTCGAGCTCCTCGATCTTCATGGTCACGTTGTTCTCGGCCTCGTTGAACAGGCGCTCCTTGAGCTGACGGGCGCCCACGATGTCGCCGTCGCGACCGACGAGCGGGGAGGTCGACGCCTCAAAGACGATGGACATGGTCGGCGGGTCGATCTCGATGGGCTCGAGCTCAACGGGGTTCTCGGGATCGGTGTAGACATCGCCGATATCGGTGCGGTCGATGCCCACGACGGCAGCGATGTCGCCGGCGCCGACTTCCTGGCACTCGGTGCGGCCCAGGTAGTCGAAGGTAAAGAGCTGTTTGACGGTAGCGGTGGCGCTGGAGCCGTCGTTCTTCACAACCAAAATCTGGTCGCCCTGGTGGATGGTGCCGGAGTACACGCGACCGATGCCGATACGGCCAACGAAGTTGGAGTGGTCAATGGTCACGCACTGCATGGCCAGCGGGGCGTTCTCGTCAACCTCGGGCGCGGGCATGTCGTCGATGATCATATCGAGCAGCGGATACATGTCCATGTTGCCGTCGTTGGGGTCAAGGCGAGCAAAGCCATTCATGGCGCTGGCGTAGACCACGTGCTCCATGGCGAACTCGAGCTGGTCGTCGGTTGCGCCCAGGTCGGCCATGAGGTCCAGGCAGTCGTTGTAGGCCTTCTCGGGGTTGGCGCCCGGACGATCGATCTTGTTGATGACGATCATGATCTTAAGGCCGGTGTCGATAGCGTGACGCAGCACGAAGCGGGTCTGGGGCATGGGGCCCTCAAAAGCGTCGACCAGCAGCAGGGCGCCGTCGGCCATACGCAGCACGCGCTCGACCTCGCCGCCAAAGTCGGCGTGGCCCGGGGTATCGATGACGTTGATCTTAACGTCCTTGTACTCGATAGAGATGTTCTTGGCGAGAATCGTAATGCCGCGCTCGCGCTCCTGGTCGTTGGAATCCAGGACGCGGTCCTCGACCTGCTGGTTGGCACGGAAGGCGTCCGTGGCACGCAGGAGCTTGTCGACCATCGTCGTCTTGCCGTGGTCGACGTGAGCGATGATGGCGATGTTCCTCAGATTGTCTACGCGCATGTAGTTCCCCTATCTTCTATCCATATACAAACGGCACGCGTATGCGACCCGCCCAGCGATACAACGCTCGGCGGGAATATTGAGCCTTTTACCGAAAACTCGTTTATTTTAGCGATTTTAGATGAGAGGGGTTTCCTCACCTGCAGGTTCAGGGTCGCTCCACATAAAACCATCGCCGGCGCCCATGCCCTCATACAGTACATATGCCGAAAAACCGCTCTCGAGCGTCGTCTCAAAAAAGCTCACGAGCAGAGCGTCATGGTAGCCGCCGTCAATCTCGACGCAGCCGGTATAGCCGATGGCATAGCGGGCGATACGGCCCAGGCCCTCGTCCTTAAGACCCATCTTGTGCTCGGAGATAAAGTTGGTGGCCGCCTCGAGGCACGCCTCTTCGCCATCCTCATCGAGCGCCGCCAGATAACGGTTGGAAGCGGCGTCCTCAATTGCCACGACCACGCCGGGGTTTTCACCGGCGGCAAGGTCATCCAAGAACGCGCCGATTAGATCGCACACCATGGCGTCGAGCTCGGCGGAGACGTTACCGGCGTCCTGCATATCCTGTGCCATCTTTAGACCTTCCCATCGAGTCTGGCGTCGTTACAGTTCTTGCGCCTCGGCGGCGATCTTAGCGGCGGCATCGCGGGCGCGCGTCATGTCCGACGCGCGCTTGTCGAGCACCTTGATCTGGCTGGTCAGCATGACCGCATCGACCACGCCCCAAATCACCAGGCCCGTAGAGATCGAAAACCCAAGCGCACCAACTGTACCACGAAGGCGCGAGCAGATTGCCGCGACAAGGGCGGAGATGACAACCATCTTGATAAACGAGCTGCGGCGTTCACGAAGCGTGCGGGCCTGCGTCACATAGGCAATGCGAGCCGCCTCAGAAGCCTCCGAGCGCATCTGGGCCTCGCGGGCGATTGCAGCCGCTTCAGCCGACATCCCGCCGGCCATCAGCGAACGCTCCGCAACCTGGACGCCCCGCATTTAGAAGTCATCGGGGGAGAGCGTATGGACGAACTCGTCGAACTTCTCGAACTCCTGCTCGTCGTCGACTTCCTCGGCGTGGGTAGAAACAGTGCCCAGGCGATTCATGATGTCGTCCTCCACAAACATGGGGGCATTGCTGCGCACGGCAAGGGCAATGGCATCACTGGGGCGGGCGTCGATCTTGCGCTCGTCACCATCGGCCAGTACGACGATCGTCGCGTAGAACACCGGCGGCTCGGCGCGAACGATCTCGATGCGCTCGAGCTTGGCGCCCAGGGCGCCAACAGTATCGAGCAACAGGTCATGGGTAATCGGGCGCTCGGCGCGGCCGCTATCGATGCCGCGGCTGATGGCAGCGGCTTCAAACGAACCAGTCTGAATGGAAAGGGAACGCAGCGGCGCGGGCGAGTCCGATTTGCTGCAGCGCTCGCGAAGCACGATAAGCGATGGCACGGGACCGGCGGCCATGACGATGGTCTCTATGTCGACACGAACCATGGAACACCTCCGGTACGTAGCGGTTAACACGCGGCAGCTCCACCGCATTGAATAGCTATACTACCCAATCTTTCGCACAGCACACAAAACCAAAATGAGATTTATCGCAGACAAGAAAAAAGCCCCAAGGCAATACCCCAGGGCTCTTCACAGTTTTGATGGTGGACCTGACAAGATTCGAACTTGTGACCTCCCGGTTATCAGCCGGACGCTCTAACCAACTGAGCTACAGGTCCATCATGGTGGAGGTTAGGGGGATCGAACCCCTGACCTCAGGCTTGCAAAGCCCGCGCTCTCCCAGCTGAGCTAAACCCCCACGGAGACAGTAATAAACACCCCAGCGGCGACTCGGCTCTCGCTGGGGTGTTTATTGCGAAAGAAAGTGGTGGACCTGACAAGATTCGAACTTGTGACCTCCCGGTTATCAGCCGGACGCTCTAACCAACTGAGCTACAGGTCCATCGCGCAAGGGATATATTAGACGAGTCGTTACGCGCGCGTCAACAACTTTTTTGAAAATCTTTGAGGGGTGTCGCCCCCGGCTGCCCGGCGGCATGCGAAGTCGCCTGCTCGGACAGTCCTGCTCGCACGGAGAGCACATTAAGTGCTCTCCTGCTCGTGCGGAACTCGCGATCGACTTCGCATGCCGCCGGGCAGCCGGGGGCGACGTGGGGTTCAAAGGTTTTCAAAAAAGCGGTCGGCGCGCAGTGCGCCGACCGCCGATATATGGGGTCTGATGATTTTTACCAGCTAGAGCCTCTTACTCGTCTAGGAGATCTTCTGGCATGTCGTTGCCATCGCCTAGATCGACTGGGGCTTCTTCGGGGGCAGAACCGTCTTCTGTTGCTTCGCCTTCGGGCTTCTCTTTGGCTGCCGTCATGCGGGCTACGGCGCATACGCGGTCGTTGTCGTCGACGGTCATCATCTTGACGCCCTGGGTGGCGCGGCCGGTCTGGCTGATCTCGTCGGTCTTGACTCGAATGACCGTCGCGCCTTCCGTCACGATGAACAGCTCGTGCTGCGGGCCCACCGCCCTCATGGCCGCGAGGTTACCCTTACGCTCGGTCATTTGGATGGTGTAGACGCCCTGGCCGCCGCGATTCTGCTCCGGGTAGTCCGCAACCGGCGTGCGTTTGCCGTAGCCGCGCTCGGTAATGACGAACAGATCGCCGTTGCCGTTAGTGACTTCCATGCCCAGAACGCTCACGCCGTCCTTCATACCGATACCGCGAACGCCGCTGGTGTCGCGGCCGGTGGCGCGCACCTGCTCCTCGGAGAACATAATCGCCTTGCCCGCAGTGGTGGCCAGGATGATCTTGTCACCCTCGCGCACGCGGCGCACGTTCAGCAGCGCGTCGTCGTCACGCAGGTTGATAGCGATCAGGCCGTCGCGGCGGCTGCGGTCATATGCGCTCATCACGGTCTTCTTGACCATGCCGCTCTTGGTGGCAAACATCAGGTACTCGTCGGCCGGGAACTCGCGGCAGCTGATGACGCTCGCGATCTTCTCGCCCTCCTCGAAGGGCAGCAGGTTGACGATCGCGGTGCCGCGGGCCTGGCGGGTGCCCACGGGCAGCTCATGCACCTTGAGGCGGTACACCTTGCCGCGCGTCGAGAAGAACAGCACGTATTCATGGGTGCTGGCGATGAACATCTCGTCGATGACGTCGTCTTCCTTGAGGCTCACGCCGGAGACGCCCTTGCCGCCGCGCTTCTGGGCGCGGTAGGCGGCCACCGGGATGCGCTTCACGTAGCCGGTGTGGGTGATGGTCACGACCATGTCCTCGTCGGCGATGAGGTCCTCGACGTCGAGGTCCTTCTCGGCGTGGGTGATCTCGGTGCGGCGCTTGTCGCCAAACTTGCGGGCGATCTCGCGCATCTCCTCCTTGATCACGCCGAGGATCTTCTCCTCGTGCGCAAGCAGATCCTCGTAGTAGGCGATGGCGCGGCGCAGGCCTTCGAGCTCTTCCTCGATCTTGTCGCGCTCCAGGCCGGTGAGGCGGCGGAGCTTCATCTCAAGGATGGCCGTGGTCTGCTCGGGCGTAAACCCAAAGCGCTCGATCAGGCGGCTGCTGGCCTCGGAGTCGGTCTGCGAGGAGCGGATGATGCTAATGACCTCGTCGATATGGTCAAGGGCCATCAGGTAGCCCTCGAGGATATGCGCGCGGGCCTGGGCCTTCTTAAGGTCGAAGCGGGTGCGGCGGGTGACGACGTCGACCTGGTGGTCGATGTAGTGCTGCAGCATCTCGCGCAGGCTCAGGCATTTGGGCACGCCGTTGACAAGCGCCAGGTTGTTGGCGCCGAAGGTCGTCTGCAGCGAGGTGTACTTATACAGGTTGTTGAGCACGACCTGCGGAATGACGCCCTTCTTGAGCTCGATGACCAGACGGATGCCCTTCTGGTTGGACTCATCGCGCATGTCTGAGATGCCCTCGATGCGCTTGTCGTTAACGAGCTGGGCGATCTTCTCCTGCAGGGTGCCCTTGTTGACCATGTAGGGAATCTCGGTAAAGACCAGGCGGCTGCGGCCGGTCTTGGTGGACTCCACATGTGCCTTGGCACGCACGGTAATGGAGCCGCGGCCGGTCTCGTAGCTCTGCTTAATGCCAGCGCTGCCCATGATGATGGCGCCGGTGGGGAAGTCCGGACCGGGCATGATCTGCATGAGTTCGTCGACGGTGGCGTCGGGGTTGTCGATCAGGTAGCAGGTGGCCTCGATCGCCTCGGTGAGGTTATGCGGGGCGATGTTGGTGGCCATGCCGACGGCGATGCCCTGGCTGCCGTTGACCAGCAGGTTGGGGAAGCGCGCAGGCAGCGCCTGGGGCTCGGCGAGCGATTCGTCGTAGTTGGGCTGCCAGTCGACGGTATCCTTCTGCAGGTCGCGCAGAAGCTCCATGGCGGGCTTTGCCAGGCGGCTCTCGGTGTAACGCATGGCCGCCGCGCCGTCGCCATCGATGTTGCCGAAGTTGCCGTGGCCGTCGATGAGCGGCGTGCGCATGGAGAACCACTGCGCCAGGCGAACCATGGCCTCGTAGACCGCGAAATCGCCGTGCGGGTGGTACTTACCGATAACTTCGCCGACCGTCCACGCCGACTTCTTGTGCGGGCGGTTGGGGTAGATGCCGCTCTCGTTCATCGCGTACAGGATGCGGCGGTGCACCGGCTTTAAGCCGTCGCGCACGTCCGGCAGGGCGCGCGCCGTGATGACCGACATCGAATACTCGATAAACGACTGCTTCATCTCGCGACCGAACTCCGAAATCTGGAGCTGGCCGCCGTTGATATCCTCGCCGGCCGAGGCGCCACGGTCGACTTCGCCAAAGCTCTCCTCGAGCTCGGCGTCGTCGTCCTCTTCCTCCTCATCATCGGCATCGGGGTTATAGGCGTCCGGATCGCCGTCCTCGCCCTGCTCAGCACGGGCAAGCAGGCGCTTCAGATCGTCGGGCATACCGGCATCGCCGGCCTCGCCCATACCCTCGTTATTGTTGATATCGTCTGCCACGTTACCTCCTCATGGTTTGCGTGGTCCATTAATCATCCTGCCACGGAGACGGGTTTTCCAGGTGCCGCAGATTCGCTCGAAAGAGGAGGGAAGCGTACTTGGGTACGCGACCGACGATTGAGGGCGAAGGTGCGGTGGCTGGGAAAGCCGAGCAGGTTACGCATCTAAGAATCGTGCATCATGCGCGTGCTTCTCAATGTACTCGCGGCGATAGCCGACCTCGGAACCCATCAGCTCGCGCACGGCGCGGTCTGCCACCACGGCGTCCTCGATCGACACGCGCTGCAGAATGCGGGTCTTGGGGTCCATCGTCGTCGAGGCAAGCTGCTTGGGGTCCATCTCGCCCAGGCCCTTGTAGCGCTGGACGGTATAGCCCTTGCGTTTCTTGGTGATCTTGCCATCCTTGGCCTTGCCGTCCTCGTCGTTGTCGTCGGGGTTCAGGCCCAGACTCTGGATGGTGTCGCGTAGGATCTCGTCTTCGGGCTGGCGGCCGTTGGGATACACGTAGTGGATCTTGTTGCGCACCTTAATGCCAAAGATGGGCGGGCAGGCAACATAGACGTAGCCGGCATCGATCAGCGGACGCATGTACTTGTAGAAGAATGTCAGCAGCAGGATGCGGATATGCGCACCGTCGACGTCTGCATCGGTCATGATGATGATCTTGTGGTAACGCGCCTTAGCAATATCGAAGTCGCCGCCGTCGCCGGCACTCGTCGTAACGCCGCAGCCGATCGCGGTAATCAGCGACTGGATGGTGTCACTCGAGAACGCGCGGTGGTCGCCCACGCGTTCGACGTTCAAAATCTTGCCGCGCAGGGGCAGAATCGCCTGGATGTCTCGGCGACGGCCGTCCTTGGCCGAGCCGCCTGCCGAGTCGCCCTCTACGATAAAGAGCTCGGTCAGCTCGGCATCGCGCACCGAGCAGTCAGCGAGCTTACCGGGCAGGGACGCCGTCTCGAGCAGGCTCTTGCGACGCGTCGCCTCGCGCGCCTTGCGGGCGGCATTGCGGGCCTTGCAGGCCTGCTGGGCCTTCTTGACGATCTCGCGGGCAGGCTTAGGGTGCTCCTCGAGGTAATCGGCGAGGCCGTCGGTCACGATCTTGAGCGTCAGCGCACGCATATAGGAGCTGCCGAGCTTGGCCTTGGTCTGGCCCTCAAACTGCGGGTCGGGCAGCTTGACCGAGATAACGGCCGAAAGGCCCTCGCGCACATCGTCGCCGGTCAGGTTGGCGTCCTTTTCCTTGAGCAGATTCTGCTTGCGCGCGTAATCGTTGATCACGCGGGTGAGAGCGGTGCGGAAACCCTCGAGATGCATGCCGCCCTCGGGGGTGTAGATGTCGTTGGCAAACGACATGACGTTCTCGCCGTAGCCGGCATTCCACTGCAGGGACACCTCGACCTCGCCCATCTTGGTCACGGGCGCATCCGGATCCGACTTGCCCTCGATATAGATGGGCTCCTTGAAGGCCTCGGGAACGTCTTTGCCGTTGTTGAGGAACTTGACGAAGTCGATGATGCCGCCCTCGTAGCAGAACTCCTCCACGTGGGGAGTCGCCTCGCGCTCGTCGGTCAGCACAATCTTTAGATTCTTATTGAGGAACGCCGTCTCCTGCAGACGGTTGTGCAGCGTATCGAAATCGTAGACACAGGTCTCGAAAATCTCGTCGTCGGGCCAGAAGCTGACGGTGGTACCCGTCGAACCCGAGGTGCCCACGACCTCCATCTTCTTGACGGTCTTGCCGCGCGAGAACTCCATCTCGTAGACGCTGCCATCACGGCGCACCTGCACGACCACGCGCTTGGACAGTGCGTTGACGACGGAGATGCCCACGCCGTGCAGTCCGCCCGAGACCTTGTAGGCCGAGTTATCGAACTTACCGCC
Organism: Collinsella sp.; assembly: GCA_019424905.1. Lineage (GTDB taxonomy): Bacteria > Actinomycetota > Coriobacteriia > Coriobacteriales > Coriobacteriaceae > Collinsella. The sequence continues at coordinate 35,860 of JAHYYP010000001.1, read as the reverse complement.
GGCGTGCAGGATCGTCATAACGACCTCGAGCGTCGGGATCTTTTTGATGGGATGCTCGTCGACGGGGATGCCTCGCCCGTTGTCGACGACCGTGATGGAGTTGTCGGCGTGGACCGTCACGTGAATCTCGGTGCAGAAACCGGCCATGGCCTCGTCAACGGAGTTGTCAACGATCTCCCACACCAGGTGATGCAGGCCGCTGGCGCTCGTCGAGCCGATATACATGCCCGGGCGCTTACGAACGGCCTCGAGACCTTCGAGAATCTTAATCTCGCCGCCATCGTAATCGTTTTCGTTTGCCACACGTCCTCCTTCAGCTAAGAAAATGTGTACAGCCTTACTAGTTTATCGTAAAAAAATACCCTCGGGAGCGAGGGTATTTGGCTCTACAAGGCCACCAGATGCGATTTAAGGCTCTTTCTCGCTTTGCACGCCCTTGGCCCACTCGGCACTGGCTCTCATGGCATTCTCGAGGGCCTCGCGCAGTTTTTGGTCTTCGATGGGCGCCACTTGGCGCTCGATCTCGCCGCGTTCGGCTTCGCTTAGATCGGCGTGCGGAACCGGCGGTCGCTCGGTCACGGCCGGGCGCAGGCGCTCCTTGGCAGCCGGCGGCGTGTGACCGGGCGCGGTCGTTTTGAACACCAGGCCGTCCACATGCGCGCCGGCCCGCTCCATGCGCGCCCGGATGATCTCGCGCAGCAGCGTCATCTCCTGCGTCCACGAGGGCGAATCGAGATACACCAGCAGCTCATTGGACTCGGGCAGGTAGCGCAGGCCCGTCACGTGGCGTCCCTCGCGCGTGCCCGAGCACACCGCATTCCAGGCACGATAGACCGCGCGCGACTCCTCGGCAGCCTCCATTTGCGCGCGGCGCTCAGGTGTCGCGGCCGCCAGGATGCGCTGACGCTCGGCATCCAAAAAGCCGCCAAAGGCAACCGTTCCGTTCTCGCGCTCGTAATTAGCACGCCTCACCCATGCTCACCACCTTGGCTCGTTCAAGCAGGTCATCAGTAAAGTACCCCAAGTTGGTGGTGGTTATGACCGTCTGGATGTCATCACCGATCAGCTGCAGAAAAGCGCCTCGGCGCCCGGCATCGAGCTCGCTCATCACGTCGTCCAAAAGCAGCAGTGGCGCGGTGCCCAGGATATCGCGCGCCACGGCCACTTCTGCCACCTTCCAGGCAAGCACCAGCGTTCGCTGCTGCCCTTGGCTGGCAAACGAACGGGCAGATCGACCCGCAACGGTAAACTCAATCTCGTCGCGATGCGGACCCACAAGCGTCACGCCGCGGCGCATCTCCTCATCGGCACGCTCATCGAGGGCCGCGAGCATATGCTCGTACGCCCAGCCCTTAAGTTCCTCGCGCCCCTCGGTTTGAGGCAAATCCCCCAGTGTGGACACATAGGACACGCCTGCGTCCTCACCGGACGCCACCTGCCCATACGCGGCGCGCACATGGCCCGCCAGTCGGTCGAGCAGGGCCAAACGATGCACGAGCAGGGCGGACCCGGCGCGAGCGATGGAGTCATTCCATGCGCCGAGCATCTCGCGGCAGCACCAGGACTCCTTGAGCAGGGCGTTGCGCTGCGTCACGCAACGCCCGTAGGTGCTCGCCAGGTCGGCGTAACGGGCGCTCAGTTGCACGCCAAAGTCGTCGAGGGCGGCCCGACGCACGCTGGCACCGCGTTTGACCATATCCAGATGATCGGGGCAAAAAAGCACGCTCGGCAAAACCCCGCGCACGCCGGCGGCCGAACATCTCTTGCCGTTACGGCTAAACGAGCGCTTGCCGTCCTCAACGCCCAGCCCCATATCGAGCACGCGGCCATCGCCCTCGAGTCTCAACTCGAGCCTGCACGAGCCCGTGCCGTCGTGCACGAGCTCGGTAGCGGTGGGATGCCTAAACGAGGCGCCGCTCGTCAAAAGCTGCAGCGCCTCTATAAGGTTGGTCTTTCCCGCCGCGTTGGGTCCCGCAAGCACCGTCACGCCTTCGTCCAGGTCAAGACGGTAGCTATCGAAACTGCGGTAGCGCGCGACGGAAAGGTTGCGGGCAAACATGGTCATGGCGCAGCGCTAGATGCGAACCGGCATGACCAGGTACAGATAGTTGATCTTGTCGTAGGACTTAAAGATACCCGCCTGCGAGTAGCTCTTGAGCTCCAGCGTGATCTCCTTCTCCTTGGATAGGGCATTGAGGCAGCCAAAGATGTAGTGGTAGTTAAAGGCGATGGTGCCCGACTCGCCCTCGGCCTCGACATCGATTGTCTCCTGCGCCAGATCCTGGTCATTGGAGATGGAGGACAGGCCCATCTGGCCGTTCTCGACATCGATCTCGAACTTGACTGCGGGGTTCGCGCTCGCGATGACCGCCACGCGCTTGAGGGCGGCATTAAAAGCCGCCACGTCGATCTTGACGCTCGTCACGCACGAATCGGGGATGAGCTGCTTGTAGTTGGGGTACACGCCCTCGATACGGCGCGACACGTAGGTGGTGTTGCCGGCCTCAAAGACAACCTGGGTGTCCGCGGCGCCGATCATGATGGTCGCCTGGCTGGCCATGATGCTCAGGGCGTCGTTGAAGGCGTCGGCCGGAACGTTGAGCTCAAAGGACCCCTCGAGCGTCGAGGTCTCGACCTGGGTGTCGCATACAGCCAGACGGAAGGAGTCGGTTGCCACCAGGCGCACGGTGTTGTTCTCGACCTTCATGTGCACGCCTCCCAGGATGGGGCGGGCCTTATCGGTCGAAGTGACGCGCCACACGCGGCCGACCATCTCGGACAGGATATCGGTCGGGAGCTCCACCGCACTTTCGATGGCATAGGCGGGGAACTCGGGGAAATCGTTGGCGTCGAGCGTGTTGAGGCGGAAGGAGCTCTTCTCGCATCCGATCAGCACCTGACGCTCCGAGAGCTCAAAGGTAACCGGGGCGTCGGGAAGGGTCTTCGTAATGTTCGAGAGCATCTTGCAGGGAATCACCATCTCGCCCTCTTCTTCGACATGCGCGGCAATGCGATGACGAATCGAGATGGTGTAGTTAGAGGTTTGGAATTCCAAGATGCCGTCCTGCGCCTTAACGAGCACGCCCGACAGGATGGGAAGGGTAGATGCCGAAGCGACGCCTTTCATAACGACGCCGATGGCTTGCGTGAGCGAGCTTTGGCTGACGGTGAACTTCATCTTTTAATACCTTTCTATAGATATAAATATCTTAATAATAGTAATAGCACTGACGAAACTGTTGATTACTCCCAAAAGCGCTGGTCAACCCCAAAAAGAGAATCGACAGCGCCCTGTGCGCAACCGACCGTGTTTTCCACGTTCAAAACCTGCGGAAAACTTTTCATCGCCTTGTGGCGAGTTTTAGACATGTTATGCCCGGCGTTTCGACAAGTTTTCAACAGGTGTCTCTATTTCCCTACGAGCGCAGTGTAATTTTATCTCGCAGCGATTTGAGATCCTCGGTTATGGTGCGGTCTTCCTGAATCATCTTCTGAACCTTTTTATAGCTCGTACTGACGGTTGAGTGGTTGCGGTTGCCAAACTCCGCGCCCACCGCCGTAGTCGTCATCTCGCACATCTCGATGGCCAGATATATGGCGATATGGCGGGCTTTGGCTATGTTGGCGTTGCGGCGCGGGCCGATGAGTTCCTCGTGCGTCACGCCGTACTGCTCTTCAATGACAGACTGGACCGTCTGCACGTTGATCTTTTTGGCCGACGTATCGAAGTACTGGCTTGCGATGGCGTCGATGTCGTCGAAACTGAGCTCGCTGCCCTCGCGTTCGCGGTCTCCTGCCTCGCCGGCGCAGCGTTCGCAGAAGCTCTCGAGTTCGCGGATGTTGGTTCCCGAGACTTCTGCCATGTGCTTAAAGTGCTCGTCGGTCAGATGCCCACCATCGCCGCCATAGGCCGCCAGCAGCGAGTCGTCACCCGCCTCGGGTGCGGCGGCTATCGTGTTCTCGTAGTAGCGCTGCAAGATCTTGTATTTCATCTCGTAGCTGGGCTCCGCCACCAAACAGAGCATACCGGCATTAAAACGGCTGGTAAGGCGCTCGTCCATGCTCAGGTCTTTGGGCGCACGGTCGGCTGCGATGACGACTTTTTTGTTGTTGCGGATAAACTCGTCCATGAGCTGGAAGAAGTAGTCCACGCTCGCGCGCTTGCCGATGATGTTTTGAATGTCGTCGATGATGAGCACGTCCACGTCGTGGTATGCCTGCATGATGGGGGCGTTGCTCTTCTTTTGGCGGTCGAACTCCGTCATCAGGTCATCGAGGTACGCCTGTGAGTTGGCGTACTTTACCTTGATCTCGGGCGACTTTTCGGCGAGCTCGTTTTTGATGGCGAGCAGCAGATGGGTCTTGCCCAGCCCCGATTTGCCATAGATGAACAGGGATGTGCATGTGCCGCGTTCGTCCGCGAGCGCGGCAAACTTGAGGGCTGAGCGATAGGCATGGCTGTTTTCTGGGCCGTAGACAAAGTTTTCGAAGGTGAATTTCGAGTTGGCCGCGAGCGGCGCGCCGTCGGTGTTCTGCTCGATCGGTGCCGCAGCTGCGGGGACGCTCATGGGCGATGTGGAGGCTGGTTTTGCACTCTTTGCAGGCGCCTCGCCTTTCATCTGGTTCATCATGCGGCGGAAATCGTCGGCCGAAAGCGTGTTTTTGATTGCGATGCCCGAATCCTCGCCCGGTGTTGCGTCGTGCGCGATAGGCATGTGCGTGGCAGCGGACATGGGGACCGCCGGCGTCGAGACGGTGGGCATGGTTTCACGGGAAACATCGCCGATTTGATGCTCGGGAGCCGACACTGTGGTGGTAGCTGGCGCCGCCGGGGGAACGACGGGTGCCGCGGGTGCGGCGTTATCTGCCGCGGAGCCCTGTGGTGCCACGATGTTGAGCGCAATCGGTGCAAAGGCGATCTCTTCCAGGTACGCCTCGATGGTCGGCTGATGCTTTTTGAGCTGAGCGATGGCAAATCGTGAGGGGGCCTCAATCGTCAAGGTGTCCTCGGTCAGGCTCACAGCACGCGATTGCCCCAGCATGTTGATGAGGCGCGCATCTTGGCCGTCGCGCTGACAAAAGGCGATGGCATCCCCCAGGATGATGCTTGCTTCCTCGTCCACTGTCTCTCCCGTTCCTTAAGCTTGGGCCCGCACGCGAGCGCTTCCGATTTCGGTCAGATGGTATTTCTGCCCATGTTTGACTATCAAGCCCGTCTGCGCCAAATCGTTGAGCGTGCGCGACCAGGTGGGTGCAGAGTTTCCAAACGCCCGCGCCAAGTCCGTCGCGCCGCACTCTTGATGTTGGGCCAGATACCCTAATGCAGCGTTGCCGCGTTCGCTTATAAACACGTCCGACTGCGGTTGTGCGTATTGATTCGCCGCATTAGGATACATCATTTGAGCTGCTGGTTGTTGAGAACTCTGCATGGGCGGCATCTGCTGTTGAAAACTTTGCGGCCACTGTTGGTAAGGCTGCGGCGGCATCTGCTGAGTCCAGGGGTTGAGGTTTCCCTGCGGCATCTGCTGATACGGCTGCTGGTACGGCTGAGGATACTGCTGTGGATACGGCTGGGCATATCCCTGCTGCGGCATATATTGGGGAGGATACCCTTGTGGGTACGGTTGGTAGCCCATTTGCGCGACGTTTGGCATGGCCGCCGTCTGCTGCACGGCGCCTGTGTCCGGATCTGCCGAGCCTATCCCCTCCGGCATGTTTTGCACTGGGTTGCCCAGCGGTGTCTGGGGGTCTTGCATGGGAAAACTTCCAGGCTGCTGCATCTGCTGCGCCACGGGCTGCTGTGCAAACGTGCTGGATAGGGGATACGCCGGCTGCTCCGTCTCGGGGCGCACGGCGGCCCCTCGCCCTCCGGCGCGCTCGATTTCCTGTACGCGCTTGGGATTCAGGCTTACCGTGACCACGGTGCCGTTGCCCATGTTGTCCTCGATGGATACAGCGCCGCCGGCGTTTTCCAGGTACTCCTGCACCATGGGAAACCCGGCTCCGGTTCCGCGGATGTATCGTTTCATGTTGCTGTTTGCGCTGGTAACGCCAAAGTCGAACGCGCGCTCCTTGTCGTCGATCCCCGGTCCCTGGTCTGCGAATCGGATGGTGTCGCCGCCGTCTAGGATCGAGATGATGGGCTCTGCAAAGTGGGCGTGGATAAAGTTTTCGACAATCTCGCGGATAACCATGAGCGAGATGTGCCCGCCCTGTTCTTTCATGCACTGGTAGACGGTGTTGGTTGTCTCTTCCAGATAGGTGCGCACGTCCTTAGGTTCGATGACGATGACGCGCGGCGTCGACAGCATGTCGTCATAGACCGCGATGCGTGCGGCATACATGGCAGCCTGCGTTTTCGCAGCGGCCTGCTCTTCCTCGCCACGCTTTTCGCGCACGCCGGTGATGTGCTCGTTGTCGGGTGCCGGGTCTCCGGAATCGACCATGGTGTAAAAGTCGTCAGACATGCCGCTCGCAATCTTTCAAAAGGTTTCGAACAAATAGTAGCTCACCGTGCAATGTTTCTCATCTTTCGACAACTTTTCAAAACCTGTTGAAAACTTTGGAAAACAGGCGAAAAGTTCTCAACATTGCCAACATGACCTGTCGAAAACTCGATGAAATATCGTGAAAAGTTGTAATGCGGCGCAAATTTCGGTTGAGCTTATGGGGGAACCGTGTGAACTGCGCGACCTTTTACCTTTGATTTCTTGACATTTGAACATTGATTTCCCTACAATCTTCAAGCTCACGTGTCTATATCTGCGTCCGCGCTCCCGCGGACACTCGAAATGCAGCAGGAGGAACTTAAGATGAAGCGTACGTATCAGCCTAATAAGCGTAAGCGTGCCAAGACCCATGGCTTCCGTGCCCGTATGGCCACCAAGGGTGGTCGTGCCGTGCTCGCCCGTCGCCGCGCCAAGGGCCGCAAGCGTCTCACTGTCTAGCAGCGATACACACATCTCGCATGAAGACTATTAAGTCTCGGCAAGATTTCGAGCATGTGTTCAGTCAGGGGCGTCGTTTCAATCACCCTCTGATTCGAATGACCATATGTGAATCGGTTGGCGAAGGCGACTCCGGAAGGGTCGCCTTCGTTGGTGCTAAACGGCTCGGTTGCGCAGTCGTGCGCAACCGTTCTAAGCGTGTGATGCGCGAGGCCGCCCGCAGCTGCGGATTTCCCGTTGCGGGTTATGACATCATCTTGTTCGCTACTCCCAAGACGAGGATCTCTTCGCCTCAGGAGATGGACAAGGCATTGCGTTCGCTTATGAAACGCGCCGGCGTTGCCGGGGAGGAGCGATGAGCAATCACGTTTTGCGACGTGTTGCCATCGCTCCTATTCGCATATATCAACAGGTTATTTCGCCCTTATTGCCTGACGCCTGCATTTATTACCCAACGTGCTCGCAATATGCCGTTCAGGCGATTGAGAAGTACGGTGTTTTGAGAGGCTGCTGGCTTGCCGTGAGGCGCATCGCTCGCTGCAATCCCCTGCACGTCGGCGGTTATGACCCTGTGCCCTAGCGGGCACTCGCTATCGGAGGAAAACTTACATGTGGGATTGGATCGTTAACATCCTTTTCGAGCTGCTCAAGCTCATCCAGACCTTTGCGGTCGACTGGGGCCTGTCCATCATCATCCTGGTGGTCATCATCCGTCTGCTGCTGACGCCGCTTATGCTCAAGTCGACCAAGTCGACGGCTCGCATGCAGGTGCTGCAGCCCAAGATGCTCGAGATCCAGGAGCGCTATGCCGACGATCCCCAGCGTCAGGCCGAGGAGATGCAGAAGTTCTACAGCGAGAACAAGTTCAACCCCATGGCTGGTTGTCTGCCGCTGTTAATCCAGATGCCTGTCCTGTTCGCCCTGTTTACGCTGCTGCGTAACCTGCCGAACTACTTTAGCGACGGCACGTTCTCGTTCTTCAATATCCTGCCTGACCTTACCACCACGCCGAGCGCTTCCTTTGCCGATGGCTTTATGGTTGCGCTGCCTGCGCTGGTTTGCCTGATTCTGTTCGCTGTCTTGACCCTGATTCCGCAGCTGTATATGTCACGCAATCAGACTGGTCAGCAGGCCCAGAGCATGCGCATGATGGCCGTTGTCATGACCGTCATGATGCTTTGGATGGGTTGGAGCCTGCCCGTCGGCGTTCTGCTGTACTACGACGTGTCTTCCGCCTGGCAGGTTGTCCAGCAGATCTTCGTGACGCAGAAGGTTATCGATAAGGCCAAGGCCGATGAGGAAGAGCGTCTTAAGAACGCTCCGCTGCAGGTCGAGGTTACTCGTCGCGAGAAGAAGCCGCGCCCGCACAAGAAGAAGTAGTGGGATAGTATTCTTATTTAGGTACCTAACTTTTGGAGTTCGTTATGTCTGAAGAGATCGTCGAGGATATGCTTGAGGAGGTTGCCCCGCGGGTCGCGGGCGATTATCCCGAGATTGCACAGCGTTACAAGGCTGGTGAAGAGCTGACCGATGAGGAGCTCGACACCATTGCCGATGTGGCTATTTCCATTCTGCGTTCCATCCTTTCGCACTTCGATGCGGCGAACTCACCCATCGATGAGTATGAGGGTGACGAGGGCGAGTTGATCCTGGACGTAACTGCTCCTGATCTTGCTGTTCTCATTGGCCGCCATGGACGTACCCTCGATGCTCTTCAAGTTATGTTCTCCCTGTTGGTGAGTCGCAAGCTTGGCTTTAGGTATCCGGTCGTCGTCGACGTCGAAGGTTATAAGAGCCGTCGACAGGACAAGGTTGCTTCTATGGCCCAGTCCGCTGCCGAGCGCGCTATTCGCACTCATAAAAGTGTTTCCTTGCCGCCTATGAATGCCTACGAACGTCGACTGGTTCATATTGCCCTTCGTGGTAACGATGCTGTCGACACGCATTCTGAGGGCTCTGACCCCGATCGCCATGTTGTGATTGTTGCTCGATAATCTTCTCGAGTCTATGCTAAGGGGACGTGGTTTCCACGTCCCCTTTTTTTGTCAAAAGTTCTCGATACACTGATTTTTGTCAGAAAGGAGTCGTCTTGTTTGTTTTAACTGATGAGCAGGCAAGCCAAATGCTGGGCCGTCTTATTTCGTATCGCAAAGACTATTCTTTGAAGGTCTCCGACGAGAGCCTTCGTGTCTGTATCCAGCATCTTGATCTTGTTCTGGAGGCCAATAAGACTACTAATCTAACGCGCATCCTGAATGTTGATGATGCAGCCGTCCTTCATATTCTGGACTCACTTGTTTTACTGCCCTATATTGATAAAGCTCCTGAAGGTGCTTTGCTTGATATGGGTACCGGTGCTGGATTTCCAGGTATTCCGTTGACTATTGCAAGTGGGCGAAAGGCTACCTATATCGATTCCGTTGGCAAGAAAGTAGATGCTGTTAACTCCTTTGTTAGTGCGCTTAGACTCAAGCATGCTTATGCCGTTCACGATCGTCTTGAGGAATATGCTCGATCCCATAAGAAGCAATTTGCAGTTGTGACCGCCCGTGCGCTCGCACCATTACCGGTTCTCGTTGAATATGCTTCTCCTTTTCTAAAAGATGGTGGTCTCTTTGTTATTACGAAGGGGAATCCATCTGATGAAGAGTTTCAATCTGGTATTGCTGCTGCAAAGATATGCGGCTTTACCACGCTTATGACGGACGACCTTGATTTGCCGAATGGTCTGGGTCACCGTGAATTTATTATCCTTAAAAAGACTCGTCAGGCATCTGTTTCCCTTCCGCGTGCTAATGGCATGGCAAAAAAGAATCCGCTTGCCTAGATGTTTCACGTGAAACATAATGGATAGTGTCGATTGTTATGTTTCACGTGAAACATAACAATCGATGTCGAATCGGATTGTTTCACGTGAAACATCCTCCATTCAACAGCTTTAAATACACCAGGAGGGACCGTGGGATTTCGCGACGTTAAGCGTTCTAAGAGTGCAAAAGACACGCGTGTCATTGCTATCATCAACCAAAAAGGCGGCGTAGGTAAGTCCACCACGGCTGTAAATCTTGCAGCAGCGTTGGGTGAACTGGGCCGAAAGACGTTAATTGTCGATTTTGACCCGCAGGGTAATAGTACGAGTGGTTTTGGAATCGAAAAAGAAGAACTCGATCACTGCATCTATGATGCATTGCTGAACGATGTTCCGGCGGAATCGCTCGTTCTTGATACAAATTGCAATAAGGTATTTGTAATCCCGGCAACTATCCAGCTTGCGGGTGCGGAAATCGAACTTGTCAGTGCGATTGCCCGTGAGACTCGCTTAAAGGATCTGCTTGAGCCTGTTCAGGATGAGTTTGATTTTATATTCATCGATTGCCCGCCATCGCTTGGTTTGCTGACCATCAATGCGTTAACAGCAGCAGACAGTGTTTTGATTCCTATTCAATGCGAATATTACGCACTTGAAGGTGTCACAAAGCTGCTTGAATCGATGAAGATGGTTAAAACACGCCTTAATAAGAGCCTTGATACTTATGGCGTGCTCATGACTATGTACGATTCGCGCACATCGCTTTCGAACCAGGTTGTGGAAGAGGTTCAATCGTATTTTGGTGACAAGGCATTCAAGACCTTGATTCCACGCACAGTTAAAATTTCAGAAGCACCCTCGTTCGGTGAGCCAGTAATTACCTATGCGCCACAGAACAAGGGCGCAAAGGCGTATATGAACCTTGCTAAAGAGGTGATTGAGCGTGCCTAGTCCTAAGAAGCGCGGCGGCTTGGGTCGTGGTCTCAATGCACTGGTCTCAGAAGCGGAATATGAGACTGGTGGATCTGCAGCGTCAGCATCAAATGCCGTTTCGGAAACTAAGCTTCCAATCGAAGACATCGTTCCGAACCCAAATCAGCCACGAATTCACTTCAACGAGACCGAGCTTCGAGAGTTGAGTGAGTCAATTCAGGAGCATGGCGTTCTTCAGCCGCTTCTTGTGCGCAAGCACGGTAATGGCTATGAGATTATCGCGGGTGAGCGCCGTTATCAGGCTTCGAAACTTGCGGGTCTTGAGGAGCTCCCCGTCATCATTAAAGATGTTGATGATGAGCAGATGCTTGCACTCGCGCTGATTGAAAACCTTCAGCGCTCTGACCTTAACCCCGTCGAAGAGGCAAAGGGATATCGACAGCTCATTGATGCGAGCGGTATGACTCAAGAAGCCTTGTCAAAGGCTGTCAGCAAGTCTCGTTCCGCAATCACCAATTCGTTGCGCCTGCTTGATCTTCCAGAGGTAGTTCAGCAGATGATCTTCGAAGGCAAGCTGACTGCTGGTCATGCGCGTGCAATTCTTGCGGTTCCGTATGAAGATGCGCGCATTAATCTTGCTGAGAAGGTTGTTGCAGAGGGATTGTCTGTCCGTGCGACAGAAAATCTTGCCCCACTGTTTTCTGCCGGAGAGACGCCTAAAACACCTCGCCCTGCAACGCCTCAGTCTTTTAAGAAGGCTGCACGCGTTCTGCGTCAGGTGTTTAACACGAACGTTCGCGTCAAGAGCTCGCGCGGCAAGAATAAAATCGAGATCGAGTTTAAGGATGAGGAAGAGCTGTCTCGCATTCTTGGCGAGATGATTCAATTTGACCAGGGAGATCAGGATGAAGAATAAAGTTCTGACTGCTCTTGCTTTGGCTGCAACTGTAGCGGTTGGTGCGTTTGCGGGATTTAAGATCGCAACAGACGATGAATTGCGTGGTCGTCTGCTTCGCGGAGCGCAAGATATCGTCGATACGTCCAAAAAGAAAATGGATGTTATGACTGAGGATGTCGCTATGCGTACAGCTCAGGTAACTAAGAATCCCAAGATTAATCAAGATTGGGTTAACCATCAATGGGAAAATGTAGGCTTTTAGGTACCTAACAATTACTAGCCTTTTTTAAGGGGTCCTTGTCTGAACGCCAGAACAAGGACCCCTTATTTCTTTCGAAAAAGTTGTTGAACAATCGCTCGATGCGAATTAGCGATAGATATGAAACAGCCCCGGTTGCAATTAAGCAACCGGGGCTGTTCGATGTTTCACATGAAACGTTTAGGTTGGTCTCCCCTACGCGTTCTTCTGAACCTTGAAGCGCTGCTTGAGTTGGCCGCAAGCAGCGTCGATATCGTTGCCGCGAGAGTTACGGATCGTGGTCTCAATGCCACGGGACTCAAGACGACGCTGAAGGTCTTCAACCTTATGAATCGGTGACGGTTTGAGAGGACTGCCCTCGATATCGTTGAGCTGGATTAGGTTGACGTGGCACAGCGTGCCCTCGCAGAAGTCGCAGAGCGCCTGCATCTCGGGGTTGGTGTCATTGACGCCCTCGATCATGGCGTATTCGTATGTCGGACGGCGGCCGGTCTTTTCGGTGTAGAGCTGAAGGGCCTCGTGAAGGCGCAAAAGCGTGTACTTCTTAACGCCCGGCATGAGCTTATTGCGCGTGGACTGAATGGCAGAGTGCAGCGAGACGGCGAGCGTGAACTGCTCGGGAATGTCGGCAAACTTGCGAATACCAGGAATGACGCCGCTGGTGGAGACAGTGAGATGACGTGCTCCAATACCGATTCCATCGGGGTCATTAAGAATACGCAGTGCCTTGAGGACCTCGTCGTAGTTGGCGAAAGGCTCACCCTGGCCCATGAACACGACGCTCGTCGCGCGCTCACCAAAGTCGTTGGAAACATGCAGTACCTGGTCAACGATCTCTTGAGCGGTCAGTGAGCGCTTGAGGCCGTTCAGACCGGTAGCGCAAAAAGCGCAGCCCATACCACAGCCGGCTTGGGTAGATACGCAGACAGACAGCTTGTTGCGACGAGGCATGCCGACGGTCTCGACGGAGATACCGTCGTGGTACTCGAGTAGGTATTTACGAGAGCCATCCTTAGACACCTGCTCGGCGAGCTCGGTCGGCGTGTCGAAGGCAAATGCCTCCTTCAGCTGCTCGCGGAAGGCCTTGGGAAGGTTGGTCATGTCATCAAACGAACAAACGTTCTTCTCAAAAACCCATTCGATGAGCTGCTTTGCGCGAAAAGCGGGTTGGCCGAGTTCGGCGACAAGTTCGCGAATATCGTTTTGGCTCAAGTCGCGAATGTCTTGAGATTTAGTCCTGGGATTCATGGAAGCCTTTCGATTTTGGGGAAACGTAGAGGGTATCGCTACAATATGGTATCAGCTGCAGGAATTATAGAGGAGGAGTCTGCCCATGCCGGGTAAAAGCCTAGAGAACATGCACGTAGCGGTCTTGGCGGGCGGTCATTCCGCCGAGCGCGAGATCTCGCTCAACTCGGGAAAGAACGTCGTGGCGGCACTGAAGGAAGCCGGCTACACCTCGGTGGAGCTGCTCGACACCGCCGCCGATGACTTTATGGTAACCATGGCGACCGGCGGTTTCGATGTGGCATTTATCGCCATGCACGGCGCCGGCGGTGAGGATGGCGCCATGCAGGGTGCCATGGAGACCCTGGGTATCCCCTACACGGCCTCGGGCGTGCTTGCCAGCGCCTGCGGTGCCGACAAGGAGGTCTCTAAGCTCCTGTACGCCAAGGCGGGCATTCCCATTGCCCCCGGCCTCGCGCTCGAGGTGGGCGATGAAGTCGATACCGATCATATCGTCGAGGTTTGTGGCGAGCGCTGCTTTGTGAAGCCGGCCGTCAACGGTTCCAGCTATGGCATTTCCCTGGTCCATGAGTCCTCCGAGCTGCCCGCGGCAATCGCCAAGGCGTTTGAGTACGGCGACAAAGTGCTGATCGAGAAGTGCATCGAGGGTACCGAGATCACCGTCGGCGTATACGGTGAGGACGACGTGCGCGCCCTGCCGATCGTCGAGATTCGTAAGCCCGAGGACTGCGAGTTCTACGACTTGGACGTAAAGTACGTCGATCCCACTGACATCCATCGTATTCCGGCGCAGATCTCGCCCGAAAACTATGCGCGTGCCCAGGAACTTGCCTGTGCGGCCCATAGGGCACTCGGTTGCTTGGGCATCTCGCGCAGCGATTTTATCGTGAGCGAGGACGGCCCCGTTATCCTCGAGACCAATACCATTCCCGGCATGACCGATACGTCGCTGTATCCGGATGAAATCCGCCACACCGACGACATGACGTTCCCGCAGGTGTGCGACAGCCTAATCCGTATGGGTCTCCGTCGAGCGGGCGTTGCATGCTAATCGAGGACGCTGTATCTCCTGGAACGCCACAGTTTGTCATCGACTCCTATGCCACGCTTGCAGAACGCGCAAAGACACAATCGTTTGGCCTCATCGAAGAGGACGTTATCGTCCTCGATACCGAGACCACGGGTCTTTCGGTACAGGACAACGAGTTAATTGAGATTTCCGCGGCCCGTCTTTCGGGCCGCGAGATCATCGACCGCTTCGATACCTTCGTGCATCCCAAGCAGCTGATTCCCACCGAGATTACCGAGCTCACGAGCATTACAAATGCCGATGTGGCAGATGCCCCGTCGGCCGTTGAGGCCGTCGCCGCTCTCGCCGATTTTGTCGGTGGTTGCCCGGTGATCGCACATAACGCCACGTTCGACCGCTCGTTTATCGAGTCGGTCAAAGGCGGCGTCAACGTGAGCGATATTTGGATCGATTCGCTGGCGCTGTCGCGCATCGCGCTACCGCGCCTGGCCTCGCACAAGCTGTCTTTTATGGCCGATCTGTTTGGCTGTGACTCGGTATCACACCGTGCCAATGCCGACGTCGACGCCCTGTGTGGCGTATGGCGCGTGTTGCTCGTGGCGCTCACCGACTTGCCCCAGGGCCTCATGGCGCGCCTAGCCGACATGCACCCGGGTGTGCCTTGGTCCTATCGTCCTATCTTCTCATTCTTGGCGGGGCAGAACCCTGGTTCTATCTTCTCTCTCAGCGCCGCTCGTGCTGACGTTCTCAAGGCCGATCGCGCCGACGATCGGGTGGACGCCGATGAACTGCCGGTCCTCAAGATGCCGAGTCGTGAGGAGATTGAGGCAGACTATGCGCCGGGTGGCCTGGTCAATCGCATGTATCCCACCTACGAGCCACGTGATGAGCAGATCGCGATGGCGCTCGAGGTCCGCGATGCGCTGGTCACGGGCACTCATCGTGTAATTGAGGCGGGCACAGGCGTCGGCAAATCGATGGCCTATCTGGTGCCTTTTGCCGAGGCAGCACGCCGCAACAACATCACGGTTGGTATCGCGACTAAATCGAATAATCTCGCCGACCAGCTCATGTATCATGAGCTGCCCAAACTTGCCGAGCAGCTGGACGGAGGCCTATCGTTTTGCGCCCTCAAGGGCTATGACCACTATCCATGCTTGCGCAAGCTTGAGCGCATGAGCCGCGGCCAAGTCGAAATTACGACTAAGCGTGATCCTGCCGATACGCTTACGGCAGTCGCGGTCATCATGGCGTACGTCTGCCAATCAGCCGATGGCGACCTCGACTCGCTCGGCATTCGGTGGCGTAGCGTTAACCGCCCCGACTTTACGACGGCCTCGCGCGAGTGTGCTCGTCGCCTCTGCCCGTTTTTCCCTGATAAATGTTTGGTCCACGGCGCTCGCCGTCGTGCGGCGCATGCCGATGTGGTGGTCACCAACCATTCCCTGCTGTTCCGCAATGTCGCGGCCGAGGGCAGAATCTTGCCTCCGATTCGTCATTGGGTAATCGACGAGGCCCATTCCATCGAGCGCGAGGCTCGCCGTCAGTGGGCGCGCGTGGTGTCGGCGGACGAATCACGCGTTCTGTTTGAGCGCCTGGGCGGCTCGAGCACCGGCGCGCTAAGCCAGGTTTCCCGTGATTTGGCAACCTCCGAGGGCTCTGCGCTCTATCTGGGCCTTACTGCCAAAGCGACCTCGACGGTTGCGCGTGCGAGCATGGCGATCGCCGACGTGTTTGATGGCGTTCGCGAGCTCGGCCGCCGTGCCCATGGGGGTTATGACAATGCCAATCTATGGATTGGCCCCGAGCTGCGCGAATCTGACGACTGGCATGATTTCTTGCAGTCGGCCTACACTGCCATCGACGCATTGGAACAAGCTGACAAGAGCGTCGACGCGCTGGTACAAGCCGTCGCCGCCGACAAGCCCGAGGTTGTTGTCGACCTGGGCGAAATCTCGCGCCGACTGCACGAGCTGGCCGAGAACCTCAAGCTCATCATTGACGGTACCGATGAGCACTACGTGTATTCGTTGCAAGTCAATCGCAGGCTGCGTGCCGGCGGAGAGTCAATGACCGCAGAGCGCATCGACATTGGCGAGGCCTTGGCAACCGAGTGGCTGCCCGAGGTTCACACGGCTATCTTTGCCTCAGCGACCATGACGGTTTCCAAGAGCTTTGAACACTTTAACCACGCCGTCGGCCTCGATCGCATCAGTGCCTCGACATCCTCATCGCTGCACTTGGACTCGAGCTACGACTTCGATTCGAACATGGCTGTAGTCGTTGCGGGCGATATCCCCGATCCGCGCGATCGTGAGAGCTATCTTACGGCGCTCGAGCGTGTGCTGGTCGATGCGCATCTTGCCATGGGCGGATCTGTGCTCACGCTGTTCACCAATCGACGCGACATGGAAGACCTGTATGCCCGCGTTGAGCCCAAGATGGCCCGTGCGGGTCTGGAACTCAACTGCCAGCAGCGCAACTCGTCCCCTCGCCGTCTGCGCGATCGCTTTATCAACGAACCGACCTCGTCACTCTTTGCGCTTAAGGCCTTTTGGGAAGGGTTTGACGCCAGCGGCGAGACGCTGCGCTGCGTCATCATTCCCAAGCTGCCGTTCTCGAGCCCCACAGACCCGCTCTCATGCGAGCGCAATCTGCGCGAAGATCGCGCTTGGGCGCGCTATTCGCTGCCCGAGGCGGTGCTTGAAGTCAAGCAGGCAGCCGGTCGCCTCATTCGCTCATCGACCGATTGCGGCGTACTCATCTTGGCCGACCCGCGCCTGGTGACGAAGGGCTACGGCAAGAAATTCTTAACGTCGCTGCCCACGAGTTCCTATCAGCGCATCGAATCGGCACAAATCGGGCACTATCTACAGCTGTGGCGCGCACGCCACGAACGGCGCCGCTAAAGCGGACAGACGAGGGATTTTGCCATATCGCACAGACGCTCTGACAGGGCGGGGTCATCCAAGATGCGGATGGCCCCGCCCGCTGCGATTACCTGGCTCAGTAGCCAACGCTCGGAGCCATAATGCACGGTTAGCGTTGCCGTGTCTGCCCCGCCGCGCTCGATGAGGGTGACGCCGGCCCAGTCCAGATGCTCCGCCATATCGAATGGCATCAAGAGCTTTGCGCTACGCTGCGTCCGGGCAAGGGAATCGTGGAGGGATGCAACGTCCGGTGCGTGAGGCACGACGGAGTCTTCCGTCAGGGCGAGTCCCTCGATTTTATCCATGCGATAGGTGCGCTGCTCATCGACCGCGATGTCCCAGGCAATCAGGTATGTTTGGTCGCCGTTTGCCGTAATGCGCAGGGGGTCGACCAGACGCTCGCGTGGCCGTGCATCGTCCATCGAGCGATACGAGATACGACAGCGAACGCCGTCCTGAATGGCGCAGCTCAGCTGCTGCCAGTGCGACCCGCGGTTGACGGTGTCAAAGACGCGCTGGTTATAGCCGAGCTCTTCGGGTAGAAGAGCAGATCGAATCCGAGCCGCCGTCTGCGGCTCGATCCCCAACGATTCAAGTTCATGGTTGAGCACAGCGCCCTCGGCGGCACTCAGGCGCAGCGGTAGCACACGCCCGGCGTCACCGGTGAGGACCACACGCTCGCCGTGGCATTCGCAGATGATGCGCGCACCCGATTCTCGATCAGCGAGCGTCGAGACGATCTCGAGAATCTCGTCGAGCGACACCCCCGTGATGTTAAAGCGACTGCAAATCTCGGTTCGAGTCATGCCGTTCTCGCCGGCGGCGTAGAGGGCCTCCATGATGTCGATGGCGCGCGAGAGCCTCTGCTCGCTGGTGAGTTTACGCACGGGCATGCTCGTGCACCGTCCTTTCAATGAGGTGGTTCCACGCCTGTTTGAGCAATTTGGGGGCCACGGGCCTCATGCCGTCCATGGCGTGGGCCATGCAAAATGAAGCGGCGGCTTCAAGGTCGCGCACGTCAACGGTCCAGGTCCATCCCAAATCGGTGTGTGCGAGCTCGCCGCGCCCGCGCGTGAGACCGTTGATCATATCGATCTGCGTCTGAGGGGCGAACGAGAACGTAGCTGCAACGGGCGGTCGGTCGGCAAAATCGAACTCAAAGAATAAGTAATCGTTGAGGTTGAAGTCCGCAGGGATGGCGTAGGCCTTCGAAGGACGCCAAGCGCGAACGATACGGTCGCAGCGGAATGTCCTGATGTCGTCGGTGACATTGTCGAGGCCGCAGAAGTACGCCACGCCCTCGCGCTCGAACATGCCGTAGACGCAAACGGTCCGCTCGCGTTGCTCGCCGCGTCCGTTTTGGTACAAAAAGCGCAGCGCGCAACGCTCGGCAAAGGCACTCCATACCGCATCGACGGCGGGAGAGCGGCGGATCGGTGTTTCGTCCACCGCCGTCCCACCGGTGAGGTAGGCAATTTTGGAGCGAATATCGGCAAGCGGCGCGGCAAAGGTGGAAGAGCCGGCCGCTAGCGTCTGGTCGATGGCGTTGAGTAGGATGTCGGCGTCGTCTGCGGTGATGAGGCCACCTGCGGCAAACGTGTGCTCGCGGTCGATTGTCCACGAGCTTTCCTCGGTCTCCTGCGCACCGGCGGGGCGAACCTCCTTGATTAAGATGCCACGCTCGAGCAGTTTGTCACGATCGCGCCGAAACTTGCGCTTATCCGAGTCGATGTTGCCCGAGCCATATCCCAGGTCAGAATCCAAGACGATCTGCTCGGTCGTCAGCGGTTCGGGGGAGCTGTTGAGCACAAAGAAAAGATTGAGGATGCGCTGAGCCGTTTTATCGAAACTGGGCTCCGAATTCCCTTTTTTAATTGTCGCGGTCGTGTCGCTTGCCGTCATAGAGTCCTCGCATGAGAAGGTGGTTTGCTGCCATGATTTTAGTCCGATATGGAGATTAGGCTATATCCTTGTCCGCTCGGGGCGTTAAGATGGCCCGATTTCGGTCGTTTGCGCTCGCTCGGGGTATACTTTCGACTATATACGGTTCTAATGTGCATGCATTGGGCCTATTTGTCGGATTATGGATGTGGAGCGCACATGGCGAACACCCAGAACTATATTAACCACCTGCTGCAGAACACCGGCATTACGCCGGCATGCAGTGAAGAAGAGCGCTTGGCTGCCGAGGATATCGCTCAGATCTTCCGCAACCACGGCTTTGATCCCGAGGTTCAGGAGTTCAATGCCCCGGCGCCCAGTAGGTTGGCATTTGCCGTTACCGGTATTCTTGCGTTTGCCGGCGCCCTGCTGATGGGCATCGGCGGCGGTATCGGCTTGGTCGGCACCTTGCTGGCCATTGTCGGTGCCGTGCTCTACGTGCTCGAGCGCACGGGCCACCCCGTGGTTTCGCGCCTGGGCAAGACGGGCGTGAGCCAAAATGTCATCGCCTACCACAAGGCCTCGGGCCCGCTTGCGTCTCCGCGCAACCGCCCGGTGGTCGTTGTCGCACACTACGACTCTCCCCGCGCTGAGCTGCTTGCCCGCGAGCCTTATGCTTCGTATCGTGCGCTCATCGCCAAGTTGTTGCCCGTTGCCACGGTTGCCCCCGCTGCCGTTGCCATCCTGCGTATCCTGCCGCTCCCCGGCGCGCTCAAGGTTCTGCTGTGGATTGTCGCGATCCTCGCTTCCCTCGTTGCACTTGCCAACGCGGCAAACATCATCTCTAACCGCCACATTCTTCCCTATACGTCCGGCGCGGTGTGCAACAAGTCTTCTGTCGCCGCTATGCTCGGCGTTATGGACAACGTTGCTCCCTTCCAGGGCGAAAACGAGTTTCCCGACGATGTTCCGTTCGATACCTATTTTGGGGAGCAAAAGCGTCGTGCCGAGGAAATGGCGCGCGCAGCGGCGGAGTATGCCGCGGCCCAGCAGCAAAACGACTACGGCAACACCATCGAGTATGAAGAGCCCACCTACGCCGAGGACGAGTTCGGTCAGCCGATTGCTCCCGACGCTCAGGCCGAGCCCGAACAGGGTGAGGCTTTCGACGAGCAGATCGAGGGCTTTGAGGGTGCGTCTGCCGACGAGACGCTGATTGGCGCCATTGTGCCCGAGGATCAGAATCAGGCTGTCCAGGCCGAAGAGTTCAATGACGAGGTTCCCGCTGTCGAGCCGGCGGAGGAGCCTGTCGCGCCCGACCCCGAGCCCAAGCTCTATCGCAATGCCGCCGGCAACATCCGTTTTGGTTCGGATGCCATCCGTGCTCTCGGAATGCTTCCCGAGTCCTGCACGCTCGATTACGAGGAGGGCGAGGAGCCGACGTTTGAGTCCGAGCCTGTCCCCGTCGTGACTGCGCCTGCGCCCGTTGCCACCGTGGATGATGAGTCTGCCGCGGTTGCCGCTGCCGTTGCCGAGCCCGAGGCAGTGTCCGCGATCGATCCCGCTGCAGGACTGGACGTTTTGGCTCCCGCCGCGCCGGCGCAAGACGTTGCGGACGAGTCTGACGACGATTACGTTGAACAGCCGAGGCTCGTGTCTTACGAGAGCGATACTGATTTCTCAGCCGAGATTCCCGCGGCAACGCCCCATGCCGATATCGCATCCGCGTTCTCTTCGATTGGCGCCAGCGCTTCCAACTTCTTTAAGAGTGCGCTTGCAAAGGGCAAGAAATTTGTCGACGATTTCGAGGAGAAGCGCGCTGCCGCACGCGAGGCTGCCGAGCAGGAGGCTATCGCTCAGCAGCAGGCAGCCGAGGCGGCACGTGAGCTCGCGGCGCAAGAGTTCGAGCAGAACGAGGCTATGCAGTCCGTGCCCGTCGATGCCGCCGAAGCTACAACGTCCTTTGAGTCCCAGCAGCCGACGTCCGCGGATATTGTTGAGGCGACAACGTCTTTCGAGGCTCAACAGCACGTCGATAGCACCATGTCGTTTGATGCCGCGCAGTTCGATTCCACGATAACGTTTGAAAAGCAAGGCACCGCGATTGCCGAGCCCCTTCCTGTTTCCGATGAGCAGGGCGATGCGGCAGACGATGACGAGCCTATTGATGCTGCCGAAATCCAAGATGCCGCCGAGGACGAGCCCGTCGAGGCCAACTCTGACGAAGAGCAATACGCGACAGCCGAGCAAGATGATTCGACCGAGGTCGAGCAGGAGGAAGTGTCTGCGGTTTCCGAGGCTCCCGAGATAGATGAGTCGAGGCCTTACTCCACGCAGATTTTCACCATGCCGACCCCGAGTGGTTCCGGTGCCACGGTTGCCGATGTTGCTCCCACCCAGGACGAAACGGTCGATTCCCTTATGCCCCAGATTTCCTCCCAGGCATCGCCGCGTCCGCAGATGAATGTTCCTGATCCGGCGTCGGCTCCGTCGCCTGCACCTTCCTCGTCTCCGTTGGCTTCGGTCCCCGATCCGTCGCTGCCGTCGATGAAGCAGGCAAACGTTGCGTCTCGCACGTCGCTGTTCGACCTTCCCGACCCCTCCGCACAGGCCAACGACCCCTTTGCTACCGCTCAGGGTCCCGAACCCACATCGGCACCCGTTGCGCCTCCTATGCCCGTTGCGTCGGGCGCTCAGCCGATCGAGACTATTTCGGCTCCCGCCCCGGCGGCACCCAAGTCTCGCAAGCGCGGCCTGGGCGGCCTGTTCGGTCGTAAAAAGAAAAACGAACAGGACAGCATGAGTGATTGGCTGGGCGTCGAAGACGATTACGATGCCAAGAAGTCCGGTCGCGGCATCGGTTCGTGGGATAATTTCGAGGACGATAACGATGGCTGGAAGGGCGGCGCTACGTCTTCCGACGGCGCTTCTTCCGAAGATATGCTCTCGGCTGTCGCCTCTATGGGCGATGATGAGCTGCTCGGTCACGATATCTGGTTTGTGGCAACGGGCGCCTCGGATTGTGATGGCGCCGGTATGAAGGCCTTCTTGGCCTCGCATCGCGATAAGCTCCGCGGCGTATTCTTCATCAATCTTGAATCCGTCGGCGCCGGTAGGCTTTCGGTGGTGACGATTGAGGGCGAACAGCAGCTGCTCAAGGGCGATCGCCGCATCATGAACCTGGTCAGCAAGGTGTGCAAGTCGTTCCATGTCGATTGTGGCGCGCTCGAGATGCCCTATGCCAAGACCGATTCCTACGCCGCGCTCGAGGCGAGCCGCCGAGCCCTCACCATCGCCGGCGTGGACGGCACGCGCCTGGCTTGCGCTCGTACCGAGGACGACCTGCCCCACAATGTCAACCCGACGAACATTGCCACGGTATCCGAGGTCGTGACCGAGGTTATCCGCCGTTCGTAGACGGAGCTCTAAGGAGTCAACGTGTTTTCGTATATTAAGCGCCATTGGCCTGTCTACGTGATTTTGACCTTGATCGCCATTGCGTTAGGATTTGGGGCTGCCTACATCGTGGGTGCGAAGGGCTCGACCCCCGCCTCCGCAATCAGCGAAGAGGTGGAGCAAGAACAGAGCACGGGTGCCGATGGGATTCCTGAGTCCGAGCAGGCAATCGTTGATGGTGGATCTTCGTCTGCAGGGTAGATACGGCGATTTAAATGATTGAAAGCGGGCGAGCCGGGGGACTGGCGCGCCCGCTTTTTTATCGCGCTAGCGCTTCTTTGGGATCGACCTAAGGCGAGCGAACCATATGGCTGCGGCACCCGAGGTCAGGAGCGCAGTGATGCAAGCGGCGATGGGAACTGATCCTGTTGCCGGTAGGTCCTGCGGTAGGGTACAGCGTTGAATGACGCGGTCCTCGTCATGTGACTCAAGTTTATCGCCGCCGCCGTTGCGGCAAAGATCGACGCGCGCGCTGTTGGTGAGTGCGGTTTGGGGCGTATAAGCCGACGTTGCCTGCATGTGCACGACTGCGCTCCGAGCGTCTGTGCCAAGGATTACTTTGGCATCGTCAAGGTCGTCGTGCTCATCTTTGAGATCATCATGGGTCCAGGAATCTGTATCGCTTCGAGTCGTAAAGTCGGCGGCTACCGCACCGTATTCAATGCGAATGCCCGTTACGATGGTATTGGATGCAAGGTCGAGTTCTTTCGCCTCGAGTGTGGTGGATTCTGTGGTCGAGACATCCGCCTTCCAGAGGTGCCAGCCGTCGTAATCGACGAGGCGGCAGTCCTCACCAAGGCTCTCCTTTACCTCGTCGGACTTAAGCCAAGGATTTTCGTGCCCATCGTCAAGTGTCGCGTTTGCCGTCTCATCGACGTCTGTCGAGTCCAACGGCGTCGTGCGATACCACACGTTACACAGACCGTTGAGGTCGCCGATGGCGACGGGAGTTTCGATTGAGACGAATCTCGCCGTATCGTCCTCGGCACACTCAAGATCATCGGTAATCGTTAATTCATCAACCCAGGTAGCTGAATCGTTTCGAGCGTCGATGGTATAGGAGAAAAGTCCGTCCGTATTGGTTTGCGTTGCGGCGCGATTTTTACCATCGCCGTTGGCCAGCAGACCCTTCCCGATAGGTTGGACAATCTCCTGACGCTTATCGACCTGTCCTTTGATCTCGATGGGCGCATCCTTCATCGCGACGGATTGGACTTCTCCCGTATCCTTTATTTCAAACGTTATCTCCTCGGCAAGGTCATAGGTCCGCGGAGACATCATTTCGCGCAACGAGTAGGTGCCGGGTGCAAGATGTTCGACGCGGTGCGGCTTGTCGGATGAGGTCCAGGAGTCTATTTCGGTTTTATCGGGACCATATAAGGTGAGCTGTGCACCTTCCACTTCCTGCTCACCACTTGCATCGACCTTGGAGATATCAACCTTGGTGTAATCGTTGGATACGTTAAGCCGTGCCTCCACAACGGGTGTTTTCTGGTCGGCATAAGTAAGGTCGACAATATGGGATGTCCGATCGAGTAAGAAGCCTGCCGGCGCTTGAGTCTCGACAACCTCGTAGCGCGCGGTACCAGATCCCAGCGGGAGGTCGTCCGCGCGTGCTTCTCCAGCTTCATCCGTCATGACAGTAGCGACAGTCTCACCGTCGAGCGCGGCAATGCTACCGTCGGGGCGCACGATATCACCCGAGGCGCGGATCTCAAAGATGGCGCCCGCGAGGCTGCTGCCGTCTACGGCATCGGTTTTAACGATCCTGATGTTTCCGGTCGCGGCGTGGTCATAATACGAGACGATTGCAACGGGCGTTAGGTTCATGTCGGCGGGTATGCTTACCTCGATCTCTTTGCCGACGAGATAGGGCTCTTTGGCCGAGGTTTCGCGTACATAATAGGTGCCCGGCACGAGCGATTCGGGCAGTGTGATGGTTCCGGTCGCGTCAGTCGTAAAGGTGTCCATTACGTTATGTGCTGGATACCAGCAAGTTTGTGAGACAGGTTCGTGATTGCTGTCGAGTAGTTGGAAGGTGAATCCGGCTAGTGGAACAGAAGCGCCTGTTTGGGCATCGCGTTTTACAATTTGGAGATGCGTCGACAGAGCGTGGTTGTCCACGATATATTGAAGCTCGGCGCCGTCGGAAATCTGATTGGCCTCGACGGTCCATTCCCCTGCACGTTTAAAACCTTCGGGGACGGTTTCTGGAACCTCGCGAACGGTGTAGCCGGCGCGGTCGTATGGGATGGCTCCGTGGACACCGGCGGGTCGCTTGCCTGCGCCAAACCATGCTTCTGACTGATCTTTGGTGGAGGCAAAGCCATAGATGTTTGTGGTCAGCGTGCCAACAACCTGCTGAGAGCTGTTGCTGACAACCTCAAAGACAACACCTCCTGCCGGCTGCTCCAGGCCGGATTGATCGCTATTGCCGTAGTCCTTGAATTTGGAAATCTCAAGGTCAAACGCAATGGGGATATCGGAAACGCGCGATTCGATCTCGACCAAGCCTGAATCACCGAGCTGGTCGGCTCCAACGGTATAGGACCAGCTGTCGTTGGATGGCAGGTAGCCCTCGGGGGCTTTTGATTCGTATATGGTAAAGGTTCCTAAGGGGACATCGGTGAGGGTGGCTCGACCGCTTTCGTCGGTCGTGAGGATTTGCGCCCATCCGGGGGTTGATTGCGACACACACGTGAACTCTGCTCCTGCGAGTGAAGATCCCACCTGGGGGCCGGCATTCGTCGCGGCATCGAGTTTTACGATACACAGGTTGATGGTGCCGGGCTGTTCATCAATGGTGACCTGTCCACCGTCATTCCCCGTGGTAAAGGCGATGCGATCACGACGGGGGACATAGCCGGCCGGCGCCTTCGTTTCAACTAGGTAGTATGCCGTATTGGGCAGAAGTGCTGCCTGCGCTCGACCGTTGCCGTCCATCTGGATGGTGCCGACACGTGCGTCGCTGGCGCTCTCAAAAACATCGAATGTTGCCCCGTCAAACTGATAGGTATTGTTTCCGCTGGTAATAACGGTGTTCGCAGACTGCTTTTGGAAGGAAACAGAGACCGCCGGCAGTACATAGAGCATGTCTTGACGTTTGCTGCCGCCCGATACGGTTCCTAAATAGCGCCGCGCGCGGTGTGGAGCGGCTTTGATGCTTCCTGATTTTGCGTTGTCGTGGAGCCACCGCGCAGCCGCCACGACTTCATTGTCGGCGGTAAAGTGCCCACTCTTGGTTTTGCCCTGAGCGGTCGTGTAGGAGTAGGTGCCGTCGACATGGGTAGTGCCGTTGAGCATCCATACGGCAAGCTGGGTGGCGGCGCGGGCGCGATCTGGTGAAAGATGATAACCGCCAAACGACGTGGCGGTAGGATATCCGTGACAAACGATTGCCGCGAACTCGTCGTCGAGCCACACCCAGCCTTGATCAAAGTTGAGCCATGGGCCGCCCGGCTTGGTGGGCCCGGGGCGTTCCTGGTTCATGCAGTAGGCAATCGAGGTGTCCTGAGCTTCATATTTGCCGATGAAGAAGGGTCCACAATCGTCGCTAATGGTGCGGAAGCCGAGCTGATCGTAGCCATCGACGGCAAATGCGGCTCCCGGTGCCAGGCAGCCGAAAAGCAGGAAGAGGAGCAGGAGCAGCGGACCTGTTGCGATTGCGCTGTGGACAGAGTGCGTGGGTGCGTTGGACATGGCTGCTCCTTATCCCTCGTGCGCCGCACGGGGAGGCTGCGGCGCGTAGGATGAGGCTACAGCCGAGGTTCATGCGGGTAAGTACCGGAGCCTGACCAAAAGCTTGCCCAATTCCTGACAAATTGAGCTCAAATACAACAATCAGATAAAAATGCAGGTAGAAGATGGTAAGAAAAGAAAGACAAAGGTCCTCATCTCCACAATTGGCGCGGTTTTCAAACGATTCTCCACAGCTAAAACAAGCATCGACACCCTTGTATCGAACAAGACAACCGCGTTATACTATCCCCCACATATGCGGGCATCGCCAAGTGGTAAGGCATCAGCTTCCCAAGCTGACACTCGCGGGTTCGAGTCCCGTTGCCCGCTCCAGAAAAAGTAAAAGCACGACACCGTTCCGGTGCCGTGCTTTTTTCAATAAAGCGCCGGGACTCGAACCCGACAGGGTGCGAGCGTAAAGCAAACGCGAAGCGTTTGTAGCGAGCAGGCGAAGGCGCCGACAGGCGCCTGAAGCCGGTGCGGATTTGCGAAGCAAATACGCGGACGTCCCGTTGCCCGCTCCATGGAGCAAGGAAGATTTTGGGAATGGTAGATTCAGCCTGCTTTGCCCCCGCACTTCCTCGGGTCTCGGTATGCCACTGAAGCCGGTGCGGATTTGCGAAGCAAATAACGCGGACGTCCCGTTGCTCGCTCCAATTCCAAAATGTTAGGTTAATGCCTGCTGCCCATACTTGCACCTGCGCACGGTACAATGGATGGGTTACGACCAACGTGCCAATAACCAAAAAGGAGCCGCTATGATCGATCGCTATACCCGCCCGGAGATGGGACACATTTTCTCCCTCGAGAACAAGTACGCCATTTGGCAGGAGATCGAGGTCTTGGCCTGCGAGGCCCAGGCGGAGCTCGGCAAGATCGGTATTTCCAAAGACGAGGCCCAGTGGATCCGCGACCATGCCAACTTTGAGAAGGCGAAGGTCGATGAGATCGAGGAAGTCACGCGCCACGACGTCATTGCCTTCCTGACCAACATGAAGGAGTACATCGATGCCGATGTTCCCGAGGACGACCCCAAGCCCAGCCGCTGGGTTCACTATGGCATGACCAGCTCCGATCTGGGCGACACGGCCCTGTGCTACCAGCTCACCCAGGCCTGCGACCTGATCATCGAGGACGTCAAAAAACTCGGCGAGATCTGCAAGCGTCGCGCCTTTGAGGAGCGCAACACGCTCTGCGCCGGCCGTACTCATGGCATCCATGCCGAGCCGATGACCTTTGGCATGAAGTTTGGCTCTTGGGCCTGGGAGCTCAAGCGCGATCTGGACCGTCTTGA
Source organism: Collinsella sp. (assembly GCA_019424905.1). GTDB lineage: Bacteria > Actinomycetota > Coriobacteriia > Coriobacteriales > Coriobacteriaceae > Collinsella. The sequence goes on along the minus strand of JAHYYP010000001.1, from coordinate 8,437 downwards.
GGATGCCCGCAAGAACGTTGCCTTTGGTGCCATCTCGGGCGCTGTCGGCACGTACAGCTCCATCGAGCCGTTCGTCGAGGAGTACGTCTGCGAGCACCTGGGCCTGGTTCACGACCCGCTGTCCACGCAGGTTATCAGCCGCGACCATCACGCCTATCTCGCCGGCGTTCTTGCCACCACTGCGGCCACCTGCGAGCGCATCGCTACCGAGGTTCGCAATCTGCAGAAGACTGATACGCTCGAGGCCGAGGAGCCGTTCCGTAAGGGCCAAAAGGGCAGCTCAGCCATGCCACACAAGCGCAACCCCATCACCATGGAGAAGGTCTGCGGCCTGTCGCGCGTCGTGAAGGCCAACGCGCAGGTTGCCTTCGACAACGTCGCCCTGTGGCACGAGCGTGACATTTCGCACTCCTCTGCCGAGCGCGTCGCCCAGGCCGATAGCTTCATCGCGCTCGACCACATGTTCCAGTGCCTCATTCGCGTTATCGACGGCCTGCAGCTGTACCCTGCCCGCATGATGGCCAACCTCAATAAGACCCGCGGCCTCATCTTCTCCTCCAAGGTGCTGCTCGCCCTCGTCGACACGGGCATCACCCGCGAGGACGCGTACGCCATTGTGCAGGAGAACGCCATGGCAACCTGGCACGAGGTACAGGATTGTGTCTCCGGCCCTACCTTTAAGGAGCGTCTCGAGGCTGACCCGCGCTGCACCGTCAGCAAGGAAAAGCTCGACGAGATCTTTGATCCGTGGGACTTCCTCACCCGTATCGACACGGTCTTTGATCGTCTGGAGCAGCTGAGCTTCGAGTAGGTTCGGGCATAACGTTAGCTTTTTAGGGCGCTTTGCTGGTAATGTGTGTTGCCGGCGAAGCGCCTCGTTGCATTTAGGGAAAGACGGGGATAATAGTCGTCTCGAATAACATTCTGAGAGGGGATCGCATGATTTCGTTTGATTACAAGCCTCAGGGCGTGTGTGCTCGCAATATTCACCTTGACCTTTCCGATGACGGCAACAAGGTGATGGGCGTTGAGTTTACCGGTGGCTGCGACGGCAATCTCAAGGCAATCTCTAAGCTGGTCGAGGGCGCTCCTGCCGATCGCGTAATCGAGGTTCTCGCCGGTAATACCTGCGGTATGAAAAAGACCTCCTGCGCCGACCAGCTTACGCGCGCTATCGAGGCCGCTCGCGCCGAGATCGCCTAATGGGTATCGCCGATCACATCAAGAACGGAATATCGCGTCGCGGCTTTGTACTCGGTGGGGCTGCCGCGGGCGCTGCCACGGTGCTTGCCGGATGCTCGAAAAAACCGGGTACCAGCGATGATGCTGCCGGCGAGCCGCAGGTTATCAAGGACGATTCCAAAATCATCTCGATTACGGATGAGTACGAGGCAGTCGACATCGATCTTGAGCCGGCGGCGTCGTGGACGCTGCCTCTGGGTACGCTGCTGTACTACTGCGACGGCGATTACGCCGCGGCGATGATGGCGCCCGCATCGGCACTGCACGCCAACACGCTCGGTGTGCTCAACCTGGGCGATGGCTCGCTTACCACATTAATCGAGGATCCTGTCGAGGGCACGGGATATGCATTCTACGATGTCCGCGCCGGCGACGGCGTATTCGCGTGGGTTGAGATGAACTTTGCCAATTCATCGTGGAAGCTCTACGCTCAAAATCTGTCGGGCGCTTCGCTCTCTGGCGATGCGGTTGAGCTCGATCGAGGTGGCAAGGACTATGATCCGCCCCTGTTTACGGCGTTCGGGTCATCAGTCATCTGGTATAAAATGCCTTCGGCAGGCGGCAATAAAACGAGTAGTGATTCGTTTTGCTATCGTCGCTCGCTTGATGAATCCAAGGCCGAGACAATTTGGAAATCGACGGGCCGCTTTGCATCGGCCCCGCGCGCGAGCGACGGCATTTTGACCATCTCGCCGCGTGTCCGCAACGACGAGGGCGTCTACTACGGCATAACGGCAATCGATCTGACCGACGGCAACAACACCAAGCGTGCCCAGCTAGTCCTTCCCTCGTCAGTCTCGCCTTTCGAGGCCGTGTATATGGGCGATACCTTCGTGTTTTCTATCGAGGCGGCCTATAGTGGCGTGGGCAGCCTGGGCAATATGGGCACGTATATCGGTAATGAGGGAGGGCCGTACCTCTTTCTGTCACGCGAGCCGCTCGCATGTGCGGCTGGCAAGAAGAATAAATACCTTGTTAAGGTACAGGCGTCGCATTTCCTGATCGACACCTCTGCCAAGACCTATGGCTCACTGCTGTCGCCCGACCGCGCTTTGGAGTATGGCGATTATCCAGCTACGGCGGGAAAATCGGACTCATTCCTTACGTACGCCACGGTGCGCAACAGCCAGGGTATACCAGAGACGGTCACTGCACGCCTGTTCTCTCTTTAAGCTTAGAGGGGTTAAAAAGGCGCCAACAGGGGAATAAACGCGTTGTAATTGTGAGTGCCGCCCGCCGAGCCGCCGCACTGTAGCGGTGCTCGGCGGGCATAGGTGCGTTAAAATGGGCTTGTTCTTAGCTAATTGAGACAGGGGGGCCGTGTTATGGCTTCAGATGCAAAAAAGATTCTGCTGGTCGAGGACGAGAAGGCAATCCGTGACGCTGTCGCTGCCTATCTCGAGCGCGAGGGCTACTGGGTTGTTGGCGTCGGGGACGGCCAGTCTGCGATCGAGGAGTTCGAGAAGCACCAGTTCGACCTGGTTGTGCTCGACCTTATGCTCCCCAAGATTCCCGGCGAGCGCGTTTGCCGCACCATTCGCGACACCTCGGATGTCCCCATCATTATGCTGACGGCCAAGGGCGAGATCGAGGATCGCATCATCGGCCTTGAGCTTGGTGCCGACGACTACCTGATTAAGCCGTTCTCGCCGCGTGAGCTCGTCGCCCGCGTCCGCGCCCTGTTCCGTCGTGCTCACCAGGCAGACGAGCCCGCCGTTGAGGTGCTCGACTTTGGCGATCTGGTCATCGATATCTCGGGCCACAAGATCTTGGTCGAGGACAAGGAAGTAGACCTGACTGCTTCCGAGTTTAAGCTGCTCACCACGCTTGCTCGCCATCCCGGTCGCGTCTATAACCGTATGGAGCTGGTCGAGAAGGTGCTCGGCTATGACTTTGAGGGCTACGAGCGCACCATCGACAGTCACGTCAAGAACCTTCGCGCCAAGCTGGGCGACGACCCCAAGAAGCCTAAGTGGCTCTACACCGTTCACGGCGTCGGTTATCGCTTCGAGGCTCCGGCCAAGACCGATAAGTCGGACGAGAAATAGGGAAATCACATATGACACCTGCGCGCTTTGAAATTGGGCAAAAGCATAAGCAGGAGAACGAGGCGGGTTCCAAGGCAAGTTGGAACACGCCTCGTTCCGATTCACGGCCAGCGATGAGCTATCCCTCGCGCATGGCCTTGGCTTTTGCCCTGACGTCGCTCATGACGGTATTGGTGCTGGTGGGCGTTGTCTCCGTTGTGTGGGGTACCGTCTTTTCGGATTACACGCGCTCCAATATCGTCGAGATTGCCAATTCTGCCGCCGAAAAGCTTGCGACGTCGTACGAGGAAAACGGCAACTGGACTGCGGGCGAGCTACGCACGGTCGCGACATCGAGCTTGGTGTCCGACGACCTGAGTATGCAGGTTGTCAACAAAAAGGGCGTTGTCGTCTATGACGACTCATGGCCTTCGGCAAGTGCGACCGCCGATGTGCGCGAGAGCGAATCGGCGTCGAGCAGCTCGAGCGGTAAAAAGGCCTCGCATAGCCCGGTCTCGTCGGCGCCCACCGACTCCGATAGCGTTGCCAACGTCGAAATCATAACGTCTTCTGGCGAGCATGTCGGACAGGTGAAGCTATGGGCTATCGGCTCCGATGCCCTGCTCACCAAGGCGGATTCTGCGTTTAGGGAAAAGACTTTTAACGCCATGGCCCTTGCCGCGGTTGTTGCGGTCTGCATCTCAGTTGTTATCGGATCGTTCGTGTCGCGCATGCTTACCAGACCGATTCATCGTATAACCAGCACAGCCAAGCAAATTCGCGACGGCGATTTGTCCGCTCGTACCGGTTTGCGCGGCGACGATGAAATCGATCAGTTGGGTGAGACCTTTGACGAGATGGCCACCTCGCTCGAGAAAGATATGAAGCACGAAAAGCGCCTGACCTCGGATGTCGCACACGAGCTTCGCACGCCGCTCATGGCCATGCTTGCAACGGTCGAGGCCATGCAGGACGGCGTATATCCCACCGACGATGAGCATCTGGAGACGGTCGCTTCCGAGACGCGCCGCCTGGCTCGTTTGGTGCAGCAGATGCTCGACCTATCGCGTATGGAAAACAGCACGGCGCCGCTCAATCTCGAACCGGTGGACATGGTTCCCTTTGTGCGGTCTATCGTCAACGCTCAGGAGCGCCTATTTGTTGACCGCGATCTGCGCTTGCGCTTTGCTGACGAGACCCAAGGTCACGACGATGTCGTCGAGGCCGATCCCGACATGATCACGCAGTGCGTCATCAACCTCATGAGCAACGCCATGCGCTACACCCCCGAGGGCGGTTGGGTCGTGGTGTCGGTGCTCAGTGACCGCAAGCATGTCAGTATTGCCGTTTCGGATACCGGTATCGGTATTGCCAAGGACGACCTGTCGCGCATCTTCGGGCGATTCTGGCGCGCAGATGCCAGCCGCGCCCGCGAAGCCGGCGGCCTGGGCGTTGGCCTCGCCGTGACCAAGCAAATCGTCGAGCGTCACCATGGCTACATATCCGTGGAGTCGGAGCTTGGAAAGGGTACGACTTTTACGATTCATCTGCCTCGCGAGCACACGGCGGACGCGGCATCTACTACAATGGAGCACTAGCTTTTCGCTATTCGGTGAAGGAGGGGCCGCGTTCCTGCCGCTCCGAGTTTGCGAAAACATGCGGGAAAGAACCCGCATTTCTGTCGTATTTAGGTAAGGAGTGACTCACGTGACAACGATGGAGCGTCGTCCGGATTCCCGTGGCAAGGTTCGTGATATCTACGATGCCGGCGAAAACCTTTTGATGGTCGCCACCGATCGCATTTCTGCGTTCGACTTTATTCTCCCCGACGAGATTCCGTTTAAGGGAGAGGTGCTCAACCGCATCTCGGCATTCTGGTTCGATAAGTTTGCCGATATCGTCCCCAACCACCTCGTCTCCATCGATCCGGCGGATTTCCCCGAGGAGTTTGCCGAGTATCGTGACTATCTCGCAGGCCGCGCCATGCTGGTTAAGAAGGCCCAGACGATTCCCATCGAATGCATCGTCCGCGGCTATCTGACCGGTTCGGGCAAGAAGACCTACGATGAGAACGGCACCGTCTGCGGCATCCAGCTGCCCGAGGGTCTGACCGAGGCCTCCAAGCTTCCCGAGCCGCTGTTCACGCCGTCCACGAAGGCCGAGATCGGTGATCACGACGAGAATATCTCGTTTGAGCGTTGCTGCGAGATCGTTGGCGAGGACATCGCCACGCAGATTCGCGATCTGTCTCTCAAGATCTACAAGGCTGCTGCCGAGTATGCAGCGACCCGTGGCATCATCATTGCCGACACCAAGTTTGAGTTTGGTGTTATCGATGGCAAGGTCACGCTGATCGACGAGTGCCTCACGCCCGACTCCAGCCGTTTCTGGCCCGCCGCCAGCTACGAGGAGGGCAAGATCCAGCCTAGCTACGACAAGCAATTCGTCCGCAATTGGCTCAAGGCCAACTGGGATATGACGGGGGAGACCCCGCACCTGCCCGCCGAGGTCATCGATGGCACGTCCGAGCGCTATCGCGAGGCCTTCCAGATCATCACGGGCTCCCAGTTCACAAGCATGAAGGAGAACGCATAAGTGAGTACCCGTAGCGCCACGAACAAGCGCACGCAATCCCACGAAGTTACCGGGGTTGCGCGCAAGTCCGCCGCATCTGCTAAACCCGCCCGCCAAGCAGCGAGCTCCGTTCGCGTCGTGCCGGCTTCGTCTAAAGCTCGCCGCAAAGAGCTCGAGAAGGGTGAAAACCTGGAAGGCCTTTCCAAGGAGGAGAAGCGCGCCCGCAAGGCCAAGCAGCGTGCTCGCGAGGATCGTATCTATACGGTGTCGAATATTCTTCTCAAGCAGGATGAGGACTACACCAAGCGCCGTCGTATCTGGTGGGCCGTGCTCGCCATCGGCATGGTACTCGTCGTGGCAATTTGGGCTTCGCTCTACTTCGCTCCCGGCGGCACGGTGTCCAGTCCTGTTCAGATGGTCGGCATCGTTTTGTCCTATGTCATCATCCTGGGTGACTTTATCTACGACTTCGTTCGTATTCGTCCCTTGCGCAACATGTACCGCGCGCAGGCCGAGGGCATGTCCGAGAACAAGCTCAACGCTCTTATCGAGCGCTCGGCTGCCGAGGAGGACAAGAAGGACTCCAAGAAGAAGTAGCGTTTGTATCCATACATATCGCTAAGATATAAGGCGCGTCGTTTTTGCGGCGCGCCTTTTTACTGTTCTATAGATAGATGGAGTGGCACATGATTCGAGCTGCCCTAACGGTCGAGGAAGCTCTTGAGGGCATGAAGACCCTTGAGCCCAAGATTAAAAATTATGCGCGTCTCGTTATCCGCAAGGGTGTAAACGTTAAGCCCGGCCAGGAGGTCGTCGTTCAGTCTCCCGTCGAGTGCGCATCATTTGCGCGCGTGGTGGTTGCGGAGGCTTATGACGCCGGTGCCGGCCACGTGACGGTCATCTGGGCCGACGACGCCGTGACGAGGCTTGCGTACGAGCATGTCGAGAAAAGCTATTTTGGGCAGACGCCCGAGTGGAAGCGCATACAGCTGGATTCTCTGGCCCAGGACGGTGCCTGCTTTATCTTTATCGAGGGTGCTGACCCCGCCGCTCTCAAGGGCATCGATCCTGCCAAGCCCGCTGCCGCTTCCAAGGCGAGGAACACGCAGTGCAAGATTTTCCGCCGCGGACTGGATTACAACATCAACCCGTGGTGCATTGCCGGAGCGCCGGTCGTGGCTTGGGCGCGCGAGGTGTTCCCGGGAGACGCCGATGAGGTTGCAATCTATAAACTATGGATTGCGATCCTGCATACCGCCCGTGCTGACGGCCAAGATCCGGAGAGTGACTGGGAGCTTCACGATGCGGCGTTTGAAAAGAACCTGCGCTTTCTGAACGAAAATCGTTTCGACTGCCTGCGCTATACCGCTTCGAATGGAACCGACCTGGTAATTGGTATGACGAAGGGGCATGAGTGGGCCGGCGGTAAGGGCGAGACCCCCGACGGTCACCCCTTCTTCCCCAACATCCCTACCGAGGAGGTCTTCACCTCGCCCGATCGTATGCGTGCTGACGGAATCGTCTATTCCGCAATGCCGCTTATCCATCACGGTAACAAGGTCGACGATTTTTGGATCAAGTTCGAGAACGGTCGTGTGGTGGATTACGACGCCCGTGTGGGAAAGGCGACACTCGCAAGTATCATCGATACTGACGAGGGCGCTGCTCATCTGGGAGAGGTTGCGCTCATTTCCAAGAACACGCCGATTCGCGAAAGCGGCATCCTGTTCTATGACACGCTCTATGACGAGAATGCCAGCTGCCATCTTGCACTGGGAGTCGGCTTCCCCGAGTGCATTGAGGGTGGATATGATATGTCCAAAGAGGAGCTCATTGAGCATGGCGTCAACGTTTCGAGCACGCACGTCGACTTTATGATCGGTACGGACGACATCGATATTGTGGGCATTACGCCCGATGGACGCGAAGTTGTGATTTTCCAGAACGGCCAATGGAGTTGGGAATAGTCCCAGACCGTGGTACAATGCCACCCGCGGGCCGTTAGCTCAGCTGGCAGAGCAGGGGACTTTTAATCCCAAGGTCCAGGGTTCGAACCCCTGACGGCCCACCATAGAATAGAAAGCGATCGACTCCGGTTGGTCGCTTTTTTGTTGCCAAGGCATGGGTTCGAACCCGTCGGGGCGCGGAGCTGAGTAAACGCGTGAGCGTTTGCCAGCGCAGCGCGCAAGGCGCGAAAGCGCCGCAGCGGCCGCCTGCGAAGCAGGCTGAACCCCTGACGGCCCACCCAAAGATTGTTGAGACGGTCAACTTCGGTTGGCCGTCTTTTTTGTTGCCGGTGCACGGGTTCGAACCCGTATCTATCTATATATAAGAACGCTTGGCGAACAAAACCCGCCTTTTACCGATGGGTAACAAATAGCTGATGCCTTTGGAGTAAAGTAGCGCTCCAGAGATGACCGATGTCTCAATACTCATAAAACAGCTGGTCATCGCCAATATCAGAAGCCAATGCTTCAGTTTTAACCTCAGTGACGCGACTGAGGGATCTATTCATTTGTGAACAAAATATGGAGTGCGCGATTCCCGCCCACGGGGGCCCTCCGGTCTGGCAATATATCTCCTTGCCGCGCGGC